>JBAWYL010000012.1:0-74424 GCA_037143555.1 Chlorobiaceae bacterium
CTGATATTTTTCTTTTCCATTGAAAAGCTCTCCTTTTATTATTATAATGTGCCGTATTTTCTACTTAGAAAACCATTCCTCATACCACAAGTCGCTGAATATAGAAATTATTATTATCCCATTCAAGAAGAGCTTGGATGCTGTTGCCGAACCTTTGATCATCAAATAAAAAAAATGTTTAGAAAAAGTCTGCTTCTCACCACTATTCTCCTGGGAAGTACTGAGTCTGTTTTTGCCTCAAATACTGTACAATCAGCATCGGCTGAAACCGTTGTAATACTGAAACCGACCGAGGCTGAGGAAGAGGCCGGGAAATATATCACTCAGAACCTTTTACAGAATCACTTCAGAAAGGTCTCGGTCAATGACTCTCTTTCGCAGCAGATATTCAACCGTTATCTCGACAATCTTGACGGTACAAAAAGTTATTTTGTAGCCAGCGAAGTCGAAAGCCTCCGCAAGATATTTGGCAGCCGGATTAATAAGGAATTTCTTTCCGGCAAAGCAAATGCGGGGTTTGGCATCTATAACTTTTTTCTTAAAAGAGCTAAAGAAAAAATGCGCTTTATGAAAGCGGCCGCTGACACCATCCATAGTAATTTTTTAACTCCTGAAACCCTTGATCTTGATCGTAAAGCCGACCCTTGGCCTGCCGACAGACGCCAGCTTTACGAGCTGTGGAAAAAAGAGTTGAAATATCAGTGGCTCAACATTAAATATTCTGGAGAAACCACCAGCACTATCCGCTCAGCCGTTGCTAAAAGTTTTACAACCAGATTGAATCTTCTGAACCGCCAGAAGCCCGATGATGCTTTTCAGGCATACATGTCAGCCGTTACAACATCATTCGATCCCCATACAAGCTATTTCTCACCGGACGAGTACGAAAACTTTCAGATCGATATGAGCCGTTCACTTGAGGGAATAGGAGCTAAACTGCAGACCGAAGGGGAGTATACCGTTATCAATGAGGTTATACCTGGAGGCCCTGTATACAAAAGCAATCTCTTGAAAAAAGGAGATAAAATCATTGGCGTCGCTCAGGGAACAACAGGAGAGATGGTTGACGTCCTTGGTTGGAGAATTAATGATGTCGTCAAACTTATCCGCGGAAAAAAAGGTACCCTTGTTCGCTTGAATATTCTTCCTGCAAGCCAGGGAGGTCGGGGCCCGGCTAAAACTGTCCAGCTTATGCGGGACAAAGTTGATCTTGAAGAACAGGCGGCCAAAAAAACCATAATTCAGCAGAATGGTCAGAAAATCGGTGTTATCACCATTCCATCCTTTTATCTCGATTTTGATGGGCAGCAGAAGAACACTGGCAACTACAACAGCACAAGTCGCGATGTGGCCCGTATCCTCAAAGAGCTGACGGACGAACATGTTGAAGGTGTCGTCATTGATCTTCGCGATAATGGCGGCGGCTCGCTTGAAGAAGCCGTGAATGTTACCGGACTGTTTATTACAACAGGCCCTGTCGTGCAGGTCACAAATACGACCGGCGGAAAAATGGTACTTAGAGACGAAGATCACCGCATACTTTATAACGGACCGCTTGCTGTTCTTGTCAACCGTTATAGCGCATCAGCTTCCGAAATTTTTGCGGCGGCAATTCAGGATTACGGTCGCGGTGTTATCATTGGTGAGAGGACATTTGGAAAGGGAACGGTACAAAGCCTTATCAAGCTGACCCGGCCGTTTGCCTTGTTTGGAAAGAAGCCTGAGCTTGGAGAGATAAAAATCACCATTGCAAAGTTTTACCGGATTTCAGGAGGCAGTACGCAACATAAAGGGGTTGTCCCCGATATTGTCATGCCATCCATGATTGATACCTCCACTATTGGAGAAGATACCTACACCAGCAGTTTGCCATGGAGCACTATCTCTAAGGCGTTTTATAGATCCACTGGAGATGTCACCCAGGAAGAGATCAGTGTGCTGAAGAAAAAATTTCAGGAACGCTCATCGAGGAACCATCTCTACCAGGCCTATTTACATGATGTAAGCACGCTTACCCAGTTACGCAGGAAAAAGTTGGTGTCGCTGCAGGATACAGCGTTCAAATCAGAAATAGAAACGATAAAACAGATCGAAAAGCAGTGGGTCCAGGCGCCCGATTCCGCCAAAAGCATGAACAAGGATCTCCTGCTTAACCAGTCGGCGTCCGTTGTTTCCGACATGGCAGAGCTTAAATCCATAGAGCGTCATACCGTTATTCGGACATCGCCGGCTGTATTGAATTGAATTGAATTAAAGTTGTTTTCTGGCTTCTTCAATCTGGAATGCCACCGACTCAAATGAACAGCTGCCATGTGTTTTCTTTGAATGCACACTGCTGTCCGGTTTCAGGCACGCATAGATGTCCGTGCCGATGGCTTCCGAGAATTCCCGGAACTTTTCTGCCGGAATATTCGGCAGGGTGACCTCCGCGGCAATGCTCCAGGTGACAATTTTGCCGGTAATGCGATGAGCATCGCGGAACGGTATCTGTTTGCGCACAAGATACTCCGCTATCTCTGTAGCAAGGCTCAGATCTTCAGCGGTCAGTTTAGCCAGCCGTTCCTCCCTGAGAGTCGTATGCTCCAGCAGTTTGGCAAATATGTTCACGCTCGACACCGCTGTTTCAGCGCTGTCAAAAAGCGGCGGCTTGTCCTCCTGCATATCTCTGTTGTAAGAGAGCGGCAGTCCTTTCATGATGGTCAGCATAGCCATAAGATTGCCATACACCCTTCCAGTCTTGCCCCTCACCAGCTCGGCAATATCAGCATTCTTTTTCTGCGGCATAATCGACGATCCCGTCGCAAAAGCATCACTGATCTCCAGATAACCGAATTCGTAAGAACTCCAAAGAATAAGGTCCTCGGCAAACCGCGACAGATGCATCATAATCATCGAACAGTCCGATATGAATTCAATCACAATGTCCCTGTCGCTCACAGCATCAATACTGTTTGAGAAAAGATCGTCAAAGCCAAGCAGTACCGCACTCCTTTGCGCATTGAGCGGCAGGGTGCTTCCCGCAAATGCAGCTGCGCCGAGCGGAGAGATATTCACTCGTTTCATAAGGTCCCGGAGGCGCTGCCTGTCACGGACGAACATGTTGAAATAGGCAAGATAGTAATGTCCGGCGGAAATAGGCTGGGCACGCTGCAAGTGAGTATATCCGAATATAATGGTATCGCGATAGGTTTCCGCCTTTTCCACCAGCACCTTCAGCAGAGTTCCAAGCGCTTCCTGAAGTTCCCCGATCTGACGACGCATATAGAGTCGGGTATCCGTTGCAACCTGATCGTTACGGCTTCGGCCAGAATGCAGTTTACCGGCAGCAGCCCCGATTTTTTCCTTCAGTCTGTTTTCAATAACCGTATGGATATCCTCATCCTCCCATTGCGGCACAAGCGTTCCGCTTGTAAGCTCCTCCTCTATTTCCCGGAGTCCTTCAATAATCTGGCGAGCCTCATCATCGCTCACAATGTTCTCTTCAGCAAGCATGGTAACGTGAGCAATCGATCCCTGAATATCCTCACGATAAAGTTTTCTGTCGACATGAACCGAAGACGAATAGAACAGCGCATCCTGATCAAAAGGCTCTGAAAAGCGGCTCTGCCACAGTAATTCTTTTTTCTTGCTCATAACAGCGATTGATTGTTGACTGATTGAAACTGCCCGCAAAATAATAAACTCAAAACAAAAAGAGGCCTCTTGTTCTCAAATACTCCTCATCGATCTCTACTGATCCGGAAGCTTTTTCTCACTCCTCCGATAGCGAAGGTTTATACTTGCCAATTCTATGCCAATAGCACCTATTATACTATATTCACAAGAACAAAGAGCATGAAGTAGTCATGGAATTACTCATGGTACTTGAAAAGACTAATCCCCTATAGCTCATGCTTGATTCAGTTATTGCTTATGTACAGTCTGCAGACCCGATAGCAATATATTTCATTCTCTTTCTCATTGCATTTCTGAAAAACTTCTTCCCCATTGTCCCCCTTGATCTTCCGATAGCTTTGACAGGATACCTGCTTGTATACAAAAAGCTGAGCATTCTGTTTGCAATTCTATGGCCATCACTTGGCTCAACATTGGGTTTTATGGCCATCTACCTCGTAAGCAGAAAGTTTGGAATGAAACTCTATGCCAGAGATATCACCTCAATCCCCCCCCGATGGGGTGAAAGGATTCACAAGCTTTTTCCACCTGCAGAGGTCGAATTTATACGCCAGCGGTTTGCAACCCACGGCTACTTAGCCGTACTGCTCAACCGCTTTCTCTTAGGATCCCGGTCATTAATCTCACCGGTAACAGGCTTAATGCATCTGAATGCTTTTCTGGTATTTCTTGCAGCAGGCATAAGCGCAATAGCCTGGAATGTATTACTCGTTTACGGAGGCTATCTCCTCGGCAAACACTGGGAGGATATCGGTGGATTTGTTTTTATGTACAGTGTTCCGGTAACGGTACTGTTCGCTTTAGTCATTGCTTTCGCCGTCATAAAATACCGTAAAGAACGCAAGAAACCCCGGTAGGAACCAGGTCATAACTCCCATGAGTCCCATAACACCTGTAAGCCCTGTTCTTCTCTTTTCTTTCAAAAAATATCTTTTTATAAACGCAAGTTTTCCCCCAATCTATCGTCTTAATTCATGATATGGAGCAGGGGAGTATGCTCAATACTCCTCCAGGCAATGTTTATCAATGAATAAAACAAAATAACACGATGAAAAAGACAATGATGTTGATGCTCACCGCGACCCTGCTCGGGTTTGGAACTATCGCCTCCGCGGCAACAGACTACAGTCACTATTCAGACAAAGACCTTGCCGGACTCCGCGCTAAAGTCTGTAAAGCACCAATCGAAGATCGAATGGCCTATCGCCACGAATGGCAGAAAAGACTCTCGGAACTCGGACCGGATCCACGGGAGCACTTTAATACGTTCCCTGAAGGCAGAGGCGGGCAATGCGGAAGAAGAGAAGAACAGTGCAGAATGACAGGAATGCAGGAACGACTTGGATTAACCGACACTCAGACCGTTAAAGTTAAAGAGATGCGCGAAAAACACTTCACGCTTATGGTGGCAGAAAAGAAGGAACTTGCAGCATTAAACCGCGAGCTTGAAGAAGAATCATTTAAAACAAACCCCGACCGGAAAAAAATCGACGACCTTTCCGACAGAATCGGCAAAAAAGACGCCTCACTTGCCAAACTCAGGAGCACTCATTTCACAGAACTCGTTTCAATACTCACACCGCCACAGCGCACAAAACTCCAAACCCTGAGAGACGCCCGTGAACTCCGAGGTCATCATCAAGGCCATTTCTGCGAATAAAAATCCCCTTCTTTCATAAGTCGTCCCCAATTAGGGGACGACATTCATATCGTGTAGTTTACACTCAATTGCAATTAGGGGACGACATTCATATCGTGTAGTTTACACTCAATTACAACGAGGCATTCAGGCTTTCTTGACGAATTCCGACTTCAACTGCATAGGTCCGAAACCCTCAACCTTGCAGTCAATGTCATGGTCCCCGTCGATGAGGCGGATATTCTTGACCTTCGTCCCACCCTTGATAACCGATGACGATCCCTTTACCTTGAGGTCCTTGATCACCGTCACAGTATCACCGTCCTGCAAGACATTACCATGCGCATCTTTCCAGACACGAGCCTTTTCCGACGCATTGGCCAGTGCGCTCCATTCGTATGCGCACTCAGGGCAGGTTAAAAGACCCCCGACCTCGTAGGTGTATTCCGAGTTGCATTTGGGGCAGTTCGGTAAATCGCTCATAATGTTCCTTTTTAAATAGTTTAAAGCCAGGCCTTTTGCGATAAAATAATGATTTGCCACAATGCTCCTAAAACAAAGATTCCGCACCAACTGCCCACTGCCAACTATCCCTTCCCCCCTTGCCGGTATATAGTGTTTTGAAGTGTTTTTTATGAACTTTTAAGGTCGCTTTAATGAGCTGTTAAGAGGCCAATGATTACAATAAACTAAGTGACTGTTGATGGCGTAGTTATGAAAACGCATTTCAATTGCCGCTGAAATATATTAATCATCCTAAAAAGCGAGGTGTCCTATGAATAAATCCATCCGGGTTATACGAATTGCTGTAATAACAGGAATACTTGCAAGCAATTCCGCTTATGCAAGTAACAGTAGCTCTTTAAGCAGAGCTGAAGCTAAGCTGAGAACAGGGGAGTTGAACGAGGCTATAGCAGACTTCACAAAAATCATAAAAGATAACCAGCAACTCGGAAAATCATCTTTGGTAATAGCTTACAATCATCGTGGACTTGCAGAACAAGCTATCGGCGATGACGCAGCCGCTGCCTCAGACTTTAAGAAAGCCATTGAGCTTGATCCAACACCAAAAGATGCCGTAGCCTTTACCGAAAGAGCCATCGCTAAATCCGCTATTGGTGATATCGATGGCGCAGCATCAGATTTCAAACAGGCGTACTTCCTTACAGGTAATTCTGATCAGGACGGATAAGTTCACAATAACGGAATAACCTCTTACGTGGCACGAAACTGTCTAAACCAAAACGTTAAAACCCTGGTGGCAAACCAGGGTTAATTATATTATTCATTATGGTATTGCCCTTGACCATCGAAGTCTCCTGCTTTAGTCCGGCTCCCCGTAAGTTCCCAATACCAGCATTGTCCGGTGTTATAAATTTAAGCGGCTTTTGCTCCCTCCAGGGGGTTGAACATCAGAAAAAATGTTGTTCCATTGTTATTCTCGCTTTTCAGTGATATGGTGATACTCAATAGATCCGCAAGTTTTTTTACAATAGACAAACCCAGTCCGAACCCCCCAGTACTCGAATTTCTTGACATATCCAATCGATAAAACCTTTCAAAAACAGCATTTATTTTTTCATCCTGAATGCCGCCCCCTTTTTCGGAAATGCTGCAGACAATTTTATTGGCTATTCGTTCAGTAGAAATCGTTATAAAAGAGCCGTTCGGGGAATACTTGATTGCGTTTGATAAAATATTGACAAGAATCAATTCAAGGATTGCTGGATCGGTTGCAATACTTACGGCTGCTGTATGATCCATTTTGATTGAAATACCTTTTTCCATCGCAGATGGCTTCATCCGGTTAACAACCTTCTCAATATGAGGTAAAAGCATAACCTCTTCAATATTTGGTCTGATCGTGCTGCTTTCATAACGAGCAAGCATCAGAAGCTGGTCGATCAGCCTGGCCATGCGGTTTAATTCAATAAGGCAAAACCGAATTCTGGTTTCATAGAACTCTTTTTCTCGAGGCTTGCGAATCAGCACCTCGAGGGCGCCTTTGACCGTAGCAAGTGGTGTTTTCAGTTCGTGAGCAGCATCAGCAGTAAACTGTTTTTCACGCTGAAATGCTTCCTGCAGTCGGTCCATAAGGTCATTGATCGTCGCCGACAAACGATATAATTCATCACGATGATAAGGCAGAGCTATCCGCTGATGGAGATTTTGCTGAGTGATTCTTTCAGCAGTGGCAATAACTTTTTCAATAGGGTGTATGCTTTTACCTGCAATCATACGGGTAAAAACAAAAAGCGTCACAATAATACACGGGAAAGATAAAAGAAAAATGTTCTTCAGGTCCTGTAAAACAATAATGGCGTTTTTTAGGGGAACAGCAACAATAAGATAACCACCTGTCAAACCTTTGCTATTGACAAGAGGGATCTGTGCCTGTCGGACCATTGTACCTGCAAAACTGTTATTGAAGTAAGCATTGCCGGAATGATCGGGGTTAAAAGCCAGAGCGCACCAGGAAAGGGTTGATGATTTTTTTACCACTTCCCCGTTCATAGTTACCAGCTGAATAAATTCAGTATCGATATTCTCTTTGTTATCAAGATTCTGAAAGCTTGCAAACCCCTTGAAATCATGATTTGTGATATGTGCTTTTGAAAAAACTTCTGAAACTTCATTCTTGATTTTTTCATCAAATTGCCTATAGACAAGGTTTTCAACGATAAGGTAGGTGATCATAAATACCAAGGCGATTAAAAGCCCAGTCGCAACGGTGTAGTAAAAAGCTATTTGGCTGCGCAAACTCATTGCCATTACACTTTTCCGTCGAATCTTATTGATCAGCTTTAGTTTATGTATTCTGTTTCTGTTCAGCGGCATCAGGCTTCCTGATCGATAGATCTTCTTGTTTCTATTGCTCTTATAATCTCAAGCAGATGGTTATTAATTTAACCTGCTGATTCTTAAGCAATTCAATAATTAAGCCTATAATTGGCTTAAAATTTATTTGTGGGGCATCTATCATGTGCCCATGTGGAATCACTCCCATCCTCCTTCCCCACAAAATCACTGACAATAATCGACTTTTAAGATTGTTTTAGGGTCTCTATAAGATGGGCTGAATATTTTATATCAAAATGATATTGTAATTCGTTGATGATTACTATGTGGAAATCTGTCTTTGTACAACGGACCTTGCCTCTCACGGCTTCCTATCTGCTGCTGATTATTGCAGCAATATCTCTTGACTACCTTTTGCATATTGCACATCTCGCATGGATAGGCCGGTACATGGGTTTTGCAGGCACTGCATTTCTTGTTTTTTCATTTGCCTACTCAGTCCGAAAAAAAAAGCTGGTACGAACCGGAACCCTCAAATTTTTTCTCTGGCTTCACTGCAAAACCAGGGTGGATAGGTACCTTGATGATTCTCATTCATTCAGGAATCCATTCCATTTCAATGCCATGCTGCCCTGGGCGGCTACAGCATTTATGCTGATAGTCACAGCCAGTGGTCATGTCGGCCAATATCTGCTTAAACAAGTCAGGGAAGAAGTGAAAATCAAAATGAAACAGCTTGGTCTTGAAGTGACTGAGGATATTCTTGAGCGACAACACTACTGGGATATCCTTACCCTAAAAACTCTTGAGCAATGGCGAACATTGCATATACCTATGGTTTCTGTTTTGATGGCATTAACTCTCATCCATATTCTAAGCATAACATTCTTTCTGAACTGGAGGTAATCATTTGAAAGTACTGCTTTTTGTTTTTATTGCGTCAGCCATAATTCTTGCCGCCCTTGCAGCAACATTTCCCGAGGTGCTGCTTAATCCCGGCCCATTGATGAAAAGCCACCAGAAATTAGAAAAAAAGTGCCTGAGTTGTCATGAGCCATTCGCCGGCGTAACGTCGACTCAGTGTATCAGATGTCACAAACAGGCTGATATCGGTGTTAGAAATGTATCCGGTATTGTTCTTTCAAAAGATACCGCCAAGGCTCTTTTTCATAGAGGAGTCATTGCCGCCTCCTGCATCGACTGCCATGTCGATCATAGGGGAATTGACGCAGCAAAAGCACTTAAAAGCTTTAAACATGAGGCTCTTTCGCAGGTACGGCAAAAAGAGTGCATAACCTGCCACCAGAATAAAACCCCCCGAAATGCCCTGCATCAATATACGAAGGGTCAATGCTCCGAATGCCATACAACAAGCCGTTGGAAACCGGCAGCTTTCGATCACAACAGATATTTCCCTCTTGATGGTAATCACACAGCAAACTGTGCTGCATGCCATAACGAACCGGGTAATTATAAAAAATATACCTGTTACAACTGCCATGAGCATTCCTATTCCCTTATGGTTCGTAAGCATGAAAAAGAAGGAATAGTTAATTTTCAGAACTGCATGAAATGCCATCGCAACGGAAATCGGGAAGGTCAAGGGCGGGAGGGGAGTGGCGACAAAGATGATGATTAGCTAATGGCTTATCCGCCTAAATGAGAAGAATCGGCAGTCTAAAATCAAACTCATTCAAAGACTGATCTTCAGCCACCAAAATCCTTTCATCCAAAACTAAAGATTTAGTATGCAGAACGCCATCTCGAAAGGTAATCCTGCCAACCGCATGCAGTTCCATTATTAAACGCGATGCCACTATAATAAACTCAGGACGGAAGGCATGAGCATGTATAGCATTGTCAAGCTTTTCAATTGCGTGTTCTACTGTCATAGCAGCCCCCTTGTTAACAGCTTCAAAAGAAAATGTTTAAAAAATGTCAGTCATACTGGTAGCTCAGTATTCACATTATTAATATATCAATAATGCAAAAAAAAGATTTAGAATATGTAAATTATATTTATTGGCGATAAATTCCCCGAATCTGAAACAAAAATGGAGATGACGGTGGCTACACTGAAAAAAATCATATTGGATGTCGAGAATGAAATCGGCGGAGCTCAATGGTCGACCTGGGATGGGCCGCAGGATATTATCGACGTTTATGCGCCTTATGGGGTATCGTTTGAAGAGAATGCTGTTACTGAGCGATTTGTATTGAGCGTGCTCGAAAGGGCTATTGAATCCAACGGGAAAACCTTGCCGAGTGATTGTGCGCTTTACGAGCACATGATTTTCGAAAATCTTGTTTCGTCTAATGGGAATACTTACTGGCTGGATCAGCTAAAGGAAAAATATTTCTAAGTGCCAGTAGAAGCGCAAGGCATGCTCTTCAGGTGCGGGCACCTGTGCATGTCTTGCTTAAATTGCTTGCTGATCTGGTAGTTATTATGCAGGCTTGTTAAAGTGGATGGCTTGTGTTAATCCTTGAACCGGGCCTCAATATCCTTGGTAGGTTTTGCAAAACCCGCAGCCTTCGGTGAAGAACCTTTAAATACCGATGAAGACGTGCCGCCATAAATAAAAGGGTAGGCGTTGACCAATAAGCGCTTTGTTCCTTTCCCAACATTTTCAAGGTAATCACCAACAGTCCACCACGTACCATCGATATAGGTTTCAACTAATCTTCCGTATGCTTCTCCCCAGTTGGTAAAAACACCTGATAATTTACTCATGGCCATTAGATTATTTGGTTATTACGCTCTTTTGTAAAAGGTAGCAAAATAGACCGAGCTTTAAAAAAAATTTCTTACAAAAACTTTTCCTGGTCTGACGCCATTTTAACATGGCACTTCTTTTTACAGCCGCTGTTATTCCTTGATCAACGTTTAAGCTTTCAAGAAACATTGAGGTGGCACATGTAGATCATTATGCTTGAAGTGTCGGACTGACTTCCGCTTGTATTTTTTTTACCGACTCGCCCTTCTCTGCGACAGGCAGCAAATTACAGAGTACTTCACCGGAAGATGTGATCAGTTCCCTGCCTTTTGGCCCAAGGGCAAGAGTCACGGCCGCAACCCCGATTCCTCCTACAGCAATACCGTGTATTGCGTGCAATAACAAGGGAAGAGCTAAAGGGATAGCTAAGGGCGCAAACTTTACGAGTTCGGTAATACCCGGTTGAGTCATCGCTTGTGGTTGATGTACTGCTGCGTTTTCTTCAGGCATACCATAAAGGGCTTATTGATTTAAAAAATAGAAGCATAATAACATTAAAAAAAGCACCCTGCTGTTGGTAGTTGCAAGGTGCTTTTTCCAGGTGAATTACTTTTTCGGTGCTATTGCCGATGTAACATTCTGCACTGCCTGACCCAAGGCACTGGTAGTGCTTCCAACAAGATCACCGGCGGCTTTGCCAAGCGGTTCAATAGCCTGTAAGCTGCTTTTGAATACGCCGCTCCACACCTCAACTGATTGCTGAAAAACAGTACCTACAGTATTCACCAGATTGCTCAAAGCGCCACCGAGATTGTTGCTTGTTTCGTTTGCCATGATGGTATTTTGTTATGGTTATTGAGAATTGTAAAGCACAAATAATTTAAAGCGATATTGTAATTCGCCACTTTTAACAAAAGTTAGACTATTTTTTGCAATTATGCTAACCTTCATTTTTTGTCGGACAGCTGAAAAAAAAGTAATAAATGCGGCCTTTGACGGAAATGTACCGGACGTTTTCTTCTGTATCGCCATGAGTTCCAATACCCGGTATAGAGAGAGGAAAGCAATGCCGGCTTTATAATACAAATTGATTAACTTCGATATTTACTCTCATACTTGATGGTGTGTTACCATGCTATCTTGTCAGGATTTCACATTCAACAAAAAAACATCCTCTGAAAAAATGAAAAAGCTCCTCCTGCCTTTTCTTGCAGCAAGTCTTTCCGCAACACCGGTTTTTGCGGCACCCTATGTGAGCTTGTCAACTGGATTGGCATCACTTGCAAACTCAGATTTTACGAATGCTGCAGGCTTCAAATTTAATGAGGCCGCAACATACAAATCGGGAGTTCCGTTCGTAGGTGCTGTCGGTATCAATAACGGGGCATATCGTGTTGAAGTTGCTATCGGATATCAGTCTAATGACTTTGATAAATTCACTGATGGTGAGAAACTAACCCCAATATCCGGATCAAGTCAATCAGCGCTGACATATCTGCTTAATGGTTATTACGATATTGATCTGAAAGGTAGTATCACACCATATCTTACCGCAGGTCTTGGTGGCGCAACTCTTACCGGGAAAACAGCAGGTTATTCAGACGAGTCACACCTTGTCTTTGCTTATCAGCTTGGCGCAGGTGTAGGTATTAAGGCATCTGAAAATATAGTGGTTGATTTGGGATACCGTTATCTAAAACCATCAAGCTTCAAGATTAGCAGTGGTGTCTCATTTACTGAACTGAGCAACAATTTTTTGGTTGGAGTGAGATACAATTTCTAACTTCTTCTTGGGTGTGAAAAATTACAAAGGCCGGGGTCCGCTTTACAGGCCACCGGCTGATTTGGAGCCGGCGTTGCCATCCCCTTGAGTGATCACTTCGCAATTGATGCTCGCTGCTGCTATTTTAGCACAGACACTATTAACAATACCTACTGTCGGAAATTTTAAAATATCCACTAACAGTGCCCTTGTCGGTATCCGTTACAAATTCTGATTGCCATAGAGAAAGTACCGTTTCCCGCAGTAAAAGATACTCCATAGAGGCAGAAGAGTAAGTGATCCATGAGCGCTCTTCAGTCAGTGTAATCCTCATGAAAAGACGCTTCTGCCGCATACCAGTCGTCCCTGTCTTTACCGTGTTTTTCTCCTCTCAGTTTCCAGAGATAGTATGCAGCAAGCCTGATATCGTCCTCACGCTCATCCGTTGATAGGTCATAACTTTCTCTTTCGCGCTCTTCGGGTCGCACTGTTGAATTTTTAGGCATGGATCATCGATTTTTTCAATGAGTTATAAAAAAATGTCAGTAAAACATTTTACAGTAAACGACTGCATATCATCTTGTTTCTCCTTACCTTACAGGAATATCTTTTACCAGTATTTGCTGAGGCTGTATTTTTGGTACCTTGACTTGGAGCACGCCGTTATCGTAGGTCGCCTCAATGTTATCCCCGTCAACATTATCACCTACAGTAAAACTTCTGCAAAGGCATCCCCATGAGCGTTCGGCACGGTGAAACCCTTTTTTCTTGTCATCCTCGCTCTGGGTTCTTTTTGCACTGATAGTGAGTACATCATCTTCCAGCTCCACCTTGATATCCTTTTTATTGAGACCAGGCATATCGGCTTCGATGAAAAATGCCATACCATCCTCAGCGACATCTACTTTGAAGGATGGACACACTAACGAAGAAAAGAATGGCGTAATATTGTCGTTCAAAACATCATCAAAGTGCTTAAAATGATCCCGTTTAAAAAGTGCCAGTGACATGCCTGTTTCTCCTTATGGTTTATATATTATGTATGCGAATTTGGTTTTTTAAATATAAAGACATACCTAATATATATAATATTTATCAAATCGGAGACAATAAAGGAGGTACAGATATGCCAACATTAAAAAAAATCATACTTGCTGTCGAGAATGAAATCGGTGGTCCGCAGTGGTCGAACTGGGATAGTGCACATGATATTATCAATGTTTATGCACCTTATGGAGTAGCTTATGAAGAGAATGCTGTCACTGAACGGTTTGTATTGAGCGTGCTTGAGAGGGCTATTGAATCCAATGGGAAAACCCTGCCGGGTGATTGTGAGCTTTACGAACACATGATTCTGGAAAGTCTGATAACATCTAATGTTGACCGTTACTGGCTTTATCAGCTTAATGAAAAATATCACTGAACCTCTGTAACGGAAAGCGTTGGTGCTGTTGTCTGGCTTGGAGGTCAAATGCAAGACTCATGATTGGTTCCGGTTCCGGAACCTCTGCATGTATGAAGTCCCCATTGATTTCAGTATAAATCGTACATGTAATATATGTGCAATTAATGCATTTATTTACAATAGAGGGAAGAGAATGCTACTGTAAAAGTGATATTTTATATATAATAAGTGTTGTTGGATTTATTGTTCACCTTTTAACATCATAAGCCATGTCAAACGGATCGAATAAAAAAGATCAGAAAGATCAGAAAGAGAAAAAAGGCAAAAAAGGCAGGCAGCCGGAACAGTTAATGTCACCTGAGCAGCGAGAGGAGCAGATCAGGTTGGCAGCCTATTACCGGTGGGAGGCAAAGGGCAGAAACACGGGTGCAGACAGAGATGATTGGTTTGAAGCGCAAGACTCTCTGATTGAGGATTTTAGTGACTGATTATTATGGAGAAACATACCAAATAACTTAAGCCGTGATTAATAAAAATCGACTTGCTCAAACAGCTTGAGAAGTGAGAGCATTCAGAGGAGTCAATTATTATCATTATAACAGGGCACCTTCGTCAGGCCCTGCACCAGTCTCTGCTGGAATTTTTCAACTCACTGATGGGGTATGAAAAACAGCAAGGTGTTCTCCTCAATGCTCTTGTTGACCTTATCCAGGAGGGGCTGTCTGATGTTGCTGCTGATAAATAAGCTCATGCTGTTTCAATAATTCGATCTCTTTTTTGCTCGGTAACCCCTTCGCATCAAAGTCCATTGGATCCAGAGCAATGAACTGTGGAACGCTCGACATCGAAGCTGGTGTTGGAGCTATGACGTATGAGACGCAGACCGTACACCCGCCACCGATACACCGGTCTGATGAGGGTTCCGAGCGATTGGTAGGTCAAGGCGGTTTTCCTATCGGCATGGTTATATTTTTTCCTGCTTGCCCGGACAGCAGGTCAGTTTTCAGCTCAGCTCTTTAATTAACACTGTTGAGCAGATCAATAATCCGCTGAACCAGACCCATATGACTTTGCTCATCATTACCGATACGTTTCAAGATATTTTTGATATCAGGATCATCGATATCAGCTGCAAGACCCATAAAGGTATCCCGTTGCTTAACTTCAAGTTCCATCATAGATTCGAAAAATCCAAGAAGGTCTTCCTTAATAAACATCGGTGTCACTGTTTGAGATTGATTCAATAAGCCTGTTGAGCACAGTTTTATGTCCAAGACACCCCCCTTTAAGTTTGTCGAGGGCAGCAAGTATTTCATCCGCCGTCACCTTGTTCATCGACGAATATGCCATAACGTTTTTAATATGGTTCGAGTAAATGGTGACAAGAGATTCTTCAGCTTTAATGGAATCCCGAAGTTTTTTGATCAACTCACTTTTATCTTTCATCATTTACGCTTTTCTTTGATTAACTGATAGTATTCCGCGAGCCAGGAAACACTGTTGGCATAATAGTCTTCCGGCTCATTATAAAAGCACTCTTCCTCATCAAACATGATCGAAGCTCTCTGCCTCTCAAACATCTCCTGTGCAACTGAAGAACCGGCCGACTCGGCAGCTGAGTATGCGGCAGTGTAAAAAAGCGGGTTTTCATCAGGTATCTTCCCGCTCCGCTTAAACTCATTTTCAAAATAAAGAGAGAATCGCCGGAGCACCGCAAGTGCTCTTGGGTCGCGATTAAACTGATAATCAGCAGCGATTCTTATGGGCACCCTCAAAGCATCCCAACCGTAAACCATCGGTTTACCCGGCAAAGCCATAATCTCACCCTTCAAACCCAAAGCACACCAGTCGGGCACCAGACCGGGATGTAACCCTTCAACGGAGAAATGCTGAAGCCTTCCGACAAGATTATAGCCCGTTTCAGCAAGGTCAAGCCAGCGCTTGTCCTCACTGATCTCATAAAACAGCTTAAACGTTGACGGGGCATAGTACGAAAGGTTTTGGGCCACGGGCCTATCCGGAACATTCCCCGTAATCATATAAGGGAGAAGATAGAGCCGGTCATCAACCACGACCGTCTCATGATCGAGAATACTCTGCATAACACCACGCGCAAGAGTAAGATAATCACTCTTGTGCCACTTTCGATAAGCAAGAATCAGAGCGTACCCATAATCGATATCGGCATCTGATGCCGGCGTTATATCACTGATCTTTCCATGTTCATAATGCCAGGCAAGCAGCCTGTCCCCGGTTGATGCATTGCGCGACAGGTTAGCCTCCGTCCATTCAAGGCAATCATCAAAGGTTTTCTTATCACCCATAACAACCGCTCTTATCATAGCGTAAGACTCACCTTCAGAGACGGTATCGTTATTATTCCGGGGTCTTACTACCCGACCCTTCTTGATAAAAGTCCGTTTATAATGTGCCCATGAACCATGCAAAATCTTCTCTGTATTGAGTGGCGGTGATGAACAGTTTGCCATCATGAGCTCCAGCAAAGAGAGCAGCAGTAAGAAAAGAGCTTTTTTCATTCCTTGTTAAAATAAAACACACCGCTGAATATCACGGTATGAAGTCCCACCCAGAACAGGTTCATTGCTATTGCTAAAGAGGGCACTTCATAAAATCTCAGCATACCCCACGTCAGGGCTGTCAGGTGTAGTGCCCACAAAAAGAGCTGCGGCCAAAGCGTTCTGTAAGGCACGCTTCTTGCGCCATTCTTGGGTGTAATTTGAAACCCTTTTTTAATATTGAAAAGTACCAGAAATGCCGATCTGAGATAGACGGGTATCGTCATCATGCCCAGCATCTGCACCTTGAAAATATGTATAGGCGAATATTTCTTCTTGCCCATGCTCGAATAATAGACTAAAAACGAAAGCAGGAAATAGGGCACAAAAGTAAGAACATAGAGCTCCGGAGCCATAAAAAACGAAGGGATATTAAAAAAAATATACATGATCGGTCCGGCAATCAGAAAGAAATCAGCAACTCCCACAAAATAATAACTTGAGCTGAGAGCATACTCAAACCATTGAAGAGGCTTGAGAGCTCTGAAATCAGTAAAAAACAAAAACAGAAGTTTACGGAACAGCTGAAAACTGCCCATCGCCCAACGGCTCTGCTGCTTGAAGTAAGATCCCAAATCCTCCGGAGCCATCCCAAAGGTATAGGCCTTATTATGGTACAGCGACTTCCAGTGTTTCATGTGCATTTTCAGCGATGTTGCAAAATCCTCAGTAACACTATCTTCATCAAACCCGCTCACATCCTCCAGGGCGCTTCGGCGGATGACAACATTCGTGCCGCAACAGAACATCGACTCATTGCTGGACTTCCCTTCACAGACGTACTCAAAAAAAACCGCCTGCTGAACATTCGAGATAAGTGCAACAGGGCTGACATCAGTATTGGTATAAAACTGCGGAGTCTGTACAAAAGCCAACCGGTCATCGCCTTCGAGCAAAGGGAGGATATGGTTCAAAAACTCAGGCATGGGGTTCTGGTCAGCATCGAAAATCGCAATGTACTTCTCCGTCATGGTCGCCATAAAATCATTGATCAACCCGGCCTTTGCACCCCTGTTATCCTGACGGGTAAAAAGTCCGACATCAAGCGATTCCGCCAGTTCACGGGCCTCTTGCTTAAAGCTTTCAATGTGTGAATCATCAAGCAGATAAACTGCTTTGTTCTCATAAGCCATATTAAGGCATGTCAAAAGGGTGTTTTCAACAACCTCTTTCGGTTCATGCCTTGCAGGGATAAGGATTGCTACAGAAGCATCCTTACCGGGCTTCCGCTCTTGGGGATGCTTGAGCTGAACATGTTCACTCACAATATCCAGAAAAAAGGCAAAGGAGTGAACAAGCAGAAAAGTCTCTGAAAGAAGAAACAGAACGGCGAATATCTCCTCAAAAAGAGTGAACCTGATGTGATAAATAAAATAAGTACGGACAATTATATAAACAACGACCGAAGTCAAGAGCACAACGACCTGAGCAACAAGGAGACTGACTTTATTTTTCTTTTGCATGGAGCAGGCACAGTTAATCGATTCTCAAAAAACCCACTGAAGGACGGCATTAAGGCGTTTATCCTCATAAATTGTTGCCGTTGTATCCCATGTATACTGATACTCCAGCGCAGTAGATAACCGCTGGCTCCAGTCATAATGCATGCCTGCTTGAATCTGGTGTGAAACATTCCCTCCGGGCTCAAGACTTAAGCGGAAAGCAGTGCTCACATAACTATCGTTTCCACCCTGAAAAAGATCTGCGTTACGAAAATGGTGTCGCCACTCCATGCCCGCAGTATGGGTTACAAAAGAAGAGGGTGTCCAGTAATAATCGCGACTTTCGCTGAAAGCGTAACTCTGCAGACGGTAGGAGACATTCAAACGCTCCGGATCATAGAGCAGATGTGCCGTCAAATCAGCTCCCGCCGTCACATGGCCGTTACCATCAGAATAGCGCTCAAAAGCATAATCAGCACCCGCATTCCAGCGACGGTAACCATCATAAACCAAACGACCCTGCCAACGGCTGGTCTGAAGATGGTTAAGGAATGTTTCATAGTTTTGTATAACCTCATAACGATGGAACCCAAGACCAAGATGAACATTTTCAACCGGAGAGCTTGCCGCCTCAACATACCCGTTCTGACTATTCTTCAGTTCGCCGGAATTCTGACGCCACCCGTAGGCTGCACGCAAAAGAATATCCGGTTGGTTACTGTATTCAACACCGGCAATCAAACCACGGCTTCTGGGTGTGAGGGAATTTTCTTTGAAGGTGTAGAACTTACTGTCCAGCTTGACAAACATCGAAAGCCTCTCCTGCAGAGGATGCGAAAAAGTGGCATAAAAGTCGGTATACGACACATCGGTTTGTCGATCGGTACTTTCCGCTCTGAAATACTCAACTCCGCTTTGCAGAATCGTCATCGTAGAGTGTTGCCTTATGCTCTCCCTTGCCGCCAACCCCATACGATGATCCGGAAGAGCTGCAAGAAGTGAATCATAAATTCCGGCGGCATCCCTCCATCTTCCATACTGCATGGCAAACTGGCCCATATCAAAAAGTGCTTCAGGATGATGCGGCTCCAAAGCAAGCCATTCATTATATGCCTTGAGGCTATGGTTATAGGCATTACGGTAATATGCGCGCTTAGCATCAGCTTCCGCTTTAAATGCTCTGTTCTCCGCAAACATCTGAACGCCCTTCTCATATTCTGAAAGAGCCTCGCCGTAATGGGTCATCCACCCAAGCACACGGGCTTTTTCACGATAATAGAGGGGGTTGGAGGGAACGGCAGCTATCAGCTTGTCGTAATACGCAAGTGAAGTATCATAATCCCTTTTCCAGCTTGAAACACGAGCAATAGTTAAAAGAGCCTGCTCGTTATTCGGCACACTGCGAAGTAGCTCCCGGTAAATCGATACTGACCTGTCATAAAATTTCAGCGCAAAAGCACTTTCTGCTCGTGGCGAAAGCAGCTCAATATCACCAGGATACTCTTTCAATAAAACCTCAAGCACTTCGGCAGCCTCAGCGTTTTTACCCCTGTAGGCAAGAGTATGGTAAAAATTAAGTCCCTGCTTTTTCTGCAATTCCCCTGATTTCCAAAGGATACGATATTGTGTCTCTGCATCTCCATACTCTCTGTCAAGATAGAGCAAATCAGCATACTCACCGACAGTCACCCTGTCCGCCTGCCCGCTTTTGATGACCCGACTATAGAGCTCCAAACCTTTTGGAAACTTGTCTGCCCAGACGTAGGCTTTAGCTGCGGAAATAAGTAAATGGGTATCAAGCGGATGGAGCTTGAGAAGCTCCTCGTAAACATCCAAAGCCTTCCCCGGTTCATCCAAAGCCTCATAAACCCAGATTGCTTTTCTCTCAATATCCTCATCGGCCGGAAGCCAAACAAGCAATCTCTCTAACAGCACCTCAGCCTTCCTGAACTCTCCCGCCTTAAGCAACGTATCAGCAGCTCTTCGAATACTCTCTCTATCAACTCCCTTTCCCCGATCTTCCCTCGCTCGAAGCTTTACAAAATCCTGCTCATTACCATTCGGCTCCCCAATCTTCGGCACCGGGTGAGGCTTCTTCTTTTCAGCAATTACTGGGTGCGGACCTCGAACCACTGGACGTTTGATCTCTCGTGTACCTATAAACACGACTGCCGTAACCGCCATAACGGCTATACCGGCCAATGCAATAAACAACAGCCTGATCTTTGATGTAAAAGCCTGCATAAGGGGGTTTGAGACTGTTTCATTATAATCAGTACCAATACGACACACATGGAAAACAACCTACATAATCCCCCCCATATCGCAAATAAATCTTCCTCCGCACACTCATGCTTAAAACTTAGCAGCACCGTATGGCGGCAAGTCAGCATACAACCAGCACTTCCCACGAAGTGATGGATATGTGGATAGCTGTATATTCTGGAAAAAAATATATTAATTTATATGTTTTATATATAAATTATCATGATCACCACTCGGTCAATACGACGATGACGAAAATGCAGACATTTCAGTACTTCCACCCCGTAAGGTGCACCTTGTGGCAATTGTCTCAGGGAACTGCGGGGAGTGCCTGATGGCCTTCATCAACAACACCCGCCAACATCATTCCGAAGAGGAGAATGCTGCTTTTCAAAAATCGGACAAGCTGTGGGAACGATCGATACACTCATTGTTCGACAATTTTCCAGATCCGGTTTTTCTTCTCGACCGCGACTTCATCATCCTTGCAGCAAATCACGCCTTTTGCATTCAGGTTGGCAAAAGCATCGAACAATGTCTCAACACGAACTGCTTTGATATTCTCCCTTTTGGGCTGGCAAAAACGAAAAGGCAGAAACTGGAGGATGTTCTGGCGTCAGGCAAACCGATCTTTTTTGAAGACGAACAGAATGGCCGGATTCTCCGAAGTTCCCTCTACCCCGTAAACGACGGCGCCGGGCAAATCCTTGTTTTTGTTCAGAATGTCACGGAAGCCAAAAGAATCGAACTGAAACTGAAAAGTCAGGATACCTTTAACCAGGCACTCATTAAAAGTATTCCTGGAATTTTTTATATCGTCGATCGCACCGGTCAGATTGTCAGCGGTAACGATTATCTCCGTGAAAAGATTATTGGAGATCCCAAATCTGATTTTGCCGGCATCAATGTGCTTGACCTCCTCCACCCGGACGACAGGGAACAGGGAAGGGAGGTACTTAAGCGCCTCATCGACAAAAACAGTCCCGAAGAGCTATTTGAAGGCAGAGTGCTTTGCCAGGGCGGACCTCTTTTCCGTTGGTATGTAACCACGGCGTGCAATGCAATCATAGACGGGAGCCACTATATTATTGGCATAGGCATAGATATAACCAGTCATAAAGAGAGTGAAAAAGCACTCTGTGACAGTGAGGAACGATTCCGAAAACTCTTTGAAAGCCATGCGGCCCCAAAGATGGTTATTGACTCCGTAACAGGTTCAATTATCGATGCCAACCAGGCGGCAGCAGAGTTTTATGGCTGGAAGGTCGAAGAACTCAAAGAGATGAACATCAATCAAATTATCATACACTCAGACGAAGAGATAAAGCAGCAGCAGATTTCATGCCGTCACCGCACCGCCGACGGCTCCATTCGTGATGTCGAGGTCTACAGCAACAAAATCGAGATCAAAGGCAAGTTCCTCATTTACGCCATCATCATCGACGTCACCGATCGCAAACGCCTCGAAGCACTCACCGACGGTATGATAACCACCGATCGTCATGGCACAATCACCGGCATTTCACCCATGGGAATCCACCTCTTTGGTGTCACAAAACAGTCCGAACTTCTGGCCAGACCTTTTGTCGACCTTGTTCATTCCAGAGATACTCGCAAATGGCAGGCCATCCTTCAGGAGAAGCCTGATAAAACAGCAAGCCGAAGCCTGGAACTGTTATGTAAAAAAGGCAAAGAGGCCACCTTTTTAGCTGAAATCACAGCACTCCCGATTCACGATTTTGCTGGAGCTCTCCAATCACATCAGCTCATCATACGCGACATCACCCAGAAGAAGCTCATCGAAAGCAAGCAGCAGCAAACCAGAAGTCTTATCGAACTTGGCGAAATGGCCTCAGGCGTAGCGCACGAAATCACTCAACCCATCAACACAATAAGCCTGCTCGTTGATAAAATGCTTGAAGATGCCAAAAAAGATAGGCCCAACCTCAAAGACGCCGTAACAAGACAAGCAAAAAAAATAATACAGAACATTGCAAGGATGCAATCTATTGTCGACAATATCCGGCTTTTCGGCAGCAGCAATCAAAAAAACGCAGCAACACTCTTCGACAGCAGAAAACCTGTAAACTCAGCTCTCAACCTCATCTCTCGAGAGTGCGCAAAAAAATCAATACAGCTCAACTTCAAATTCGGCCCGGAAGAACTGCCGGTCAAAGGCAATTTCTACAAACTTGAACAGGTTATTCTCAACCTCATCGGGAACTCTATTGACGCCCTTGAAGAGAAACGGCAGCACAACGCCCTCAGCACTCTTCAACTCCCCACTGCCGACTCTTACATACACATCCATGCAAAACGCCAGAAAGAGAACGTCATCATCAGCGTTGAAGATAACGGCATCGGCATCAGCCAGCAAAACATCGACTACATACTCCAGCCGTTTTTCACAACCAAAGAATCTGGAAAAGGCACCGGACTTGGACTATCGATATCATCCCGCATCATCAAAGAGATGCAGGGTCAATTGAACATTAAAAGCACCCCGATGCAAGGAACCACAGTGCAGCTGACACTTCCCCTCGGGCACCATGACGATCTCCCCGATTAGGGGACGCAATTAGGGGACGACATTCATATCGTGTAGTTCACCACTTTTTTTATACCATCCTCTATCGATTTTCTGTGATCCAGGCAGTGTAATCCACTTCGATACCCTGAAATAACGAACCGGTGTTTTCAGCTTTCCCAGACTGATGCTCATCGTCAGCGTAATGGTATCGTCATCGGGATTATTATCCTCAAAGGTCTCTATAAATGCAGCAGGACGATGCCCGTACTCATCATCAGAAACCGGTACGACAAGTGCATCCCTGATACCATCAATCATCACCAGTGCTTTTTCTATCTCTTCAGGGTGAATGTTTTCACCACCTGAAATAAACATATTATCCTTTCGGCCCAGGACAGTAACCCAGCCTTCTTTGTCTACACTTCCGATATCAGCAGTATGGAACCATCCTTCATTATCGATCTGAGGTCTAATATCTCCCTCAAGCAGGTACCCTTGAAAGAGGCATGGCCCTTTCACAAGAAGTTCGCCATCATCTGCAGCCATGACATCCCTATAGGGCAAAAGCCGTCCGCTGTCTTGCGTCATGCCTGTTATTGGTCCCGGAGAGGTAGCAATCTGGGTACTCATCTCAGTTGAACCGTAGCTCAGGTAAAGAGGTATCTTGTGGCGGATGGCATTGTCAATCAATGATTTCGGAGCTGGACTTCCTCCAAGCAGAACTGCTTTCAGACGGCACAGCTGCTCGGTACTTTTTGCATCTGCCAGCAGCCTGTACAGCTGTGTGGGCACCACCGAAAGATGTGTTACAGGAAACATCCGCATACACTGCGTCATACTCTCATCGGGTCTCCCGACTGCGATGGATCCGCCGGAAACCAATGACCTAAAGAGGAGGGCATAACCTCCAACATGGTAAAGGGGCAGCGAAAGCAGCCAGCAATCTCCGTGGCCGAAAGGGATATTTTCATTGGAGCCGAGTGCGCTGTACCAGTGATTAGCCAAACTGTGCACGGCAGCTTTCGCCACTCCGGTGCTTGCCGAAGTGTGGATAATACTCACAGGCCGTTCCATTGTTTCACAGAACTCAATCTCTTCCAGGACGGGACACGTTAATGCCCGCTCTATAATTGATCGAACAGTTTCCGTTCTGACACCAGAGGGCGATAAATGCTCTCCAGCAGTGGTCAGCACCAGTTGCGGACGAAGTTTATCAAGAGTAGCCTTGAGCAGGTGTTCCGGAAATCGATTGTTGATAGGAGCTGCAACCATTCCAGCTTTCAGCACTCCGGCCAAAAGAACAACAAGTTCCGGCGTGTTTGGCGAAACAGCAGCAATGATATCGCCTGGACGAAATCCTGTATTCTTGAGCAGGTTTGCAATCTTTACCGCCTGAGTATTGTACTCTTCAAAGGAGAAGGTTTTCTCTGGCATTCTCAGGGCAGGAGAGTTCCCGAAAAGCTCTGCAGCTCGGCCAGGTAAGTCCATAGAGTGGTTGGTAAGAGTTCGCAGATTCAAGCAAACGCGCAAGCCCTTGGCTGACCTGCGCGCAGCTGTGAACGGGTATCTTATTTTCCTTGATTAACCTCGCTGAATGTTTTCAGGCCAAGGCCATACAGATGGATAAATCCTGCAGCCGCCTTGTGGTTGAAGGTATCTGCTTCAGTGTAGGTAGCAAGTGCCTCGTTATACAGCGAGTACGGTGAATTTCTTCCAAGTAGCGATACACCGCCTTTATAAAGCTTCAGGCGTACAAGACCGGTAACAGGATTCTGTGTTTCATTCACAAACCCGTCAAGCGCCTTTCTCATTGGAGAAAACCAGGTGCCATTGTAAATAATGTTGGCATAATCCTGACTGATATTCTTCTTGTACTGGAATACCGACTTTTCTAAGGTAAGCCGTTCAAGCTCACGATGAGCAAAATGAAGGATTGTCGCCGCAGGCGCCTCATAGATTTCACGCGATTTGATACCTACGACACGGTTTTCGATCATGTCAAGCCGCCCAATGCCATGAGCAGCACCGATCTCATTAAGGCGGATGATAAGGTCAAGGCCGCTTAATTTCTTGCCATCAAGCGAAACCGGAATACCTTTTTCAAACTCAATATCCACAACAGCCGGACTGTCTGGTGCATTCTCAGGGGAGGTAGTTATCTGATAGGCATCTTCAGGTGGCGCAACCATCGGATCTTCAAGCACGCCGCACTCGATACTGATTCCCCAGATATTTTCATCAATAGAGTAAGGGCTCTTTTTGGTGGCAGAAACCGGAATGTTGTGTTCATTGGCATAGGCAATTTCAGCTTCTCTTGAGGTGAACTCCCATTCGCGCAGGGGAGCAAGCACCTTCAGATGCGGCGCAAGTGAAGCGAACGTCACTTCAAAGCGCACCTGATCATTGCCTTTCCCTGTGCAGCCGTGAGCAAGCATGGTACACCCTTCCGCGATGGCGGTATCAACAATAGCTTTTGCAAGCAAAGGACGACCAAGCGCAGTCGCAAGAGGGTAGACATCCTCATAGAGCGCACCGGCTTTAAGTGCGCGCCAGATATATTCTTCAACAAATTCCTTGCGAAGGTCGACAAACTGGAATTTCGAAGCACCGGTCGACAGCGCCTTCGACTCAAGATTTTCAATTTCCTTCTGCTGGCCGAGATTGCCGGTAACAGCAACAATATCAGCACCATACTTGTCTTTCAGCCACTTGATCATGATGGAGGTGTCAAGTCCGCCGGAATAGGCTATTGCAATTTTTTCCTTACTCATACGTTTACGATTGAATTATCAGTTTTTAGAAAGATTTTTATGAATATATGATACCAAAGCCGGAATATCCGCTACAGAAGTTGGAATGAGCAGCACAGTATCATCTCCAGCGATAGTACCGAGAATAAGCGGACTTCTCAACTGATCAAGATAGGACCCCACACCGTGGGCCCTCCCCGGAAGAGTTTTGATAATCACCGCAGTTTCATTGGCATTGACTGCAAGCACCTCAATACCGACAAGGCCTTTAATAATTCTGCCGGCGTTATCATCAGGAAAAATGAGCCTGTAGTTTCCATTCGTTTTCGAACGGACAAGCCCAAGTTCTGTACAGTCCCGTGAAAGAGTTGCCTGAGCCACTGTCATTCCGCAGTCCCGGAGAAGTTGCAGAAGATCATGCTGATTTCCAACACTGTTCTGCTGCAAGATCTCTCTTATTTTTAACTGTCGGGCATGCTTGTTCATTCTTGCTCCCCGGGTTCAGCCCTTGATTTTTTTGGAGGCATTCATCAGCCGATGGGTCAAATGAAATTTTCTGTACACATCATGGTTCAAAAGCTTCACCATAAGTGCCTTTTGAACATGCAGCCTGTTTTCGGCCTGATCAAGAATAATCGATTGAGGACCATCCATAACCTCTGTGCTTATCTCATGTCCGCGGTGCGCAGGCATGCAATGCATGACAACGGCCGTAGGTTTTGCTTTGGCGAGCAGGCTGCTGTTGATCTGAAAAGGCGAAAATATCCTTCGGCGTTCCTCATTCTCTTTTTCCTGGCCCATACTTGTCCAGACATCGGTATAGAGTACATCAGCGTCGGTAGCTGCTTCAACAGGATCATGCAGAATCTCAATTCGGCTTATTCCTTTCTGTCTGGCTGTATCAAGCAGCTCCTGATTCGGCGGATACCCTTCAGGGCAGGCAAGAACAAAATGAAAGGGGAGTCGCCCTGCCAGCTCAATCCATGAATTGGCGACATTATTGCCGTCACCGACAAAAACAACCTTGATATGGTCATTCCACAGCGACCGTTCGTAAAGGGTAAAGGCATCAGCCAGTATCTGGCATGGATGCGACAGATCGGTAAGAGCATTAACAACAGGAATCGACGCATGCTTTGCAATCCCTTCGATAATGTCATGCTCATGCAGTCTGGTCACAATGGCGTCGTTATAACGCGACAAAAGCTTGGCAACATCCTCCACCGATTCACGCGAACCAAGACCGATTGAATGGCCGTCAAGGCTTATTGAATAACCTCCAAGTTCATGAATGCCGAGCTCAAAAGAAACCCTTGTTCTCAACGACGGCTTGCTGAAAATCATGGCAACCGTTTTATCGCGCAGCGGCTTAAAGTCTGATTTGAAAAGGTGTTCTTTTCTCTTTTTCTTCATAAAAAGGGAATAATCAAACAACTCAATAATTTTACCGCCGTCCAGATGAGAAAATCCGAGAAAATCACGTTTTCCTGACTCTTGCTTTTTAACCGCGTCCATTCCATTACCTGTTTAAGAATTGAATACTTAGTCCTGCTCTGCAAGAAACTGGGTGCCGACCCCTTCGTGAGTGAATATTTCAAGCAGAAGCGAATGTGTTGATTTTCCGTCAATAAGATGAATTTTTCTGACGCCGCCATCAAGCGTATTGAATGCCGAAATCACTTTAGGAATCATGCCTCCGGAAATAATTCCCTGCTCAATAAAATCAGCAGCCTCAGATTTGCAGATCGTTTTCAGAATTCTCTCGCCCACATGAACCCCTTCAACATCACTGACGTAAATAAGTTTTTCAGCTTTCAATGCAATGGCAATACTGCTTGCCGCATCATCAGCATTGATGTTATAGATATTCCCCTTATCGTCAAACCCTATCGGAGCTATGACAGGAATCAGTCCAGCATGGCACAGCAGGTCAATATAGGCGGTATTGATCTGCTCTACATCTCCTACAAGTCCAAGTGTTTCAGCGTTCTGGTGAGGCACGGCCCTGATAGTGTCCGCATCCAGGCCGGTAACACCCACAGCCTTTCCGCCATGTTCGCTGATCAGCTGTACAATATCCTGGTTTACCTTCCCGGCAAGAGTCATCTGGATAACAGAAATCATCTCCCGGTCAGTTACACGCCGGCCTTGAACAAACCGCGAACTCAGACCAAGTTTCTCAGCTGTTTTCGTAATGGCATCGCCTCCGCCGTGTACAAGAACAACATTGATGCCCACCTTGCGCAGCAGCGTCACGTTCTGGGCAAAACTGTTTTTGAGGCAGGCATCCTTCATTGCCGAGCCGCCATATTTAATCACAAAGGTTTTGCCTTCGAACTCACGAATATAGGGTAACGCCTCAATCAGAACCTGACCGATAGCAGCCTGAGGAGCCTTCCTTGCCGATTTAAGTTCACGACACTCTAAATGTTCCATTCAAAAATTGTTCTCTTGATGGTTAAAGAAGTTTCAACTTCTGTAGCTTCCATTGATATCAACATACTCCTTGCTCAAATCACAGGTCCATACCCTTGCATGTCCGCTTCCTTTGCCAAGACGAAGCGTGATTGCATACGAGTTTTTTGCCATGATTTCAGCCGCAGCCTCTTCAGAAAAGTCAGCAACGAAACCCGGTTTAAGCACAATAAGGTCATTGAAATAAAGCTCAAGCTCATCCTGATTGAAACGTGCTCCTGAACGGCCCGCTGCGGCGACAACTCTTCCCCAGTTTGCATCCTCACCGTGAATGGCCGTTTTAACAAGGCTTGACTGTGCGATTGTTCTGGCTGCAAGCTCGGCATCTCGGTCATCCTCTGCTCCTTCAACCCTCACCTCCACAAACTTTGTCGCACCCTCACCGTCAATAACAATCAGCTTTGCAATAAAAATCATCAAAGCCTCGAGAGCCTCGCAAAACAAAAGGAAATCCCTACTGTCAGCAGTGATTTCCGGGCCCGTACCGCTGGCAAGAATGGCCGCCATATCGTTCGTGCTTGTATCGCCATCGACCGTAATGGCATTAAAGCTGTTCCGGTTTGCATTCCCTAAAGCCTCCTGCAGCAGGCCGGGAGCTATGGCGGCATCAGTAGCAAAAAAAGCAAGCATGGTGGCCATGTCCGGGCAAATCATCCCCGATCCTTTCCCGAAACCACTCAGACGCACACACCCTTGAGAAAGCTCGACTTCCAAAGTGAAAAACTTCGGAAAAGTATCCGTGGTCATAATGGCACCGGCAGTTTCAATAACGGACTCTCTCTGCATGCAGGATGGCAGCAAAGCAATTCCACTCAGTACCTTCTCCATCGGCAGAAGTTGACCGATAACACCGGTTGAAGCCACAAGCACCTCTTCAGGCTTGATGGCAAGTTCAAAGGCTGCAGCGTCCGCCATTGCCCGGGCATCGTCCATTCCCTGTGCACCGGTAGCCGCATTGGCATTTCCGCTATTGCATACAATAGCGCGAATCGAAGAAGACGACATCCTCAGATGTTCCCGCGAAAGCATAACCGGAGCAGCACAGCACAGATTAGTGGTAAAGACAGCCGCAGCGCTGCACGGAACATCTGCTGAGAGAAGCATAATGTCATTTCTGTTACTGTATTTAATCCCGGCAGCCGCAGCGCCCGAAGCAAAACCTGTTGGCCAGAATCGATGAGTTCCATCCGATTCCGCAGCCATAGGGGTCACTGATGCCGGCCATGAGGTTGCGGCAGAAAGCTCATGGATCACCTTAAGCCCTTTCTTGAGTTTCTCCAATGCAGTGTAAAACGTTAAATGTTATAAAATAATATCATGACAGGCCAGTTGTTTCATCAATTCCAAGCATGATGTTCATATTCTGTACCCCCTGGCCGGCAGCTCCCTTCAAAAGATTGTCGATTGCCGTCACAATAACCAGCGACCCGCTTGCCGAAGCATGAGCAATATGGATATCGCACATATTTGTTCGATAGACATGCTTGACCTCAGTCATGGTTTCGCGTACCCTCACAAAAGGAGCATTGCAGTAGAACTTCCTGTAAAGCTCCATGATATCGCCTGCCTCAGCAGAATTGTCCAGCTGGACATTAAGAACGCTGTAAATGCCTCTCGTCAGTGCCCCGATCATGGGAGTAAAGGTAAAATCAAACGACGGACTGGTGGCAGAGCAGCCGAGAGCCTGCATAATTTCAGGAGTGTGCTGATGCACCCCAACCTTGTAGGCTCTTATGTTTTCACTCATCTCTGAAAATGAGAGCTCTGTTTTGCTGCTGCGTCCGGCTCCGGAAATGCCTGAAGTTGAAGTGCAATTAACGGCACGAACCTTAACTGAACTGTCACCGCCGAGAAACAGCGGCGCAACACCAAGAATAATGCTGGTCGCAAAACAACCCGGATTGCTGATTGCTGTTGTATTCTGTATCTCATCAAAAAAAAGCTCAGGCATACCGTAGGTCATGACGGCCTCGGGCGATTTAACCTGTTTATAAAATTGCTCGTGTTCGATCACACTTTTCAGCCTGAAATCACCTGACAGGTCAATAACGCTCTTCCCGGCATGTAACAGGTCAGGAACAATCTGAAGAGCCTCGCCATGGGGAAGTGCAAGAAAATATAGGTCACTCTCTGTTTCTCCGTTATACCTCTTGTAAACCTTCTCACAGGCAAGAGCGGGGTAGAGCTCTGCAACGTTTTTTTCTGCCTGTGAAAAGGCATAAAGTTCACGAAGCTCAACCTGAGGATGATGAAGGAGCAGCCTTGTCAGTTCAGCTCCTGAATAGCCCGAAGCACCGATAATCGAAACTGGATATTTTTTCAAACCATCTGATAAAGACATCGTAAGAGGAGTTCTGATAATTGACGAAAGCCTTGCGGCTGCAAAAAAATATGTGATGAATAAATATCCAGCAAAGTGAAAATATTAACCTTTTTTGTCAGATTTTCAAGGCAGGCGGCAATTTTTTTTCCGATGATGACAAACTCGTTGTTTTTTATGGCAACATCTTTTTTCTCGCTATCTTAGCGTTGAGCCTCGGCAAAGCGCATCATAACAAATTCATCACTATGGATTGCAATGCATAACCAGGTATATCAGAGCACACTTGGCAAAGCCATCAACACTCTCTTGCTGTTTCTTACCTTGATATGGTTGATGAGCTGTTCGGAGCAAAAATCTGGCGAAACAGCAAAAAGCGGCAAGATGACGCTTGCTGTCGACCGCCATCTTGGCGAAACCGCCACCCTTCAGTTAGAAAGCTTTTCCCGATATTATCCCGATGCCCGAATCACACTCATGCCTTCACCTTCCGGCACTACCCTTAAACATCTCCTGAATCAGAATGCCCGAGCGGCATTGATCACCGGCGAGCCGGAAACCGCAGAAGATTCGCTCTTGGCAGCCCTGCATCCTCCTCTTCGGCGCGAACCGGTTGCCCGTGATGCCATTGTCTGCATTGTTAATCGCTTTAATCCCGTCACCAAACTCTCGCTCAACGAGCTGAAAACACTTTTTTCAGGCAAAGAGATTGTCGGTACGACTCCTCTCCTGGTAGCCGATGATTACCGCCTTCAGTCCGTTTTTGCTGCAAGCATAGGGATAAGCAAAAAAGACATTCACGCCCGCGGCTCTATCAATGAAACTGAGCTTGTTAAAAGGATTGCCACCGATACCAAGGCGATTGGCCTGCTCTTCCGCTCATCGCTTAATGGCGCGCTTGACGAAGGGACAATAGACAAGCAGATTAGAATCATTCCTCTGTCAAAAAATTCCGACGCTTCCCGTTCTTTCCTGCCCACACAGCAAAATATATTCGAAGGGCGCTATCCTCTTGTGACAACCGTTTACTATCTCTATTATTCCGGTGATGCTCTTGCAGCAGGATTTGGTTCATGGCTCACCAGTTCAGGCCAGAAAGCCTTTGAAAAAAGCTCTCTGGCCCCGTACAGGTCTTTTGAGAGGACTATTATTTTGAAATAAATCTCCATAGGTAAAGCAGGATGAAACCTGAGTTCTACATTGCACGACGCTTTGCATTCAAACAACGATCGGCATCAAAACCGACCTTTATCGTCATGGTGGCGGTTATTGGTATAGCCGTAGGAACTGCCGCCCTTATTCTGACACTCTCCATCGTCAAAGGCTTCGCCGGCAGTGTCGAAAACAAGCTGATCAGCTTCAGTGCTCATATGCAGATCCGTCACCCTGAAGAGCAGCTTTTTCAGGAGCGCCGCTCTGAACTGGCCAAGGTTACCGATAATGCCAACGTCTCCAGCGTAACGCCGTTTCTCGAAAAAAGCTTTGTTCTTCGCAGCCGCACAGCAACAAACGGCGAAGCCTATCGCAGCAAGCCGGTTATTGTCAAAGGAATCAATGAACAGCAGCAGCAGGTTTTTCTGAAAAAATTCCTCAAGGCCGGGAACCTCGGGCCATTTGGAGAGGCTCAGAAAAACGAAGGAATAGCCCTCTACGCCGGCCAGACCCTTGCCGAAAACCTCGGTCTCACCGTAGGTAAAAAGGTCATGCTTGTCGGCCTTGGAACAAACGCTTCAGGAGCAAAACTGATTGCCGGCAATAAAAGCATTGTAGACCTCTTCTCATCCCTTGATCTTGAGGTGGGAGTCATACGCGGTATTTACGACACAGGCCTGCAGGAAGGATTTGATGATTATGTTGTGATCTCTGACTTGAAACAGCTTCAACAGCGCTTTAACCCCATGATGATAAGCGGTTATGATGCCAACGTCCACAAACTGCCGCTGCTCCCGCAAACACTAAAAGAGGTGACAGCGTCTCTCGGATCTCCGTTTTATGGCTTTACGGTTTTTGAACGGTACGCCAATCTCTTTGAATGGCTCAAACTTCAAAAAAACATAACCCCGCTGCTCATAGTAACCATCACCATCGTAGCCGTTTTTAACATTATCTCCACGCTTCTGGTGCTCATCATCGAAAAAACACGCGAAATAGGCATGCTCAGCGCTCTCGGCCTTGAACCCGGCAAAATCAGTACTGTTTTTATGGCCCAGGCCCTTCTTATTTCACTCTCCGGCATTGCAGCAGGCAATATCCTTGCACTCTCACTCACTCTCTTCGAATTGCGCTTTCACCTCATCACCCTCCCCGAAAAAAGCTACTTCATCAAATACGTACCATTGCTTATCGATCCCCTCGATTATGCACTGGTATCCATCGCCGTCATAGCCCTCACCCTTCTCTTCGCCTTCATCCCTGCCCGCATAGCAGCCTCCCTGAAACCCGGAACCGCCCTCACCACCTGAATTAGGGGACGACATTCATAACGTACAGTTTAGCCCCATTCCCCCTCAAATATCAATCTTATTATCCCGCTCGAACGCACCCAGTTGTTCCCTGAGGTTTGTTCTGAATGCCAGACTGGTTATAAGGTTAAGCAGCTTATAAGGATTGCGCCTTACCCTGTTGACAATATTTTTCCACGAATAGACCTTGTAATAGCTTGTCATAAATTTATGCTGAAACTCCTTCGGGTCGTATCTCTGCGAACGGACAACAATATTCGTTGCGTTATACATATCCCAGTCTTCGCTGGTAATCCATCCCTTATTCCTGTATTCCCGGTACATGGATGTTCCTGGATACGGTGTAATTATCTGAAAAATCGGCATGAAAATACCGTTATTGCCGACAAACTTCACCAGGTTATCCATATCTTCAAAACTGTCAAGCTCCGGATTGACCAGAAAATTACCCTGAACATTCAGTCCCGCCTGACGACACTCATTAATCAGTCGCGAAAATTTATCTGCTGAATTGACACTCCCCTTATTGTAGGCTTCAAGGGTGCTTTGATTGATCGATTCAAACCCGACAAGCACCATTATACAGCCAGCCTCTACAAGCTTTTTTACTGTCTCCTTGTCTTCAAGAAGGGGAAGGCTGAAAAAAACGCTGAAATTGATATTGCACTCTTTAATCAGCTCCAGAGCCTCCCATAACTTCTTTTTGCTGACACCAAGGTTTTCGTCAGTCAGCATGAACCATGGTTTCGATGACTTTCCCTTTGGCTTGAAAAAAACCTGTTTTGCGATTTCAATTTGTTTTTTGAGCTCTTCAGGTTTTTGCGTCCTATAGAGTTTTCCTGTAAAATTCGGGGTAACGCAGAAAGAGCATTCAAAAGGACAGCCGCGGGTTATATAAAGAGGAATAGACTTTGTTCCGTCAACTTTTTCCCGTTTTGAAGCTTTGGCAATACGTTCATAATCAATGGGTATGATCTCCTTGACCGGAGGAAAGTCTTTGGAGTCGTAGAGAGGTTTTAAGCGGTTTAGAGCAACATCTTCAAGAACGGTCAGCCAAAGGTTCTCTGCTTCGCCGCAAACAATGCAGTCTGCATGCGCTTTTGCCTCTTCACTGTTAAACGAAACATGCAATCCGCCGAGAATGACTTTTGTCCCTTTATTCCTGAACCCATCCGCAATTTCATACCCTCTTGTTGCATCAATCGTTCGCGACGTTATGCCGACTACATCGTAGTTCCCGTCATAATTGATCGGGTCGCCAAAATGTTCATCAGCAATTTCAATATGGTGTTGTTCCGGAGTCAGGCTCACCAGAACACCTATAGCCATATTAAATAACGGTTTCTGGTTTGTTTTCGAATCTTTTTTCCCTTTGGGGGCGATAAGCAGAATGTTGAGGGATTTCATACAAGGAAATTCCTGATGGTCCATGCTTGAGTTCGTTGTTTACATCGGTTGAGATCACTAAACACAGTCACAGTTAAAATCGTTCAGTTCATCACCTTGTCATAATCCTTGTGTTTGTGGTTCTGATCATGCCTGTTAAGATCAAAAGGAATATGAAGCCATTTGTTCTTGAAAAAAGCCTCTCCCGGCTCAAGGCCCGTAAGGCTTATCGGAAGCGTTATGATTTTACGCTGATTGCCGATATGAATAAAGAGCTCATCACCGGTCACCCAGACGTCGATATCGACCGGATTTGCAAACATCAGCTTCAACTGGACCTCATAGACATTGCCGTTACGCACAAACTTGATCGGCGGATCATCATACATCATCTCGGACGGATCAGTATCGCCATACATATCCTTAGCGAACAGCTCAAGCGACTGAAGTCCGACAATTTCTTTTTCGTACATCCTGAGCTTTTTTACCGGCAGGGGAGAGAACCCCTCCTCAATTTCACCAAGGTACTTCTGCTGAATACTCTTCCACTGTTCAAGATACCCGCTGTTCTCTTTCGTATCCAGCAATCTGTTAACAAGCACCATATCGACCTTAAACCCGTAAAGATTCAGATAGGTCAATGCCCGCATGGTCTCCTTGATCGACATTTTTTCCGCATTCATGACCAGACGCACCGTCGATTTTTCATTATCCGTAAGGATTTCCCGGATATCGACCAGCTCATCAAAAACCTGATCCACTGAGTCAACGGCATCTGCCGGTGGTATATAAAACGCGATTTTATCGCCCATCTTCGAAAGAGGCTTGCTCAGCGGCTTGATAAGATATTTATTGACATTTTTCACGGCTTTCATGCCCCATGCAAGGGTATCGGGCAGGGAGAGAAGTCTCAAGGTTTCGCCGGTAGGAGCAGTATCAAGCACAAGCACATCATAGAGTCCCGATGCTTTATAGCGCTTGATCCGTAACAGGGAAAACAGCTCCTCCATTCCGGGCAAAATAGTCATTTCATCGACCATGACCCCTGAAACGCCCTGACCCATAAAGATTTTTGTATAAAACTTCTGAACGGACTGCCAGTTCTCCTTAAGGTCTACGTATGGGTTAACCTCAATGGCATGAAGGTTTTCCTTGATCTTTGTCGGCTCTGCACCAAGGGTCAGGTTAAAGGAATCCGAAAGACTGTGAGCCGGATCGGTCGAGAGCACAAGGGTACGATAGCCAAGCTGCGACAAACGGACAGCCGTAGCCGCAGAAACGCTTGTCTTGCCTACACCGCCTTTACCGGTGAATGTTAGAATGCGCATAAAAAAGGCCGTGGATAAGTTCGCATTAACGAAAAAAATTCAAAAGAATATGACGGTACTTTGAGTTCGATAACAGGCACTGAAGAATAAAAAGAGTACAGTTAAATTCGCCGATTTTACTCAAAAGTTCAATGTTAATAATTGAGAGAGAAAAAACCAACTCGTTTTTACCTCTCAAAGCTTGCAACTGCCTTTTTCCGGGAACGTCGGGTTCCGGCTCGGCATTATGTGTTTACGGAAAAAATTGCTGACAGGTTAAGAAGAAATTCTTATAAATTTCTTAGCTTCATCCCATTAACACCTTTGCCCGACATTACAACAACAAAATATGCCAGATTTACTAAAATACACGACCGTGTTTGCCCCGGTAGTTTTTTTCTTTGGAGGTGTTTTTATTGTCATTGCCCTGAACAAATTTATCGGGAAAAAGTCCACCAATAAGTAAATAAGGATGAAATCCCTTCAGCGGCCCCATCCCGGCAGAAACCACTCCTTCAGCACTGTGGCTGAAGTGTAAAGCATGAGATCGGCAAAACCCATTGCCATCGCAAGCTCTGTAAGTGTAAGCAGTGAAAGTTCAGTATTGCTGCAAAGCATCACAGGGCGCCATTCAGGCTTGAACTTGTTTTTAAAGCGGTACAAACCGTCGAAGTTATAGGCATGCCTCCACAGTGAAGCCATTGAAACCATGAGGCGCTCCAGTGGTGTCAGCTCTTCCTTTGGACTTTGCAGCCAGTTTGAAAAAGGAACCTCCCCAAGACTCCACTCTTTTATTCCCTCAGCCCGAAGTATTGTATACATGCCTGCAATAAGTCCTTCCATGATATCGGCAGAAGCGACATGGCTTTTCAGCATCACCTCTGTATGTACTTCCATTTCTCCTCTTGCAGACAGGGTCATTGCTGCAAGCCATTTGCCTGATGACGCACAAAAAACAAAGCACCGGCATGAAGCCGAAGGCCCGGCCCTGAAAACATGTTGCAACTGCGGTTTGCCGGCATGGCGCGTTTCCTGTCGAAAAGCCTCAAATAACAGCCGGTTCGCTTCATGCATGTCAACCTCAATAACAGAACCCCGTTTCAGTGCCCTGCTGGTAGGTCCGGCAACAGATGGATGTTCAAGATGCGCTCCCTGAAGATCAAGTACGGCTTCAGCTCCGGTTTTTACCGACATGCAATTGCATGCAGCTAAATATTCTGCCATTGGAACACTGCAGCCACGAATAATAAACCCTTCCGGATACAACTGTTTCATCTCATTGTACATTACCGGCAGGGAGTAATCATAAGGAATATCAGCAAAGGTGATCCAGTGAATCCGTGATAATTGGATCGTGATAACGCGGTAATCATGGTGTGTTACATAAGCCATGGTTCAGCTCAACGGCAACAAAGTTTGCATGCATAATTATTTATTAAAGTAATTGTTTAAAATGTTATAACTTGCAAAATATATAATAATTCAGACCTGTCTCTTTTCTTAAATCATCTGATCAAACAATCAAAACAAAAAACCATCATGACAAACCTGACAAACAACGAGTTCACTGTAGCTCTCAACAACTATTTCCAGACCATTGGAACACTTTGCCAGCAGATTGTTGAGCTCGCAGGCGCAGTTATTAAAACAGCCGGATCAGTAATCGAACCGATCATTAAAACAGCTGGATCAGTAATTGAGCCTATCACCAAAACAGCAACCGGTCTTGTCGGTAACGCATCAACCACAGTTACCCAGGTATACCAGGGTTCAACTGCATCGGTTACTCCTAAAAAGTAAGCCTCTCACCCTGTTGCAAAAAAAGCACCTTATGCTTCCGCCATAAGGTGCTTTTTTCATTTCTGCAACTCCTCCCTTCTTGTCATCCTCGGGCTGGGTTATGACATTATTTTGTAATCTGAAAAAATTCCAGAGAGAAATACTGACTGCTGGGGTATACTCCCAGTTCCGATTCACAGTAAATAAAAAAGCTATGGCGCATGGCTGAGCCCAAAGTGTCTTGGAGCTTGGCAAAAATCTTTTATTGGCGCAATCTAGGGGACGACATTCATAACGTACAGTTCTCCACAAAAACCCTTACATACGGGCAGGCGATCGGGCCTGCTCTCTTCATTCCTCACCATTCCATTGTTCCCTTGCTCACCACCCACTGCCCACTCCTTACTGATGCCCGGAGTGTAACAGGGTTTGGATTAGGCCGAGCAACTCACTCTTGTTGATTGGCTTGGTGATGAAGCCGTCGCATCCGGCCTTTTCAGCTTTTTCCCGCTCTTCAAGTGAGGAATATGCCGTCTGTCCGATAACCGGTAGTTCAGGTCGGAGCTGTTTAATCCGGCATGTTGCATCATAACCGTTCATCACCGGCATATTGATGTCCATAAGGACCAGATTGATTTCCGGATGATTTGCCACCAGCTCTACGGCAGCCAGGCCGTTATCGGCCGATATGACGGTTATGTTTTCCTTGTTCAGAATCGCTTTCATAAGAAGATCGCTCACCATGTCATCTTCAGCCAGCAGAATTGTTATCCCTTCAGCAGCTGTGGCCGGCTCCTGTGTAATCGGAGAGAGTACTGTGTCTGGATGATTATAGGGCAGCGTGAAAAAGAACCTGCTTCCCTTGCCCTCTTCCGATTCGACACCGATAGTGCCGCCAAGCAGTGAAGTCAATGATTTCGCAATGTTCAGTCCCAGACCGGCCCCTTCGCTGTCCCCGATTGCGCGGTTATCAACCTGATGGAATCGATCGAAAATCTTCTCTTGCATAGCTTCAGGAATCCCGCATCCTGAATCAACGCAATAAAACTCAAGCATGCTCTCCTTTCTGGTATAACCGATATGAATGCTTCCCGAAGTCGTAAACTTCAGAGCATTATAAATGAGGTTTGTCAATATCTGGCTTACTCTTAAACCATCGCTCTCAATGACGCTTTCATGGTCATCAAGTCCTGTCGTGCAGTAAAAATGCAATCCCTTTTTGATGGTTTGGACTTCGAAAAAGGCATGAAGATCCCGAATGAGCTTGTTGATCGGCGTCTCTTCTATCAGCAGCTTTATCCCCCCGGCCTCAAGACGTGAAATATCGATGAGATCGTTGACGAGATGCAGCAGACGCTCGCTTCCTTGATGGATAAGGGAGATATATTGCAACTGTTGATCTTTGGTTACATCACGCTCTTTCAGCAAATCCGACAAGCCCATTATTCCATGTATCGGAGATCGTAATTCGTGGCTCACATTGCTGAGAAACGCCGATTTTATTCGCTCACCCTCCTCTGCAGCCTGTTTGCGATCGGTAATGTCATGAATAATTGAATAATAGCGGTCTTTTCCTTCGATTTCGATTACGTTGCTGAACACCTCCACATCACGAATAGAGTCATCGGCCCTGCGGTGCCGAAATGAAAACTGTTTTTTGCCTGTCGATCTTGCTTTTTCCATTTCACCGATAACCTCTTCAGCGGAGAGTGTATTGATCTCCTGTATAAGCATTGTGCGAAGTTCTGCAACTGACCATCCGTAGAAGTCCGCGGCTGCATTATTGGCATCAATGATTTTGCCCGTATAAGGGTCTATAAGTAATTTTATGGCAGAATGATCTTCAAACATTGACCTGAACTGTTTTTCACTTCTCTTCAGTGCCTCTTCCTGTTGCTTTCGTTCGGTGATATCGTGAACAATATCGTAGATAAGCTCTTTGCCATGTATCTCTATTTTCTTGGCAAAAATTTCAACATCACGGACAGAACCATCGGCTCTGCGGTGAGGAAATGAAAAGTGCCTTTGGTTAAGCGACTCCCATTTATTCAGTTCGCGGGTGATTTCTTCCGGGGTAAGGGTATTGATCTGGTTAATGTTCATTTGCTTCAGCACCACAATCGGCCATCCGTAAAAGTCAGCTGCAGCCTGGTTGGCATCAATAATAATGCCTGTTGCAGGATCAACGAGAATCATGACGGCCGAATTCCCTGCAAACAGCATCCTGAAACGCTCTTCACTCTCTTTCAGCGCGTCTTCTACCTTTTTGCGTTCGGATATGTCGTTAATGATGGAATAAAAAAGTTCTTTACCCTGAATAACAATAAGATTACTTGCTACCTCTACTTCGCGAATGGAACTGTCTGCTCTCTGGTGACGAAAGATAAAGCGGTTTTGAGGCATTGTCCTGAATTTATCCAGATTACCCTTCCGGATTTCAGGTGAGTCAAGATTGATCTGATCAATGCACATGCGCTTAAGCTCTTCAATAGACCAGCCATAAAATTCTGCTGCAGACTGATTGGCATCAGTAATTTTTAAGGTTTCTGGCTCTATGACCAGCATGATTGCAGAATGTCCTTCAAATAGCATCCTGAAACGCTCTTCACTTTGCTTCAGTTCATTTTCTGCTCGCTGCTTTGCCTTCCGGCTACGCAGCATGGTTATTCCATATCCCAGATTATCAGTGAGCGAAACAAGAAATTCGGTCTCCATTGCATTAAAGGCATCTGGATTTTGCGAATAGATAGTCAAAACACCAAAGGTACCTTTTTCAGTTTTTAGCGGCAAAGCAAGAAGTGATGCAAAACCATGACGTTTCGCATCATCACGCCATCGTTCAAAATGGTGGTCGCTAAGTATATGATTAACAGCACACGGCAGACCCGTGCGTATTGATATTCCTACGGGTCCTCTCCCTTGCGGAACATCAGCCCAGGAGAGTGTATGATGCTGATTATAATCACCGACAAACCCTGCCTCTGCCACAACAGAGACACTTTTTGTCTCATCATTTTCAGCATAACCAACCCATGACATCTGGTAGCCGCCAACTTCAACCATGATGTTGCAAATCTTTTGCAGCAATTCAGTTTCATCAGAGGTATGAATCACTGCCTGATTGCATTTATTGGTCGCTAAAAGCGCACGTGACAGTCGTTCCAGTTCGATCTGATAAACAGAGCAGTCATGGTGCATCAAGTGCATTTCTTCAGGAGAAGAAGAAAAATTTGCGGTATCCGTTTGTGATGGTTTCTGGAGCTCTTCGGGTGATGAGTGTAACGCTGAAGTGTTTGTCGTTTTTTTGCTGTGCGATGTTTGGGCCATGTGGGGGCACTCTCACAGTTTATGGTGTTTATTTTTTTTTCGCAATATATTCAGAACTCTGGTAAACTGCAAAAAACGTATTCTGCCCCCCCTGCTGATTGTGCATCACCGCACCAACCGGCCAAGGACCTGAAGTGCAGCAAAAAATTGCCAATACCAACAGGAAAATCCAACAAAGAAAGTATCGTGTTGTAATTATCATATATATTTCGCGTATATTACGACAGTAAGAATGCCAGTTTGCCATATACTGTCATTTACTATGCCCTTGCTGATCTTGAGGGGACTGTAAAATTGAACGAGAAAGAGGGCCATTAACCGTTCTGTCCATCTATGATACCGTTCTTTAAACGCAACCTTTCCGGAATTTCTTTTGCTCTCGCCATCATCATCATTCTGGCGGCAAACAGTGCTATTTACTTCCGTTTTCGTTCGCTCATCGAGAGCGACCGGAAGGTCAACCGTACGATCGAAACACAGGGCACGCTTGACCTTATCCTTATACTCCTGAACGAACTTGAAACAGGCCCTCGCCTTTACCTTATTACCGGCGAAGAGCACTATCTCGACCCCTATTTAAGCGCTGTAGCTCCTGACGGCCTGAAGCGCCATCTCCGGGAACTGCATCAATTGTGCGATGAAGACTCCGTCCAGCAGCGAAACATGGCAACGCTTGACTCCCTGGTGACCAAAAAAATTCTCTTTCTGCAGACACTGGTTTCCTTGCAAAAGCAGCGAGGTTTTGACGCCGCCAAAGCGTGGGCAGCAACCGGTGTCGGCAACAGAACGATGTCAGAGATTCGCCCTTTGATTGAAACAATGAAACAGAGGGAAGGAGTGCTTCTTCAGCAGCAGTCCTCCTCGGCTGTAGCAGACTTGCAGAACATGGTTACTGCAATATTGAGTGGCGGTACCTTGAGTTTATTGCTTTTCTTGCTCTCATTTAGCATCGCCAACCGTGAAGTCGGTGCACGAAAACAGGAATCGGAGAAACTCCGTCAACTCAACAACGAACTGGATCAGCGAGTTGCAAGTCGCACTGCATCGTTGCTTGACTACACCGAAAAACTGCGAGTGAGCGAAGAGCATTTCCGGCTGATGGTGGATGGAGTGAAAGACTATGCCATTTTTATGCTTGATCCACAGGGAGTGGTAATCAGCTGGAACAAAGGGGCTGAACAACTGAAAGGCTACAAAGCAGAAGAAATTATAGGGCAGCACATGTCGATTTTCTATGCTGATGAAGATAAAAAATCCGGCAAGCCTGCTCGTTTGTTTCAGCGTGCTGTTTCAGAGGGCAGGGTTAAAGATACCGGCTGGCGGGTGCGCAAAGATGGATCGCGCTTTATTGCCAATGTTATCATCACGGCGATCTATGATGGAAATCATCAGCTCATCGGATTTACCAAAGTGACGCGCGATATCACCCGTCGCACCGAAAACGAATTGAAGATCAGTCGTTTAAGCTCTATGTATTCAACGCTCGCTCAGGTCAATGAGGTCATTGTGCATGTTAAGGAGCAGGACGAACTCTTAAAGACTATCTGCCATGTGGTAGTGGAATACGGCAAGTTCGAACTGGCATGGATTGGACTCTATGACCACGAAACCGGTCTTGTTACGCCGGCATGTGCTGATAGTAAAGAACAAGGCTCCGTTACGCCTTCAGCGATAAACATCAAAGAGGCAGCCGGCAATAAGGGCATCATAGCATCTGCAGTGGAATCAGGAAACGTTACGTGCTGCAAAAACATTCAGACAGACCCCGCCATGCAGGAGTGTTGCAGAGAGGTATGCTCATTAGGGTTTAATTCCGCCGCCGCCGTTCCTGTCCGGCAGAACGGAGTTATCGTTGCCGTCATCAATCTCTATTCCACACATGTGGAGTATTTTGACCCGGATGAGCTTCATCTGCTTGAGGAGATCGGACGGGATATCTCCTTTGCTCTCGATACCATGGATATGGAAAAGAGACAGAAAGAGGGTAAAGTGGCTCTGCAAAAAAGTGAGCTGCAGTTCAGGGAGATGTTTGAAGGCAATATCGCCGTTATTCTCATCTTCGACCCTGTTACGTTGAGCATCATTGATGCAAACCGCTCCGCAGCTGATTTTTACGGGTGGACGCGTGAAGAGCTTCGCCACATGAGATTGCCAGATATCAATACTCTCCCACCTGATGAGATGAAGGATAAAGTGCAAAAAGCCGTATCGGGCGAGCAGAGACACTTTATTTCCTCCCATCGCAGGGCGGATGGATTAACCCGTTATGTGGAGGTATTTGCTACGAGGATAGGGGTAGGCGATACACCCCTTATCTATGCGATCATTAATGATATCACTGATCGCCAGCAGTTCGAGCAAGCTAACGCATTCCATCTCTCAATCCTTGAAATGGTATCGTTGAAAACGGTAAAAGAGCTGATGCAGATGACCATTGATGAAGCTGAAAGGCTGACTGGGAGCTCGATCGGGTTTATGCACTATGTCAACGAGAACGACATGACCCTCTCTCTGCAGGGCTTTTCGACCAACACCTTAAAAAACATGTGCAAGGTGGCAATACCTGACGATCATTATCCCATAAATACAGCAGGGATATGGGCCGATGCCGTGCGCAGGCGAAGAGCCGTGATCCATAATGATTATGCCTCAATCAAGGATCGCAAGGGTATGCCGGAAGGGCATGCGGAAATCTGGCGTGAAGCGGTAGTTCCGGTCTTTCGCAACGATAAGGTTGTTGCACTCATTGGTGTCGGCAACAAGCTAATCGACTATAATGAGAATGATACCAAAATAGTTAGTATGCTCGGCAATGTGGCGTGGGATGTCATCGCTAAAAAGATTACCGATGATGAGCATAAATTACTTGAATTACAGCATTATATCATTGAAAATCTTGCCATGCACGACTCTCTGACGGGCCTGCCGAACCGCCGTCTGCTTTCAGATCGCTTATCCCTTGCCATTGCCCAATGCCGTCGCAACACCACCAGAGCGGCACTGTTTATTCTTGATCTCGACAGATTCAAAACCGTTAACGACACACTGGGACACCAGATAGGAGACCTGTTCCTTAAAGAGGTAGCATCCCGCATGCTTGGGGTCCTGCGAAGAAGCGGAGACACCATTGCCCGCATTGGAGGTGATGAGTATGTGGTGCTGCTGCCGCAAATAGCTGCACTGCCCGATGCAGTATGCATTGCCGAAAAGATCAGAAACGTAATGCTTCAGCCTTTCGACATTGAAGGACATGGCATCAACAGCACCTGCAGCATCGGAATCGCCCTTTTCCCCGATCACGGAGAAGACGAACGAACCTTGATGAAGCATGCCGATGAAGCAATGTACCAGGCAAAAAGGGAAGGACGAAACCGTATAACGGTCTTCAGTGCAGCAGCAGATTAGATACCACTATCGTTACAATCAATCCATACTGCCGCCGCCAGGATGCAGGCTAATCGTTCTGTCCAGTATTGGTTGTTCCGGCCTCTAAGAAAATAAGGGGTTGCGGGCGAAACTATGGGCGGATATGATTCCCTGTGTCAGGAACGTGTAAAACATATTTCATGCTATCATTAAGCGTTCGCCAAGCCACACTTTTATCACTGACTGACGTGATACGCCAAGCCGCTTTGCTTCTTTTTTCAAGTGACTCGATCATCCACACCGGAAAATCAACATTTACACGTTTATGCTGCTGTTTGACCCGGTGAGCACTGTTGAGGTCAAGGTGGCTCGTGATATCTTCAACAGCATTTACCCGTAATGGCTCCAATCACAATGCATCGATTTTCACCTATTGTTTTCGCAGGTATCTCAACGAGATATTCATCTTCCCACAGCGCCTGAGCTTCGAAAAAATCAATTCCTTGTTTTTCCTTGTTCAGTCTACTTTTTTTAGGGTCGAACTCAAATATTAGGGTATAAAAGAAACATCATGATTATATCAAAAGTATACATAACGCGAAGGAAATAATAAAGATTACGCCACTGATACATGAATGCATGAGTAGTTTGCATCGCACAGAACCCCCTTGACAATAAATTGTAACATCAACGCAACTTGATAGTTGGCTATTCTGCAATTAATCACTAAATATCAGAAGATCTATTGATCACTTCCTGTCAATAAAAAAAAGAGGAGACTGCATCAAAAGGTAAACCAGCACTGTTTACCCGTTATACCATAGGCACTATTCCGTTCAGTGAAGCCGAAAATGATCTCTTTTCTTTTGCCTTGCCGTATACCATGTTTTTTGAAAAACACAATTGGCAGAATCTGCTCGAACGAAACAAACAACACTGGCCGCCCCATGATTGAACTATTACGCAAACGCCGCAGCATAAGAAAATTCACCGACGAAAAAATATCCCCTGAATCCATTCAAACCCTCATCGAAGCAGCGCTCCGTTCACCATCAGGAAAAGGTATTCATCCATGGGAATTTATTCTCGTTGATGATGATGACCTGCTTGCCGGGCTTTCTGAATCAAAACAGTATGGCTCAGCATTCCTGAAAAGCGCACCCTTCGCAATTATTGTGTGTGGCGATAGCACTAAAACGGATATCTGGATTGAGGATTGCTCCATCGCGGCAATTATTATCCAGCTGACAGCAGCGTCATTAGGATTGGGCAGTTGCTGGATCCAGATCCGCAACCGCCCATACAATGATGAAAAGACAGCCGAAGCCCGTATTCAGGAACTGCTTGGTCTGCCGGAACATATAAAGGTTGCCTCAATAATGGCTATCGGACATCCGGCTGAAGAAAAACCATCAATACCGGCCGAAAGACTCTCGAATGATAGAATAAAGCACAACAGGTGGGCATAAGCCATGCTTTTATCATGATACCGCTCAAGGGTTCCATAGTGTCGGACCGCTTCTCTCCAAACGCGTTTTCTGTCGGAAAAGGGCATCAGCATTGAAATTGGGTATCAACAATTGTTATTAAAAAAATTGAACCATGTCAAAACTCGTAGTAGTCGCAAAAGTTGTTGCAAAAAAAGAGTTCCAGTCGAGCCTTAAGAGCTCGCTTCTCAACCTTATAGTGCCTACCAGGCAGGAAAATGGTTGCATCGATTATATTCTCCACCAGGATACCGAAGACTCTTCAGTTTTTGTCTTTTACGAAACATGGGAAAATCCCGCCAGCCTCGACAACCACCTGCAAACCGACCATTACAAAGCCCACGCAAAGGCTGTTCATGGCATGATAGCCGATAAGGAGGTCTTTAAAATGACCCGAATTGAACCATAAATCTCAATAATGACCGGTAGCAGGAAATCAATGGTATCGACGATGATATGAAAACAGGGTTATGGATCGCGAGACGTTTTAGCTTTGCCCGAAAACGCTTCAGGGTTATTAATGTCATCTCGGCAATAAGTCTGGCCGGAATCGTTCTTGGCGTCAGCACACTCCTTGTGGTCATGAGTGTATTGAACGGATTTCAAAAACTTGCGCGCGATCTCTTTATCACCATCGACAGTCCGGCTCAGATTGTTCCCGTAAATGGCAGAACAATAGCTGTATCCGACACTCTTCTCCAGGCTATAAGAGCACTTGAAGGTGTCGGAGGCGCTGAACCCTTTGCCGAAGGTGAGGCTATTATGGGAAGCGGGGAAAAAAGCGAACTGGTCGTTGTTAAAGGACTCAGCGACCGGGCTCACCGCCGCCTGATGCAAAAGACTCATGCAAAACACCCCTATTTCGCTCCCGAAACCATTGCAGCAGGCGAGCTGTTAGCGTACAGGACAAACCTCTATGTATCAAAACAGGTTAAAATTTTCAGCCCGGAACTGATCTCCTTAGGTCTTGAATCCCTGTCGCAGCCCTACCTGATACCGATGCTCGGCATCCCTGAAACCACGGTCTCGTCTCTGTTTTCCCTCCAGAAAATATTTGACGATCGTTATGTGCTGACCTCAGACCGGTTTGCCCAGAAAATTCTGCTGCTTGGAAGGGGAGAGTATTCAGGCATTGACATCAGCCAGAAGGACGGCTGTTCCCGTAACGCCTTCACAGCGAGTCTGAGGCAGTGGCTGGCCAAAAGTCCCATGAAAGCCACCTGGAAAATCCGGACACTCGAAGAAAAATACAGCAACATATTCACGGTGATGCAGCTCGAAAAATGGGTTAGCTTCAGCGTCCTGATGCTTATTATTCTCGTAGCGGCACTCAGCCTCACAGGAGCACTGGCTATGACCGCCATCGACAAACAGCGCGAGCTTTTCTATCTCAGGTGCCTGGGCCTTGAAAAGCCACAGTTCATGTCAATATTTATCATTCAGGGTGGCATGACTGGACTCGCCGGCACCACTGCAGGCATAGTCATTGCATGGAGTGTCTGCAAACTTCAAGACCTCTACGGCATAGTACAGCTGCCCTCCAAAAGTGCGTTTATCATTCCAGCCTATCCAGTCAGCATGCACCTCAATGATTTTATCATCGTAGGCTTAACCGGCGTCATGCTCTGCCTCGCAGTAAGCCTCTATCCGGCACGAAAGGCCGCCATGATTGCCACGAGCCACTCACTCGACCAAAAAACAAACTGAAACAGCCAGAGCCCCCAGGTCATCAGTTGAAAAAAATATTTGACGGCGACAAGATTTATTTTACATTTATACCACATCGGCACTGCTGTTGCCGAGTAATAGCATCACTTTTCCCCAAAGTTGTTGCCAGCAAAAGTATCTGCTCCACCCCCTCTGTAGTTCATTAGTTCCGTGTATCGTTTCACACGCTTTTCCGAACTGTTCCAGACTTTTTTCTGACAATTGAAACTTTCAAACACTATTGAAACTGCAACCTATGCGAATCCTGTCTATCGACGGCGGTGGTATCCGTGGTATTATTCCCGGAGAAGTCCTCATTGCGCTTGAACAAAAGCTTCAGCAAATCTCCGGCAGGCCAGACATGCGCATTGCGGATGTCTTTGATCTGATTGCCGGAACCAGTACAGGCGGAATCCTGACCTGCCTCTACCTTTGCCCCGATAAAAAGACGGACAGGCCAAAATTTTCCGCACCGCAGGCAGTCGACCTCTATCTTCAAAACGGCGATAACATTTTCGATGTTTCTGTTTTTAAAAGCATTCAATCTCTTGGCGGCTTAAACGATGAGAAATACTCGGCAGATGCGCTTGAAAAAATCCTGAACAGCTACTTCGCAGATCTGAAGTTGAGCGATTTGCTTAAACCCTGTCTGATCACAGCATACGATATTACACGCCGGCAAGCCCGATTTTTCAACAGTGCTGATGTCGCAAAAAAAGGTATTGGATGGGATTTCTATCTGCGCGACGTTGCCCGTGCAACCTCCGCGGCACCAACCTATTTTGAACCCGCCAATATTTCTTCTCTCGATCGACAGGTCTATCCGCTCATTGATGGAGGCGTTTTTGCCAACAACCCTGCTATTTGTGCTTGTGTTGAGGCTTTTAATGCAAACCCTCAATTAAAAGTATCCGATTTGAAAGTTCTCTCACTTGGAACAGGAGAAGTTGACAAGCCATATCACTACTCCGAAGCTGTAAACTGGGGAAAACTTGGCTGGGTTGCTCCTGTCTTAGACATCATGATGTCTGGCGTTTCAGAAACTGTTGATTATCAAATGCGACAACTATTCACGAGTGCAGGATCTCCCGATCAATATCAGCGCTTGCAGCTCGATCTGAAGCAGTACACCGATGTAGACAGCTCGATGGACAATGCATCAGAAAAAAATATGCGCGCACTCGAAAATGCAGGAAAAGATTTAGCAAAAAAATCCGACAGCCAATTAACCGCTTTCGCAAATATGCTATTAGCCGGATAACCCCGAAATACCTCATGGAACGTCTTCTCCTGCCAGGGTATTGTGCATGCGCATAACCGCGCGCATGCACTGCCCGACCGAAAAATGTTACCGCCTTCTCTTGTGAAATTTCAGTAAGTATTGCTCCCCGGCAGTTCGGTCTTCCTCGCTCGTCAACGATACGCTTCCTTCATGAGTTGAAAAATTTGAAAGTGCCGTTATTTTTGCCTAAAATTTCTCAAAGAACGACAAATTTTCTTTAAGAGACGATCTTTGTTGGTGAGGCTGCTTATTCGTAATATTGCAATACTCAATTAATCGATTCCTCCTTAGGTTTTTTTACGTTCACTCAGTTTAATGCTTCCTTTTTTTATGGCGTACTTCAAGCATATTTGTTTTGTCGAGGCTCCGCAAGCTGTTCTCACCCCTTTTCCCAGATATGTTACCGACTGTATCGGTATCCTCTACCTTGCAGCCGCAGTACAGGATATCGCTGAAAGCCTTGTTATTCCGGATAACTATTACAATGATCGTCTATTCGAAAGCTTTCGCATGCTTCTGAAAAAACGAAAGTGTGATCTTGTTGCGATTTCTGCCATGACCGGAGGATTCAACAATGCAAAAAAACTTGCTGAAATTGCAAAAAGTCACGGTTCATTTGTTGTACTTGGTGGATTTCATCCCACTGCTCTTCCCGAAGAAGTGCTGCAGCTTGATGGTGTCGATCTTGTTGTGCTCGGCGAAGGGGAAGCGACGTTTCGCGAACTTGTACAGAAGGGGCCGTCTCGTGAAGTCCGGGGAATTGCGTGGAAAGAAAACGGCTCAATTGTTTATACCGAAGCGAGGCCTCTAATAGAAGATATCGATTCCATCGCCTTCCCTTTAAGAAGCCTGAGGCCCTTGCGATACGGGGAAAAAGGGAGTGATTACTCCATTGATACTATTTACACCTCACGCGGTTGTCCCTGGTCCTGTTCGTTTTGCGCAAACAGCCGCATGCATCAGCACTGGCGAAGCAGAAGCCCTGAAAACGTGCTGGAGGAAATAGCACTGCTTCACAATCCGAAAAAGAAAAAACTGCTCAAGATTTGGGATGCCAATTTTCTGACCAATATCAAACGGGTTGAAACTATTTGTGATCTGATGATCGAACGGGGATACACGAATTTCAAGATTATGATGGAAACAAGGGTTAAGGATGTCGTCAGGGCAGAGCGAATTCTTGAAAAACTCAGAAAAATCGGACTGAAAACAGTAGGTCTTGGCATTGAAAGCCCGAATCCCCGGACACTTGAACTCATGAACAAAGGCAATGCCATGGGCGATGTTTCCCGAGCAATTACCCTGATGGGTCAGCATGCCATTGATACCGAAGGATATTTTATCATTGGGCATCATTCGGAAACTATGAAAGAGACAATGGCCTATCCCGAATTTGCAAAAGCATTAGGCCTGCCCCTGGCTCTTTTCATGGTCATAACACCATATCCGGGCACAAAAATTTTCGATGAGTACCGCCACGATGGAAACATCACCTCTTTTGACTGGGATCTGTACAACAATTTTTCTCCAGTCATTAAAACCGGGAATATGGACCCTGCAGCGCTCGTCAAAATGATGGCATACTGCACAGTAGCTTTCTGCAGCTTCCACTCAATGCTGAAAAAAGAAAATGAAAGGGGAGTCCTTACCTCTTTTCTTTACGAGCTTTTTCAGGTCATATTTCTCCTGCGGGTTAATCTGAGTCTTGGTGAAACGGAGATCAGGGAAGCTGTTTTTGATGCTTATCTCGCTTACCTTGGCACAAATCCTGTAATAGAGTGCAAAATTGCCGACTCAGCATTAAAACTACAACGGGCGATTGTCGTTCGTCTTCAGCATTCACCCTCACGGGCGATAGATTGTATAATCGAACAGACGGATGATAAACGAAAACTCACCATGGTCACTCGGTTTGATGCAAAACCATCACCCGGTCCGGTCATACGCCTCGACGAATTGATTCCTTCTGTCTGTTCGGTGTCGATGGATACCCTGATGCATGTACTTTGTCGGGTGGAGCTATTCAGTAACAATCCCGCCAGGCTGGCCGATCAGCTCTTTCCTCTTCTTGGCGACAGGGAAGTGCGCAGTATGGGTCGAAAGCTCGCTGCACTCTATATGCATTGTCTCCATGGAAAAGGTCAAAATATCACACTATAATCCTCCCTCCCCCTCAGCACTATCTTTCCCGGCACTTTTCCCGATACCTCGATTCCCCAGGCTTCCGCGCATCAACCCCCTCCTGCCAACTGTCCACTACCCCCTGCCCACTCTCTTCCTGAAAACCACCATCTCCGACTGTAAAAATCCTTTCGACCGGTAGAATTGTTGTGCCCCTTCATTATCCCTGTCGGTCAGGAGCGTTATGCGTCCAAGTCCCTCTCTGCGGGCAAATTCCACGGCATGATTAATCAGAAGGGAACCAAGCCCTTTTCCCCGCCACTCCGGATCCACAACCATATCCTCAAGCAAGGCAACTTTTTCGCCAAGAAAAGTGCTCACCGTAAAGAGCAGCATAATCATTCCCTCAACGACCCCGTCAACGTCACAAACAAATATCCGGCCAAGCTCAGGATTTTCGATAATCAAGCTAAGTGCTCTCACCTGTGCCTCAATATCAGGTGTAAACTCATGCTCCTGGCTGAAAAGGATTTCAAGAAGCCCGGCACATCTCAACACATCCCGGCTTACAGCCTCTCTTATTTCAGGCATTGCTTTTTGTTTAATCAGTTTTCAATACAGCTCTGCAATCCGCCAATTTCATGATAATCTCTCACCATTTCAAAACTTTTCAACATTAAATTAATCCGGACGTTGCTGTCGGGATTGGCAGAACGCCTTTTTGCTTGTACTTCAAGCCATATTGCCCTATACTTGAAGGTGTTATTAACTAATAATTCCTCTCTCTCTCATGGACGCATTCTGGCTTTCGCTTGTCATGATATTTATTGCCGAACTTGGCGACAAAACCCAGCTTGTAGCCCTGACGCTTGCAACCTGCTACAACTCCTGGGTTGTCCTGTGGGGTATTTTCTGGGCCACCCTTGCCATTCATGTCTTTTCGGCCGGCATCGGCTGGTTTATCGGCGACAGGTTGCCTACTGAATGGATCAAATTTCTAGCGGGTATTGCCTTCATAGCATTCGGTTTCTGGACACTCCGGGGAGATCAGCTTGATGAAGATGAGCAGAGCTGTAAAACCGGTATCCATCCTTTCTGGCTTGTCTTTTCAACCTTCTTTATGGCCGAGCTTGGCGACAAAACAATGCTCTCCACCATTACCCTCGCTTCAACCCATCCCTTCCTCCCTGTTTGGATCGGCTCCACTGTCGGCATGGTCATTTCAGATGGCCTGGCTATCATAGCCGGCAAAATGCTCGGAGCCAGACTCCCCGAAAAAGCAATAAAAATAGGAGCATCCACCATATTTTTCCTCTTCGGCCTCTTCAGCATGTACGAAGGAGGCTCAAAATTTTCCCTCTACCTATGGCTGATTGCCGCCATCATCATAGCCCTGATGGCCTACATCTTCCTCCGAAAAACCCCCGGGAACGCCACACTGTGAACCCTCCGTGCCCGCCACCCCCGGGAGCGCCGAGCCCCAGCTCGGCTAAGTTAACCTCCAGACAAAAGGAAAATCCCCAACTCATCCCCCCCTGGCCGCTGATTGCCCTGCGTACCTCGTTCAGTACGGTCTTGAAAAAGGAAAGGCTGGTTTCAGCTGGTAGCGTAGATATCGGTAATCTCCTTGTAAAAACGGCGCTCGGAGGTGCTGATATCCTGAATCCGTGGTCAAGGTCTTTTAGTCCCCTTAAAAGAAGTTGTTCTTAAAAATGACCGTGCTATATTTCAAAAAAAAACGTGGTTTATCAAAAAACTATGAATCGATAAAGGTAATTGTTGCCAGATTGCAACACACAGCCCTGTCGAACTCGGTTAATCCATTCATTATTACTCCCGTCCGGATTTTTATATGACACCACTCCTTGAAATCAGGAATCTCTCCTTTGCCTATGAGGGATCACCGGCCCTTGTTTTTGACCACCTCAATCTTGCAGTGCAGGAGGGTGATTTCATTCTGGTGAAAGGCCCTTCAGGATCAGGGAAATCCACCATGCTGCGTCTCATCTGTCGCCTCAGTAAGCCCCAGGGAGGCTCCATTCTTTTTCAGGGCAATGACATTACCTCCATCGCTCCGGCAAAGCTGCGCAGCTTAGTCAGCTATGTTGCCCAGATCCCCCAGATGATTGATGCTACGGTTGCCGAAAACCTTCTCCTGCCGTTTTCCTTTGCAATCAACGCAGCAAAACCAAAGCCCGGCGACGAAGAGCTCAAAGAGATGCTGTGCAGATTTTACCTTACGGATATCACTCTCCGTCAATCAGCCATGAAACTTTCAATAGGTCAGAAACAGCGCCTGGCCATTATGAGAGCCCTCTTGCAGGAGCCGCTTCTGCTGCTGCTTGATGAACCAACGTCAGCCCTTGATCCTGAGAGTGCATCAATGGTTTTTTCCATTATGGAGCGTCTGAACACTGAAGACCGCAAAACCCTGATAACAGTGACTCATATTGACTACAAACCCGAAACAGTGAGTCCGCTGACCTATAATCTTGCTCATCGATCCCTCCATCTTGCATCATGAATCAGATTCTTACCATCTCAACCGCTCAACTGCTGCTTGCCCTCGTATTTATACTGATCGCTCAGGCAAGCTCATTCATCTATCATCTCGGTCTTAACCGCGACATCACCATCGGAACCCTGCGCACCTTTTCGCAGCTCTTTCTGATGGGATATGTCCTTACCTACATTTTGAAAACCACCAACCCTCTTCTGGTCCTGAGTGTATTCATGGTTATGGTCGTCTCTGCCATGTTCATTATCAAAGGACGGGTCAAGGAAAAGCAGATCCCCTATGTCATCCCGACATTTCTGACAATGCTTGTAAGTTATATGGCAACGGCGATTTTTGTTTCCGGACTGGTTGTCGGCATTACGCCATGGTGGGAACCGCGCTATTTCATCCCTGCCGGAGGCATGGTGATCGGGAATTCAATGTCAGCCCTTGCCATCTCTCTCGAACGGCTTTTCAGGGATATGCGGCAGCAGAAAGAGCTGGTGGAAATGAAACTCTCCCTTGGAGCCAACTACCGTGAAGCCAGCCTTGACATATTCAGAAACGCTGTCACAGCCGGCATGATTCCCTCAATCAATGCCATGATGGGTGTTGGTCTTGTCTTTATTCCAGGCATGATGTCAGGCCAGATTCTTGCCGGAACTGACCCGCTCATTGCCATTCGCTATCAGATCGTTGTCATGCTGATGCTGGTAGGTTCAACGGCTGTCAGTTCCGTCATTGTCATGCTCATGGTACGGCGCCGCTGTTTCGGCAGCGGGGAAGAGGTACTACTGAGCCCCCGCTGATCTGGATAGATGTCTCGTAACCGTAAACACAGCAATACCCCCGATCATCATAATGAAACAAAGCACCTGTCCCATCGAAAAATTCAGGAACACAAAGCCCAGTTGGGCATCAGGTTCCCGGAAATACTCGATAAAAAAGCGGACAAGCCCATAGCCGAAAAGATAGAGGGCCGAAAGAAATCCCGTAAAAGGAGATTTCCTGCGGACAAGCCAGAGAAGAGTAAAAAGCACGATCCCTTCAAAAAATGCTTCATAGAGCTGCGAGGGATGACGAAGCTGATGAGTCGGAGCAAGAGGGAAATACATGCCGATCGCCGAATCGGTCACCCTTCCATAGAGCTCGCCATTGATGAAATTGCCAAGGCGGCCAAACGTATACCCAAGAGGTACTGCTGGAATGAAAAGGTCAAATGTTTCAAAAAAGCCGGCTTTTTTTGAGCGGGTATACATAAAAACCGCAAGAATAACCCCGATAACCGCTCCATGATAAGACATGCCGGTTATTCCGGCAAAACGGCATCCTCCGGGAGCAGAAACCCAGGGGAGAAGCGTGCCGAGAGGATCAGCAATAAAATCACTCAGTCCATAAAAAAGGATATAACCGATACGGCCGCCGCCGACAACGCCGACCATAACCCATGTGAGTGCATCTCCGATAAAGGATTGCTCAAAAGGAAGCTTCTCTGAATCAAGGCGATACCGCGAAAGGAAATAGACAATAGCGAACGCTACAATGTACATCATTCCATACCAGCGAACAGCAAAACTACCGGCCGAAAAGATTACAGGATTCATATATGAGGGTAGATTCTGCCACCAAAGTATAAAATCAGTCATAAAAGTAGCTTTTTTGATGATTTGAGGGTATAAAAATGTATCGATACTTGTATCAAATTAAAATATAGTTAACTTAAAATCTTGCGCATTTCCGTGCAACGTTTTTCTTCCCATTAACATACAAATACCTAATAGTATGGCTAAAATACTTGAAGGGCCGGCCATGAAACTATTCAACAAATGGGGCATTCCCGTGCCAAATTATGTTGTTATCATGGATCCCAACCGCCTTGAGCAGCTTGGAGAAGCTAATAAATGGTTAAGAGAATCAAAACTCGTTGTTAAAGCTCATGAAGCAATCGGGGGTCGATTCAAGTTGGGACTGGTTAAACTTGGACTGAACCTTGAACAGGCTCTTGAAGCGGCAAAAGAGATGATTGGACGCGAAATCGGTACATCGGTTGTCCGTCAGGTTATTGTTGCTGAAATGCTTGATCATGACGAAGAGTATTACGTTTCCATGGCAGGTAATCGCGATGGTGCAGAACTTCTTTTATCCAACAAGGGTGGAGTGGATATCGAAGAAAACTGGGATACTGTAAAACGTCTCTTCATCCCTCTGGATGAAACTCCAAGTATCGAACGCATCACTGAAGCCGCACTGGAAGCCGGGTTCGTCGGTGAAATCGCCGAACGTGTCGCAAAAATCACATCACGCCTTATTCTCTGTTTCGACAACGAAGATGCACAGTCGATAGAGATCAATCCGCTTGTCATACGCAAGAGTGACATGCGCTTTGCCGCTCTTGATGCTGTTATGAACGTCGATTGGGATGCCAGGTTCCGTCATGCCGACTGGGATTTCAAACCTGTTTCCGAAATCGGACGACCTTTCACCGAAGCCGAACAGCAGATTATGGACATCGATGCCCGCATCAAGGGATCGGTCAAACTGGTTGAAGTTCCAGGCGGCAACATTGCTCTCCTAACGGCCGGCGGTGGCGCTTCCGTGTTTTATTCTGATGCCGTGGTAGCAAGAGGCGGCTCAATTGCCAACTATGCTGAATATTCCGGTGATCCTCCGGACTGGGCAGTAGAAGCGCTTACGGAAACCATCTGCAGGCTTCCTGACATCAAGCATATTATTGTCGGTGGAGCTATAGCCAATTTCACAGACGTTAAAGCGACATTCAACGGCATTATCAATGGATTCCGGGAGAGTAAATCAAAAGGGTACCTTGAAAATGTGAAAATCTGGGTAAGACGAGGCGGGCCGAATGAAAATCAAGGCCTTGCTTCAATGAAAAAGCTGCAGGAAGAAGGATTTGACATTCATGTCTACGACCGCAGCATGCCTATGACCGATATTGTCGACCTTGCCCTGAATTCCTAAGGCCGAACACTATTGCACGAACCCTAAAGAGAAACTACTAACTTATAAACCGGAAAGAATCGTGAGTATTTTAGCAAATAGAGATACACGAGCGGTCATCATTGGTGGTGTTGCCGGATTGAATGCGGCAAGGCGGATGGCCCAGTTCGACTTTCTGATCAACCGCCCCCTGACGGTAGAGGCATTTGTTTATCCACCGGAAGAGGGTCAGCAGAAAGAGATTTACAGAGGCGGTGAGCTCAACAACGTTACCGTTTACGCCACGCTCCAGAAAGCACTTGATGAAAATCCTCTCATCAACACTGCGCTTATATACATTGGTGCATCAAGAGCCTACCAGTCAGCAAAGGAAGCACTTGACGCCAGGGGAATCAAGCTTGTCACCATGATCACCGAAGGTGTTCCTGAAAAAGATGCCAAACGCATACGCAAGTATGCGCTCGAAAAAGGCAAAATCTTTAACGGCCCATCCTCAATCGGCATCATGTCGGCAGGGGAGTGCCGTCTCGGCGTTATTGGCGGCGAGTATAAAAACCTCAAACTATGTAATCTCTACCGCCCAGGCTCATTCGGCGTCATTACAAAATCAGGCGGACTCTCCAATGAAGCCATGTGGCTCTGCGCGCAGAATGGAAACGGCATTACCTCTGCAGTAGCTATCGGCGGAGATTCCTATCCCGGTACCGACTTTGTCACCTACCTCCAGATGTTCGAAAACGATCCCGAAACCAAAGCCGTTGTTATTGTCGGCGAAGTAGGCGGCACGCTTGAAGAAGAAGCCGCAGAATGGTTAGGAGCCGAAAAACGGCGGATCAGGGTGATTGCAGCCATTGGAGGAACCTGTCAGGACGTTCTGCCCCAGGGCATGAAATTCGGTCACGCCGGCGCCAAGGAAGGCAAAAAAGGTCTTGGCTCCGCACGATCCAAAATAAACGCTCTTCGTGAAGCAGGAGCCGTTGTCCCTGATACGTTCGGCGGTCTGAGCAAAGCCATCAAGCAGGTCTACCTTGAACTCCAGGCATCCGGCATTATCAAGCCCGAACCGGAACTTGACGAAAAGCTGCTGCCTGAACTTCCTCCAAGTGTTCAGGAAATCATGAAGCAGGGTGAAGTTATTGTTGAGCCCCTGATTCGTACCACCATATCCGACGATCGTGGCGAAGAGCCCCGTTACGTTGGCTACGCCGCATCAGAACTCTGCGAGAAAGGCTACGGTATCGAGGATGTCATCGCACTCCTGTGGAACAAGAAACTTCCTTCCAGAGAAGAGTCCGAAATCATCAAGCGCATTATCATGATATCTGCCGATCACGGCCCTGCAGTATCCGGCGCATTCGGCTCCATAATTGCTGCCTGTGCAGGCATCGATCTTCCTCAGGCTGTTTCAGCCGGTATGACCATGATCGGCCCGAGATTCGGCGGTGCAGTTACCAACGCCGGCAAATACTTCAAGTACGGTGTCAAGGAATATCCAAACGACATACCGGGATTCCTGGCATGGATGAAGCAGAACGTCGGCCCTGTTCCAGGTATCGGACATCGCGTCAAGAGTCTGAAAAATCCTGATAAACGGGTAAAATATCTGGTTAGTTATATAAAAGACCAGACCACGCTTCACACCCCGTGTCTTGACTACGCGCTGCAGGTTGAACAGATCACCACCTCCAAAAAGGATAATCTTATTCTTAACGTTGATGGAACGATCGGCTGTATTCTTGTAGACCTTGACTTCCCGGAGTACTCACTGAACGGCTTCTTTGTTCTGGCACGTACGATTGGAATGATTGGTCACTGGATCGATCAGAACAATCAGAACTCACGTCTCATCAGGCTTTACGACTACCTGATCAACTACGCCGTCAAGGAAGAACGTGAAGTACCCGAAAAAAAGTAAGCACTCCCGTCCGTTATAACCGGGAACCGGTGCATTGCAAAAAGGCAGGAAGAGACAATTCCTGCCTTTTTTTTTATCGGTATTGAAAAAAAAACGTGTTGCCGCGGTACAGTGAGAAAACATGTAACCTATTATTTATTAAATAAATAAGGGAGTCATAGTTAAAACATAGCCAGCCCTTTATAATAAATTATCAGCGATATGCATTTTGTTTTTGATAAGTATCAAAAATTACGGTAAACTTGAGGCTGAAATCAGCCAATGGTTGGCTGATGGTTACTCAAGTGATTTGTGCCTTGATTACTTGACTCGATCTCTTTTTATCAATGCACACGTATACTGATATCACACAATGAATATTTACATCGGCAATCTGGCTTACACTATTACTGAAGATGATCTTCGCGATTCATTTTCCGAATTCGGAGAAGTAGCAAACGCAAGCATTATCAACGATAAGTTTTCTGGCCGTTCCAAAGGCTTTGGATTTGTTGAAATGCCTAAGGACAGCGAAGCCCGTGAAGCAATTGAAACACTGAATGGCAAAGAGCTTAATGGCCGTACTGTTACAGTCAATGAAGCAAAGCCACGCGAAGAAAGAGCACCAAGAAGAGATCGTTACTAAGATTTTCTCCTTTTTTTCAAAAGCCAGACAGAATGGAAGTTTTGTCTGGCTTTTTTTTGTTTGCCGGCAACTATCGATTAATCAGCTTCATCATACTTTCAGGGTAACGTTCTCCTGCTGCGGCCCCCCTCGGTAATGCTTCACTGATTTCAGCCATTTCAGACTCGCTCATCACAAAAGATCCAGCTGCAATATTTTCCTCAAGATACTCCCTGTGCTTTGTGCCCGGAATTGGCACAATATCAACACCCTGTGCAAGAACCCAGGCAAGGGCCAACTGTCCGGCAGTAACTCCTTTTCGTCTGGCAATCTCTTTGAGGCGCTCTACCAGATCTAGATTTCTTGTAAAATTTTCACCCTGAAAACGCGGTGAGTTACGGCGATAATCATCAATCCCGAAATCATCAGGACTTTTTAACTGCCCGGTAAGAAAACCTCTTCCCAATGGGCTGTAAGACACAAACCCGATACCCAGCTCCCGGAGAGCCGGAAGAACTTCATCTTCAGGATCACGGGACCACAGAGAGTACTCGCTCTGCACAGCACTTACCGGATGCACGGCATGAGCGCGTCTGATAGTATCAGCACTGGCCTCAGACAGCCCTATATACCGTATTTTGCCAGCCGTGACCAATTCAGCCATAGCTCCGACAGTTTCTTCAATAGGCACATCAGCATCCACCCTGTGCTGGTAGTAGAGATCAATGTGGTTGATTCCCAGCCGCTTCAGCGAGCTGTCGCAAGCTGAACGGACATATTCCGGCCTTCCGCTGATGCCGGTAATAGGTGCCCATCCGCCATCGGCTGACGGACTGTTGCGAATGATGCCGAATTTCGTAGCAACAACAACCTGGTTGCGACGTCCCTTGATAGCTTTACCGATAAGCTCTTCATTGGTAAACGGTCCATACATGTCTGAAGTATCCAGAAAGTTTACTCCTGACTCAATCGCACAATGTATAGTAGCAAGAGATTCCGCCTCGTTACGCTTGCCGTAAAAATCCGACATGCCCATGCAGCCTAAACCTTGAGCCGATACACACAATCCTTGTGTTCCCAATTTCCGTTGTTCCATAATAACAGCCCTCATTATTTTTTTTCATTGCTGATCGGTGAAATGCCAATAACAGCTCCGATGTTCAAGAAAAGCCCTTCATTAAAGAGTTGCTTTTCTTATGTTAGTGCTAAAGAACTCTCAGCTCATGTTCAGCTGAATGATAAAGGTTATAGACCATTTTGAAACTATTATAACTGCTGTATTTTATAGTTCAAAACAGAGGCCGGATGGCACAACCATTCAGATGCGGTTAACTATAGGATGATAATAAAGCAGTTATATTGAACTAACTCACTATAAATAGATAAGATAAATGCAAAAAAAGATACTGTTTCTAAAAAAATATTTAAAAAACCCGATAACTATGGGTTCCGTAATACCTTCTTCCAGGTTTTTAGGGAACGCCATGTATAAATCAGTGAAAGAGTTGGAACAAACGCCAGTTATTGAAATCGGTGCAGGAACCGGCGCAATAACACAGCATATTTCAAGCCTAAACCCGGTGTTGGTTGAAATTGACAAGGAGTTCTGTGCCTTGCTGAAAAAAAATTATCCCCACCTGGACATTGTCAATTCGTGTGCACTGGAGCAGTTAAGAAAAATTGACAAGCGCGTTGGATTGGTGATCTCTATCCCACTCATTAACAACCCCTTCAAAACATCATTTATTCCACTTTTAAACGATCTCTACGGCAGGGGATTGTTAACATGGTGCGTCATATTTACCTATGGCCTTAACGACCCCCTCGAGCAAGTCAATTTCGAGAATAAAAAAAGGAAACGCTTTGTTCTGCAGAATATTCCACCTGCCCACGTCTGGGTCTACTCATAAGCAAAACGTCGTGAAGTAACTTTAGTTACTTCACAACCACCCATTTCAATATCAATCAGGGTTGTCGTTCTCCCTCGATACTTTCTTTCCTCAGCAAATCTCTTTTTCTTTGTTTTAGAACTTGTATCTATTGTATATTTGAAACACATGACGGTATTGTTGACTAATTAACGAGAGGGGAGTTGTTATGTTTGGATTGGGTGGACAGGAACTGCTGCTTATACTGTTTGTTGTCTTGTTGTTTTTTGGCCCTCAAAAACTGCCGGAACTCATGCGAGGCCTCGGTAAAGGCATGAAGGAGTTTAAAAAAGCGCAGGCTGACCTCGAAGACGAATTCCACAAAGCCGTAGAGGCCCCGGAGCCTAAAAATAAACCGGCAGAGACAACTGCTTCCAAAAATGAAGCTGAAGCTTCATCAGGTAATAAATCATGACACTGTATGGTAACTGGTACCGTTAACAAATGTAAGGAGAGATATTTATGAAGGCTTCATTAGCGAAACTTATTGCGTTTTTTCTTTTCTTCAGCACCCTTTCAGGCTGTGGATACAATAGCATCCAGCAGAATGAAGAAGCGGTCAACCACTCATGGGGCGATCTGGAGTCTCAACTGCAACGTCGGGCTGATCTTGTTCCTAATCTTGTCGCAACAGTCAAGGGAGCGGCAAACTTTGAAAAAGAGACATTGACCGCCGTTGTGGACGCACGCTCAAAAGCCACAGCCATTCAGCTTACCCCCGCAATGCTTAGCGATCCCGCTGCTATGGCAAAATTCCGCGAAGCCCAGGGCAATCTCTCCTCAACGCTTTCACGCCTGCTTGTAACGGTTGAACGTTATCCTGAACTCAAGGCCAACCAGAACTTCAGGGACCTCCAGAATCAGCTTGAAGGAACCGAGAATCGCATAAGCGTTGCACGACAGCGTTATAATGCAGCGGTAGAAACCTTCAATTTCTCAATCAGGCAGTTCCCGAACTCTATGACAAACAGCCTTCTGCTCAAGCTGAAAGCCAAAGAGTACTTTAAGGCTGATGCAGCAGCCAAAACAGTACCGGGAGTAAAATTCTGATTACAGATATCAAAATGCCAACGACCAAAAGAGGATCGTGGATAATTTCTACGATCCTCATCGTTGCCTTCCTGCAGCTGATCTCCTTCAGCAGCCTCTTCGCAGTCATTGCTGTACCAGCACTTCAGGGACGGGTAAATGATTATGCATCAATGATATCAGCACCCGCAAAGGCTGACATTGAAGCAAAGCTCAGGCAGTTTGAAACCACCGAATCAACCCAGATCGTCATTCTCACCGTTCCATCCCTTCAAGGCGATCCAATAGAAGATTTTTCCATTCGGGTAGCCGAAGCATGGAAGATAGGTCAGAAAAAGACCGATAACGGCGTTCTGCTCATTGTCTCCAGAGACGACCATAAGGTGCGCATTGAGGTTGGATATGGCCTCGAAGGCAGGCTGACCGATCTTACCTCCGGCAGAATCATAAGGGATGAAATTGTTCCTGCCTTCAAAACCGGCCAGTACGACCAGGGATTCACCAACGGAGTTGCTGCAATTATAGCCGCAGCCCATGGCGAATACAAAGCAAAGCCCAAAGCAGAACGCAAAGGCGACAACCCCTCAATCTCATTGCTTCTTATAATATTCTTCGTCATCTACATTATATATCAGTTTATTTCAAGAATTTTCGGCGGTTTCCCAGGAGGCTTCTTCGGCGGCGGCGGAGGTTTTGGCGGTGGCGGCAGCAGCAACGACGACAACTTCAGCGGCGGCGGCGGCAGCTTCGGCGGCGGCGGCTCCTCCGGCCACTGGTAAAAAAAAATTATTCCCCCCCCCACCCCCCGGGAACGCCGAGCCACAGCTCGGCAATTACTCTCCAGACCTCCCGACAATAATACACCTATACCCTGTCCTGTAACCTGATTTTCAGGGTCTCCCGTTCTGATTCGGTGACTTCGGTCAGGATGTGGCCATACACCGGGTATTTCACTAAAACCTGGGGAGGAGCAGGATTCTCTTCGTAAAGCGAAGCTTAATCAGTTACGCCAGGATATAAGTGCTGGAATAGAAAGTGCTGCTGCCACCACTTGGGATACTGAAGAGATAAGAAAAACTGTCCGAAAAAGAAGGTCAGCCACAAAGGCAGGTTAAGAACAGTTCACTGTTGTTCACTCTAATTCACTTTCGCGGGCAGATTCTCTTACCCTCTGTCTGTAAAAATCTCGTAAATCCACGTCCAATGTCTTTTTATGAAGCACATGTAACATAATTATGTCCCATAAAGAGTCGCGTAACAATCATGTTTACAAGTATATCCGATAGTAATAACCAAAATGACTGGGAAATAAAATGAAAAGTCATTGGTGTTCAGGTATTAAAAATAACAGTTCTTGTAACTTATTATTAAATAATGACATGCTAAACTGTTTGTCATAATCGGCTTAAAAATTAGACCATAAATGCTCAGATTTTGGCATCAACATCAGCTTAGCTGTATAGATTATTTGTGAAAATATTGATTGATTGTCAAAGAACCCGCTACACTGCCGAAAAAATCCTTAAGGGTGGCAGTGTTTGAGTAAATCATTATTATTAAATAAAATATTGATATTTATCCCCTAAATCCATACCTGAACTATAAATATATAATAAATATATGATGACGCTCAAGATCAGAAGTATTTCCGAATAATCAGGACCTTGCCGGTATCATGTCACGCATCAATTGATGCTTGCCGGGATCACTCGCTCCTTCCTCTTTCCAGACCCTGATGAGCGTTGTTTTTTTAATACCCTGCGTACCGTCTCATAGGAAATGGAATCGACATATTTCAACTCAACAGCTTTCTCGCTCAACAGTCTCAATGTCCAGCGCTTATGACCCTGTGGAGCCTCAGAACAGCTCAACGCCACTAGCTTTGCTTCCAGATATCCATCGGCTTTTCGGCTATAGACCCGCGTTGTTGGCTTGCCGGTAAGTGCCATTTCAAGCCCCTCTTCAACAAACCGTTTTTTCACCCTGTCTATCGTTTTCATACTGACATTCAATACCCGGGCAATGGTTTCGTTGATGGAGCGTTCCTCCTGGTATTTCCCTTCATCACAGGCCAGCAGAATCAATGCATTTAAAATCGCTTGAGCAGCACGCTTTCCCTTGCTGCTCAGCGCCTCAAGCGTCTCCATCTCTTCCTGTGTAAGGGTGATTTTATACTTCCTCATACGCAATCCTCCTTTAGTTGATTAAAAAGAAATATACAACTCTTTATACGCCTTTACATATGTGATATGATACAAGACATATTTTTTTCATAAACATGACTGGCATGCAATTTGTATTACATGCAAAAGGACACATTTACATCCATTGATATGTTATAGGAAGGCATCTGCCATGAATAAAAATCAATGCCATATCAATATCAAACCACTGATAATAAAACAGTACCACCAATGCTTCATTTATGTCTTTGTATAAGATGATCTCTCAATTAAAAAATAGAAGGTTAATGAAGAGTACAATGAGTAAACAATTATCAATACTATTAATTGCAATAATGCTTGCAGCTTCCGCTCAAGCTGCAGAAACATCAATAAGCTATCCATTTTCTTTTTGGGGTGAAGGTAGAGCTGGTGGCGATAGATCACTTGTAACAGGTCGATTTGAGCAAGGTGTAAAGGTAATGGAATACAATGGATGGAGTTTTATTCCCTTTGTTGCAATGGGTGCCACCAAAGATTCTAATCCATCGGAATATTGGAACAACGAGTTAATTCCTGAAGCAGGATTCAAGGTAGCTCACCCGTTTAAAATAGTAAAAGATGGATGGGGTAATGTAAACATTGGAGCTCGATATAGAAAAGAGAATTATTTAAACACCATAATTAAAGGCCCCGAAGCAGTAGAAGTGTTTGTGCAAGTTGGGTTTGGCGGTGATTGGAAACACTAAAACAGGAGATAATCATGATTGGAATTAGCGGTGGCTTTATGACTGTCATTCATCTTATTCTTAAATATCCCATTATCGGGATACTCAGTTTTGTAACAATCCTGGCTGGAGAAGTTAACGGATATCAATTTACCGGGCAGATCAGCTACGAACAGATGGCAAATGTTGAACATGAATCTGAAAAAATTATAGCAAACGGCATTGCAATGGGTTCAGAGTTTATTCTTTCTAATCTAGCTTTTGGCTTAGTATCAAATAAAACTATGTAAAGTTCCAATGACTGAAGATATGAATAGAGTAAATATCAGTCATCAAAAAGAAATTACGTTAAACAGAATCTGTTTAAAAAAAATAATGACCCAAAGAGTTACAATGAAAAATAAAAGTGTTGCCGCATTGCGTTGGATTTTTGGTATGGACAATAATGACATTGCCAAGGGTCCGATAAATAACTATGGAATTACCATACTTATTCCAGCATACAACGAGGAAAAGACAATCGCGGATACAATTCAGAGTGCTCTTGCTCAAACAGTTCTTCCTGATGAAATTATTGTAATTGATGATCACTCAAGCGACCGTACCGGCGAGATAGCCGCTTCTCTTGGAGTAACGGTAATACGTACAAATGTTAATCAAGGAACAAAGGCGACCGCACTTAAGTATGATATGGATCTTGGTCTTGTGAAAACCGAGCTTTACATTACCATGGATGCTGATACAGTGCTCGACCAGAATTGCATCAAAAACTCCCTGCCATATTTTAATGATCCATTGACTGCAGCGGTATGCAGTAACATTATTCCAGCCCGAATTCACTCATTGTGGGAAAGAGGACGCTTCATTGAGTATGTGTTTGGTATTTCTCTCTTCAAAATGGCACAGAACCATATAGGGGCTGTGTTGGTCGCATCTGGATGTTTCACCATTTTTAAAACAGATATAGTAATGGAGATGGGTGGATACCAGACTCGAACAATGGGGGAAGATATGGATCTTACTTGGGAGTTATCCATGAAGGGGTATCGGATATGCTGCGTTCGGGATGCTTATTGCTATCCGTATGATCCTCCGACAAAAAAAATCTACATTGGACAGGTCGACCGGTGGTATAGAGGCTATTTTCAGAACTTGGCGTTACACTGGAAGATGCTTCTGAAGAGAGACAAAAAATTGGCAGCTTTTGCGTTTGGTTATCTTATAGACGCTGCTTTTTTTATGCTTGTCATCTTATTCGCAGTACTTTATTCTATTCAACACCTCACATTTTCAGCGGTCTTACTTGTATTGGTTGTTGATACAGCGATTATCTCATTGTTTTCAATTATTGAAGGAATAAGAATTAAGCGATTTGGACAGGTATTTCTTTCTATTCCATCATATCAGATAACACGTGCAGTAAATTTTTACATTTTCTGGAGATCTATGTGGAAGGAGTGGGTCATGAAGGATAAACTGAACGTTTGGGTTAAGGGTCACTGAAAGACAACTCCATCATTCGGTTAATAATAATATTCTTAGATCGTCAAAACGATAGATGGTTTCTCATTTATCTGGAGAGTTATTGATAAATAGACGCCAATAAACAAAATTTTAAATAGACTGTTTAATCATCCACAGGTAAACCGCGCGGGCGACATCGCTCTCATACGCAATGGCATCATTGAAAATCACAATACTCTACGATTTGAACTTACTGCCGAAGGCTATACTTAGTTCTTGTGCATCTTTTTGATTTGATTTACTTGTTGTATAATATATATTATGTAAAGTAAATGCTCCGCAAAAAAAGCATAAGCCAAAAATCTCTTATGCTTCATGGGATATTGCCACACCGGTTAATTGATAACGTTCCCAACGCTCCATATCCTCGCGTTTTTCGCGCTCGTAATGTTCTTCGCGGTCTAAGAATGATTCGATTGCTCTGCACATGAGCCAGTGCGACGATCTGTCGCGTATTCGAGCCAAAGCAGCAAGCCTTTGCTGGGTAGTATCATATAGCTTGACACCTTTTGTCGGTGACATAACCAAATCTCCTTTTAGTAAAAGGTGCCACTTATAGAAACCTTTAGCAACCCTTTTTACGCTTCATTTTCCAGTAAGGCGTTGCCTGGATGTTTTGTTAACCCCCTACATCCCCAGAAAAGCCTTCCTGACATCCTGGTTATTCAAAAGCTCTTCACCGCTTCCCGTAAGCACAATACTTCCAATTTCAATAACATAGCCTCTATTGCTGATGTTCAGCGACTGATACACATTCTGTTCAACAAGAAGCACCGTAACACCGCTTTTATTGATGGTCTGAATTGCGCCGAAAACAACCTCGGTAAACAACGGCGACAAACCAAGACTCGGCTCATCAAGCAGAAGAAGTTTCGGATTTCCCATTAAACCTCTCCCTATCGCAAGCATTTGCTGTTCGCCCCCCGACATTGTTCCACCAAGCTGATTGCGCCTGTCAGCAAGCTTCGGAAACAAGGCAAAAACCCGCTCCATATTCTCTTTACGATCTTTTGGATGCAGATAGCCACCCATAATCAGGTTTTCAACAACACTCATTTCAGGAAAAATCTTCCTGCCCTCCGGAACATGCACAATGCCACGCTGAACTATCGTATGAGCCTGAAGCGAAAGAAGCGATTCATTATTATAAGTGATTGTCCCTTTTGATTTCACGAGTCCCGAAATCGCCTTCAGAAGCGTTGACTTGCCCGCACCGTTACTCCCCACAACAGAAACAATCTCACCTTCGGCAAGAGTGATGTTGACATCCTTCAACACAGGCATTTCGCCGTATCCGGCATTAAGATGTTGAATACTAAGCATTCTGGCCTCCTCCAAGGTAAGCTTCAATAACATCAGGATTCCTGGTAATCTCCTCCGGCCTGCCCTCCGCCAGTTTTTCACCGGAATTCAAAACAACTATCCAGTCACAGATAGCTGTAACAGCCTTCATGTCATGCTCAATAAAAACAATGGTAGCGCCTTTACGTCGAACCTCCCGGATGATATCAAGAATAGTATCAGTTTCAGTAAGGTTCAACCCACCGCAAATTTCATCCAGAAGCAGCATTTTCGGCCGCGTAGCCAGCACCCTCGCAAGTTCAAGCTTCTTTTTCAGGCCGATAGAGAGTGACCCTGCCGGTTTTGTTGCATAATCACTCAATCCCACTAACCCTAACTGCTCAAAAGCAATCTCCTCCGCCTTCCTTGTTGCATTGGTAATAGAAAACGCTCCAATCATAACATTTTCAAGAACAGTCAGACTGCCCAGCGGCTTCACCCTCTGCCAGGTACGAGCCATACCAAGATGGCAAACCTCATCCGGCCGCAGCTTGTTAATTATTTTATTATCAAAAATGATATCGCCCGAAGTGACCGGAAAAAATCCGCTGATGCAGTTGAACAACGTCGTCTTCCCTGCTCCATTCGGCCCGATCAGCCCGAAAATCTGCTTTTCATCAACAGAAAAACTGATATCCGACACAGCGACATTACCCCCGAAATGCTTGCAGACATGATTGATATGCAAAAGATGCTCTATCATTTCGTTCTCCGGAAAAGCCCGAGAATCCCTTTGGGCAGATAAAGAATACAGAGTACAGTTATGATTCCGTATACAAGAACATGAGCATGAGCAAGGTTATCCTTAAAAAAGATTCCAAGACCCGATTTTTCCGACACTATACCATGTTTTACCAGTGCCTCCCCTATCACATTTGAACGCAGCACTTCAGCAAGCGGTACCAGCAAAACCGCCCCAACCGCCGGCCCCCACAACGTCCCGACCCCGCCGATAATTGCCGTCAGAATTATCTCGATTGAAAGCCGGAGATCAAGCACTGCCGAAGTATCAATAAACCGGATATAGACAGCATAAAGGCTTCCCAGAACAGACGTCAAAGCTGCCGAAATCAATAACGCCTTGTTTTTATAAAACGAAAGATTAATCCCGAGAGAAGCAGCCGCATCCTGATCTTCGCGGATAGCCTGCAGGTAAAAACCCGTTTTCGAACTTCTCATATAGAGCGTTATACCAAGCGAAACAACAAGCACCAGCAGCATGCCATAATAAAACGGAAGCTTACTGTTCAGGTCCACCCCCCACAACGAGACGTCAGACAGCAGAATCCCCTGCGCTCCCCCGGTAAACTCAAAATTCAGCGCCGAAAGACGCACAATCTCAGCGACAGCAATCGAGGCAAGACCAAAATAATGCCCCCGAAGCCTGAACACAATGCTTCCTGTAACCAGGGCAATAATGCAGGCAACAATGATTCCCGCCACCATACCGCCCAGCGGGTTGAAATTGAACGTCGAAATCATGATCAAAGTCGTATAGGCACCCGCACCAAAATAAGCCGCATGCCCAAAGCTGTATTGCCCCGCATACCCTCCCAGAATATTCCATGCCGAAGAGAGCGCCGCCATCATCAGCACCGAAATCATGACCCCGATAAAATAAGGACTCTCCCCTGTCACAAGCGGCAAAACAGCCGCAATTCCTGCGATAATTGCAATAATGGTGACCTGTTTCATTTACTGCTCCCCCTTTTTACCAAACAATCCCTGCGGACGAAATAGCAGAACCATCAAAAAAATGATAAACACAACAACATCCTTCCAGTCGCTCGACAGATAAGTCGACGACATCGACTCAACAACCCCGATAATAACCCCGCCAACTCCAGCTCCAACAACCGACCCAAGCCCCCCTAGCACGCAAATGGTAAAAGCCTTCAACAGAAAGGTATGCCCAGCCATCGGATGAATGTAATACGTCGGCGCAATCAGGGCCCCCGCCGTTGCCGCCAGAGCAGTACCAAGCCCGAACGCAAGAGCACTCATCTTCGCAACATTAATACCCATCAGCTGCGCAGCCTCCCTGTTCTGGCTTGTAGCCCACAACGCCAGCCCTGTAGTGGTTTTTGAAAGAAACAGGAACAAAACCCCGGTAATCCCGCAAGTAATCACAAACGATAAAAGCAAAGGAACCGACAACGAAATACCCCCGGCAATATGAACGGCACTGCTTGAATAAGATGTTGTCAATATCTTCGGGTCACTCGTAAAACCCAGCAGTGCGCTATTGCTCATAATCAGACCAAGACCAATGGTCAACAAAATCTGATTTTGATGAGGATGACTGATAATGCGATGGATAAACACCTTTTCAAGAACAAACCCGAACAGAAAAGCTGTTGGAATAATCAGCACAAGCGACAGATAAGGGTCAATATGAAGCAGGGTAAAGGCAAAATAAGCCATATACATCCCCAGCATCATCAAATCACCATGAGCAAAATTGCTGATATTCATAACACCAAACACCAGCGACATACCAATTCCGGCAAGAGCATAAACTCCGCCGGTCAGGATTCCGGAAAGAAGGGATTGCAAAAAAAACATTATGGATCTCCAGGGTGAAATGAGCATGGCGCCTCCAAAAACCTATGAAAGCGCCCATGCATCAGGATGAAACAGAAAGCCTGATTATCGCGTAAAAGGATAAACCAGTTTCTTTTTGCCGAATTGAGCAGGAAACACCGTCTCATACTTCCCGCTTAAAACTTGCTCGACCAGCATTGGATGGTTGTTCTGGTTGGTAAATCCGCTATAATCGGCAAATTTCACCGGTCCCATAATACCATTCCAGCTTCCAGCCTTAAGCCCTGCACGCAGTTTGGCAGCAGTCAGGGCTTTCGATCCCGTTTCGCCCATAATTCTCACAGCCTCATAAGCGCACGCTGCATGATAGGAAGGCTCTTTTGCATATTTTGCCTTGTACCGGACTGCAAAGCTGGCAGCACCTGGCCAGTTGACATCATCAGTCCACTGCGTAGCAGAAATCACCAGATTGGAAATCTCCGTTTGCTGCGCAAACTGTGCCGTAGTATACCCCGCACCAGCACCAAGGAACGCCTTCGGCGTAAGCCCTATCTCCTTCGCCTGACGCATCAGCAAAATGGCATCGGCATCATACGAAACAAGAAACACAAGGTCAGGATTCGCCGCCTTGACTTTAGCCAGCGAAGGCCGGTAATCAGGCTGCCCCTGCTGGTACTTTTCATTCGCGACCTCCTTCAACCCCATTTTCAGTGCATTCTCCTGCGCCGTCTTGACAGTTGAAACGCCGAAATCAGTAGCAGCATAAACATATGCAATCGTCTTCGGCTTAAATGCAGCCACAGCTTTCAACAGCACACTCGAATAAACATTGGCCGGAGCATTCAGCCGAAAAACGTTTTTATACCCTTTCATGGTTATCTCCTCCTTGGCGGCAGCAGGCACCAGCAAAGGCACCTGATACTGGTCAGCCCTCGAAGCGACCACATTTGCCGAACCGGAAGTATATGGCCCCACCACCCCTATAACGCCATCACGGGTTACAAGCTTCTCATAAGCAGCCAAAGCATTTTTCGGATCTCCCCCGTCATCTTCCTTGATCAGCTCAACCTGCACGCCTTTCGCTTTCAAATCTTCAATGGCCATAGCCGCCCCATTCGTCAGGTTCTCCCCGATCTGCGCCTCTTTACCGGTAATTGAATTGATAAAACCAATTTTGACCGGCGCTGCATTTGCCAGCAAAGGCATCGCCGCCAAGGCAGCTGCAGCTATTGATACAAACACTTTCTTCATACGCCCTCTGCTCCCATGATTAGATTTATTGATTACAAAACCATTAATCCCCAACAATATAACCCTAAATCAGGAAATCCGCACTCACTCCCCACCGCCAACTCCCCCCCTCCCCCTGTTCGTTAACTTTTTTTCAAAAAAAATTGATTTTTAAAAAGATAAATAGCATTATTAAACTCAGGTAACACGTAATCGTATTGAAATAAGAGACTTGCCACCCCCTCCCCCAAAAAAGACTGTATGGCAGCCCCGAAAACTCGTTTACTGAAAACGACCCATAAAAACCATTGGAAAAACCATCATCCAGCAGGAGGATTCACCCAATGGATTGACCTTATTGACAACAACATCATTCATGCCTGGGTTGAATCAGGGCACGATATTGTGCTCGACTTCATGGACGTCGAACTCTTGAAAGTCGTACTCAGCGAATCCGGACTTCTCAACAAGTCCTTTCACTTTATCTGGAATCTTCAGCACATCACCGATCTTTCCTACCACTACAAAAAGAACATTGCCGATCTTCTTTATTACTGGCAGCCTGCCTTTGGAGCCATCGCCTTTTACAATATCGCCGAATCTATGCGTATCTCGGTAGACTCATTTGCAGCAGTCGTTCCTGCACAACTCCGGGTTATAAAGGCTGAAAATTATCAGGAAGCCATTCATAAAGTTCAAGCATTCAATGATGGAACGGTTGTTCCTGACAACGTCGAACTCATCGATGCTTTTGGTGATTCAGAAATAAAAAAACGTTTTCTCGGGGCTTTAGCCCGAATATCATGGCTTAATCTGTACGAAGAACCAATAGCACCCCCATCGCAGGCCAGCCCCTTCTACACATTCTTTAAAGCCATAGACTCCCTTCGACTGGATTTATTGGAAAAAGACAACGAACAAAAAAAAGACGCCGAACTGCTCCGGAAAGATTTTGATAACCAAATAACCAAAATGACCATCAAAATGAATGCACAAGCCGAAATGAACAAAAAGACCGTCATCGACTTTGAACAAGAGATAGCAGCACTCAAATCAAGACTCGCAACACAGACGACAGAACTCGCAAGAGTTACAGCTGCAGTAGCCGAAAAATCCTCAATATTGAATAATCTTTTTGATCAGATCACCGCGCTTGAAATAGATGCTCCTGTTAAAAAAATCATGAGCCAAGCATGCCTCAGTCTTATAGAAACAAGGACAATAGAAAAACGCCTCAACATCGAGCTTACAGAATCCGATTCTGTTTTTCTCGCAAAGCTCCAGAAAAAACATCCCAACCTCAGTCATCGAGAACTGCGAATCAGTCTGCTTGTCAAGTTGAATTACGATACTGTCGGGATCGCTCATTTTATCGGCATATCTCCAAGAGGAATGGAAAGCATCCGATACAGGCTCCATAAAAAAATGGGTCTTGGGAAGCACCAGTCAATAAAAACCTATCTCTTTGACTTTGCTCTCGCATGACAGGCTACTCAAGATTCACTGATTGTTTCCGATGTGAGGCATTTAAAAGAACAAGCATTTTTTACATTTGATTTAGTACTGAAAACACAAAATCTCCAAAAATCAATTTATACTGAATACCAGCTATTCGTATGTAAAAAAAATATGCCAACTGCGAAATGAATGTATACAAGCGTGATGCTTAATTTGGACTGAAGGAGTCTTTGAGCGTTTTTTCTAAGGTTGCTTAGAAGCTGAAGGTAATGAAGTATAGTTTAGTAAAGGTAAGAATTGAACGTTCGACAACTTTTATTCATCGAACGAACAGTGAATGCTTTGTGTGCTTCTGCTTCCTTTGGCTCACTATTTGTGTCCATTTTTATCATAACCATACTCATTCAGTTGTTATGCAACCTCCAGTTCTTTAATAATATCTAGCAAAAACATTCTCGTATATGTGCACGGTGTAAAAAATAACACTTTATTGGATATTCAAAAATCATATCTTGATTATGCTTCAAATCTATTCAAATTCTGTCGCCACAAATAACCTTATCAAGATTGATAACAATTGATTGCTTTATATTAGTATTAAATTTATGCCGAATTAAATGCCTGCGTTTATGAGAAGTCAAGTTGCAAGATTTATTATTTTGAAGCATAGATAATTCAAAATAATAATATTCATTATCACATTTATTCACTCCAAATGTTTCTAAAAATTTATCATATGTAAAAACAGACAATCTTCTATTAACAGAACTAACCTGATTAGACGCCTTAACAGAAACCAAGTGAGTAATGTTTAATTTTTCTGCAATACCCATACATGCATAAAATAAGTTTCTTTGTGGGTTTATGCCTATTTGTTCTTTTGTACATTTTTGTAAGAGGGTAGAATCACCTGACACTGCCTGCATTCTGCTTATCAAAATTACACTTTGACATGACAAACCAAACAAATATCCTGGCGCTATCGTAATCCCATATATATAAATATCAACAGAGTTATAATTGAAAATCAATTCAAGCATACCCTCGTTCATACTCAAAGAAGATGATAATTTTATTTTGGAATGAACACTTTCACAACACCAAAGAGAGATTTCATATTTTAATTCCCGATTCATAGAGTTATCAAATAATGTATTTCCAATGAAACCGTAATGATGCGCTATAATTAATGCTGTATTTTTTATACCCATATCTTTTGAAAAAAAATACATTGGAAATTCCCAAAAAATTTTCTCTTTCTTTATATTTCGATAACCCCTTAAAACTCGTAAATACTGGCGTAAGTTAATAGCAATATCTATAAGATATATGAATTTTCTTTTTGTATTGCCGAGCCAACTATTCATCTCAATATTTCATTATTTACATATTATTATAATTTTAATCGGATAAATATCTCGATGCTTTGCTTCGTGAAAAAGCAGATAAAAATTTAACCAATACAATTGCTATCTGTAATATTGAGTATTTGACGAGGAAAAGTATAACCGCTATTAGTACGGCTTGAAAACCTGCTTTTCTGTGCAGAGTAAAGAGGTATGTTGTCATTGAAGTAAGAGTTTTGTGCCAACTGCCGCACACTTACACTCCAAATATTAGGCGTAAATTAAATAGATTAATTCAGTAATAAAAGCAAAGGGTTCGATTTTGAAGAAAAAAAAGTTAATGCTACATAACGAACCTGCTCCACAGTCACCGACTTTGCAAGATTCCGTGGCCGGTCAACATTGCAGCCACGCAAAGTCGCAATATGATAAGCCAGGAGCTGCAGCGGAATAACTGTTAACAGAGGCATCACCGGAGCGGACGCCGTGGGAATAAAGATGACATGTTCGGCCAGTCGGCCAACCCGGCCGAATCATACCCCCTGTACTCCAGCCGCTTCAACCCCCGCAAAAGCAGAGCC
>JBAWYL010000013.1:0-72696 GCA_037143555.1 Chlorobiaceae bacterium
CATCTTACAAAATAAAGATAAAAACATACACAAACAGCAAAACAAGTAATCAGCAATAAAATAATAATACGACAAACAAAATATTACACAAAATATTCAACATACTACACGAATTATTTATAACGCTTACATATTAAATTATACTTTAGCCTATGTGGTTTTAGTTATTTTATTACAACAACTTATGTTGTTTTATATAACAATAAATTTAATCTGTTAAATGATATTCTATAATAATTATACAACATATTTCAATCGTATTTTTTACAACAAAGAGAAGATTTTATAATTTTTATTATGCGTTATGCAGGCGCTGTTTATTTATAAAATAAACAGCGCCTGCATAACGCATATCATCACTGAATATCCGCCTCTTTAAAGACTGATTACAGCATGCTTTATGTTATAAGTTAATCTGATATACCGATGGAATAATATGGACTGGCAAGAAGGTATTGTCGATTAGTATTGTCGACAGGATGGTTATTTATATTGAACAACAAGTTCGAGTTCAAGACTTGCATCAAGGGGTAATTCGGTAACGCCTACAGCACTTCTTGCGTGCGCTCCCCTTGCTCCAAAAATTTCATGCAGCAATGATGAGGCCCCATTTGCAACAAGATGCTGACTTGAAAAAAAGGTTTCGCTTGATACATAGAGGGTTAGTTTTACAATTTTTTCAATAGAGTCAAGCGAGCCTGCGACTGACTTTATTGCTGCAAGTGCATTAAGAAGAGCTACTCTTGAAGCATGAAAAGCGTCATCTTTTCGTACATCATTTACCTTGCCTTTTCCGCCTGGCTCTATGAGTTTACCATCTTTGAGCGGCAGCTGACCAGAGGTAAAGACAAGGTTGCCAGAAATTATGGCGGGAGAATAAAGGCCTGCAACAGCGGGAGGCTGAGGAAGAAGAAAGCCTGCCTTGATAATATTTTGTTCAATAACGCTCATCAGTATCGGGTGAAAAGTTCAGAAAAGGTGACAGGTCCGGGAGAAAAAAAAACAACTGACACAGCATTTACCTGCCAATAAGATTAATATTATTTATAGACTGTAAAAAATCAAATCATTATGATTCCATAATGCATAATAATGTACAGGGCACTCCCCTGCCGCGTCTCTACGGGGGCGATTTTTTGAACTAATTATATAACATTCTCTATCAATGATTCCTTCTGCACCTTTTCTCTGCGTCATAACCGATGAGGCTTTCTGCCCTGTCACTCTTGCTGAAAAGGCTCTTGATGGCGGTGCGGGCATGATCCAGTTACGGCATAAAACAGCGTCAAGCAGTCAGCTTTTCAGATGGGCTGTTGAAATCCTCAGGCTGTGCAGGCAATACGATGCTCTCTGCATTATCAACGACCGGGTGGACATTGCCTTAGCAAGTGAAGCAGACGGCGTTCACCTGGGACAGGATGACCTGCCTGCCGCTGCAGCCAGAAAAATCCTTGGAAAAAAGTTTATTATCGGGGTTTCGGCATCTACTGCTGAGGAGGCATTGCAGGCTGAAAAAGATGGGGCGGATTATATCGGTTTCGGCCATATCTATCCGACAATTTCAAAAAAGAAGGAGCATGCACCACTGGGCGTGGAAAACCTGCAAAAAACAGCATCGATTATTTCTCTGCCTGTTATTGCCATTGGAGGTATAAACGCTGAAAACGCGCCGCTGCTTATTGCCCGTGGAGCATCCGCCGTGGCGGTCATATCGGCAGTCAGCAGAGCAATAGAGCCCTCCTTTGCGGCGAATGAACTGCTGTGCGCTATAAAAAAGGGCATCGAATGAAAAAGACCTACACAACAGTTCTTACCATTGCGGGATCGGACAGCAGCAGCGGAGCAGGCATTCAGGCGGATTTAAAAACGTTTGCAGCGCTTGAATGTTTTGGATTATCGGTCATAACCGCTCTTACAGCCCAAAACTCAACCGGAGTCAATGCAATATACCCTTTAGATGAAAATTGCATCAGAGGGCAGTTCAGGAGCATTTCTGATGACTTTTCAATTGATGCTGTAAAAATCGGTATGCTTGGAAGTGCCGCAGCTATCAAAACTGTATCGGCATTACTGAGGGAGCTTGACAGGAAGATTCCTGTTATTCTTGATACTGTTCTGGCTTCTTCAGGAGGCATTGCCCTTCTGCCGGCGGATGCCATCCCTTTGTTGAAAGAGGAGCTCTTCCCTCTTGCTTCGCTGATTACGCCTAACCTGCCGGAAAGCGCGCTGCTGACCGGTATGAAATATGCGCCTGTAACTCCTGAAGAGATTGAGGAAACGGCAGCAAAACTGCTTGCATCAGGGGCTGCTTCTGTGCTGATAAAAGGCGGGCATGAGGAGGGGGAGGCGTGTCGTGACTGTCTTTTTTTTGATAACCGGTTTTTCTGGTTCAGCTCAAAAAAAATCATGACGGGCAACACCCACGGTACCGGATGTACTCTTTCGTCGGCTATTGCCGCTTTTATGGCCAGAGGTGAAACAACTGACAGCGCCGTTTCACTTGCTAAAACGTATATCAATGAAGCGCTGCGGGCTGGCGCCCCCTACCTTTGCGGCAGAGGATGCGGGCCGCTGCATCACTTTTACCGTTTTTGGGGATGAATTACAGCACACCTCTTGAAGGCCGGCCTATGGAGTGATAGGTAAATCCTGACTGCTCCATAAATTCCGGACTGTAAATATTTCGGCCATCAAAAATAACAGGATGACTGAGATCTCTTTTGATCATTTCGAAATCGGGGCTGCGGAAAACGAGCCATTCGGTCAGGACAACAAGGGCGTTTGAGCCTTTTACCGCTTCTTCCTGGTTTAAAGCATAAACAATGTTGTCATGGTCACCATATATCCGTTTGACCTCATCCATTGCCACCGGATCATAAACCCTGACCCTGGCACCATCGTTTAAAAGCTCATCAATAACTCTTCGACTCGGAGCTTCACGCATATCATCGGTATTCGGCTTGAAGGCAAGCCCCCAGATCGCAAAAACCTGCCCTGCGATATCGTTACTGAAATGATCCTTTATCTTTTTGACAATAGAGCTTTTCTGGTCATGATTGACAGCTTCGACAGCCTGGAGAATCCGGGAGTGATAACCGTGCTGGTGTGCTGTTCTTTCGAGTGCCCGAACATCTTTGGGAAAGCATGAACCGCCGTATCCAACTCCGGGGTATATAAACGAAAACCCAATCCTTGAATCAGAACCGATACCCTTTCTTACTGCTTCGACGTCGGCTCCCACCCGTTCGGCGATGTTGGCAATTTCATTCATGAAGCTGATTTTTGTAGCAAGCATCGCGTTGGCGGCATACTTGGTCAGCTCGGCTGAACGGATATCCATAGCCAGGAAACGATCGGAACTGCGGTTGAACGGGGAGTAAAGAAAGCGGATCAACTCTTTGGTGCGGGGGTTGTCAACGCCGATAACAATACGCTCGGGTTTCATGAAATCGTTGACGGCATCGCCCTCTTTGAGAAACTCGGGATTTGAAACAACATCAAAATCAATATCAACCTTTCGTCCGGCAAGAACTGACCGGATTTTTTTCTTGACAAGGTCGGCCGTACCGACAGGTACCGTCGATTTATTGATGACAATCCGGTACTCTTTCATGAAGGTGCCGATACTTTCGGCTACACTGAGCACGTGACGCAAATCAGCAGAGCCATCTTCATCGGGAGGAGTTCCGACTGCAATAATCTGGTAGAGCCCGAAGTCAACTCCTTCGCGCATATCTGAGGTAAATTTCAACCTGCCTGCCTTGATGTTTTCGGTAACAATTTCATCAAGACCGGGCTCGTGAATAGGAATCTGTCCGTCATTGAGAGCCTTGATTTTCTGCTGGTCAATATCAACACAAAGCACATCATTACCGACTTCCGCAAAGCAGGAGCCGGTGACAAGACCGACATAACCAGAACCAAAGATGGTTATTTTCATGAATAAATGATAAGCGTTAAACTTGTGTGGATTATTCTTTGACTCTTTCGGTGAGTATTATAATTATTCAATAACAACCACCAGACAACGGGATTTCTGCCAGAAAGCAGTTTCATCGCGGATAAGAAGAACCGATGAAGTTTTGCCTCCAACAAGTTCATAAGAGCCAACACTGTGAGGTGTTACAATTTTGAGGCTTGAAAGCGGCTTTTCAAAAAACAAATCACGTGTTTCGGTTATATCAAGCTTCTTGAAAAGATTCACATTAAAGTCTGATGCGAGACGATACTCACTGCCGAACAGCTTCTCAAGCGGATTTATCCGGACGAGAATACCTTTGTCGACAAGCTCATTAAAGGTACCTGAAATGTAATAAGCGGTATAAAGCTGAACTTCCTGATCCTGGATAAACTTGTCAAGCACATCTACTGTCGCCATAAGCGATGAGATCTGTTTGTTCAGTTTCTGAAGCTGACCTTTGAGTGCTTTTACTTCCGAGTCTTTTGAGGTTATGGCGACTTTCATTTCGGAGACCAACTGGTCGAGCGATTCGACACGGTAGGAGGAGGCTCTGTTTTCCTCTTCAAGCTTCTTTATCAGATTTTTGCTTGCTGCCAGCGTTGAGTCAATAAAGCGGATACTGGTTGTAATATCACGACCTATCTGTTTGACGTTGGTGGAATCCCGCCCCTCAATTCCGGAAGAAAGACGCTCAACAACAGCCTCTTTCTGCTGAATCCTGCCAAGATTTTTTTGCACCTGGGCAAGAATAGCCATCATTGATTCGAGATGTTCCTGTTTCGGATCTTGTTTTTGCTTTTCCTGACTGCACGCTGAGAGAATCAGAAGAAATGCAAAAAAAACAGCCCTGGCGACCCTGAGACGACTATCTCTTACAGCCACTGAATCCATTGTTCAACCCCTTCTTTTGTGCCATACCACCTGGTACGCGGTGTTGGAAGATGTTCTGCATCAGCAATAGTAATATTTTCAGCACCCTCAAGAAAACAGCTTTTTGCAGGCACTATGCCATCACCGCCTACATTTCCATCTTCGAGAACGCTTTGGTAGAACTTATAACACATTTTTTCGATAAAACTTCCCTGCCAGTCACCACGAAACTTGTCACAGACGACAGAAACAACACGAAAACGCGTAAAAAAATCGGACTGAAGATACTTTACAATAAAATCCGTCTTTATTTTCGCATAATGCTCATGCGTGTGAAAAGGAGTTCCGAGAGTGATCAGCTTTCCAACCAGATTGCCCGAATGATAAACATCCCCCTGAAATGGCTTTTCGAGAAGATAGACCATTGCAACCGTCCCACCACCGCTATGAGCAACAAGCGTAACCGGTTCACCGGGAAATTTCTCCGCCATCTCCCTTACAGCACTGTCAAGCACCTTCAGGACCCGGTTCGTGGACTTTTCGGGTGAAGGCGGAAATCCTATCCAGTCAACAAGTGACACGGGAGCTATAGAGATTTTCTCTTTTGGAATATACACTGCAAGAGCATCTTTCATAATGTCATACAGGGAATCCCAGAAAAGAACGCCAGGAATTATCACTACAGGATTTTGCGGTACTGCATTCATAATAGGTTCATATTTTTAATATAAATCCTGAAATGCTTTCAGTGCGCCCATTTTTTCATCAGTTCAACAAGCAGGCTGACACCGAAGCCTGTACCACCACTTGCCTTGCCCCCGTTTTTCGGCTGAAATGATGGTCCGGCAATATCGATATGTGCCCAGTTTTTATGGCCATCAATAAATTTTTCAAGGAATTTCGCCGCTGTAACTGAACCGGCACCGCGCCCTCCGGTATTGTTAACATCTGCAACATCAGACTTTATCTGCTCATCATAGAGATCCCATAGCGGCATACGCCATACTTTTTCACCGGAGTGCTGCCCTGCCTGAAAAATTTCATCAGCCAGTTTGTCGTTATTACTGAAAAGACCGGCAACGGCATACCCGAGCGCAACGATACAGGCTCCGGTAAGTGTAGCAACATCAATAATCACATCCGGTTTGTATTTCTCTTTTGCATAGGTCAAGGCATCGGCAAGAATCAGACGGCCCTCTGCATCAGTATTGCCAACCTCCACAGTAATTCCTGAATAGGTGGTAATAACATCGCCGGGCTTCTGAGCTGTGCCGCTGGGCATATTGTCTGTTGCCGGAATAAGGCCGATAACATGAAGGGGTAGCCCAAGCCGTGCGACCGCCTCAACTGCACCAAGAACACTTGCAGCGCCTGACATGTCTGATTTCATTTCGCCCATGTTTTCGGAAGGTTTGAGCGAAATACCACCTGAATCAAAGGTAACACCTTTTCCGACAAGGGCAACAACCATCCCGGTTTTCCCTTTCGGCTTGTAATCGAGCACTGTAAAGGTTGGAGGGTGAAAACTGCCTTTATTTACGGCAAGCAGACCACCCATCCCGAGAGACTCTATCTCTTTTTTATGAAACACCGTGACGTCATAACCATGCTTTTTTCCGGACTCCACTGCTGCTTTTGCGATATCGTCTGCCTGCATGTAATTACCCGGGAGATTGACAAGATCCCGGGCCATTTTCTGGCATGATGCGACAATTTTTCCTTCGGCGACACCTTTTTCGAGTTCATCAATCTCGCCTCCTTCAACCCTCAGTATGAGTCCGGCAATCTCTTTTGATTTCCCGGCACTTTTCTTTTTATCCAGTTTGCCGCTTTTCAAGCAATCAAAACGATACGAGCCAACAGCAAAACCCTCAACAAGGGCAGCTGCCAAGGCAGCTACACTTTGTCCGGAGGATAGCGCGAGAGCCTCGATGCCGGAGCAGTCAACTGCAACCTTATCAAGTTTCATCTCTACCGCTTTTGAAGCAAAGGAAACGGAAGCCTTACGCCAATCCTCAAGAGTTTTTCCCTCTCCAAGACCAAGCAGCGCTATCCTTGCGGCAGCATACTTTTTACTTCCTCCATACAAAACAACAACCTCACCGGCATCAGCCTTGAAATCTTTCAACACCTGAATATCAAACCCTAATACTGCCAGGGCAGCTTCAGCTTCTTTTTTCAACCCTTCACTGCTGAACGGCAGGACGAGGAGATCGGCGCCGACAGATTCAAGATTACTTTTTATTACTGATATTTTCATAACGTTACTTGCCATCGTTAATAAGAGCTTTGTCTGTTTTATTTATGAGTTCTTAAGAAATGCCCTGAGGTCATCCAGCAGTACCTTCTGAGCCTTGTCGGATGAGAACTGGAAGAGACATCCGGCAGCATTCATGTGACCACCTCCGCCATATTTCTGAGCCAGTTTATTAACATAGATATTACCGCGCGACCTGAAACTTGCCTTTGTTCTTCCGTCCTGCATCTCAACAATGAGAACAGCAATACGAACTGATGGAACACTTAAAAGATAGCGGATAATAAGATCGGTATCAAACAATTTGCTTCCGGTCGCTTTCAGCATATCCTGCGATATGAAAAGCCATGAAATATCACCATCATCGAGAATGGAAATTGCGCTGAGGGCCGCACCAAGAAGTTTAAGGGCCTGGGTTGAGAGCGAGTTGTAGATTTTGTCGTAAATTTCTGCCGGATCGGCACCTTTGCTGACGAGGTCGCCTGCAAGGGTATAGACGTAAGGCGATGTTTTGGGAAATCTGAACGAACCGGTATCCGTCATGACGGCGGCATAGAGCGCTGTGGCAATTTCGGGAGTGAAGAGCTCAAGACCCAACCGTTCCTGAAGGGCATAGATAAAACCATAAACAAGCTCGCCGGCCGATGATGCATAGCTTTCGCACACCATCACATCAGCAAAATCTTCCGGTTCAAGATGATGGTCAATACAGACAATTTTCAGACTGCCGAGTTCTCTTGAAAAACTTACATGAGGCCAGAGTGAACCCATTCTGTCATGCAAATTAGCATCGAGCAGAATCACAACGTCGCAAAGAGACAGCTCCTGTACAGCTTCTTCACTCTTTTTATTGAAAAAAGTTATTGGATGGAGCTGTTTGAGAAACTGGTAATTCGGGGGAACTTCCGTCGGATTGACAATTGCGACTTCCTTACCAAGCGCCTTGAGTACTCTTGCAAGAGCAACCTCACTGCCGAGGCCGTCTCCATCAGAATTTTCATGGGTCGTAATAACAAAGTTCTGCCCTTCAAGAAGCTCATCGATGACCGGAGACCATTCCGCCGATTGAAGCGTCCGGCCATACTCTGGAAATATCATTAGTTTGAGGTAACTTTAAACAAAAAATAAAACTTAATCTATGCTTTTTTCACCGCTACCGGAAACAGAAATACCCCTGTTTTTATAATGGTTCTTAACTAAGTGGCGGTATTATTTTCAGTGTTATAGTACTTTTTTTATAATGGTCCATCAATAGGGTGCAATGAGAACGTAATTTTTTGCTAAACCAGATTCATACGGGCCTGAACTTTTCATCGGCGACCTTGCTTTATTTCAATATTCCATTCTCTTTTAATGACCCAAAAATTACAGAATATATTAGATCTCTCCTTTAAAGAGCTTCAGCAAGCTATGGCGTCACTGGGTGAACCATCATTCAGAGCCACGCAGATACATCAGTGGCTGTTCAGCCACCGGGCGGCGGGCTTTGACGATATGACCATACTCAGCCGTGAGTTGCGCAAAAAGCTTTCTGAAACATTTTCATTGCAGCGGGTGCAGCTTATTGAGCGTCAGGAGTGTTTCGAAGAGGCATGCGATAATCCTACCGAGAAGTTGCTGCTGCAGCTCCCCGATCATGAGAAGGTGGAAAGTGTCCTTATAGCTTCAGCCAACAGAATGACTGCCTGCGTGTCAACCCAGGTCGGGTGCCCGCTTCAATGCCCTTTCTGTGCAACTGGTGCAATGGGATTCCGACGCAATCTCAGTGCTGGAGAGATTACCGGACAGATCTACGCCCTTAATACCATAGCTTCGGAAAAAACAACAAACAACAAGATTACCAATATTGTGTTTATGGGAATGGGGGAACCCTTACTGAACACTGATAATGTTCTTGAAGCTATTGATACTCTCAGCGGCAGAAATTACAGCTTCTGTCTTTCACAGAAAAAAATAACTATTTCTACAGTCGGGGTAATTCCTGAAATTCAAAGACTCGCGAGGTCAAGAATGAAAACAAAACTCGCGGTATCGCTTCATGCTGCCAATCAACAGAAAAGGGAGTCACTCATGCCCATTGCAGCCAGGCAATACCCGCTGAATGAGCTGGGTAAAGCGCTGCATGAGTATACTGAGCTGACCGGTATGCCGGTCACTATAGTCTATATGCTTCTGAAAGGAATCAACGATTCGCTGGAAGATGCACAGATGCTTGCACGATTTGCAAGGACGTTTTTATGCAAAATAAATTTGATTGATTACAATTCAATCATTAATATTAAATTCAAGCCTGTTTACAGCGCAACCAGAGACATGTTTCAGCAACACCTCATTACATCAGGACTGCATGTCACTGTCAGAAAGAGCTACGGAACAACCATTAACGCAGCTTGCGGACAACTGGCAACAAACAGCACGCGTAATCCGCAATAATCTCTAACAGTCCCTACAATCATGGATTTGACGGAATTGCTTCCTTTCAAAAACGAGTTTAATAAAGCATTCTACGGCGTAACAAGCAATGCAACTCACACGTCTGAACGCCCTGTTTTCGAGGAGCTCAAGGTAAGACGCTACGATAAGCCCGTTTCTGAAGTCTCAGGGTTTATTCTTAACAAAATTGATCACTGGGTTGGATGGAATCTGAGATATGAAAGAACAGCTGTCGGCGGAATGACATCCATTCGTGCCGAGGTCAGCTCTTTTATCCTCTTCGGTATGAAAATAGATGTAGCATTTGGACTTTTGGAAGAAAAAGATGTCAATGGCCGCCTGATCACGACAGTCAATGCCAAGGCTGAAACCCAGATAGAATCCAGGGGAGATCTTGGCGAAAGCCGCAGAGCGATCAGAATGATGCTTGGAGCAATGGACTTTGAGTTCAGGAACTTTATGATCAAGGATGAGGACTATCAATACCGCTCGCTGGATACTCAAGGTGCTGCTGCTGCATCACAGCAGATTTTTAATGACGCCCAGCTGCAGAATCATCAAAAAACAGAAGGAACTCCAAAAGCCAAAACAATCGAATTCAAGAAAAGGCCTCCGGCTCAGACTATACACCTTAGTACTCCATTAAAAAGTAATGATCCATCTCTCTCACCCGCACCTGTTGCAGGCAATAGTGAACAGAACGGATCGCTGAATTCAACACCTGAAGTTGACGCAACCGTTGATCAGGCAAGGCCCTCAAAGCCAAAAATCATGATTGTTACTTCAAAAAAAACCATTTAAAATCAGTTTGATGAGAATTATTTTACTGGGAGCACCGGGGGCAGGCAAAGGAACACAGTCAAATTATATTTCCAAAACTCTTAATATTCCGCAAATATCGACCGGGGATATGTTGCGTGCTGCTGTAGCAGCTGCGACACCTTTGGGTATTGCTGCAAAAAAAATCATGGACGCAGGCCAGCTTGTTTCTGATGAAATCATTATCGGGCTTGTCAAAGAACGTCTTACCGCACCTGACTGCGCCAATGGATGCCTTTTTGATGGCTTTCCCCGTACTCTTCCACAGGCTGAGGCATTGGGAAAAGACGGAATCCACATCGACCATGTGGTTGAAATTAATGTTGAGGATAAGGAGATTATCGAACGAATGAGCGGACGTCGTGTCCATCCTGCTTCAGGGAGAACCTATCATGTACGTTTCAATCCTCCGAAAACGCAGGATATAGATGATGAAACCGGAGAGGCTCTGGTACAAAGGGAGGACGATCACGAGGATACTGTACGAAAACGGCTTGAAATTTATCACGCACAAACCGCTCCGCTGATCAACTACTATTTAAACCTCTCCAAGAACGGTTCTGGAAAAGCTCCGAACTTTTACAAAATCGAGGGGACAGGGAAAGTGGAGGAAATCCGTGACAGAATTCTTAATGTACTGACAAATTCCTGATACTTTTTTAAAACCAACATTACGTTAAAAAAAAAGTCAGTGCCTTATCACTGGCTTTTTTTATTCATTGCCATGCATGCACTCATCACAGCAGAAAAATATTTCAGGGGCGACCCTTTTTATGCTTTGGTTCCCGACTCTCTGGAAACAGGGATCCGACCTGGATGCATGGTACTTCTTTCTACAAATAAAGGAAACGGCTCTGTTTCAATCGGATACATTGTCGACCTCACTGCTGAGCAGACTGAAGAGCTATCGACTATCGAGATACTTGATGTGCTCTATAACGGAAATCCTGTTCTTAACGCGTCACTTCTTCTGCTTACGGAGTGGATGGCTGATTACTATCTGACAAGGCGAATTGATACCCTTATCGCTGCTCTTCCTGCTGCAGTAAGAACTACTGTTCATGACGTTGTTGAGGTAACCGGTTTTGCATTGAACCCCGAAAGCCCGAAAGTCATCAACACGAAACTCCGGCGTTCAATTATGCAGATGGTCATCAGTGAGAAACGACTTACTGTTCACCAACTTCAACGACGGCTCGGGAAAAAGCAGCTTTACAGGACTCTGGCTGAACTTGAGCGTGGCGGACATCTGAGTCTTACAAAAAAGTTTTTTTCCACTAAACCAAGACAGAAAACCGCTTATCGCCTGAGCGCTTCATTGCCGGAAAATGTGGAGGAAATTCTTAAAGGATCGCCGAAACAGCTTGAGGCTTTTACAATACTGGCCGCTCTGGACAATAGATCTGCATGTGCCGACACCATCGGAAGCTCAAGGGAAACCCTTAATGCTCTTGTTAAAAAAGAGCTTGTTGAAAAGATTCAGACCGACATTACCAGTAATTTTTCAACCTGTTTTTCAGAGACGCCTCAGACACCAAAAACCCCGACAGTTTCACAACAAAATGCTCTTGATCAGCTCACAGGTGCTTTTGAAGAGGAAAGATACCACACCTTTCTCCTCCACGGCGTAACAGGAAGCGGAAAAACCCTGATCTATATTGAGCTGCTGAAAAAAGTGATCGCCGCAGGGAAAACAGCAATTGTCCTTGTTCCGGAAATTGCCCTGACACCGCAGACTGCTGGCCGGTTTCGTGAGCATTTTCATAATGACATCACTATTCTGCACAGCGCCATGAGCAATCAAGAAAAATATGACGCATGGCACAGCCTTCGGCTCGGTACAACAAAAATCGCCCTTGGAGCCCGCTCAACCATTTTCGCTCCTCTCGACAATCTCGGAGCAATCATTGTGGACGAAGAGCATGACGGGGCTTACAAGCAAGACCGTAATCCCCGCTATAATGCCCGTGATACAGCAGTCATGAGAGCAATGTACAGCAAAGCAATCTGTGTGCTGGGATCGGCGACTCCGTCGTTTGAGTCGTACAGTAATGCGTTGAGCGGCAAGTATACCCTTGTGAACCTGCCTGAACGCGTTGACGGGGCAACAATGCCCCTTATACGGCTTATCTGGATGAAAGAGAGTCCGAAAGCTTCTGCATCGATTTCAGAGCTGCTCTATCGACAGATTGCGCTTCGCCTTGAAAAAAACGAACAGGTCATTCTTCTGCAAAACAGAAGAGGTTTTGCAGGAAGTATCTTCTGCCTTGCATGCGGCCATATCCCGGTCTGCAAGTTCTGCAGTATCCCTCTGGTTTACCATGCCACACAGAAACATCTGCGCTGCCATTACTGCGGTCATAGTGAAACCTTTACAGGATCTTGCGAACAATGTGGATCGACTGACCTTTTTTTTAAAAGCAGCGGCACCGAACGCATCGAGGAAGAGCTGCAGACGCTTTTCCCCGAGGAAAAGATTCTTCGCATGGATGTTGATACCACTACCACCAAGGGCGCTCATGGACGAATTCTTAAAGAATTTCATTCAGGAAAAGCCCGGATTCTGCTCGGAACACAAATGGTAGCCAAAGGACTGGATTTTCCATCAGTCACCCTTGTGGGAGTTCTTATGGCTGACATAGGACTCAACATTCCTGACTTCAGGGCTTCGGAGCGAACCTTTTCGCTGCTGACACAGGTAGCCGGACGGGCAGGGCGATCTTCAATGCCCGGAGAGGTCTACTTTCAGGTTTACAACAAGGAGAGCGATGTTTTCCGGGCTCTTTTGCGGGAAAATGAGAGTTATAAACAGTTTTATTTTGAGGAAACAGCTGTCAGAAAGGAACTCCGCTATCCCCCGGCATCACGGCTCATAAAATTCGAATGCAGCTCAACGGATGAACAGCAGGCCGAGACTGCGGCGCTCTACTGCAGAGAAACACTGGAAAATAAACTGCCGCGTGAGAAGGGCAGCGTTCTTGGACCAGCTCCTGCAGGTATTGCAAAAATCAGAGGACGTTTCAGATACCATGTGCTTGTCAAGCTTATTGAGGGAAAACTCTCACCGCTTTTTGTCAAACAAATGAGTGATTATATTACTGCCCGATTCCGCGCTTCAGAGCTCTCCTTTATTATTGATGTCGACCCTCTTAACCTCATGTAACTGTTGAACATTACCTGAGAGGTTCAGGTCAGTCATGCTTGTTAACATTTTTTATAAATAACGCTGAATTATAAATATATTGGGTGCGATTGAAGTTCATGTAACTCTTGAGTACTAATAATACCTGACTTTAATAGATCAAGAGAGAGTCAACAATTGTTACTGCACGATGAAAAGGAATTTACTGAAGAGAGTTGGCATTATTCTTTTTATTGCCGGGCGTTATCTCTTTGCCATGTTTTTTCTCTACGGATTCTGGCATAAGCTGATAAAAGGGTGGCTATGGAGCGACCTTATGCAGGGGTTTTTTATTAAACGTTTAGCGGAGCTCCCTGCAGGTTCATTTCAGGCCAGCTATCTTGAGCACTTTGCCATACCGTTAGCCTTTCCTATAGCATGGATCGTTACGGTTGGAGAACTCCTTATCGGGCTTTCTCTTGTCTTCGGTGTTGCCGTCAGGATCAATGCCGCATTGGCACTGTTTCTTGTTCTTAATTTTGCTGCTGGCGGCTATTACAATCTTTCCCTTCCGCCTTTTATGCTTTTTTCTATGTTGATGCTGCTGCTCCCCTCTGGTCAATGGTTTGGTTTTGATAAACAGCTTCATCACAAATACCCCTCTTCAATTCTTTTTAAATAAGTGAAAATGCCTGCTCCTGAAAATCAGCACCCTTACTTTTTCAGATCTCTTTATGCTGTTATTCTCTTTTTGTTCATAACTCTTCCTGTTGCGACTCCTGCTGATGCCGCGAAAAACAAACGAAGCGCAACATCTGCAGATGCCAAAAAAAACAAATTAACAGCAAATCCAATTGATGCGGCAGACGAGGCGTTATGGCACATGAACTACCAAAAAGCTGATTCTCTATACTCTTCAGAGCTTCGCAACAATCCTAACAATGTGGATCTGCAGTGGAAAATGGCCAGACTGCGTGTAAGCCAGGGAGAAGCAGTTCCTCCCGAAAACTCTGACGGACGTCTGCAGCAGTTCCGCAAAGCGGCGGAATATTCGCGAAACTGCATCGCGCTTGACAGCACCAATGCTAATGGACACACCTGGCTTGCCGTATCACTCGGAATGATGGCTGATAAAATCGGTACAAAGGAGATGTTAAAGCGGGCAAACGAGATAAAGCGCGAACTTGATACTGCGCTTCGCTTAAATCCGAACGATGCGACAGCGTGGACCATACTCGGTTCTTATTATCGCGAAGCCTCAAAAATTGGATGGTTCAAAAGAACGATAGGCAATACATTAATCGGCGGGGTACCAAAAGGCGACAGGGTTCAGGCTGAAAAAGCTTTTCGAAAAGCAATAAGCCTTGATCCGAGAATCATCAGAAATTACCATGAGCTGGCGTTAATCTGCATTGACTCAGGGAACAAGGAGGAAGCAATCGCTCTTATAAAGTCTGCTCTTGACAGGCCTGTACTGGTGGAAAGTGACAAGAAGCGCATAGAGGATATGCGCGCGCTTTTAATAACGCTTTCTAAAAAACAGCCGATGCCTTATGAAATCCATCGCCAGCGATAAAGCGGGTAAAACGATCGTTCAGGTGGCAATACCCAGAAGAGCTCTTACTCCGAGATGATAGCTGTTCGCTCCGAACCCGCTGATGACGCCGATACATACTTCAGAAATGACTGATGTGCGGCGAAACTCTTCGCGGGCAAAAATATTGGAGAGATGAATTTCTACGACCGGTATGGTCACGCCACTGATAGCATCACGGAGAGCTATCGAGTAGTGAGTCAAGGCTCCGGCATTAAGCAGGACTCCACTGCAGCCGCCCTTGTCTTCGACATGAAAAAGTTTTTCAAGTAAAGCGCCTTCATCTTCCGACTGAAAAAACTCAAACCTTATTTCAGGAAAACTTTCCATAAGCCCGCGATTGATATCGTCAAGTGTCTGATAACCATAAACTTGAGGTTCGCGTTTTCCAAGCCGTGAAAGGTTCGGACCGTTGAGAACAAGTATTGACATTGCGCTTATCGTGATTGTTTTGACCGATCAGGTGTTTGTTGGCCTGATCGGTCAAAGATAAAAAACACTGTTAAAGAATATACTGGCTGAGATCTCTGTCGGCCACAACATGGTTCAGTTTTTCCTTTACCATGGTTTCATCAATCTCAACATATTCATCGGAAAAGTTTTCAGGAACATTAAACATTAATTCCTCAAGGAGATTGGTCATTATGGTATGCAACCTTCTTGCACCTATATTTTCAACACTTTCATTTACCCTTGCGGCAATTCTGGCAATCTCGTGAATTGCTCCATCGCTGAACGTGAGGTCAACTCCTTCTGTCGCAAGCAGGGCAGTGTACTGCTTGATAAGGGCATTGTCAGGCTGGGTAAGAATCAGATAGAAATCTTCCTCGGTCAGGCTTTTCAGCTCAACCCTGATCGGGAAGCGGCCCTGCAGTTCAGGAATAAGGTCGGAGGGCTTTGCTACATGAAATGCGCCCGACGCAATAAACAAGACATGATCAGTCTTCACCATTCCGTGCTTGGTTGCAACATTGGAACCTTCGACTATCGGCAGAAGATCACGCTGCACGCCTTCCCGGCTGACATCAGGCCCTTTTGCTCCGGATCCTGACGATGGAGCGGCAATTTTATCGATCTCATCAATAAAGACAATACCGGATTGCTCAACCTTGTTGATTGCCTCTTTGACAACACTGTCCATATCGATAAGTTTCTGAACCTCTTCCTGCTCGAGAAGCTTGCGGGCTTCGGCAATGGACACCCTTCTTTTTTTGCGTTTACGAGGTAATCCGCTCATGAGGTCCTGCATAATCCCACCGATCTCCTCCATTTGACCGAGAGGGCCAAAAACCTGCATCATCCCACCGGGGTTATCGCCTGTTGTATCCATTTCAATCTGACGATCTTCGAGTTTTCCGTTACGAAGACGTTCAAGCATTTTCTTGCGGCTTCGCCGGTTAACTTCAAGTGACTTATCGTGGTCGTCAGCCGAACCCTGTGAAAGAGTATCATTTTCGTTCATTTCATTATCCCGGGAGCTGCCGGAAGATCCAAGAGGCGGAAGCAGGATATCAAGCAGTCGTTCTTCTACAAGCAATGCTGCCTTTTCGCGAACCTCTTCGGACCTTTCGCTTCTCACCATCGCAACCGACTGGTCAACAAGGTCTCGAATCATCGATTCCACATCACGACCCACATAGCCCACCTCTGTAAATTTTGAAGCCTCAACCTTTACGAACGGCGCTTTGGCCAGTTTGGCAAGCCTGCGGGCAATTTCGGTTTTTCCGACGCCGGTGGGGCCTATCATGATGATGTTGTTGGGCATGATCTCATCGCGTAGATCATCACTCACATGCTGGCGACGGAGTCTGTTGCGCAATGCTATGGCAACAGATTTTTTCGCATCCTTCTGGCCGATTATATATTTATCGAGCAGTAAAACAATCTGATTAGGTGTAAGATTACTTGCTGCAATTGTAGTGTTAATCCCGTTATTTGCTGCGGGCAATGCAAAAACATTTCCCTCGCCCTTTTTAGTGATTTCCATACTGTAAATTCTGAATTACAAAAAAACATCTCAATCCGGCAGCCCTGCCGATCCTGAATTACAGGGCGCTCAGACTTCTTCGATAACGATATGATCGTTGGTATAAATACAGATATCGGCCGCGATCTTCAAACTCTCATGAACAATATCCCTGGCTGAAAGAGCTGTATGTTTCATGAGCGAACGTGCTGCGGCAAGTGCATACATGCTGCCGCTGCCAATAGCTACGATTCCATCCTCCGGCTCTATGACATCACCGGTGCCTGAAATAATCAGGGCTTTATCCTTGCTTACAATAGCAAGCATTGCTTCAAGACGCCGGAGATATTTGTCAGTTCGCCAGTCTCTTGCAAGTTCTACAGCAGCACGATCAAGCTTGCCGTTAAATGCCTCGAGTTTTTCTTCAAAACGGTCAAGAAGGGTAACGGCATCGGCCGTCGCACCGGCAAAACCAGCTACAAGCCGGCCCTGATACAATCTTCTTATTTTGCGAGTCGAATGTTTGAGCACTGTATTTCCAAGGGTCATCTGGCCATCACTTCCAAGTGCGGCCTTCCCGTCCCTTATAACTCCGATTACGGTGGTTGACCGTATCAGGGGCCTCTGGTTATTCTTCATCAATTAAAATATTTTTTTTCTTAATCTTGCAACCGGAATTTGCATTTGTTCACGGTATTTTGCAACCGTTCTTCGGGCTATGTGTACTCCCCTTTCCATCAAAAGCTCCGTCATGCGGTCATCACTCAATGGATGCAATGGATCTTCATCCTTGACCATTTCGGTAATATACTGGCGGATAATTTTGCTCGACAAATCGTCGCCCTCCTCTGTTGACAGGCCTCCGCTGAAAAAATACTTTAATTCAAACACACCGAAACGTGTCTGAACATATTTACCATTTACTGCCCGGCTGATGGTTGATATGTCGAGACCTGTCTCGGCAGCAATGGTTTTCATTCCAAGGGGAACGACTCGCTCAGGCCCGAACAAGAAAAAGCTGTACTGGCGCTTCATGAGGGCTTCAATCACTTTTAAAAGTGTCTGACGCCGTGTTTCAATTGCACTGGTAAACTCTTTTGCCCTCTGAAGGTTTTTGCGGATAAACTGCTTTTCCTCTTTTGGGCCTTTCCTGTTTTTCAGACGATCCAGATACTCGTCACTTACCCTTACTGAAAGAGCACTTCTGTCGGTCAGTACTGCAGAAAGCTCACCGTTTTCATAGCTCACCACAAAATCTGGCGTGATATAATGACCACCTTCGTCCTGAAAAATACCAGGATGTGGATCCAGGGCTGTAATGATAGAAATAGCCGATTCAACCCGGTCACTTGGCTCTGAAAGCTTTTTCAGCAGCAACTCATAGCGCCTGTGCATAAAATCATCGAAATGATCTCGAAGAATCCCGGTAGCGAGTGCATAGGTTTCGGAGTCGTATCGGGCGGCAGAAAACTCAAGCTGCACAAGAAGTCGTTCACGCAAACCTTTTACGGCAATGCCTGGCGGGTCAAGAAACCATATCTTGCGAATAACCTTCTCAAGCTCTTTTTTGGTGACGTCAAGGCCTTCAAGCTGAAGATCATCAATAATAACACTATACTCCTCAGTAAAATAGCCATCACCATCAAGGTTACCGAGAATCTCAATGGCTATCATTACCTCACGTTTTCCAATCCCATCCTGCAGGGCCAGCTGTTTGAGCAGTATTTCATGAAAACTGTCATACTGAACAGCCTGAAAGAACCTCTCCTTTGATCCGCTTTCATAGGCAAAACTCATCTTCCCTTCTGCTGATTCGCAGCGATCCTTAAGAGAACTTTTACTGAAGCGCTCAACCGAATCGAACATATCTTCACCCTCATCACGATCACCATCATCGGCAACATCCCCGGCTGTATCCTTTCGCTCTTCGACAAGCTCCAGCAAAGGATTTTCCTGAAGCTCTTCATAAATCCGCTGTTCAAGATTCAACATCGGAAGTTGAAGAAGTTGACTGCTTAAAATCTGTTGAGCAGACAGCAGCAGTTTTTGTTTATGTTGAAGCCTGATATCGGGCATTACTTTGCTGAAGAAGAATCGACAAATGCTTTCAAGCTCATCATCCAGTCATGACCATACAATGCACTGAGAGCTTTATAAACATAATCAATAAGTTTAACTTGTCGTTCCCCACCTGACTTCCGGGCAGAACGACACATGGAATGCTGTTCATAGACAAGATAATCCAAACCAAACTTTTTTCTTACCCTTATCGGAAACAATCGGCACGAGATTGGCTTGTCAAAACTCAGCAGACCATCGTGAAATGCAATCTCAATGGCGCAAACGGTTATACCTTCACGATCACAGGTAAAAACACATTCGCGATTGTCAATGGTCCTGGTGTACTGGTTTCCCTGATAGACTTCTACGCTGCCATGCCTGCGGAGATATTTTACACTCTTTTCCGGGAGCATCCTCAAAAGCTCGACAGGAAGTTGATGCAGCTGCAGGGCTTCACTATCGGACAATGGTGCACCAAGCTCCCCTTCTATACAGCACGTTCCTTTGCATTCATGGAGATCGCATGAAAAAAACGCCTGAAAAACATCCTTGTCAACAAGTACATCACCTATAGAAACCAACGACATAACGAACTATCTTTGTTAGAATAAAACGCATCCTTCGGTACAAAAAAACTCCGGGGAGAATCTGTAACAATTGATTTTTTTAAGATTTGCTGCTTCTATGAATTTTTCATAGCTATGCGCTACTGTATATTAAGAAGCAATAGTTCATAAACAAGGAACATCATCATGCTCATTATCGACGGAAAACAGGTCTCTCTTGACCTGAAAAATGAACTGAAAGCCAGCATTGAGAGTTACCAGGCCGTCACAAGCAACGTTCCATGCCTCGCAATAATCATTGTCGGTCAGGATTCTGCGTCGCTGGTTTATGTACGCAATAAAGCTAAAACATGCAAAGAGATCGGTATGAATTCAACTGTGATTGAACTGCCGACCGAAACGACCCAACAGCAGCTGTTTGATGCCATACATAAGCTGAACAATGACCCTGCCGTCCACGGCATTCTTGTACAGCAGCCCCTGCCAATGCATATTGATGAATTTGCCGTTACTCTCGCTGTCGATCCGTCTAAAGATGTAGACGGTTTCCATCCGGAAAACCTCGGGAGACTTGTTATGGGCCATCTCGACAAATGCTTTGTCAGCTGCACCCCTAACGGAATCCTTGAATTGCTTGTACGTTACAAGATTGAAACAAAAGGCAAACACTGTGTTGTTGTCGGAAGATCTAATATTGTCGGCAAGCCAATGGCGAACCTGATGCTTCAGAAACTTGATGCGACAAACTGCACGGTCACCATATGCCATTCCGCCACTAAAGATGTTTCATTTCATACCAGACAGGCCGATATTCTTATTGCAGCCGTCGGAAAAGCTGGATTTATAACGGCGGATATGGTAAAGCCAGGCGCAGTTGTGATTGATGTCGGTATTAACCGGATTGAAGATCCTTCGACCAAGAGTGGCTACCGCCTGGTCGGCGATGTGGATTTCGAGGGGGTATCGGCGGTTGCCTCCGCCATGACCCCTGTTCCCGGAGGAGTCGGACCTATGACCATTGCCATGCTTCTGAAAAACACGCTGCAGTCATTCCAGCGAATCAACGGCCTTTACATTTATAATGGCTAAAACATCTACCAGGTATATCTGCTCAAACTGCGGTTCGGTTTCCCTGAAATATCAGGGGAAGTGTTTTGAGTGCCAGAGTTGGGGAACTCTTCAGGAAACCCGTGTCGAACCCGAACAGAAACACCGCCTGCCGGGCGCTCCTGAAGGAGTCGCCGTTGTGCAGAACCTGCTGGACTCTGTTCCATCTGAGTTCCAGCGCATCATGACCGGCATCGGGGAGCTCGACCGGGTGCTCGGAGGAGGACTTATGCAGGCGTCTGCAGTTATGGTAGGTGGAGAGCCGGGTATTGGCAAGTCAACCCTGATGCTGCAGCTCGCTCCCCGCCTGGCACCCGCAAAAGTGCTCTATATTTCCGGTGAAGAGTCGCCCAACCAGATCCGCGAACGGGCACTGAGACTCTCCATCAAGGCTGAGAACCTCTGGCTGATTCCTGAGGTCAATCTGGAGCGCATTCTTGCCGTCATTGAACATGAAAAACCTGCTCTGGTTATTATTGATTCCATTCAAACCATTCATTCAGCTGAATACCAGAGTTCCGCCGGCACCATTACCCAGATCAGGGAGTGTGCGGCTGCACTGATCCGTGCCGCCAAACAGCAGAATGTCATTCTGATGATTATCGGCCATATCACCAAGGAGGGGGCTCTTGCCGGTCCAAAAGCTCTTGAGCACATGGTTGACACTGTTTTGCAGTTCGAAGGGGAAGGACACCAGCGATACAGGATTGTACGGTCAGTCAAAAACCGCTTTGGTTCCACTAATGAGATCGGGGTCTTCCGCATGGATGAAACAGGTCTTGCGGAGGTCAGCAACCCCTCTGAATTTTTTATTTCCGGACGCAGGACAGATGTTGCCGGAAACTCGATACTTGCTGCTCTTGAAGGCACAAGAGCTCTTTTGGTTGAAGTCCAGGCACTGGTGTCGAAAACCAATTACTCCATGCCGCAACGCATCAGCACAGGGTTCGATTTGAAGCGCATGTCGATTATCCTTGCCGTGCTTGAAAACAGGCTTAAGATTGAAACCTGGGGGCAGGATGTTTTTGTGAAGATAGCAGGAGGCTTGAAACTGGCTGAACCCGCAGCTGACCTGGCCATTGCCGCGGCCATTGCCTCAGGACTTATGAACCGCCCGGTTGATCCCGGAACAGTGTGCTGCGGTGAAATCGGTCTTGCCGGTGAACTCAGAGCCATCAGTGACAGCGAACGTCGTATCAGGGAAGCTGCACATCTCGGCTTTAAACGCATTGTGCTGCCAGAAGCCAATACCAGGGAATTGAAGCCGTCCCTCCTCAAACTCCCGATAACCGTTGCAGGGTGTTCCACACTGCGTGTTGCACTGGAAGAGCTGGATATCTGAACGGAAAAGCCGTTTTTCGATAGAGAGTGTTTGTGTCAGGGCAAACATCTCCCGTCCAACACTTTATAAGATAGTATACGGTGATCCATCGGTCGCCATAGGTCTCTATGTTCAGGTTCTTCGGGTTCTTGGGTTGATTGATGATCTTGCATTTATAGCAAAAGAGGACGCTCTCGGACGTCAACTGCAGGATGAATCATTACCCCACAGGAAAAGAGCTCCTCGAAGAAAACTTTCTACAGGAGAACCTCATAGCAAAACATGAGGGAGAGTTATTATGGGTCAGCATAGAAAAGAGGGGAAAATATAGGACCTATGTGACTAATGGGACTTCTGTGCTGTTGGTCGAACCTGGGGTGCCATGATCGATTAGTCTATTATATTTCAGTTTGTTACATTTGAGTGGAGGGGCAGGCGTGAACATAATCAAGGAGATGACGATATGAACATTCTGATCCAATGGTTGATAAATGCGCTGGCGGTCTATGCGACTGCGCATATACTTAGTGGCATTCATATTAAAAGTTTTGGTGCGGCAATTCTTGTTGCATTGGTTCTCGGACTGGTTAACGCTGTTGTGAGACCGGTGCTGGTGTTTTTTTCGATACCGTTTATTATTGTGACGCTTGGGCTTTTTCTGCTGGTGATTAACGCTCTTCTGCTTCAGCTGTCGGCTTCGATTGTTGGGGGGTTTACCATTGACAGTTTCTGGTGGGCAGTAGCGGGGTCACTGGTTATCAGTCTGATATCGTGGATGCTGAGCGCAGTTTTCAATCTCTGATTAAACAAACCGTTTCAGGAAGTAACGTTACCTATGACCATACGAGGGGAAGCGCAAGCAATTGTCTTGCAGAAAGCCAACAAACTTAAGTTGCAGCCGGCAGCGTACCATGCCGATAAACCCGGTGATGTTGTGGTAAAAACCATTGCAAGCACTATAACACCGGGATTTGACCGACTCCTTTTGACCAACAAGCCTGTATCAAACAGGGTTTTCCGTTACCCTATCATGCCTGGCAGTGAGTCGATAGGGCAGGTGATAGAGACAGGCTCAGGAGTTGAGGATATTATGCCGGGTGATTTTGTTTATGCTTTCAAGGGTGACCGGTGGACAGGAGTCGAGCCTTATTTCGGCTGCCATGCTGAAATAATTCCGACTTCACGCCAGAATGTGTTTCCTCTTTGTCGCCAACCTATCCACAGAGATCTTCTCACAGGGCTTCTTGCCTATGTTATCAGCGCGGTTGAAAAGGTTCCTCTGAACCCTTCGTCACGTATCCTCATCCTGGGTCTTGGATCAGTCGGCCTGATGGTTTCGGAGTACCTCTACATGCTCGGTTTTCAGCATGTGGATGCGGTTGAAACCTTCAGCATCAGAGGACAGCTTTCGCACGCTGAGCATATTGCTATCGATATCAATGATTTCACTTCTGATTTTAACGATAGCTATGATCTGATTTTTGAAACCACCGGAAGAATTCTGCTGATTGAAAAGGCGGTGCGGTTAATGAAGGAGCAGGCTAAAATAGTGCTGATGGGCAATTATGAAATTATGGCTTATGATTACCGCCTGATTCAGCATAAAGAACCTGCTATAGTCTCATCCGGTATAGCCACACACAGGCATATTCAGCATGCGTTTTTTGTGCTTAATAATGAAAAGCTGGACAGCGAAAAGTTTTTTACCAATGTTTTTCCTGTCTCACAGTTTGAACTTGCCTATCGTATGGCGCTTGACAGCAAGGAATCCATTAAAACCGTCCTGAGCTGGGTATAAACCACTGAATATCTATAAATAATGAGTGCTGCTGTCCGGTTGACGGGTATATCGAAAAGGTTTGGAAACTTTGCAGCCAACAGCAATATCTCTCTTTCAATTGAGGAAGGCTTCATTCATGCGCTTGTCGGGGAAAACGGGGCGGGAAAAAGCACCCTTACCAAAATTATCTACGGTATGGTGCAACCCTCGGAAGGAGTGGTTTATATAAGAGGGAACGCTGTTCATTTTACCTCTCCAAGGGATGCTATCAGTGCCGGTATCGGTATGGTCCATCAGCATTTTATGCTGATACCAACTCTCTCTGTTGCTGAAAACATTATACTGGGCAACGAGCATGTCGGGCTTTTTCAGCACCTGTCTCTGAAACAAATGAAGGTCCTTATAGAGAAACATGCACGGGATTTCGGGCTGACTGTTGATCCTGATTCAATGGTGGAAAATCTCAGTGTCGGAGAGGAACAACGGGTTGAAATCCTCAAACTGCTCGTCCGTAATGCATCAATCATGATATTTGATGAACCGACGGCGGTACTTACTCCTTCAGAAACCGAGCATCTGTTTGCAACGCTCCGGACGCTTCGCGATAAAGGAAAAACCATTATTCTCATTACCCACAAACTTGATGAGGTGCTTACCGTTGCCGACACCATAAGCGTGATGAGAAAAGGAGAGATCATCGGCACCATGCCGGCAACGTCAGTCACCAAACCAGAGCTCGCAAGGATGATGGTGGGACGGAGTGTTCTTTTACGGGTAACGAATCCGCCACCAACGCCTGGTAAAACTATTCTCAATATTAGTAAACTGAGCTTCAGCTCTCTGAAAGGTGAAAAGAGTCTTCATAACCTTACCTTCAATGTCAAGGCTGGAGAAATCTACGGTATAGCCGGTGTTGAAGGGAATGGACAACTTGAGCTCCTTCAGGCCCTCTACGGAATGGCTCCCGCGGGAGCTGTGATTTCTGGTGAAGCCAGCCTTATGGGAGCATCACTTATTGGAAAGACCCCTGCAGAAATAACCCTTATGGGTGTTTCTCTGACTCCTGAAAATCGTCAGAGACATGCGGTTGTTCTGGACTATACCGTTTCGGAGAACCTTCTGTTCGGACGACACAGGGAGCGTTCTTTTCACCGTGGAATCGGTTTTGACCGTAAAGAACTAAACCGATATAGCGAACAAATGATTGCCGACTATGATATCAAGTGCAGTTCGCCGGCCAGCCAGCCGCTTGGTTCGCTGTCGGGAGGGAATCAGCAGAAAATCGTCCTTGCACGGGAACTCAACAGGCCGAATATCTCTCTTCTCATCCTTGCCCAACCTACCCGCGGAGTTGATATCGGGGCCATCGAAACGATTCATAACAAAATTATTGAAGCCCGTCAAAAGGGAATGGCAATACTGCTCGTTTCATCTGAACTGGAAGAGATTATTGCACTTTCAACTCGTATCGGCGCTCTTTTCAAAGGATCGATTGTTCATGAATTCACCGAGGAGGAGGTAGCCCGCAAAAGAAATTCTGAATATGAGTTCAAAAAAGAGATCGGCCTCCATATCACCTGAAAAACCCCGTCGACGATGAACCGCAAAATCGCCCAGTTTCTTATACCTGTGCTCTCTATCCTTTCGGCTCTCGTTGTGAGTAGTCTTATTATTTTCATTGCGGGCAGGGACCCGTTTATGATTTTTCAAAAAATGTTTCAGGCAACGCTTGGTTCTGCTTATGGTACAGGACAGGTTTTGTTCAGGATGACGACCCTTATTCTTGTAGGCCTTGCCGTTGCACTTCCTTTCCAGGTCAGACTGGTCAATATCGGTGCCGATGGACAGCTTCAAATGGGTGCTTTTGCCGCAGCTATGACCGGGGCCTTGCTGCCGGCTTCACTTTCCTCTTTTTCCGCTGTCTCACTCTGCATTTTTTCTGCAATGGGAGCCGGGGCCTGCTGGGCACTTCTGGCCGGAGTACTCAAGGTACGCTTTGGAGTCAATGAGGTCATTGCCACCATCATGCTGAATTTTATTGCTCAGGGTATTACAGGCTACCTGCTTACCTATCATTTTGCGGTACCATCAACAGTGCATACACCACCAATCATTGACGCAGCATTTATTCCTTCTGTCAACGCCATTACTGGATTGCTTGCGAAATCGCCAGCAAACCTGAGTGCACTGCTTTCACCCTGTGCGGCACTTCTTTTCTGGGTTATTCTTTATAAATCGAGATTCGGCTTTGAAATACGGGCTACCGGCCTGCAGCCTGAAGCGGCAAGGTATGGAGGAATCAATGCAAACAGGCATACTCTTTCGGCTATGAGCATAGGGGGGGCTGCAGCCGGGTTAGGAGCGGCGAATATCGTTCTCGGCTACAAACACTACTATGAATCCGGAATGACCGGAGGAATGGGTTTTACAGGCATTGCTGTTGCATTGCTGGCAGGTGCTCACCCTTTATGGATTCTCTGCTCTGCACTTTTTTTTGGCATACTCGAATATGGAGGCCTCACCGTTAACGCCTATATACCGAAAGATATCTTTATGATGATTGAAGCTATAACCATACTTCTTGTCATCTCCTTCAGTGCTCTCGGCAGGCGTATTCAGCTATAAAAAAAACAGCAATCAAGGAGTGCCATTCCACGGGGATTATTTTTTTTCCTCACTGGAATTATATAATATTCAGTTGTTGGATTCAATAATAAAAACAGAAAAGACATGGCAAAGAAAGCTGAAAAAGAAGTGGAAGAGAAGGCTCCAAAAAAAAGAAAAAAGCCCGAAGTCAAGCTGACTCAGGAAGAGCGTGAAGAAAAAATAAGGCTTGCGGCTTACTACCGATGGGAAGAGAAAGGAAGAAACCACGGCTCACATTCTGATGACTGGTATGAAGCTGAAGATTCTTTGACCGACTGAATTACTGTTGCCTTTAAGAGTTCCAAAAGGCCATTCTTTAGAGAATGGCCTTTTTTGTATAGTTGTCAATCCTGTTCATGACAAAAAAAAGCATCATTACCATATGGGAATCACTGCTGATTCTTTTTGCCGGCCTTTGGCTTGTTATTCGCATTGTTCTTGAATATTTCGGTTTTATCAGCGACGGCAATGACAGAACAACAGGCATCAAAGACCTTCGAGAGGAGTATAAAAAAGCTAACTACAAATAACCTTTTTTTACTCCGGGGTTACAATGGTCAATTCCACAGGCTGATCGGGCGAAACATAGGCATTGACAGAGGGCTTCTGACTGATAACCGTGTTGGGTACCAGGCTGGCTGAATATTCAGTAGTAACTTTTCCCAGTTTCAGGCCTGCATCGGAAACGGCCTGCCTTGCCTGATCAAGGGACATACCGAGAACATCGGGTACGATAACTTTTTTCATTCCTTCCGCTGACGCCTCAAACCGACCAATAACAAGGGATATTGAACTGCCCGACTTCACTATTGTCTGTGCAGGAATTGACTGGCTCAGCACCCGCCCATTCTCTTCCGGCTTTGTGACTGTGCCGGTCTGGACGTTTTGAAGTATTATATCCATACGGGCAGCAGTCTCCCGGGCATCCAATTCAGGCCTCCCCAAAAAATCGGGCATAGGAAAACTTGGTTTTTCAAGCTTGTTGACGACTAAATAGACATTTCTGCCAGGCTTGACCTCCATGCCGGATTCCGGCATCTGGGAGAGCACAATATTGGACTCAACCCCCCTCAGATATTTGACATTGTAACTTTTTACAGCTTTTAGACCTGCATGCCGCAATTTGTCTGATGCATCTTCATATTTCATGTTAAGAACATCAGGAACAACCTTGACGTCTCCATGTGAAATATAAACGGGCATAACCACCTTGTCGACTATCACAATAATACCGATAAGGAAAAGAACCAGTATACCTACCTTTTTTTTCATCTTACTGTTACCTGTTATTTCTGTTCAATCATACGTCGAAAGGGCTTTACGCCCTGCGTTACCGATATTGCAGCCCCCGGGAGGCTTGTGCACTGCAGGTTAATACTGCCTGTTCATCACAAAATCAACAAGCTGCAACAAGGAGGTTTTAGCTGAACTATCCGGAAACGGAAGAATCGATGCAACGGCTTTTTCAGCAAAACCCTCAGCGACCTCTGCTGCATAATCGAGTCCACCTTTGCTGGTGACAAAAGCAATAACCTCCTTGCTTTTCACTGCCCTTTTTCGTGAACTTTTTAAAATTGAGCGAATCATTTTCTGTTCAGCTCCCGATGCATGTGAGAGCGCAAAAATCAGAGGAAGCGTTATTTTTTTATCTTTGATGTCAATTCCCATCTGCTTGCCGGTTTTTTTTGAATCTCCCGTATAATCAAGCAGGTCATCACGGATCTGAAAAGCCAGACCAAGATATTCTCCATAACGTTTCATTGAGGCAATAGCATCCTCATCAGTCGTTGCACTCATGGCTCCCATTGCACATGCCGAGGAGATCAGTGATGCGGTCTTGTCTGAAATAACGCTTAAATAATCTTCTTCGGAAATATCAAGACTTCGGGTTTTCTGTATCTGAAGAATTTCGCCCTCACTCATCCGGCGCACCGCTTCCGAAACCATATGTAAAAAACCATAGTCTTTGAATTCAAGCGAGTACAAAAGACCCTTGGAGAGAAGATAATCACCGATAAGAACCGATATCTTGTTTTTCCACAAGGCATTTATCGATGGCAGGCCGCGTCTCATTTCGGCGCTGTCAACAACATCATCATGAATCAAGGTGGCTGAATGCAGCAACTCAACCATGATAGCCGCGCGATAGCTGGAGTCGGTCACCCCTCCACAAATTTTAGCGGAAAGCATGACGAGAACTGGACGTATCTGCTTTCCCTGCTGTTTTAACACATAGCGGGTAACCTTGTCGACCAGAGTGTTCTGAGCATGCAGTACCTGTTTGTACTTCTGCTTGAAAACCTCCACTTCCTCGGCAACCGCCAGAGTAACATCCTTGATATTCACCTATTCCCCGGACTTTTACGTGATAAGCTCCCCTTGCTCTTGAGGCTCTTGAAAATTAAACGGATGTGCTCATTGAGTGATACAAGTGAGGTAGAGAAACTGCAGATGTAACAGCCGATAGACACTATCCTGAATGGAAGATACGTAACGAAGGGGTAACCTTGAAATTCTATCTGACCCAGCACTCTATTGTTAAGCTGTTTGCAAAATCTTGTACGGGAATTTTGGAATATCGATATTGCGAAACTGAACGAGTACTGAAAAAAATGACACCCCTTATCTCAGCAACCGAAAAGCATGTTAACAACCATGAACAAACTCCTTACCCTTGTCGTCACTCTCTTTCTTGGTGCAACCGCCCCGCTTTTGGCCGAAAATGCGACTCAAGCACCCGTTGACCCCAGCCAGACCGGCAGGATTATTGTTCACATTACAGGGCTGAGAAACCTTAACGGCATGCTTGGAGCTTCGCTGTACGCTTCTAAAAAAGGATTTCCGGATACCCCTGAAATTTCCTATGCAACACTTATTAAAAAAATCACTGCTGCAGAAGATACCTTTATCTTCGAAAATGTACCTTTCGGCACTTACGCCATCAGCACCCTGCACGATGAAAACGGTAACGGCAAAATGGATAAAAACTTTTTCGGATTGCCCAAAGAGGGTTGCGGGATATCAACCAACCCGAAAATCGGAATGGGCGGACCAAAATTCAACGATTCAGTTTTTACACTGAACTCCAAACAGATTGAGCTGACAATTGTTACGAGGTATTTGTTTAAAGGGAAGTGACACTTATCCCTTTTCCTGCAAGAAAAAACGAACAAACAAAGAATAATTCCGGTTGTTATTATTTGTCGTTCAAGACTAATTCATGAGCAAACACTTTAAAACATTGCACCATGAACCGGAAAACCTACATCAACAACTTTGACCGAACGCTCAAGACGTGGGATAAGGATATTTCTAAGCTTGAAAAAAAAGCTGAAAAGATTACACGAACTCTCCGTCAACGTATTGAGGCGTTAAAACAACAGCGCGATAGAGCATCTGAAAAGTCAACAGATCTTTTGCACAGCAGTGAGGATGCCTGGCTGGAAGTAAAGAAAGGGGCTGAAATGGCCATGAACGATCTGAAAAAAGCGTTCCAAAAAGCAAAAGCAAAATTCAAATAAGAGAGTCTGACTACCACCTGCTCATCAAACCTTTTACCAAAACCGCATATGAACCTGCATGAACTTTTGCAGCAACAAATTAACGACACCTTTAACGTTACAGAACGCCTTGTTAAGCTTCTTGATGAAAAAGATCTTTCATGGAAACCATCGGAAACCAATAACTGGATGACAACCGGACAATTGCTCTTTCACCTCAGCCAGTCGTGCGGTATGCCTATAAAAGGATTTGTTACCGGAGAGTGGGCAATGCCTGCACATAGTGACATGCATGAGAAAAAAGCTGAAACCATGCCGCCTCCAGCCGAAAAACTGAAGAGTGTCGCTACTATTGACGAGGCACTTATGCTGCTTGCCTCTGACAAAAAAACTGCTCTTGACTCTCTTAACCTTTGCGGCGAGGAAGATCTGTCGACAAAGCAGACTTCCGCACCGTGGGACCCGACACCTGTGAACCTTGGAAAACGCCTGTCCGGTATGATTGATCATTTTAATCAGCATAAGGCGCAGCTCTTCTATTACCTGAAATTGCAGGGAAAACCAGTCAATACCATGCATTTGTACGGCAAATAAGAGGGTTCCACAGAGCCTCAGAAGGGCCCTGTGGATTTTTCCTACCATAATGTAGATCACAATCCGATTTCTACAAATCCGTCTCTATTCCGCTCTGAAACGCGCTCGCCTTATAAAGCATTAAACCATTTCTAAATATACACTTAAAATAAGATAATTTTTATCGGCATGGTTATTGCTGAACTATATGCGACAAGACTTGTAAAACATATAGTATAAACGCACTCATCATGACTACAGTCAGCACTCTTTACGGAGACCTTTCAGGAGTTGAGTTCCGCTCCCTCTTTTCGAACGGCAAAATGGACGGCTGTCTTGTCACCGAAGCAAACAGCCTTAAAACGCCATACGGCACGCTGGTTCCACAATACGAAGCAGAAGACATGGGAAGAAGGACGGTCAAGCCAATGTATTTTTACAAGGACGGCTCGTTGAAATCAATTTCCCTGCAGTCACAAACCATACTTGAAACACCGGTCGGCAGGATCCCCGCCGAGCTTGTTACTTTTCATAACAATGGCAGCATCAAAAGGATATTTTCGCTCGACGGTAAACTGAGCGGGTTCTGGTCGTGGAAAAACGAATTTGCCCTTGCCGAAGAGATCACGTTCAATTCGCCCTTGGGAACACTGACCGCGAAGCTGATTGGACTGCAGTTCTACGAAAGCGGCGCCCTGAAAAGCATAACACTCTGGCCAGGCCAGACCCTTACGGTAAGAACCCCGATGGGTGAGATAATCGTACGAAAAGGGCTTGCTTTCTATGAATCAGGCGCAATCCGTTCGTTTGAACCTCAGAAAAAAATAGATATTTCCACCCCGATAGGCATCATAACCTCCTGGGATAATGAGCCGAATGGCATACACGGCGATATCAACTCTGTTCAGTTCGCCGAAGATGGCTCGATTGAGGCGCTGAGTACCGTTGACCATGCAGTACATGTAAGGGTAAGGGAAGAGAGTGCTGAACTTTTCCATCCCGGAGTGAAAAACAATGTCTGTGGAGACGAGCGCAAGGTGAGCGTGCCTATGAAAGTCCGCTTTGCAAAGAGCCAGGTGATGTTTCACGATAATCCGAAATTCACCTTCGACCTCGAACACACCAGTTTTGAAATCAGAACAATGGATATCGCGACTAAGGAACCGGCTTTCTTTTGCGCTTGATGGCAGTTGGCAGTTGGCAGTTGGCAGTTGGGAGTAGGCAGTGGGCGGACTGCAAGACTGCCAACTCATCATTCCTCAGCACTTTTTCAGGGCATTTGTGCCGGCTGTCCAGCCGGTGGAGAAGGCGGCTTGCAGGTTGTAGCCGCCGATTTCGCCTGCATAGTCGAGTATTTCGCCACAGAGAAAAAGGCCGGGGACTAGCCTTGACTGCATGGCTTTCGGATTGACTTCTCCCAGGACAACGCCACCGGCAGATACTTCACCCTGATCGAGCGGTACTTCACGAACAGTGCCAAGTGGAAACCTCTTCAGTACGGCAAGCAGCGACTGCCTGAGCTCCTTGTGAAGCCCACTCCAGGTGATGTCGATTTCAAGAAGAGAGTGGCGAATAATAAAGGGAACAAGAGCTGTGGGAATGGTGCCATGCGGTGCCTCACTGAACCCTTTCTTGAACGGGGCTATCGGGCATATCTGAAGGAACTTTCGAACCATCTGGGCTCCATGATTTCGCGCATGGAGAAGGAGCAATTGATCTAGTTGGGCTGGAGTGTGTTCGGGAAACAGATCCGCAAAAAGAGATGCGCGGCCAAACTCACGGCAGAGCTCGGCAATATCGCGCGAAAGCGATAAGGCAGCTGGCCCGCTGTAACCGCGATGCGTAAAGAGCAGATCACCTCGACGCTCGACAGTTTTGCCTCCGGCAGAGGCTACAAGAGCTGCTGAACGGAGGGATACTCCTGACAGAGAGGCGGGAGGAGCCTTGAGGGTAAAGACCGGTGCCAGCGCCGCTGAAGGTTCTTTGATAGAATGACCCATTTTTCTGGCAATGATAAGACCCTCTCCCGTTGTGCCTGTTTTTGAGTATGAGACTCCGCCAGTAGAAAGAATAACAACATCCGCAGTAAACGATTTTGCGTAGGCAGTAATAAGAAACGAGCCGTCCTTTGGTTCAACACTCTTTACCCTGCAGGATGAGATAATCTTAACCGATGACTCCTTCAGCAGCTCTTCAAAAGCCATAGCTACAGAAGAAGCATCCCCGCTCAGAGGAAAGACCTTCCCGTCTGATCGCACCTCGGTTTCAACTCCACGGGAGTGCAGGAGTTCAAGAAGATCACTGTTTGAAAATCCGTAAAGAGCATTCCGCAAAAAACGCCGTTCATTGATTCGAAGAAACCCCTGCTCCAGCATTTCCGCAGGAGTGCCCTGATGGGTTATATTACATTTCCCTCCTCCGGATATCCTGATTTTTGTGCCTAGCCGGTCATTACGCTCCAAAAGCGTTATGGAACACGTGACACCTGCTTCTTCTGCCGCCCGCCGAGACGCAATGGCCGCCGACATGCCTGCTGCTCCCCCACCTATAATCACAAGAGAAAGGGGATTTTTTTTAATCACGATAGCAACTCCAATTTTTTTTATCACCTTAGCAAATAAAACCTGAAACTCATCTCTTACTATTGAGAAATCAACCGATGCAGAAGAATATCCTCAACGTTCCTTCGGCCATCGAGTAACGACAGCACATACACTGAGCTATCGGCAATACGATAAATCAATCTCCATGGATAAACTACAAGTTCCCGATAAATAAAAATTCCTTGTGCATGAAGTTCAGGAACAATCCTTCCCCTTTCAGGGCATGTGACCAGTTTCGCTGCTTTTTGACGAATTTTTTTTAAGATCTTCATGGCATGAGCGGGATTTTCAAAGGCGATGAACTCAATAGTATCGCCAAGATCTTTTTTGGCGACTTCTGTCCATAAGACTTTGCAACCGGAGTTCATGAGTTATTTTTTAAACGCTGTTCAAGAGCGTCAAACATCATCTCCTGTTCGCAAACATTTCCAGATCGAATTTGCTCTTCTCCCTGGGCAAGCAGTTTCAGAAGCCCAAGAGCTGCCCGCATCTCTTCATAGCTTTTAGGATCCTGAAGTACAGCCCTTGGTTCACCATTTTGCGTAATGATAACAGGTCGATGAGTATCGTTTATCTGGTCAAGCAAATCAGCTGCTTTCGCTTTGAGATAGGTAACCGGCCTAATGTCTCTTGTAATTTTCATATTTTTCCTCCAGTCCGAATATAAGACTATATTCAGTACGACAGCCATATAAAACAATACGCATCACTTCGGCTTAATCATCAACAATCCCTCATCTCTCAGCGCTGAAATCCGAGAAAATGTTACATTTTGATGGCATAGCCCCGACAGCACCTGACCAGAACAACAACCTATGGAAGCAAACCTTATCGTCATCGTTTCTTTCGCTCTCGCCTTGGGTATAGTGGTCGGCATTGCTATCGGGATCTTCCTCAAAAAAAAGAGTTCATCCATCAGAAGAGGAGTGATCAGCATCAGCTCTTCGAAAGTGAGCGGCAGGGGTGCTTTTGCAACGGAAAACATCAAAGATGGTGCCGTTATCGAACGCTGCCCTGCTCTTGAGGTGACTGATCGTGATATTGGCGGTGAGCTGGTCAACTATGTCTTTTACGGCAACAATGAAACCGCCCGTCTTGTGGTTATGGGATACGGAATGCTCTTCAACCACTCTTCAACTCCTAACGTCGCCTATTATCGTGAAGATTCAGCTCTCGGACCGGAGTTGGTTCTCTATGCCATTGGCAATATCAGCAAGGGTGACGAGCTGTTTTATAATTACGGAGATGACTGGTGGACTACACGGCAATGAAGTTTTGAGTTCTGGGTACCGGGTACCGGGTACCGAGACAAGAAAAAAAGATAGTGCTGAGTTACAACTTGCAAGACGCTGGCGGCGAGGATGCTTGAGCTTGGGGGGGGGCGCACTTAGATGCACCCGTAATAAAAAGACATTATCAGGCACTTCGACAGCAACAACCCTTTTCATCTGGTGTTTCATCCTGAATCCTCTCCTTATATTTTTTAGTGTAGCGGTTCTATTCTGAGTGGGGCCTTACCTGCCTGTAACAAATCCCAATCTGACATAAGTTCAAACTGATGAATTTAAGCCCACGCTTCAACTAATCGACGTTGTCTATCGGCTCATGGACCTTCGATGGCTTCAATCGGATCAATGGAAAAAACAGCCTGAGAGCCCTGATAATAAACATGAAAATGAGGCTTAAGATGAGGAGAATCTATTTCGGCATACATCCTGATCAGAATTCCGTAAAATCGTGCTATCTCAGGCATTTTTTATTTTGATTTACCAATTTCTTATCAAACTACACGCTACTCAGCTTACCCAGAAAACAGTAAATACATCCTGTACGTATAAGGTATTTATTTTTTTCCTGCACCACTATTACACTTAAATTATACACTACATTTCCAATATTGTAAAATAACACATCTGTACACTTCTTTTCAACCGAAAGTGTACGAGAGTAAAAACGGGGCTACCATTGAAAGCCAACCTTATCGTCGTCATTTCTTTCGCTCTCGCCTTGGGCATAGTGGTCGGCATTGCTATCGGGATCTGGGCTGACATGAACATTATCAAGGCGGTGCGAGTGTCGGCGGTGGCGGCTTACAGTAGATTTTTTATCAGGGTGTGTTATACCCTGACTTTGAATCGCTAACGACAACGCGTATCATAGCGTAATATTTCCTGAAAATCTGAATGGTATTGTATTTTCACAGAAAAATACGGTAATATCATATTTAACAGTCTAATCGAGGTTTTTTTTATTGTGAATCGCTCAACTCGGGTGTTTACTAAAATCTACGGATGGCAATTAAACGTTATGGACTGAGATCCTTTGCTGGAGCTCTTTGGTTGGTGATTGGGTGCACACCCTTCAAGGCCGCATGGTCAGCTGAACTAACTTCACCAGTAGCGCAGGGTGTTGATTCGCCATCACATTGGACGTTATCGGTTGAGGCAATTGCACTAAAGCGATCAAATAGCAGCGTCAATCAACCCCTGATCAGTACCCTCCCAGGCACTTTTACATTTGGCGACACGGCGAACGCACCAACAACAGAGGTTTTTAATAGCAACCAGTTTCAACAAGATGCAGCTGCAGGGCCCAAGTTCACCGTAGATTACCGAGGTGATTCGGGTTACGGTTTTGAATTGTCTTATTTCAATGTTCAAAATTTGAATGCAACCAATACGGTGGGACCTGCAAACCCCGGAAACTGGTACATCATGAAAGCGCCTGGCTTTTGGCAAACCCAGGATTTTGCTTATCAAGGCATGACATGGGGATCCACAACAAGCCTTTACAGTGCCGAGGCCAATGCAAAATTAAAAGTCTCGGATAGTTTTACGTTTTTTGTGGGATTTCGATGGTTGCAGTTAAAGGACAGCCTTGTTGGTTCCGTTACTCCGGCCGATCAAAATAATCCTGTATGGAAGACCGGTGGGTGCGCTCCAGCAGGATCTACTCAAGAACAGATTGCTCTGACTGTTCTTGGTACCACTCTATCTCAAACTACTCAGGCTTGTGCTTCGGGTATTGCTATTGATGGCTATCCACCCTTTTGGTCTACGAGTACAAGAAATAATCTTTTTGGCGTGCAGCTTGGTGCCCAGGGAAAAATATTTGAGATGGGCCGACTATCATTTGTCGGCTCATTAAAGGCCGGAGTGTTTAATAATTGCGCTACGCAAAGCGATTTGGTAAGCATCACAAAAATAATGTATTCATCCAGCGCCACTACTAACAAGGCTGCTTATGCCGGAGAAGGGATTCTTCAGCTGAAATATTTAATAACAGATGGCTTAGCAATTAAAATGGGCTATCAACTACTCTGTTTAGATCAGGTGGCTTTAGCGCCAGGGCAGATACCTTATGTTTATTCGGGAAGCAATCCAACCAGCATTACCGCAAGAGGTGTTAATGTTGAGTCAAATATTTTGTTTCGGGGCGGTACTGTGGGACTTGAGTATTCGTTTTAAAGCTTAGCTTTTATCCGGGGAGCTGGGGAGGGCGAAGGGAGTGCAACAGAGGGTGCCTGTAATAACGAGCTCAGGGTAGTGGATTGAAGATTATCTGAGTGCAGCGACCCGACGGGGCATGGAGAGGAGCACGAGAAGCTGACTGAGATTATGGTTTTTTTGAATACGAAAGGATATAGTCCAGGCCGGCGTAGACACTCTCTGCAGAACGATTCAATGTTAATTGTGCAAGAATTTTTGCAAGTGGATGCAACTTGCCGACAAATGTCTGGTTTCTTGACAGATACTCATGAAGAGGTGTATAGACATCATCACGTATTGATTTGATATCAATATTGACAAATCCGGCGTTGGAGAGTTTATTGCTATAGGATGGGATTAGATAATAGTTTTCATGTGGAATATTAAATTTCCCTGCAACCAGATTCCATGAAATCCAATGTTCTATTTGCCTGAAGAGGTTAACGGGGTTTTTTGTCGGTAAAATGTCTGCTGTAACAAGCCTACCACCAGGACGCAAAACGCGGAACGCTTCTTTGAAAAAATCCTCACGGGATCTATAGTGGAAGGCACTTTCCACGGAAACAACCAGTTCAATAGACTCATTTTCAATTGGCATCTGGGTTGCTGAACCTTCTCTTAAATCTATTGATTTCTCAAGTCCCGCAGCGGCAACATTCATCCGGGCTCTCTCAACCTGAGAATTTGTAATATTCAGCCCAATGATTTTTTCGGGTTTCATTTTCCTTGCCCAGAGGATGTCCTGATCGCCAAAACCATACCCACAATCCAATACCGTATCACCTGGACCCATGCCGCCTCTTTTCGCCACCAGAAGAGCAAGCTCTTCACTGGCTTCATCAATGGTATTTACATCGCGCCAATAGCCAAGATTCAGATATAACGCGTGCTCAGTAAGTGAAGAGGTGCCAATCAAATCATAGACTTCCGATGTCTTCAACCCGTGGTATGGATTGAAAAGCCAATTCAGATATCCAAAAAAACGATCTATGGTGCTGTCTGACATGGTGATAATTTGTTTTCCGCTGAAGACACCCGACCGTGTTCACTGTCCGTCGATAATCATCTTAACCTTTGCAAGTGCTCTCATAATCGGGTGTAGGGCTTTAGTAATAAGGACGGCATGCTTTTTTATACTATAATACCACGAAATATAGTCAATATCATAAAAAACAATACCCCTTTCACCAGAGTTCAGGTCAATCGACGATTTGATAAGAGCCATCCACATTGCCGTTCGAGAAGAAATAACGAAGGACTTGCATCCTAATTCAGCAACGCTGAAGACCGATCTAAACCTGGCAGCTGGCGCGGGTGGCGCTGCCGAATGATGATTTCGATAAGGAGCTGGGGAGGGGGAAGGTAATGGTTGCGAAATCATGAATGTGCGTTCAAATTATGACGATATTCCTGTCCCCTGGCTTTGAGATGCAAACGACAACGCGCTTTATAACGTAATATTCTCCATTAAACTGGTGTTGTTTGTTTTTATGAAAAAAAAAAGTAATATTCCGACGAATAATTAAAGTTTGTTTTTTTTCTCTTTTTCGCGGATACACCCCTAAAATGTTGCCAACGATTTTCTTATAGATGTTCCTGCATGCTTCACCTCGAAGCATGGTTGTGATGGTTTTATGGGCATTGGTTTGTTTTTTTGTTTTGTGAAAACACAATTACGCGCCCCCATGGCGAAAAAAATGGACATCAGTCGACCTGCTGGCGGCCTTGCGTTTAGCTCAAAAGCGCAAGAGGAGATGCTCCGGCTCAACCAAGAGTTCTCTCTTCTTCATGCTGAACTTGAACGGCAGATGAAGGAGCTGGAGGAGAAGCTCTCCAGGTACAAAGAGCTTTATGACTCTGCTCCTTTGGGCTACCTCACGCTTACTCGTGACGGCAAGATTATTGAAGCGAACAGGACTGCAAAAATAATGATGGGTGCTGAGTGCCTGCTGTTAACTGGTATTCCATTTAACAGATTTGTCGCTGCTGAAGACCATTCTGCCATTGAGGCATTGCTTGAAGGTGTTTTCAGCAAAAGAGTACCCGCCAACGGTGAGGTTATACTTGTGCCTACCGGTACCAGACCCCAACAACACTCAACACCAGGCCTTACTGTTCAGATTAGTGTTCACCTTGATGCTGTCATGAGTGAGAGCTCCTATGAATGCCGGGTTATTCTGTCGGATATTACGGAACGCAAGCAGGCTCAAGAGATAATCAGGCGAAGCAGTAACGGGTTCAGGAAGTTGTTTAGGGAGCATGTTTACATCATGCTGCTTATTGATCCGGATAACGGCAACATCATTGATGCCAATAAGGCTGCTGCTGTTTTTTACGGCCGATCGATTGATGAGCTCAAGCTGATGAGTATACGTGATATCAACGTGCTCGCGCCTGAGGTTGTTAACAGTGATATGGCAAAATACCGGAATGAAAAGCAAACCAGATTTATAAGAAGGCACCGGATGGCCGACGGCACTGTCCGGGATGTGGATGTGGCAAGCAACATTATTGAGCGAGAGGGTAAGGAAGTCTTTTTTGCCATCATTAATGACATCACCGAGCGCAAGCAGGTTGAGGACGAACTTCACAGGCTGAATCGTGCGCTTCAAGCGACCAACAATTGCAATCAGGCACTTGTTCATACCGATAATGAAGTGGAGCTGTTGGAAAAGATCTGCCAGATTATCGTGAACACAGGCGGTTACCGTATGGCTTGGATCGGGTATGCAGAACATGATATTGAAAAAAGAATACGTCCGGTCGCTCAGGCAGGTTTTGAGGATGGTTACCTTGAAACACGCAGGATCTCCTGGGCTGATGACCGTTATGGCCAGGGCCCTATAGGACGTGCCATCCGGACTGGACAAGCATGTTCCACAATCAATGTGCTTCTTGACCCGAACTTTGAACTATGGCGTGTTGAGGCGATGCAGAGAGGGTATGCCTCTGTGTACAGTTTGCCCCTGACAGCGGATAAAAAGGTGTTTGGAGTGTTTACTATCTATTCTGAAGTACCGGACGCTTTCGACACACAAGAAGCTGAGCTGTTTTCTGGACTGGCTGACAATCTGGCGTATGGAATCGTGATGCTGCGCAACCGAGTGGCGCGAAAACAGGCAGAACGGCTACTGAAACTTAGCGAAGAAAGATTCAGGACAATGTTTGAGAGGCATTCTGCCATCATGATGCTTGTCGACCCCGATACCGGCAGGATCATTGATGCCAACATGGCGGCAGTTGCATTTTACGGCTGGTCGATTGAAGAACTCAAGGCAATGCGGATTCAGCAGATCAATACCCTTCCTTCTGAAGAGGTAGAGGCTGCAATGGAAAAATGCCGAACAGGAGAACAAAACATTTTTTTATTTCGCCATCGCAGAATGGATGGTTCAATACGTGATGTTGAGTCCTATATTTGCACTTTTAAGACGAAGGAAAAAGAGCTTTTCTATTCCATAATCAATGACATCACCGATAGCAAACGGGCGGCAGAGGAAGGGGAACGAATAAAATCGGCGTTTCTCAGCAATATAAGCCACGATTTACGAGCTCCGATACATGGTATCATTGGTTTGTCGGAACTGCTGAAAGAGCCTGAACTCACCATAGATGAACAGGTAAGCTATATCGACCTTATCCACCGAGGAGGCGAGCGGCTGCTGCATCTTCTCAATGATCTTATTGATATTTCACGACTTGAGGCCGGCGGGGTAAAGCTGCAGATAACTGAAACAACGATCAACAAGCTTCTGGGTGAACTGCATGCCTTTTTCGAGGTCCAAGCCAAAAAGAAGGGGTTGCGTTTTCAGTGCACGACAGGACTTGATGACCGTGAGAGCGTCATTGAGACCGATGGTTTACGATTGAGTCAGATATTGACAAACCTCATTCATAATGCGCTGAAGTTCACGAATACAGGAGGCATTCATATCGGATACGAGAGAAAGAATGGAAACCTTGAGTTTTATTGTATTGATTCGGGATGCGGGATTCCGGCGGCTATGAAAAAGAAGATTTTTGATCGATTCCAGCAGGTTGATAGCCCCTCAATCCGGAGTGGTGAAGGGGCCGGGCTCGGATTGAACATTGCGAAGGATTTTGTTGCACTGCTGGGCGGCACCATCGGTGTTGAGTCGGAAGAGGGCAAGGGTTGCAGGTTTTTTTTCACCCTGCCTTATAATCCCTCAAACGCGGCACGTTCTCCGGTTATTCAGGAACCGGCAAGATCAGTAGCCGGGATAACAATTCTTCTGGCTGAAGATGACGCGGTGAGTGATCTTCTGATGAAAGCGGTTCTGAAAAAGGAAAACATGAGCATCATATCGGCCGATAACGGACAAACGGCGGTGCAGATGACGGCAGATCATCCTGAAATCAATATTGTCCTTATGGATATCAATATGCCGGTGATGAACGGTTTTGAGGCAACAGCCCGGATCAAACAGCTCCGGCCCGACCTGCCGGTTATCGCTCAAACCGCATATACGTCAAAGAAAGAGCAGGAAAAAGCCAGAGAGGCCGGGTGTGAGGGCTTCATTACCAAACCAATCAACAAGAGTGAACTCCTTGAACTGATAAAGAGACTGCTTGACCGTTAACAAGCTCTTGTCCTTACAGTACCCTGATATCTGTAGTGAGTATCCTTTAAAAAAAACTTTAGCGAGCTGGCAGAAAACGCCGAAGCTGATGCTTTTTTTGCCGCCGCGAGGCTGAATAAGCCAGATAACCAACGCACTTCGAGCTGTATGACAAGCAAGATGGCCAGAATAAAAATGTACCGCGGTATAGCTGAAACAGTGATACTGGCAAAGGTCTCATTTATTCATTGACTGAACATGAGCCCACTCTCTCTGAGCATGCTGAAGCTCTTCAAGAGAAAAGCTGAAACCCTCCCTGTTGATATAGGCCATTTTTGTTTGAAAATCGGCAATGCCCATTAGTTCTCTGCTGAATTCTACATCGAACCACATCCTTTCTATAAACCCCATTGCATGTTCTTTTGACATAGACACTCCTGTTGTTTATGGTATAATACCGGTCCGGATATGACAAAAGCTGTCATATGCTGCAGATTGAGCTGAACCGGGCAACTGGCGCGGGTTGCGCTGCCGGATGATGATTTGATTGAGAAGATTGACAAGGAGCTGGGGAGGGGGAACGTGACGGGGATGGTGGCGAGAACGCCCTCATAGAGCGAGAGAGTTCGCGTTTTATAATCCTGGTATGCCTATAACCTTACATATTTTACAACACCGACCTGCGTAATCTTCATTAATTTTACTTTTTTACAAGTAATTAGTTTATATTAAGACTTAAATAGTCCGCCATTGTTTGTGAGCGATTCACATTTATTTATCTGCTCATCAGTTATTTGCAGGTTGTGTGTTTTGGTACATTGCGGCAACAGTTTTCCTCGCATATAACCCCCTCCCTATGACGGTTGACAACATAGATCACGTTGGAATTTCTGGAAAAGAGGGTGACCGGACTCTTTTGGCTATGTTTCATTCCTTTCCAGATCCGGTTTTTATTATTACACCCCAGGGCGTTATCCTTAATGCTAATCAGGCTTTTGCTTCCCAATTCAACAAGACACCGGAAGAGTTCTTTGGCTTGAGTGTTTTCGATTTTCTGCCGCCAGACGCTGGAGCTAAACGATTGACCATGCTGCAAGAGGCTGTGCGCACTTCCAAAACTGTTACCTTTGACGATAATGATAATGGGCGGCTGATACGCAGTACCATCTATCCCTACAAATCTCCTGAAGGCGATGTCAACAGGATTTTTATTATTGCGCAGGATATCACTGATATTGAGCAGAAGCTGAATAAGGATCTGCTCTTCAATAAGCAGATCATCAATGCTATTCCCGGTACCTTTTATTTGTTTGATGCAAAGGGAAAGTTCATTGCATGGAATGATCAAGCACGAGAAATCAGAAACGTCAAGACTGAGAGTGCGATGGCCGAGACGTTCGGCATCGACCTCATTCATCCGGACGATCGGGATTATGCCCAGAAGGCTATTGAGAGCATCATGAATGATGATAGAGAGCTGACTCTTGAAATACGGGTAGTGCTTTCAACAAACAATGAGATCCAGTGGCGACTCTTGACCGGCAAAAGAATCATGATTGATGGATCTCCTTTTCTTATCGGTGTGGGTATTGATATCACTGAACGCAAACTTGCGGAGGCAGCTCTTAAAAAAAGCGAGGAGCGCTTCAGAGCCCTGTTTGAAGAACATTCTTCCGTCATGCTGATTCATGATTCCGAGGGGAATATTGTGGATGCCAATAAAGCGGCGGCGAACTATTATGGTTGGTAGATAGAGGAGTTGCGCGGAATGAGTATCCGGCAGATTGATACCCTTTCTCCTGAATCGATACAGGCTGAGATAGATAAATGGAAATCCCGAAAGCAACGGCATATGTCGTTCTGCCATAGAAGGGCTGACGGGTCCATCCGCAATGTTGAGATATACGCGATGAAAATCAGGATTAAGGAACGTGACCTTGTGTCCGCTATTATTTATGATGTGACTGAGATCAGGCGTTTAGAGACTGTGAATGCATTCCGGATCAGCATTCTCCAGTTGGCAGATACTCATTCAATAGAAGAGCTGGTGAAGAGAACTGTTGATGAGACGGTGCTGATAACGGGAAGTTCATTCGGGTTTCTTTATTTCGTCGGAAAAGATCAGAAAACATTGTCGTTTAAGGTTTGTTCAACCCCCGGTACAGAGAATAAATGCCTGAAAGAGGAAGAGGTTGTTCAAAGTGGAATATGCGCCGATGTAGTGAAGAAACGCAGGGCGGTGTTCCATAATAATGGCACTGATTTCAGGCATTGTACGGGTATGCCGGATGAGCATGCCGTTGTTCGGCGTGAACTGCTTGTCCCCATTATACGGAACGGAGCTGTTGAGGCTATAATCGGTGTTGGCAATAAGCTTAGTGATTATGATGATACCGATGTTACATGGGCAGAGACTCTGGCTAATCATGCCTGGGATATTGTGGCCAAAAAGATGGTAGAGGATGAAAAGAAAATGCTTGCCGACCAGCTTCAGCAAGCGGCAAAAATGGAGATGCTTGGTCAGCTTGCAGCTGGAATATCCCATGAGATTATCACTCCCCTCAACTATATTTCTATGAACATAGTCAACCAGTTGAATGATTTCAATGTGCTGCTTGAACTGGTGGCCGAATACCGAGGGATGATTGAAAAATTTATAGATGGAAGTGCTAACACCAAAGATGCTATGCAACTCCAAGAAAAAGGGAAAAAGCTTGCTCTTGATGAACTGCTCAACTACATCCCCAATGCTTTTATAATAACACAGTATGGCGTAGAACGCATCACGGCTATCATTAAAAGCATGCGCAATTACTCCTTCAAGAACGAGCCGGGTTGTTTTATGTTGTCTGATATCAACCAATTGATCAATGAAGCACTTATCATTGCCAGTGGTGAATACAATGATGCTGCCACTGTTGACTTGCAACTTGGTATGTTGCCACAGGTCATGTGCAATATGCCTATGATCAGTCAGGTGGTGTTGAATCTGATTATCAACAGTGCCCATGCCATCAAATCACAAAACAGAAGGTCTCTTGGCATTATCACGATAAAAACATGGGCAACCAGTGAGAGTGTTTTTTGTTCAGTCGCGGATGATGGGCCGGGAATACCTGATGAGGTGAAGAGCCGGATATTTGAACCGTTCTTTACGACAAAGGAACAGGGGAAAGGAACAGGACTTGGTTTAAGCCTCTGTTATGGCATTATTGTCAATGAACACCATGGAAGCCTCTCGGCTGAATGTCCTGAAGACGGAGGGACTGTGTTTACGGTTTCAATACCTTTAAAATAGCGGGCAGTGGGCAGGGGCCGTGCTGAGTTGCAACTTGCAGGATGGAACGGGTACTAAGTTTCCCTGAGGTTTCGCTTCAGGGTTAGAGGCGGTTGAGAAGTATGCGCTTTGTGGCTGCTGCGTCAAGTTGAACTGCGTTGCTTTTGCTGCGGGTAATGGTGACAATGTGATCAAGATCTTCGGCTACTATTCCAAAGCGGTTCAGGCGAGGAAAGCAGAGGAGTTCCTGCCACTCTTCGAGTTTTTCAAGAAGATTGTGACATCCGGAAGCTACATCATTGAGTGCAACTCCTGAAAGCAGTGATCCTGCACGGGCATATTTATGCAGCATCGGATGGGTGGCACCAATGTGGCGGAGGGCTGAGATATTTTCTTTTGTGGCTTCTGCCAGGAGGGTGGCACAGAGTGTGCCATGCGGAATCGCAAACAATCCGCCGAGGGATGAGGCAAAACCGTGAACAATCCCGAGTCCGACGTTAGCCAAGGCTATACCTGACATCAGGGCTGCATAGGCTATATCTCCTCTTACCGTGCTGTCTGTGGAGCTGTCTGTGCAGGCTCCAAGGAAGGATCTGCTAAAATGTTCAAGCCCGCTGATGACCAGAGCGTCAGTATAGGGTGTGGCAAATGGAGAGGTGTATGCCTCAAGGAGCTGGGTACAGGCATCCATCCCTGAAGCCGCGGTCAATTCAGGAGAAACCGTAACCATAAGTTCGGGGTCAATCAGGGCAATGTCAGGGACAAAGGCTGCATGCCTCAGAGAGCGTTTATAGCCGCCATGACCAACCTTGCTGATGACGGCATTGTTTGTTACTTCGCTTCCGGTGCCGGCAGTTGTGGGTACTGCTATAAAAGGAACTTTTCGACCGTCATGCGTCCCGGTGCCGATGGCCTCAATAAAACACTCCACCGGAGAGTCGTAACGCAGCATCGCTGAAACGGCTTTTCCGGCATCGAGCACACTACCGCCACCAATCGCCAGCACCACATCAATCTTTTTGTCACGACATGTGGACACAGCGCCATCAATCAGTTCCGGAGAAGGTTCGGAATAGACAACACAATGCGAAACATGCATGCCTGCATGTTGCAAGGCATCAAAAAGGGAGGATAGCCGGCCTGAGCGCTGTAAAGCATGGTTGCCGGTTACGAGCAGAATCTCGCGCCCGAACGTGCGAGCCAATTCAGGGAGTAAAGAAAACTTTCCGGCGCCGAAATATACAGCCGGAAGAGGAAGCAGCGAAAACATCATTGTATCCAGCAGTAAGGAGAGAAAATAGCACCGGCAATCCAGACGACAACCTCTGTCACTTCACTGCCGGCTCCGAGTACATCTCCGGTAACCCCTCCGATTTTTTTGTAGCTCAATATTCCGATAATCAATCCTGCGGCAAGTGCCGCGATAAGGGCAACAGCAAGGGCATAAAGGGAAAAATGAAGAGGGGGAACAAGGAATACAAGGGTCAGTGCAGAGGCTGTAATGCTGTGAGGCCATCCTGCACCGCTTACAAAAGAGTGGGCTGTACCTCCCTCAGTTCGGGCATAAGGGAGAGATGAAGCGAGGAGAACCTGTACCAATCGGGCAAGCAGGATACCTGCGACAATAAAACCGAAAGCCCCTGATTGGAGAAGCTTTACGACTGCAATCCATTTTAAGAGGATCATACCGGACAGGGCGATAGATCCAAACGAGCCGACGTTTGGATCCTTCATGATTCTCAGTGCCGCTTCCCTGTTCCTGCCGCCCCAGAATCCGTCAGCCATATCAGCAAGGCCATCGGCGTGCATTCCCCTCGTCAGAGCTATCCCGCCAAGTACGACAAGCGCAGCTGAAAGTTCATTCAAGCCTGTCAGACAGACTGCATATCCGATGGCGGCCTGAAGAAGTCCAAGCAGCAACCCTACCAGCGGGAACCAGAAAAAAGAGCGGCTGAAGGTATCGGTATCCTTGCCCGGTACAGGCAGTACCGTCAGTGTTCTGAAGGCTGTAACGAGTCCGTTCAGCATTTATTCCGCATCACTTTTTTCACTGACCTTGGCGCCGCTGAATGTTGCCATTTCATTATAAATTTTTATCGCTCCCTCAATAACCTGCATGGAGAGTGCGGCACCGGTTCCCTCACCAAGACGGAGATCGAGGTCAAGAATCGGGCGGGCACCAAGCTTTTGCATGACGGTCCTGTGCCCCTGTTCATTTGAAAGGTGACTGAAAAAGAGATAGTCGTCAACGGCCGGACAGAGCTTAAGAGCTACAACAGCTCCTGAGGATGAAATAAAGCCGTCAACAACCACGGGAACCCTGCATGCTGCTGCGCCAAGAATGAACCCGGCTATTGCTGCAATTTCAAAACCGCCAAGTGCGGCAAGCGTACCGAACGGCGTTGTGCAGCGCTCTTTATTAACCTCGACAGCATGCTTGATAACCGCTATTTTATGCGCCAGACGGTCATCATCAATCCCGGTACCCCTGCCGGTGATGCTCTCGACAGGTATATCGAGCAGAACCGAATAGAGTGCAGTGGCTGGAGTCGTATTGGCAATACCCATCTCTCCGGTACCGAGGATATGGAAGCCGGCCTTATGCGCATCAACCGCAAGCTCTGCACCACGAAGCAGTGCCAGTAAAGCATCCTCATCACTCATGGCAGGGCCAAGAGCAATATTGGCACTGCCCGGCTTTACCTTTCGTTTAACAAGCCCCGGCATGTCAGGAAAGTCGTGGCTGACGCCCATGTCAGCAACATCAAGATCAACTCCCGCATGACGAGTCAACACATTGATTGCAGCTCCCCCATTAAGCATATTATAGACCATCTGCGGGGTAACCTCTGCGGGAAACGCTGATACACCTTCGGCAGCAACGCCATGATCAGCGGCAAAACAACAGATTTTCTTTTTTGAGAGCACCGGGTTCAAGGAAGCGGTTGCGAGAACATATTTCAATGCAATCTCTTCTAACCGCCCGAGGCTCCCCTGCGGTTTTGTAAGATCATCAAGATGTGTCTGGGCTGCTGCTGTGAGCGTGGGGTCAACAGGCTGAATTCGATGTAAAAGCTGCTGCAACTCTTTCTGCATAATGTGTTACCAATAAAAGTTATCGTTTTTTCAATTCCACACTTTTTCACTCAACTACTTCAATCTGATCGGCAGGCCACTGCAAAGCAGATAGGCCTCAGTTGCTATTGAGGCTGTATTCTGATTGATGATCCCTGCTATATCACGAAATTTTCGAGCCATGGCATTTTCGGGGACAATACCCATGCCAACTTCATTTGAAACAAGAATAATGTCACAAGGGGGAGGACGCAGAGCGGCAAGAAAAGAATCAATCCTCTTTTTGATCTCGTTCTCATCTTCTATGAAATGCATAAGATTGCCAGCCCAGACCGTCAAACAATCAAGCAGCACAACCTCAGTGCCTGCAGGCAGCTGCTCGAGAGCATGCTCAAGATAAAGGGGTTCTTCAACCGTTATGAACTTGTCGCTTCGCTCTTCCCTGTGCTTGTTGATCCGGATCTTCATTTCATCATCAAAGGGTTCAGCTGTCGCTAAAAAAACCCTCTTTTCATAGTGTAATGCCAACTGTAACGCAAAAGAGCTTTTACCGCTCCTGGCCCCACCAGTTACATATATCACATTTCTCATATAATCGCTTAATAATAGCCCTTGAGTCAAAAAATCGCCGGCACGTAATAAACAAAAAATATTTCAATCTGCTATGCGTAACCGGATGGGCAGTATCGATAGACAAATGTTTTACCTGTAGATGGAAAAGCAATATAGCGGCAGGATGTGATGGCTGCACAACAAAATCGAGCTGCTCGAATGGAACGCAAGGATTCCGGGTTACTGTATTGTTCTGACCATATATGCAACGGCATTTGCTATATCGTCATCACTGAGACTGGTATTGTTTCCTTTTGGCGGCATCACGCCTGTTTTGCCCTCAAATCCTTCAATTGATTTTTTTACCATTTCATCCATACCTCGTGCACGTCGCTGATTCCATGCTTCCTTATCACCGGGTTTAGGCGCTCCTGCTACACCGGAATCATGACAACCTGCGCAGTTTGCTTCATAAACCGGTTGACCCTTTGCAATTTTTTGTTCGATCGACGTTACTTCTTTAATGGCGGGTACTTCATTGTTGACGGATTTTTTTTCAGGGCCGCAGGCTCCGAGAACAATAAGAGAGATAACCAAAGGAGAGATATGCGCTTTCATGATCATAAGTTGCAGATTAAACACAAAAAAAATAGTATACCAATACCCGGTATAGGTATAAAGCTACAAAATAAAAAAGAAAGAGCAAGTTGTTTTGTTATGAGCGTATGCTTATAATAGGAGCTGGGTTTTGTTTAAAACATTTTTACTGTTGATTATCAATGAAAAGCGAAATGATTGTGACATTTGGAGGAGGCAAGAAGGTGGATGCCTCGTTTAATGGTTTTACCATTCATACTGATCAGGCGAAATATGCCGGTGGAGAAGGCTCCGCTCCAGAGCCTTTTTCCCTTTTTCTTGCTTCCATCGGGACGTGTGCAGGGATCTTCGTTTTGTCTTTTTGCCAGCAGAGAGGTATTCCGACCGATGACATCAGGATTGTTCAGTCGCATTTTGCCAAAGAGTCGGGTCGCGGCATAGGAAAAATTGAAATCGCTATAGAACTGCCGACGGATTTCCCTGAAAAATACAAGGATGCTGTTATCAGCGCAGCTAATCTCTGTGCGGTTAAAAAGCATATACAGGATCCGCCTGAATTTGTCGTAACAACCGTTACACGGTAACGATCATCACAGAAAAGAGCGTATCACATGCATAAAGTGCTGATTCTTGGCGGAGGCATAGCGGGTGTGGCATCGGCTATTGCATTCCGTAAAAAAGGGTTTGAGGTTGAGCTTGTTTCGGAACGGGACTACCTTTTTATCTACCCTCTGGCAATCTGGATACCGACAGGGAGTGAAGAGTTCGGAAATGTTTCGATTCCTTTGAAGAAACTGGCCGACAGGCATGGCTTTACTCTCACTATCGACAAGGTTGCTGCGCTGGATGGCATAAAAAAAACCATCACTTTTGAACACGCCGGCGTTCGCAATGCCCCGGCTCTTGTTGTTGTTGCGCTTGGAGCTTCGAAGGTGGACCATGAGGGAATTGAACATACCTTTTCCATTTGCGGTAAACCTGAAGAGTCGCTTGTTTTGAAGGAAAAGATTCAAGAGCTGGTTCGGCGAGGAGAAGGCACTATTGCTTTCGGATTTGGGGGAAATCCTAAAGATACCAGTGGCGTGAGGGGCGGGCCGGCATTTGAGCTCTTTTTTAATCTGCATCATCATCTCCATAAGCTTGGCATTCGTGATCGCTTTGAGATGACTTTTTTTGCGCCCATGGCGGAGCCTGGTGCACGCATGGGTAAAAAAGCACTTTCGGCGATGGCCAGCCTGTTTAAAGCAAAAAACTTCGGGACACGCTACGGGAAAAAAATTGTCCGTTTTGAAAAGGATGGTGTTGTGTTTGAAGACCAGAGCAGGCTGCAGAGTGACTTGACGATGTTTATTCCTGCGGGAAACGGCAATACAATAATCAAGGCATCCAACCTGCCTCAAAACGAGGCCGGGTTTATCCGTATCGATAATTTCTGCCGGATCGTTGGCGTATCGGGATGGTATGCGGTTGGGGACGGAGCCGCTCTTGAAGGACCAGAGTGGAAGGCAAAACAAGGGCATGTGGCGGAATTGATGGCAAACAATGCGGCCTGCAATGCGGCAATAGAACATGCAAGGCACAAGGGCGCAATGAAGGGTTACCAGAAGCACTTGAATATTCTTTGTGTTATGGATATGGGTGATGGCGCAGGGTTTGTCTATAAGAACAGTTTCAGGGAGATATTCATCCCCATGCCGGTTGTCGGTCACTGGCTGAAAAAAAGCTGGGGTCATTACTATAAACTTTCCAAACTGTGGCTATAAAAAGCAATCGGGTCGGGAGGCCTACACAGTGCCGCTGTGTCCAGGATTTACCGAAAATCACTTGTTTCAAGCCTGAAGGGGTGCCTCACAAGGAGCTGCAAAGCGTTCTTCTGACGGTGGATGAGCTGGAGGCTATAAGGCTGGCAGACAAGGAGGGTTTATATCAGGCGGATGCAGCCTTACTGATGAATGTGTCGCGCCCTACTTTTGGCCGTATTCTGGAGGCTGCGCATAAAAAAGTAGCTGAGGCCATTGTTGAGGGCAAACAGCTGTGCATCCATGGGGGCGTTGTCCGTTCTCTCTGTGACAGTATCCCTACTGACCGTCCTGATATTTGTGTCTGCCCTGAATGCGACGTTGAGCTTCCGCACATTAAGGGAGAGCCCTGCAGGGAAACAAACTGTCCGAATTGCGGTGCGTCGCTGAAACGTAAGGGGGGGGGTATGACTATGGCTGACACATGGAACAGTCCCGATAAATTTAATCGAGAGGCTGCGCAATGGGATGAAAATCCTCAACGCAGAGCGGTTGCACTCTCGGTTGCAGAAGCAATCATTGCAGCAACAAACCCTGTGAGTACGATGCATGCCCTGGAATTCGGATGCGGCACAGGGTTGGTTACCATGGAAGTCGCGCCACTGGTGAAGAGTATCCTGGCTGTCGATACTTCCAGAGAAATGCTTTCGGTGCTTCGGGAGAAAATCAGTACATCGGGATTAACCACCGTAGAAACGATATGCACCGATCTGTCGTCACCATCGGACAGGGTTGGAAGTGATAAGAGCTTTGAGCTGATTTACAGCAGCATGACGCTTCACCATATTGATGATACAGCAGGGTTTATAAAACGAATATCCAAGCTTCTTTCGCCGGGCGGCACGCTCGCTCTGGCTGATCTTGATGCGGAGGACGGCATGTTTCATGACGATCCACTAGAAAAGGTTCATCACGGGTTTGACCGGGTTGAACTTGCCGCTTTACTGAATGCTGCCGGGTTGAAGGTTACTTCGTTTGCCACCATTTATACCTTTAATAAAACAAACAGAGCAGGCATGAGCGCAGCTTACCCTGTGTTTCTGGTTACGGCGACTCCATCAATATTTTCCTAACCGTTAACTTTTTCAGCTATGAATATCGATCGTATTGTATTTGCAATTGCCGGTGTTTTTATTCTTTCCAGCATTTTACTCTCCATTTATCATAACCAGAACTGGCTCTGGTTTACGGGTTTTGTAGGAGCAAACCTTTTTCAGGCAGCATTTACCGGTTTCTGCCCGCTTGCCAGTATTCTCAAGCGTCTCGGTGTTGCTCCAGGGCACGCGTTCAAGTAACCTAATTTAATTACGTATTGCTCCTAAGCTGTTATTTATGCATGTTATTACTTGATTAATAGTTAATGCTGATTGCCGAGAAAATAAATCATACTTATGACTGTTGAAAAGAGCAACCCGGAAGTTCCTGAGAAAAAAAGAAAGTTACAGAAAATAGCAGTGTTTACTTCTGGCGGTGATGCCCCTGGCATGAATGCTGCCATTCGTGCTGTAACCCGTGCAGCCATTGCCAATAAACTAAAAGTTGCCGGCGTTCGTCGGGGGTATCAGGGAATGATTGATGGTGATTTTATTAACCTGAAAGCTTCGGATGTCAGTGGCATTCTTCAACTTGGCGGAACAATGCTTAAAACGGCCAGGTGCAGTGCGTTCAGAACTGCGGAGGGTCGTCAACAGGCTTACCATCAATTGAAAAAAAATGACATTGATGCCGTTGTTGTTATTGGCGGGGACGGCTCTTTTACCGGGGCTCTGGTGATGTCACAGGAATTTAATATTTCGTTTGTCGGCATTCCTGCCACCATTGATAATGATATGTATGGAACGGATTATACCATTGGATATGAAACTGCATTAAACTCCGTCGTGGAAGCAGTTGATAAAATAAGAGATACAGCAAGATCGCATGGGCGGATTTTTTTTGTTGAAGTAATGGGTCGTGAGGCGGGCCTGCTTGCGTTGAATAGCGGCATTGCCTGTGGTGCGGAGGTCATTTTAATTCCTGAAGCGAAAGAACAGTATGAAGAACTGAAAAAGTTTCTGAGTAAAGGATATAAAAACAAGGAAACCAGTGGAATAATTATTGTTGCTGAAGGTGATGAAAATGGTGGTGCCATTAAAATTGCAGAAAAAGTTCGAACAGCAAATCCCGATCTGGATGTGCGTGTCACAATTCTTGGTCATATTCAGCGCGGTGGAAGTCCAAATGCAAAAGATCGGGTCAATGCTACAAGAATGGGAGTCGCAGCTGTTGAAGCTTTGCTTGATGACCAGAAAAGCGTCATGATAGGACTCTGCAATGAAACGATAGTACAGGTACCTTTTAATAAAGCTGTGAAGCTGAATCACAGTATAGACCGCAATCTGCTCGAAATTCAAAGGCTTATGAATTATTAGGGGCACGTTCACTCCGGCCGCAAAGGTGACGTGATCCATCATTGATGAAAAGTCTGGAATTCGTGTTCAATTCCACAACAATTGCGCCCCCCCAACAGCGGCGGCTCCCCTGCTGCCGCTGTTCATGAGAGCCGCTTCAAAGCCCTATAGTGACGGGGCAACCTTACTCTTCCAAGTACTTTCTTTTTCTTTACAGTATTACAAACGCTCAAGCAGTTCATGACATGCTTTGTCATTGGTCTGGTCGCTATTGACCAGAGTATGATGACTTAAATTTTTTGCGTGCGATGTACCCTTCGAAAAATAAATTTTGCTTTTCACATAACTGATACTATATTTGTATCAGTTATGTGAATAACAATGAAAGTACTCCCTGGCCGTGTGACAAGTGCTGAGGGAAGAAGTGGAAATAAACAATAACCAACAATGGAGGATAGTACGATGGGAATGTCTTGCAATCAATGTCAGGAAAGCATTCATGGGACAGGTTGTACGGTGCGTGGGGTATGCGGAAAAGATGAACCTACCGCCCAGCTTCAGGATGTGCTGGTTTATGCGACGGAAGGGCTTGCGCTGGCTGCCGAAAAACTTGAGGGAAGTGTTTCAAGGAAGGTCGGTCAGCTTATCAGTGAATCACTGTTCGTGACCGTTACGAACACCAACTTTGATGAGGATGCCATAGTCGCGCAGATAAGCAAAACCCTTGCCATGCGCGATGAACTGAACTCAACATTTCTTAATCTGCCGCATCATGATGCTGCTCACTGGACAGGCAGTTCAAAGGAGGATTTTTTATCAAAATCGGCATCGGTCAGCATCGAAAGCCTCAGCGAAAATGAAGATCTTCGCTCACTGAAAAGCCTTGTACTGTATGGTATGAAGGGAGTTGCCGCCTATACCGATCATGCTGCGGTTCTTGGCTATCACGATGATGATATCTATGCTTTTTATGTGAAAGGGCTTGCTGCGCTCACCAAAGAGCTGTCGGCTGACGAACTGACCGGACTTGTGCTTGAGACTGGTGGAGTCGCCGTAAAGGCAATGGCAGTGCTTGACAAAGCCAATACCACCACCTATGGCCATCCTGTAATTACCACGGTGAAGACCGGTGTGGGCAAAAACCCCGGCATCCTGATTTCGGGCCATGATCTTCGTGATATGGAAGATTTACTGAAACAGACAGCAGGAACAGGAGTGGATGTCTACACCCATTGCGAGATGCTTCCAGCACACTACTATCCGGCCTTCAAAAAGTACCCGCACTTTGCGGGCAACTACGGCGGTGCTTGGTGGTCGCAAGACAAAGAGTTCGACACCTTCAACGGCCCTATCCTTATGACCACGAACTGCATCGTGCCGGTTCGCGAGTCCTACCGCAGCCGCATGTTTACAACCGGCATGGCGGGTTACCCAGGGCTGAAGCATATTCCGGCAAGATCTGATGGCGGGGAGAAGGATTTTTCGGTACTTGTCAATCTTGCCAAAACCTGTGAGTCACCAAAAGAGATCGAAAATGGCAGCATCGTGGGGGGATTTGCCCATAACCAGGTGCTGGCACTTGCAGATAAAGTGGTCGAGGCGGTAAAGAGCGGAGCTATCAAGCGCTTTGTGGTTATGGCTGGGTGCGATGGACGCCATGCATCGCGCAAATACTATACCGATGTAGCTGCGGCACTTCCCGATAATACCATCATTCTTACTGCCGGATGTGCAAAATACCGCTACAACAAGCTTGAGCTTGGTGATATCGGTGGAATTCCCCGTGTGCTTGATGCCGGTCAGTGCAACGACTCCTATTCGCTTGCTGTGATTGCCCTCAAGCTGAAGGAGGTTTTTGCGCTTGACGATATCAATGACCTGCCGATATCCTTCGACATTGCCTGGTATGAGCAGAAAGCAGTTACCGTGCTGCTCGCCCTGCTCTATTTAGGAATTAAAGGCATTCGCCTCGGACCAACTCTTCCCGAATTCCTGACACCGAATGTTGCAGCCGTTTTGGTCGAAAAATTCGGTATCAAGCCAATCGGGGCTGTTGATGCTGATATCGAAGCCATGATGACCGGAGCCTGATCAGTTGTTCTCCTTTGCTATCCCTCTTTTGTCGATTGCGACAAGGGAGGGATATAATAATCCTCAGAAATCGACAGGAGGTACCTCTCTGATAACAATTGGTTTTATTCAGAGATTGCAGCTCAACTGATACATTTCAATCATTTTTTCAGCATAGGCTTTGCCAAAAGCTTTGCACTGCGCAAATTCCTCATCATGAGGTTTGAACTTGACCCTGACGCTTTGATCGAAAACCTTCAGTTTGAGCATGGTACAATTGGTTTCTATCATCTTGACAGCTTCTCCGCTCCAGCCATAGGAACCGAACGCAGCTGCGAGCTTTCCTTTATCGCGGATAGGATTGATGGCGGCGAACAACTGGTAGATCTGTGGCAGAATATTCTGGTTTAAGGTGGGGGAACCTATGATCAGTCCTGAGCAGTGAGCAATTTTATCTTCAAGGGTTGAAAAGTTAACCGTTTCTATATCACAGATATCGATGGTGAAGTCGCACGACTGGCTGATACCTTCTGCAATTTTTTCGGCCAGTAGTGTTGTGTTTTCATAGGCAGAAACATAGGCAATGAGAATATGTTTGTCACTGGGCGTCGCAATGGCCTTTGTCGCATAACTCCATGAAAGATCAACATATTTTTGCCACTGAGACCTGAGAATCGGGCCGTGACCGGGGCAGATGACCTTGATATCCAGAGGCTTGATTTTTTCTATAGCCTGCAGCATGTATTTGCTGTATGGCCTCAGGATGGTATCAAAGTAGTAGAGAAAGGCATCGTCAAAGTTGCCTACTGCATCATCATACATTTCTTCATGGCAGAAATGGGAGCCAAATGAGTCGCAAGTAAAAAGAACATGGTCTTCCTCAAGCCAGGTATAGATGGTGTCGGGCCAATGCAGGTTTGGTGCATTGATGAAATAGGAATTGTAGGTTGTTCCATATTTCGTTTCCATAACTATGTCGAAGGTTATGAGACCGGGATCAAGAACACCTATCCAGCTGACATCACTTGTAATGGGGAGTACTTTATTGTCTGTCATATGTTGACTTTCTGTTGGAAGATTAAAAAACAAATCGGCTTCGATACTACTGCTGGCAACGAATGTGCATGCAACGGAATTTCGGGATCAATCAGAATTTCCGCGTCATGTAAGTAACAGCGTTCCTCATATCGTTATCTGCCAGATTTGCGTTACCACCTTTTGGCGGCATCATGCCCTTTTTTCCGTCATATCCCTCAATCGATTTTTTCAGTACCATATCCATGCCCTCTGCAAGTCTCCCACTCCAAGCGGCGTGATCGCCGGGCTTAGGCGCTCCAGACACACCGGAATTATGGCAACCGGCACAGTTGGCTTCGTAAATTGTTTTACCATTGGCGAGTTTCAGTTCCCCTGAAGTCACTTCCTTTGTTGCAGTCAATTCATTATTGACCGATGCTTTCCCGGGGCTGCATGCTCCGATAAAAGCAAGTCCAACAATCAAAATAAACAGGTACGGTTTCATATTCAGACCTCTATGGCTTGGAGATTAAGTCGTTGATTGACAGAACATGGGCATACCCTAACGGGGTATGGGTATAAAATGGCAAAATAACAGAAATAAAACAACCTGTTTTCTTTAGAATATTTGTCTGGAGAGTAAATTTTTTCTATCCGCTCTTTGAGCATTTTCAGCGGAACAGGTTTGAAGAGGGCAGGCGTTCAAGTGAGGTCACAACAGTTGATCCTTAATGGATGTCGAAAGCAAACTATAGTTTATAGGAAAGCTGCTTTCGACATCCATTATTTTCGAGGGAAAATATCTTTCACGCATCATAAGTTGCATGAGCTGTTTTTCCCCGATTTTTCATTGCAACCAGAACTTTCTGCTGTCGAAATCTTCAGGACGGTATAGAGCGGACAAAACCCTATAGAAGCAGTTAAAAGCGGCACAAGTCCAACAACTCCCCACCACGATTGATTGATAACACCTATGACAATAAGTGCAATACCGATAACAATCCTGATTATTTTATCTGTTTGTCCAATGTTTTTTTGCATAGGTTCTCAGTGTTTAATGATGAGTGATGATCGGGAACAATAAATCAATGTTTGTTAAAGAAAGAAACAACGTTAATCACTGACAAAAAATTCACATGACAACAGATCACTATTAACCAGTAATTTCCTTCTAAAGACCACAAGCAAATGCCTATCAACAATTTAATTTACATAAACAGCTTATTAACAATTGCAAATAATATGGGCAATATCCCAATACAAATATTTACAATCGTTACATAACAGCTAATAGAAGTACCCGTAAAAATTATTAATAAAGTCCTGACTTTTAAGGCAAGGCTTACCATCAAAATAAGGTGCATTTATATAAAATAACTTAACGATCCAGAGATTTGATTCTACCAATCGTATCAATCAATATTTTGGTGTTGAATTGATTATTTGAGTACATTTAACATATATATGAGATAGAGGTGAAATTTTCTGAATGATTAATCATAAGGATCTATTTAGCTATGAAACGATTATTATTGATAATGGCTTGCGGGTTGTTGTTCAATTCCCTGGCACAGGCTGCGACTGGCACTTTTGATGGTAAAGCTATCTTTGACAAGAACTGTAGTGTCTGTCACTCCATTATGCCACCGCCAAAGACCGCACCACCGATTATCCCTCTCGCTTCTCGCTACCATCAAAAATACTCAACAAAAAAAGATGGTGTCAATCACCTTGTTACATATCTGAAATCGCCAAACAAGGAGAACGCAATTCATCCTCAAGCTATTACAAGATTTGGGCTTATGCCTGCTCTACATCTACCGGATTCAGAATTGAGAGCTGTAGCCGAGTGGGTATGGGATCAGTACAATCCGAATATGGGTATGGGACGAGGTATGGGAATGAATCAGTAATAAAGGATACTGGAAGTCTTGATACCATGAACAGATTATTGTTAGTCATTATAGTCGTGCTGTTCAGTCCTGCAGCAAATGCAGCGACCTCCCAGGAGCAGCACGCAAGCTTTAACCATAGCAGCCTTAGTACTTCAGCGCAGTGCATACGATGCCATAAGCGTGATATACCGGATGACAATCTGCACCGCAAGTCGCAGGCCAATTGCTCTACTTGCCATACTACCAGACAATGGAAGCCAACAATCACGGAACCATGAAAAAATCATTCAGTTGGCGGGTATTTATAAGCTTCGGGCTATTTATTGCGTTACTCGTGATGCTGGTTTCCGGAGTGATTCTTTATATCTCTCCTCCCGGAAGGGTTGCGAACTGGACCGACTGGAGAATGATCGGTCTGACAAAACGGGGATGGCAACACCAACATATTATCTTTGGATTTGCCTTTTTAATCCTCTCGATTTTTCACCTGTTTTTTATCAACTGGAAAGCTTTTCTCTCCTACCTGAAATCAAAGACAGCCGAAGGAGTGAAAAGCCCTTGGGAAATGTTCGCCATCATCATTCTTTCTGCCTGTTTCGGAACAGGAACCTACTATGGTATCCAACCTTTCTCGGCAGTCATCAAGTTTGGCGATGCGATTTCCAACTCCTGGGAACGTCAGGAAAAGCAGGCTCCGGTACCACATGCAGAACTTATGACCCTTACCCAACTTGCAGAGCAGCCCGGGCTTGGCGGAGACCCGGCAGCCTTACAATCTAAACTGGAAAAGGGGGGGTTAACGGTTACTTCTCTGGATCAGACTCTGGCTGAAATAGCGACATTGCATGGCAAAACGGCTGAACAGGTCTATGCATTAATCGCTCCTGCAAAAAACGAAGGGCATAAATTTCAGGGGCAGGGGTTCGGGAAAAAAACCTTGCTGGAAATAGCCGATGAGGCGGGGGTTTCAGTGACTTCACTGCAACTTGCTCTTCGGCAGAAAGGTATTGAAGCAAAACCAGATTCACCGCTGAAATCTATCGCTGAAACCAACAACATTGAAATGAAAGAGCTACGAAAAATATTGGAGAGAATGACCAGTCGATAAATTGCGACACAATAGCTACAATTTTATGGCAATTATACTTATTGCCCTCGAGTAGATAAGAGGTGCAGGTTACAACTGTCGTCCATAGTCCTCTCTCGGTTGCCCTGACATGCAAGCCCTTAGCGTTGATTTCTGGAATGCTTATGCCAAGCTGGGGCTCGGCGTTCCCGGAATCGGGAGTTAAAATTGCCAGCTCAGGCCGGCTTCAAAGGCGGAATCCTTGTACTTGCTGGCGCTTTGGGTAAGGTAGTCGGCATGAAGGAGCAGGCTTTTAGTGATAGTCATCATTAAACCGGCGCTTCCGGTTAATGCGTGTCCTGAGGCGAGAGGGGAAAAGGTTGAAAATGAGTCTGCCCAACCATTCATGGATGCTGTTATCGCCTGGTTATCGAGTCGGGTTTCATAGGCCCACCCTATCGATAGGTATGGGATAAGCTTTTTTTGTTCGTTCAAGAGAAATTCCCGGTCAACCCTTATTTCTGCATGTGTGTGAAATGTTTGACTTTGAGCTTCTGCAATGTTGTAATCAAGACTGGCGGCACCGGTTTCATTAAAGCTGCCTCTTGACTGGTAAAAATAGCCAATCCCTGCAGTGGGAAGTATCGTCAATGAGCCAGCATGCAAGAGTGCTCCTCCACGAAGAGTGCAATCGGCATTCCAGCCGTTAAAATCGGCCTGGGCTGTTCTTGATACAGCAGCAAGAGGCGACGTTATCGGACCATACTGTGAGGGCTGATAGAAGGTGCCGATATGAATATTTCTTGCACTGTTTCCATTGGCAGAACCTGTACTGAGTGTGGCCTGCAGAAAGGCATTGTGCGACACCAAAGCAGAATAGGCGGCAATCCGGTAATAATCGGAAACTGCCTTTCCTCCGTCGTCATACCAGTTCACCGACCCCTGCAGCCAACCGAGAGAGATGCCTGAAAGTGTGTTGGCTGAGGTTTTTTTATCGGCGCCAAAAATGATACCATTGACATCACCGTCAAAACCTGTCTGGGAATAGTGCTGGTAACTCCTGACGGCTTTAGCCCAGAAACCCTGATGAGATTCTTGAAGTGAGAGCAGGTCTATGCGGTCGTCAATAGCCTTGTTTTGAACAAGCACAGCCCTGACTCCGGATTCCGCCAGATTGTCGAAACAGGCAGGGCTGATACTTTTGAGCGCACTGTTAAAGAGATTGTAACTTGAAGGGTTGTAGAGCACATCAAGAGAGTTATAGATAGACTCCATATCGGAATATGCCGCCGGAGTGTGTGCAACAAGGTATGAAGCGACGGTGGAGAGGTTTGGCGTACTGGCCATGGTTTGGTAAGAGAGCACACCAGCCGTAATGGGTTGGGCGTTGAAAAACGTTGTGTAGGGGCCGCTGTAGGATTGAGACTGCTGCCCTCCCCCATTGCCCCATCCATCTATCGGTCCTGCTATGCCGGTATAGAACGATGCTCCTGTAGTGGATATTGCGAGAGTCATCATGGTGGGTTTATTTGGCAGAGCAAACAGATCCTGGATCTGCCGGGCATTGAGTCCACGAACTGTGCTGGTGCGCATCACCCAGCTCCCCTCCTGCTTTGAAGCATTCGATGCTGCCGTCGGGTTATAGAATCGAACAAAAAACTGGGGAGTTGTTGTTTTGATATTGGTTACCATGGTACTTACGTCCCAAGGTCCTTTACCTGTGCTGTAGAGAGCATTCAACACTGCCGGATCTATGAGAAACGGGTCGTTTTGAGTTCCGATAGGCTGCACAAGAGTGCGCCAGTCGGCAGCATCGGCGAGGGAAACAAAGCCTTTACTTGCAAGCAGGAGAAGAGCATATATGGCAATATTTCGCCATTTTTTACAACTTGAAGTTATTTTCATAACTACCTCCGACTGTAAAATCACTTAGAATTAACGGGGGAGAAACATCATGACAGAGGCGGCACCCATGACCGCCACTGCGATCCAGGCAAGAATGATGATCGGTCGGCTCGCAGTAAATTTTCCCATGACCGATTTCTTTGAAACCAACAGGATAATGACAACCATAAGGGGTACGGCGATAACACCGTTGATGACTGCACTCCAGAAGAGAGCTTTCATGGGATTGATCGGGGTATACTGCATGACAAGACCGATCAGGACACTGATGGCAATAATGCTGTAAAACCCCCGTGCGTCGTGGGCTTTGTATTCAAGACCGGAAGTCCAGCCCATTGCTTCAGAAAAAGCATAGGCTCCGGAACCGGCAAGCACAGGAACACCGATCAATCCAACACCAAGAATCCCGAGGGCAAACAGGATAAATGCAAAGTTGCCGGCCAGCGGCCTGAGTGCACTTGCTGCCTCGGCGGCTGTATTGATATCAGTAATTCCTGATGCATTGAGCGTTACTGCGGTAGCCAGAATGATGAAGTAGGCTGTAAGATCGGAGTATAACATGCCACTCCAGGTATCCCACCGGATACGCCGAAGCTCTTCACCGGCAAAAGCTGCATTGGAGCGAAGCGAAACAACACCTGGTTTTGAATGCATTTCCTCAACCTCTTCCGATGCCTGCCAGAAAAAAAGGTAGGGGCTGATCGTGGTGCCGAACACTCCGACAATGACTGCCGCTGAATCGGCATTGAGGGTAAACCGGGGCCAGACCGTACGCTGTATCACCTCTAGCCATGGGACATGCACTGTAAAGAGCACCGCGGCATAGGCCAGCAGGGATATGGTCAGCCACTTTAAAAAGTTGACATAGCGGTGATAGGGAACAAAGACCTGGAGCATCAAGGTTCCGAAAACAAAGAGTGCGGTCATGCCATGACGATTGAAGCCGGTAATAAGCTCGGCAACTTCGCCCATTGCAGCAACATCAGCTGCGATATTGAGTGTATTGGCTACCAGTAAAAGCAGCACAACACCCTTAAGCACAATGGGTGGGAAGGAGGTTTTGATATTCGCCGCAAGTCCTTTTCCTGTGACTCTGCCGATGCGGGCACACATTGACTGAATCGCAGCCATCAAAGGAAAGGCCAGAGGCATCGTCCAGAGCATGTTGAGACCGAATTGGGCTCCTGCCTGGGAGTAGGTCGCTATACCGCTGGGATCATCATCAGCAACACCGGTGATAAGCCCCGGCCCAACCCGGGAAAGCGGATGCTCCTTTAAACGGCTTAAAAAGAATCGAATCACTTTGTGGTATTATACTTTCCTGATAATCAAATTATTGGAAGTAATATACAACACTCTTTGGCGTGATATGGTTCAAACATGAAATCGCTGCATGACAGTACTGGAAGAGAGGAAATCGCTTTGTGAAAAAATTTCCATGGTAACAACCTTCTCCGGAACATTCTCCATTACGAGAGCATTCATGACAAGATCAAGTGTTTCGGGGTTCATGAAGGATAGAGCGTTATGATCCTTTCCATCCAAACAACCGTGCATGTGGAGGACTTTTGCTTTATGGAGGTATTGCTCCAGATAGTGCGCGACTGGAAACCCGTAATACTCAAGATGACCGACATCAAGCGTGACAGAGAGACCCGATTCTTCAACAACCGGCCAGACGAGGTCGAAAGGATAGTTGAGATTTTCGACACAGAACGCTGAAGGATCTTCATCGGTACCAGTCAGGAGCAGGACTATTGAATCATGCAGGGCATCGGTAAAGCGGCTCTTCTGAACAGAAGAAAACCCGTTGATGTCAATTCCCTGACCGGCTTCGAAATGCATGACATAGGCTGATTTCGGCAGATTGCGTGTAAGCTCGATAATCCGCAGGCACTTGCTGACCGATCTCTCTCTCTCATCGCTGTCACTATGGCCTAGATAAACATCAAGCGGAAGATGTACCGAATAGGTCAGCGAAGATTCCCCGGCGATATCTGCAAGCTTCTGCATGTCGTTCGAAGAAGGAAGATTGCTGAATTCATCCGATTCAAACAAAACCAGCTCAATATCATCAACTTTATCTTTAAGAAATTCCACATTGGGAATAATATCAGCTGGAATGATGTAAGAGGTGGTTCCGAAACGAAAGGGAAAACGCGTTTTACTGGTCATCGAGGTCAACGGGGAGAGTGTTTTTGGAGTTGAAGCATCAGTTCGGGGATGGATTGCCAGACAAAAGCACCATCGGCCATTAATTTTGATTCCAATTGAAGGGCTGACTTGCCTTTGGTATAATCTCGATCGGCTATGCCTTTGGCAAGCAGAACGGTTTTGCCTCTTTTCAGGGCTTCACTGGCAAGGTCAAGATTGACAAGGTTTCCTGATCCGAAGGGCACAGGACTGAGGATAACAGTGTCGGCATTATCAATCATCTGCAGCGCTTCGGCGATGGCATCGTTGCCAACCGGTGAAAACGGCTGTTCAAGCACAGCCTTGATATTGAGTGCCCTTGCTGCTTCAGCGTCAGAATCAAGACGGTTAAGCACTCCTGTTGTTACTTCGTATCCTTCGATAAGCAGACGGCGATAAAGCTCGATACCACTGCCGCCTCCAGCAATAACATGGACGCTCCGGTCAAGCTTTTTTCGTCTGTTCAAACTGTCGACAGCTCCCAAGACCTGGAGATAGCCGGTGTAGGGATCGTGCTGAACACGAAGATCGCAATTGTAGACTGTACTGAGCAGTTCGGGATCCAATACTTCGGCAGGGGTTCCGGCTCTTATCAACCGGCCTGAATCCATGAGCAAAAACCGGTCAGAGATGCTGGCTGAAAGCGTAAGGTCATGGCTCACGAGGAGAATGGTCATCTGTTTTTCGCGATTGAGATTCATAAGAATCTGAAGCACCTCCTGACGGTGATTGATATCGAGATGAGCTATTGACTCGTCAAGCATAATGATTTCAGGATCCTGAGCAAGGACCATCGCAAGGGCTGCGCGTTGCTGCTCTCCCCCGCTCAGTTCTGTGAAATAGCGATCCCGAAGATCAAGAACATCAGTATAAATCATTGATCGCTCGACAAGATCATAATCGAGGGAAGAGGCGGTACCCCATCGACCCATCGAACTGATTCTTCCATTCATGACAATCTGGCCGACGGTAAAGGCCATGGGTGAATCGATTTTTTGTGGAACAACACCCAGCAGTGATGCCCGGAGTGCTGGTTTGAGGGAGTGCACATCCTGACCAAACAGCTCTACCACACCTGATACAGGTTTCAGAAGCGCAGCTGCAGTTTTCAAGAGCGTACTTTTTCCGCAGCCATTCGGGCCGATAAGGGAGACAAATTCCCCTTTGCTGATAGAAAAGGAGACATTTTCAAGCACTTTCCGATGCTTGTATCCGGCGGAAACATCTTTGAAGGTTAAGACATTTTGTTCCATACTATGCAATCCAGGCCTGTTTCATTCTCCGCTGCAGAATAACCAGAAAAAAAGGACCGCCTGCAAGAGCGGTTACAACACCGACAGGAATCTCAATAGGAGCAAGAAGGGTGCGCGCCAGAGCATCGCACACCACAAGAAATGTCCCGCCGCCAAGGGCTGCAAGAGGGACAAGCTTTCGGTTATCGGGTCCAAAAAAAGCACGCATGACATGGGGAACAATAAGGCCGACAAATCCTATCATGCCTGAAAGGGAAACGGCCGTTGCCGCCAGCAGTGTTGCAAAAAGCAAACCGGCAACGAGCACAAGATCGGCAGGCAGTCCCTGATAGTGAGCCATCTCGCGCCCAAGCGCGAGGGCATTGAGGCGTGGTGAAAGCAACCAGATGCCTCCAAGACCTCCAAGAATGAGCAGGGCTGAAAGCAGTTGCTGACTGTAAGAAACCGGCTGAAGACTTCCAAGCATCCACCAGATAACATTGTGCATCCCGTCAACGCTTGCCGTAGAGACAAGAAACATAATAATGCTTGAACAGATTGAACTTACGATAACTCCGCTGAGAATAAGACTGTAGACCGATGGATGACCACTTGAGCCCTGGCTGGCAATACCGTAAACCACCATCAGCGTCAAAACAGCTGAAATAAAGGCAACGACTGGAAGACCGAGGGAGACAAAAAGGCCTGACCCTGCAAGAATGCTGAGTGTTGCACCAAGACCAGCCCCGCCGCTGACTCCGAGAACATAGGGTTCGGCAAGAGGATTACGCAGCAGAGCCTGAAAGACAACCCCGGAAGCAGCCAAAGCGGCTCCAGTCATCATGCCCATAATAAGGCGATTGAAACGGAGCATAAAAATAACTTTACCAGACATGGAGTGCAGATAGGGAATACCGATACCGGAAGGACCAAGAAGCATGGAGAAAGCGAGGAGGGACAGAACTGACAACATAAACAGAACAATCATGAGCATGGCTTTGATACGGCTTTTGCCGGTAAAGCTGTTGTCAGCACATATCTTTGAATCGAACATACCCATCAGTTTTCAACCCCCTTCATTGCAGGAATTCCCTGCTCATAGGCATGTTTGATCATTTTCATTTCAGTAACAGTATCGGCAGCGGCAACGAGAGGCTCCGGCGCATTCCTGCCGGTCAATACAATAATTTTGCCGTCTTCAGCAGAACTGAGCGCTTCAAGAAGAGGCTCGAGGGAAATAAGGTTGTGGCTGAGAGCAAAGCAGAGTTCATCGAGAAGAACGAAGTCGTAATCCGGTGAATGAAGAGCTGCAATGGCGGCGTCGAGTCCTTTTCGGGCGGCAATTCTGTGCTGTTCCATTGATGGACTGGCGGGATCTCTCGGAAGAAAGCCTTTGCCGAACTGCTCCCACTCTACCCCATGAAGGTGACTGAAAAATTTCTGTTCACCAACAGCGTCATCGGATTTAACGAACTGAATCACCCTTGCCCGCATCCCGTGGCCCAGTGCCCTTGCAAGCATTCCGAATGACGCCGTGCTTTTTCCTTTGCCGTTTCCTGTAAAAAGAAGAATTCTTCGTTTTTTCATGATATAGAAGTTCAAAAGCGATTATGGTTTTATTTGGTTGCAAAATATATCATCATTCCATTTTGCAGGATTGTTCACGATATATGAGGCAAAGGTTTGATACGATTGTTCATCACGAATGATATGTTCATAATAATTGCGTTACCACAATTTCGCGCTAAATGGCTGCCAACCAAAATTTTTAATCCCGCGAATATATTCAACAGTGGTTATTGATTTGAATGCATCCAGCATATCCCCAACGGTTTTATTTTGGGCGACCACAAGGGGTTGCCCCTATTTTTGATTGCCCTGGTTCTGGGTTATTCTTGCCATTGGGTTACTGCAAGTAATGTCTGATGCTTAAACCTGCTCCGAGAAAGAGTACGGCGGTCATCCACATCAGCGCAATGCTTTGACGGATTATCAAGGGAGTGCAGCTGCCCTGTTTTACGCCGAGCAAGGGTGCCTGACCGATAACGCCGCCGTAGCTTCGTTCGCCGCCCAGAGTCACACCGAGAGCTCCGGCAAATGCTGATTCGGGATAGCCTGAGTTGGGACTCGCGTGAAGCCGCGCACACCGAAAGACGGCCTTGAAGGTATCAAAAAACCTGAGTTTGCCGATAGCTGCCGCAACCGCTATTGTCAGCACGCTCAAACGCGCCGGAAGATAATTGGCAAGGTCGTCCAGTTTTGCTGCGGCCCACCCAAACTCAAGATAACGTTCATTTTTATAACCGAACATGGAGTCGAGTGTATTGATGGCTTTATAGGCTATAGCACCAACCGGGCCGAAAAGAAGCGCATAAAACAAAGGGGCTGTAACGCCGTCGACCGTGTTTTCAGCAACACTTTCCGTTGCGGCAAGAGCTATGCCTCCTTCGTCGAGCGTGGCAGTATCGCGGCCAACCATCAGAGAGACTTTCTGGCGTGCGAGTTCTGTGTCGCCAGCTTCGAGTGCAGCCTGAACTGCTGTGGCATGATCGCCCAGATCCCTGACGGCAAAAGAGCTGTAGAGCAGATAGATGCTCAGGGCGAGCCCTGCAACCCTGTGCAGTTGGCTCAAGAGAGTGATGAGAAGCCAGGCTGAAATGGCTGAGCTGCCGACAATAATAATAACAGCTAAAATCCCAGCTAAACGCAGCGAGATATTGGTGCGCCGCAGCCATGTTTCGGTTTTATTGGCAAGCCAGCCAATCGCTTTTACCGGATGTACGATCCCCTGTGGATCGCCAAAGCTAAGATCAAGGGCAAATGCCAAGGGGAGAATAAACTCATCCATAAAGGCCATAACGACTCAGCTCAGTTTAGTGATCCGTCAGCCAACTTCAACGCATCAAGAAAGCGAGTATTCTCGATGGGTGTTCTGACAGCAAACCGGAAATAGTTAACCTCAAGACCCGAAAAATTCCGGCAATCTCTGACATGAATTCCTTGTTTTTTAAGATAAACAAGCAACTCATCAAGCGAGATGCCCCTGTTCCATTGAGCAAGAAAAAAATTTGCGGCACCGCCAACAAGTTTTATCCCATCAAGCATTGTTATTGATGCTTCCATTCTCTCTCTTTCAGAAAAAATCATGGTACGAAGGGACTCTTCGTAAGTACCGCACTCAAGCAGCCTGGCAGCAACCGACTCGGCAACAGCATTGACTGTCCAGGGTTCCTTATAGTCAAGAAAACGTTTGATGACCTCAGGATGAGCAATCACCGCGCCAAGGCGCAGCCCGGGAAGCGCATAAAATTTGGTAAGCGAGTGCAGCACGATGGCATTTTTAAGCGCCATCACCTGACCCATAAGTGAGTTATCGGGAAACGCAGGTGTAAACTGTATAAACGCCTCGTCAACAATAAACCATTTGTCAGGAAACCGGCTTGCCAGGGCCATAATAATCTGCGGCGGCACTTCCGTTCCTGTAGGATTATTGGGATTTGCCGCAAAAAATGCGTCAGCCTGACCCATGGCATTGGCCAGCACGTCAATCCCCGGAAGCTTGAAGCCTTTTTCAGCTTCAAGCGGAACAGAAACAATCTCCGCTCCGGCGATCCTTGCCGCCCTTTCGTACTCATAAAACGAAGGTGAAAGCACCATGAGCCGCTTAAGAGCGAGGGCCCTTGGAATAAGATAGATCCCTTCAATCGCCCCGTTGAGCGAAAGCACCATGGAGCCGGTGAGACTGAACTTTTGCTGATAATAATCCTTTATGCCCCGACCATCAATCGAAGGATAGCTCTGAAGAGCAAAATCCTCCAGAGAAAAAGTGCCAATCGGAGGAAAAACCGGACTGACATTGACGCTGAAATCAAGCACCTCCCTGCCCTCTTCTATAACGCTTTGTTTGCCAGCGCCTCCGTGTTTATGATAATACAGACTTGTCATTGGCATGATGGTTGATGAATAATTTGATAAATCATATCAAGATTAAGGTGCTGCATAAAGTGAGCTGCAAGGAGTTCATAGCTTTCCTGAGGCCCTTTCTGCTGTTTTTCAACTTTGTAAGTCGGCTCCACACCACTAAGAAACCATGTCTTTATCACCGGTTCGTCAAATATACCATGAAAATAGGTGCCTGTAACTTTTCCGTCTGCACTTACCGCCCCGTCAACGTCATTTTCCGGGGTGTTATTTCGGGCTGATACCCTGATAAATGGCCTGCACTCTCCTGAAGCGATAGTTTGGCCCATGTGAATCTCATAGCCGCAAGCCTCACCTGTTTCACCAATAATGACACCCCGGGCATTTGCAAGACATTTCTCCTCTTCGAGTACGGTCTCGACATCCAGAATGCCAAGAGCCGGACTGATACCGGCTGAGCCTTCAACGCCATACGGATCGGCAATACTTTTTCCAAGCATCTGATACCCGCCGCAGATGCCCATGATAACCCCTCCATCTTCCCTGAAGGCAAGAATTTCCCGCTCCCAGCCCAGTGAAAAGAGCCATTCGAGATCACCACGCACATTTTTCGATCCCGGCAGAATAAGTGCCTTGTAGCCTTTCAACGATCTGGGATAGTGGAGATAGTGCAGAGCCACCTGGGAGTCATGCTCCAGAGGTGAAAGATCGGTAAAATTAGATATATGCGGGAAATAAATAACAGCAATCCCGATTTTTCCTGATTCAGGCTCTCCTGTCGGGTCAACCTTTGCCGAGAGCGGTACAGCGTCTTCAGCATCGATGCTGAAACCCCGGTACCAGGGAATGACTCCAAGAACAGGAACCCCGGTCATTGATTCAAGCATGGCGACGCCGTCTTTAAACAGATCGATATCTCCACGGAAGCGGTTGATAACAACCCCTTTGACCAGCGCCCTGTCTTCCGGGGGAATGATGGCGAGGGTTCCGGCGACCTGTGCAAAAACTCCTCCCCTGTCAATGTCTGCAACGAGGATCACTGCAGCATCGGCAGCTCTGGCAGTTCTGAAATTCACAAAGTCTCTTGCATAGAGATTCATTTCAGCACAGGAACCCGCTCCTTCAATAACCACCAGTTGATGTTTGAGCTTAAGTCGCTGCAGACTCTCCATTGCAGCAGCAGCCCAGACAGTGGTATCCCTGAAATAGCCCTTCGCACTCTCTGTAGTGCAGACCTTTCCCTGCAGAACCACCTGTGCCCCCGTGTCGGAATTGGGCTTGAGAAGCACTGGATTCATATCAGCTGTCGGGACAGCACGGGCAGCTTCGGCCTGGGCAATCTGCGCCCGGCCGATTTCGTCTCCTTCAGGCGTCACTCCTGAATTGTTCGACATGTTCTGCGCCTTGTAGGGTGCAACATCAATAGCTGCATTACTGAAGATCCGGCAAAGCGCTGTGGCGACAATGCTTTTGCCGACGTCTGACCCTGTCCCTAATACTGCAAGAGAACGATATTTTTTTTGGGACATTACCATGTTTCGTGATGAACGAGGGTGTCAAGCTCCATTCTCGGCAGCCAACCAGCCTGCTCGAGCTCAGGTGTTGCATGAAAAAAGCTCACATAACCAATCGCGAGATAGGCTACCGGTACTATGTGGGCAGGAATGCCGAGCGCAGAACGGATATGGTCGTGATGGATAATGCTGATCCAGCCGACGCCCAGATTTTCAGCACGTGCCGCAAGCCAGAGGTTCTGAACCGCACAGACTGAGCTGTAAAGATCCATCTCAGGGTTTGCGGTCCTGCCTATCACGACATCACCTGTACGCGAACGGTCACAGGTTACGCAGATGCCGAGAGGCGATTCCATAATGCCTTCAAGCTTGAAGGATCGGTAGGCTTGCTGTTTTTCACCGCTGAACATCCCGGCCGCCTCGGCATGAGCTATTTCAAAGCCGTCCTTGACCTTGCGGCGCACCTCAAGGTCTTTAACCACGATGAAATCCCACGGCTGCATAAACCCGACACTTGGCGCATGGTGGGCGGCATCGAGCAGGCGGGCTATAACTTCATCCGGCACACTATCCGGCAAAAACTGCCCTCTGACGTCACGGCGACTGTAAATCACCTTGTAGAGAGCCTCTCTTTCCGCTTCGGTAATGGTCATATTCATAACACGTTGGTTTGTTGGGAAATGAAACACCACTAAAATGTAACCTTGATGCCCGCATAGGCTGACCTGCCCGGTGTGGCATATCCCCAGGCCTCTTCATAATATTCGTTAAATATATTGTCGAGCCTGACATAAAGCTCAACATGGTCGGACAACTGACAGGAGCCTGTCATGTTCAGAAGAAAATAGCCTGGAAGCTGACCGGTGCTTTTTCCTTCAACACCATGATCAACACTCGTTCCTACCCACTGCATGTTGGTACTGACTTTCACCTTCTGCGTCAGCTTGTCGGTTCCGGTAATGCCAAACTTGTTTTTTGGTCGTCTCAGAAGCTCATTGCCAAGAGGATCTGCAGTAGAGGTATAGGTATAATTACAGGTGAGAAGAAGCGGATCGACCGGTTTCCATTCAACAAAACTTTCGACACCGTATGTTTTGGTCAGGCCTGCCATCTGTTCATATTGATACGTTGTGAGATCAAAATCAATACGGTTGTCAAAATCCATCCGGAAATAGGTTACTCCAAATTTAAGCCGTTCAGAAATCTTCTGTTCGAAACCTGTGTCCCAACCGGAACTGGTTTCAGCCGTCAGGGTTGTATTGCCATATGGAGAATAGAGTTCGTAGAGTGACGGGGCTCTGAAACCTGTACCATAACTGAACTTGAGAACCGTATCATTGATGGTGTAGGATGGTGCGATACGGTAGGTTATCTTGCTGCCGAATTTTTCATTATCCTCATACCTCACACCACCAACAAGATTGAACCCGCCAAAATGCCACTGATCCTGCACAAAAACGCTGTTCGTACCAATGCCTTTGTTTAGTAATGATGCATACAAGCCAAAATTTTCATTGATCATGCTCTCCTGCTGGTAGTTTAACCCGACCGATACCGTATTGTTTTCAGCTGCCGCCACATCACCCTGCCAGCCTATTTCATAGCGGTGGCCATTAAATTTGCTTGACATGACATAATCACTCAGATAGGTGCGATCCTGATCAATAACATTGCAGTACAAGGTGGAAACGAGTGGCTTATAGTTCATTTTCAGCGCAACTCGACCGCTCAACTGGTCGGAATCCTGATTAAGTCCGGAAATGTCCATACCGGTGTAATCATACGCCAGATTGGCTTTTGTATATCGGATAACTGTTTCAAGAGAGGTATGTTCGTTAAACCGCAGTCCGAAGTTTCCCGACAGGGTCGTATTTTCATACCCGTCTTTTTCAAAAATCTTTCCTGTTGGATTTATCCACCTGTTGTTTTGATCAACTGCTGAAAATCCGTCAGTTTTTAATCGTGAGAGCCCTACTGAATAGTTGAATATCCCCTGCTGACCGTTTGTTCCGGCATAGACTTTATAGGTACCATAGGATCCCCCGTCAACACCGGCAAACGACTCGGGTATGGAGGTTCCCTTTTTGGTGATAATATTGACTACTCCTGCGGATGCATTTGACCCATACAAAAAACTGACCGCACCACGTACAATTTCTATCCGGTCAATATTATCGACGGTGAGGTTGGCAAAATTCGGAGCCCGGTTTGCGTCTGCCGGATCGTTTGCCGGAACACCATCGATAAGCAGAAGAGTATTTTTGGCATCTGCCCCTCTAATGAAAACACTGGCAAGCGTGCCGGGGCCTCCGTTAGACGCCACATCAATACCGACAGTTCCCTTGATAACTTCTTCGACGCTCTGCTTTCCGGAATTCTTTATCTCTTCAGAGGTAATGACCGTGACCGATGAACCACCGGTATCACTGATAGAATTAAGCGTTTTTGTCGCTGTTACAACCATCTCATCCCCGGCAAAGCTTTTGGTCTGCTCTGCACCGAAAACTCCTTTGCTGCATAGCAAGCCTGCCATGACAACAAGAAATACTTTTTTGTTCATTTTTGATTTTACCTGTTTTCAGTTTTAGAAAAACATCAACTGACAGGGGTTAGCAAAAGGCGGCTTGTAACGGCATGACACATTACCCGGTGATTGTTTGTACAAAAAGATCAAGCGGATAACAATGCTAAAGAAGTACAGCTTTGCCCCGACTATATCCCGTAGTCCGATCTTGTGATGCAAAAATAACTGGCAGGTCTCCTGACTATAACGGCTTACATCTGTTCGGGGCCTTCCCGCAATTTTCCGTGGAGGAAAAGATTGCAGTGACCTTGAACAACCGCAAAAACCTTTGCATGTGGCCATGCTTCAGTTTCAGGGTTACCGTTGTACAGTTGCGGGTACAGTTTACGATTTTCACGTAATTCCCTATTCTCCGGCTTTTAA
>JBAWYL010000014.1:0-68187 GCA_037143555.1 Chlorobiaceae bacterium
TCATGAGCAGGTTTCTCACCGGCTGAGGCATCGCCGGAGTGATGTCGAGCCGAACCACTTTTCCGTATCGGCGTGAGCGAAGTCCCTTTTCGATGGTCTTAAGGAGATCGCCGGCTTCATCTTCCTCGATTTCAATATCGGCATCGCGAATCAATCTGAACAAATGCGATTGTGCAATCCTCATCATGGGAAAGAGATGAGAAAGATTGTTTTCGATAAGATCTTCGAGCCAGATAAAGCGAATGATACCAGTTTCATCATTGAACCCCTTGATATCGTTGAGACGCAGAAGCCGGGGAAGAATGCTTGGAACCTTGACCCGGGCAAACTTCAATGCTCCGCTCTCTTCGTCCTCCAGTTCGATAGCGAGGTTCAGCGACAGGTTTGACATGAAAGGAAAGGGATGACCGGTATCAAACGCCAGTGGAGTAAGTACCGGATAAATTTCCTTACGGAAAAAATGGCTCAGACAACGCTGCTCCTCAGGTGTAAGTCCGGATACCCGAAGAAACTCTATGCCCTCTTTTTGCAGGGCTGGAAGAAGATCGTGATAAAAACACCCGTTCCGCTGGCTGAGCTGCTGCAGAACCATCGTGCGGATCTTTTCGAGCTGTTCAGCAGGCGTGTATCCGTCGATTGTCCGATCCTGAATACCGGCCTCGTACTGATCTTCTATACCCGCAACCCGGATCATAAAATATTCATCGAGATTTGCACTGAAAATCGAGATGAATTTTACCCGCTCCAAAAGAGGGTGAGCTTCCGGATTGAGCGCTTCTTCAAGCACCCTCTGATTGAAATCAATCCAGCTCAGCTCCCTGTTGACATAGAGGGAGGTATTTAAAAAATCAAGCGCAGGCTGCTTTCCGTTGTTTTCAACCCCTGTTAACATATTTGAGATGGCAAATGTTTTTAAACAAAACGCATACTTCCGTTTTCATGAACCACTCCGTCGAGAGCTTCATCCCAAGGATCGGCCGGAACCACATCAACCATCTGCCGGCTGAACGAAAGGCCAATACGACTGGGATTTATTCCCTGTCTGAAAAGACGCTGAAGAAAAAAGTCATAAAATCCTTTGCCGTATCCGAGACGATATCCTTTTTCGTCAAAAGCAAGAAGGGGTATAAGAACAACGTCCAATTGCGACTCATCTATTAACGAGACTACTTCAGGTTCGGGCTGACGAAATTGTGCAAAACGGAGTGGTTCCCCTTTTCGAAAAGCAGCCGACATGAGCCTGCCATCCATGATAACAGGAACCGAAAGCTGTTTATCCATTCTGGAGAGCCCGTCAATAATCGCCGCAGTATCCACTTCGGCATGAGAATGCATGGTGAGATAGAGATGAATATGATGAGCATGCACGATTTCAGGCAGTTCAAGAACATGGCCGGCAATTGACTCGCTCATTTCCATGCGCAAACGTTCTGGAATTGAGCGCCTTGCGTTAATCATCCTTGCTCTTAGAGCGGCTTTTTCAATGGCTATATCTGCATTTCGCTCCATGGCATTCCAACCAGTTAAACTTTCTCGCCTGTAATCATACCTGTTGTCATACCCCTGAAACAGCCTGTGATTTTAAAGCAGGCAATATTGACAGTTTATTACCTCAACATACGTTAAACTAACATAATAATATACAACATAGAATCCCTTCCTGATTGCATAACAATTGCTCCAGTAGAGGGTATTGTACCGGAAGGGAACGGTATCTGCAGTTAATGCCGAGCTGGGGCTCGGCGCTCCCAGGGCAGGCAGGCGGGGAGATCAGGCTTTAAAGGGGAGACGCATGATAATATTCTTTCCAGTGAAAGAGCTGATTGACGAAGGGGTCTGACTTAACGGTAATGATGCCCGTGAAGGGATGATCAAGGGCATAGACCAGCATAATCACAAGTGTGATGAGGCAGGAGAGGGCTCCAACCATCAGCAGATGAGGTATTGTATTGCTGACACCGGAAAGGAAGCTGCAAGAAATCGTGATTAAGCCGCCGAAAATAATAACCCCCCACATCAAGACAGGGATGGACTTCGTGCTCGAAAGGACCCTCTGATTTCTGGCGTTGCTGAAGTCGTCAGCCTTCTGAATGAGCTCCTGATACCAGATTTTTTCATAGTCATCTGCAGGATGAAGGTCGGCAATATCCTTGAATACGCGGTGAATCTGATCAATAGCTTTCCTGCTCGACCGTTCCTTAGCCAGCAATGGCCATTCTTCCTCAATCACAATCGTAGCATAAGTCATAAGATCGCGCTGGATCAGGGTCGCTTTCTGAACATCGCTAAACACCCTTGAATCCCTGAAGATGGAAGCCATCGCTGCGACTTCCACCGAAACCTTTGATTCGGTATCGCGATAGATCCCCCAATCAACAACGACTGTAAAGGCCAGTAAAACCGAATAAATACTGCCGACGATTGAATAGATATTTCCGGTGACATCATGGTCTTTTGCAAGTTCGGTATAGACGTTTCTCTTGCGCAGGAACAATATGCACAGTACAGATATGATCGACATGAGAATACATGTGCCGGCAATAAACAGTATATCAATCATATGCTAACGCTTGTTGAGATGACCGAAAAGTCTATGTCGACAGCATTGGGGGAATAGACGGTAACAACTTATGCTAAATTTACATATATGCTGTGAATAATTCAAAACTGAGTATTTGTCGAATCTTTACGGATTAGGCAGAGAAGACCTTATATTCAGGAACATCAGCCGGCAAAGGCAAGGTTTTTTCCGGAGATCCCCTGAAAGCCAAGCTTTCCATAACGGAAATCATCGTCAAGGGTCAAGGAAAGCTTGCCGACCTGCAGGCTCGAGTTATCTTAACTCTATAATAATTCCAGAGCCATGAGTTTTATTTTTCAGCATGCCCGTATCCTTAATCCACTTGAGCGTCTTGATGTTACCGGATCGATAAAAGTGGCTGATAACGGAATAATCGAAGCGGTCGTTTTCGGTCATGAGGGTATTTCTGCGACGCCGGGCGACAGGGTTATTGATCTGAACGGCCAGATTCTTGCTCCGGGACTTTTTGATATGCACTGCCATTTCAGGGAGCCGGGTCAGGAGTACAAAGAAACCCTTGAGAGCGGTTCAAATGCTGCAGTTGCCGGCGGATTTACCGGTGTTGCACTTATGCCAAATACAAAACCGGTCATTGACAGCCCGCTTGGCGTGGCTTATATACGCCATCACTCGGATATACTGCCGATTGATCTCGAGGTGATAGGGGCAATGACGGAAGGAAGCAAAGGGGAACATCTTGCTCCGTTTGGAAAATTCCGCTCCTACGGTGTCACGGCAATTTCGGATGACGGTTCGGCCATTCAGAACAGCCAGATCATGCGGTTGGCATTTGAGTATGCATCCAACTTCGATCTTCTGATTATTCAGCACTGTGAGGATAAATCGCTTACAGAAAAAGCCGTGATGAATGAAGGGCTCTTTTCGACAAAACTCGCCCTGAAAGGAATTCCTGATGTGTCTGAAGCCATTACACTCAGCAGAGACCTGCTTCTGATGCACTATCTGGAAGAGCACAAACTGCATGATCCTCTTCAACGTCCGCGCTATCATGTTGCCCATATCAGTACAAAAGCTGCACTTGATCTTGTCCGTAAGGCCAAGCGAGACGGTCTTCAGGTTACCTGTGAAGTAACACCACACCATTTCACCCTCAGTGATGAAGAGCTGTTTCGTGCAGACAGAAAAGGCAATTATATCATGAAGCCTCCGCTTTCTTCCATTGAAAATCGTGAAGCTCTGCTTGAAGCTCTCGCAGACGGAACTATTGACGCGATAGCTACAGATCATGCGCCTCATGCCTCTCATGAAAAAGAGTGTCCTGCCGACCAGGCCGCATTCGGAATTATAGGCCTTGAGACCTCACTCGGACTGACAATAACGGAACTTGTTGACAAAAAGGTGATAACCATGTCGCGAGCAATTGAACTGATGTCGGTCAATCCAAGAAAAATCCTTACGCTGAAACCGATTCTTTTCAAACCGGGAGAGCAGGCTAATTTTTCAATCATTGATCCTGACGCGACATGGATTGTCACCACTGAGTCTCTCAAGTCCAAGTCAGCCAACACCCCCTTTCTTCATCGAAAGTTGAAAGGAAAGGCACGAGGAATCTTCCATAAGGGAATACTGCATGAAACAGAGGCCCGGCAGAAGTGATTCCTTTATGAGTGAACTTGGTTATCGGTTATATTTTTATTACCTTCATGTTCATTTTGAGTAAAAACAATAGTACAGCGACTTAACCAAAAGAATTACTTTACGAGTCATGGCAAAGAAACAATCGTTTGCTGATAAAGGCAAAAAATCGGGATCCAGTGATTTCAAATGTGCTAAACTGATTTTTTCTGTTAAATCAGAGAAGACCAATGCATGGAAATTCATCGAAAAAAATGTCCGGATTCCAAACGGAGAAAATGATCAGGTGATTCTTGCCAAAGCAATCACTGATTACGCGAAATAATAACTTCGCCTTTATTTTCAGGGCATTCTTTACAATGCCCTGAATCTCCCTTCCTTTATCATCTCATTTTTGCATAAGAATATGGCAACGTCTCCCGAAAGATCAGGAAAGGATGAGTCACGTCAATGGTTTGAAACGTGGTTTAACCACCCGCTGTATCTTGAGGTTTACAGCCACAGGGATCAGGAGGAAGCGGCTGCCTGCATTCGTACCATTTTATCCGTTTCAGGCCTAGCGCTGAATGATCCGGCATCGACATCAGTACTGGATATTGCCTGCGGGGCAGGAAGACACGCCATTGAACTTGCACGTCTCGGATACTGTGTTACAGGAAACGACCTCTCCCCTTTTCTGCTTGAAGAAGCCCGGAAGGAAGCCCTGCATTGCCAACTGCAGCTGAAGCTTACCTGCTGCGACATGAGGCATATACCTGCACATGGTCTCTATGACCTGGTCGTACAGCTTTTTACCAGTTTCGGCTATTTCGACGTGAAAGATGATGATCGGGTCGTGCTCAGCAAGGTATACAGTGCACTTAAACAGGGAGGATGGTACGCTCTTGACCTTATCAATCCCGTTCATCTGGCAAGAACCCTTGCCCCTGTTACGAGACGAAGTGCTGGAAACCTTACTCTCCTTGAAGAGCGCGCGTTTAAGGATGACAAGATTTCCAAAACCATTACCATTACTCCTCCTGTCGGCGAAACCATCACCTTCAGTGAGTCTGTAAGACTCTACGGCAAAGAGGAGATTTATGCAATGCTGCAGAAAGAGGGATTTTCTGTGGCGGGTATAGCGGGCAATTATCAGGGCGACCCTTTTACAGAGAATGATTCACCGCGAATGATGATATTCTGCCGGAAGCCATAAGCAGCAGTTACCCTGAACTGCACGTTTCAATTCAGCATGTTACGATCACGGTACCACTCGTAGGCATTTCGAATACTCTTCGCATGGGGTTCGGTGCGCAAGTTCAATTCACGTTTTGCCTTGGATGAATCATAATAGAGAAACTCCGAGGCAACCCTGAACATTGATAGATTAAAGAGTTTCGATACCTTGTTCTTATTCTTGTAAAGATCCAGCAGTGCCCTCAGTATCTTTGCCATCCAGAACGGAAGAGGCAAACGTACTTTCGGAGAGCCGGTTATCTGAGAAATGGTATCGGCAAGCTGCTTGTAGGATACATTTTCACCTCCGATAATGTAGCGCTCCCCTGTTTTGCCTTTCTCCATTGCGGTCATAATGGTATCGGCAACATTTTCAACGTCGACGACACAGACTCCTCCAAGCGGATAAAACGGAAGCTTTCTATTGTAGATATCCTTGATTATCCGCCCGGCGTTGAAATTAATATCACCGGCACCAAAAACAAATGCCGGATTGACAATAACACAGTCCAGTCCTTTTTGTATTGCTGAAGCAACTTCGACTTCGGAAAGATGCTTTGTTCGGGCATATTCAAGGTTTATAGCGTGGAAATTCCACTCGGACGATTCGTTGAGCGGTTTTTTATCGAAGGCAACGCCGACCGCAGTTATAGAACTGACATGCACAACTCTTTTAACACCGGCTGCAAGAGAGGCTTGTAAAATATTACGGGTCCCTTCAACATTGATTTTGTAGAGAAGCTTGTTTCTTTTGTCGCCCATGTAGGTAAGGCCCGCGGAGTGATAGACAAGATCAATACCCTGCATTGCAGAATCAAGAGATTCCCTGTCAGTAATATCACCGTATACCAGCCTGACCTTGTCGATAACATCTGAAAGAGAGGTTAAATCAGAAGTTTTCCGGACAAGGATATAAACTTCATCAGGAGTAAACGCCAGTTTTCTTACAAGAACCGAACCAATAAAACCGGTTGCGCCGGTTACAAGGATTTTATTATTCACCAGTAGTGTACCTTCTTCTGTAAGTTAATAATCACTTCCATTTTCCGCTGACCGCAAGACCTGCCGTAAGGGGCTCCTTACCGGTAATGCAACCATTATTGTCGAACGGCGGTCTCATTGACAACAATTTTCCCTTCTATTATTTTATTGCGAATATCCTCCAGCTGCTTATGATTATTCTCCCCTATCAGCGACGCATTTTTATTGTTGTAAACGTAGTCCGTGTAACGATCAGCAATACCGAATACAGAAAGACCGCCACCCTTAAAGCTTCCGTCAAGTACATTTTCAACAGTTTTCAGAACAGCTCTATCAACAGCCTTAGTCATGCTTGATAACACAAATCCCGGAGCATCGGGTTCCTGATCACGATCGGTGCAGATAACCAGTCCTTTGCTCTCTCTGGCGGCCTCAATAACACCGAGCCCACTGGCTCCGGCTGCCTCATAAACGATATCGGCTCCCCTGCCATACTGTCCAAGAGCAAGCTCCTTGCCTTTTGACGGATTGGCAAATGCAGCACCTGTCATCCCGATATAGCCTGAAATCACTTTGACATCGGGATTGACTGAGTGAGCACCCTCAATAAAGCCGCTCTCAAATTTCTTGATGATGTTCGTCTCCATACCCCCGATAAAACCGACAGTTTTTGTTTTGGTAACGAGTGCGGCAAGAACTCCGGCAAGATAAGAGCCTTTTTTTTCTTCAAAGACAATTCCCTGGAGATTGTCGGGGATGGAAACTCCCGGCTTAGTGACATAGTCGATGCACGCAAATTTTTTATCGGGAAACTCTTTTGCAATTGCAGTAATATCATCACTGAACAGCAAACCGGCTCCGATAATCAAGCCAACATCCGGATCTGATGCCATCTGGCGTAACGCAGCCTCACGATCGGCTCCCTCTCCCTGCGGCTCAACGTAGAGAAAAGAAATCCCATGCTTTTGCTTTGCCAGTTCCAGGCCGTTATAGGCCGAATCATTAAATGATTTGTCACCTTTTCCACCAATATCAAAGACAAGGCCAATCTTTAATTTGGTGTTCTGAGAGTGTTCTTTTGCGACCTTTTCGCCGGTCTTACCTGAACAGCCGGCAAGAAGGAATAAGCATAACAGAAAAAAAGCAAACGGATGCTTCATCAGTTTATTGAACAAAAGATTGAGCGAACCTTTAGAATCACCGTAAATTTTTCGTGCGTTAATTTATGAAAACTACAGCGAAAAAGGAAAGCTATTTTACAGGTGCCGTCCGATACATTGTTTCAAGCTATGAAAGAATACTGCATGACTGTCATTTAAATGAGATCTTGCTATATTAATGGTGGCGATAATTGAGCTGCCGGCCGATCTTTAACGACCTCATTTCCCTATTATGAAAACAATAGCACTTTACAGCATCAAAGGAGGAGTCGGAAAAACAGCTACAGCAGTGAATCTGTCATATCTCTCTGCCCGACTTGCTCAGCCGACGCTTATCTGCGATCTTGATCCGCAGGGTGCAAGTTCCTTCTATTTCAGAATTACAGCTTCAAAAAAGTTTAACAGCGACAAATTTCTAAAAGGAAATAAAAGAATCCATAGCAATATAAAAGCAACTGACTTTGAATACCTTGACCTGCTTCCCTCTGACTTTTCGTACAGGAACCTTGATATCGAACTTTCTGAAGAGAAAAAGCCAAGGAAAAAGCTCAGAAAAAATCTTGAAGAGCTCAGTGAAGATTACCGGGTTGTGTTTTTCGACTGTCCGCCAAACCTTACCCTGCTGTCTGAAAGTGTTTTTGCCGCTTCTGATATTATCCTTGTGCCTATGATTCCTACGACACTGTCAATTCGCACCTATATTCAGCTGAAAGAATTTTTTGAAGCCAATAAGCTTGACAGCTCAAAGATCAGGGCTTTTTTTACGATGGTAGAAAAAAGAAAATTATTGCATCGGGATATCATCAGAGAGTTCCGCAATACCCCAGGGATACTCTCCCAGAGCATCCCGTACAATTCCGAAGTTGAAAAAATGGGCATCTATCGGGCTCCGCTCAATGCCGTTCTGCCAAACTCCCCTGCAGCTAAAGCTTACAGTAACCTTTGGAAAGAGCTGAGCAGTGAATTCGAGAACAAAGAATAACTGCCTGTGATTGCGGCAAAGGCCCTGAAAAGAGTTATGACTAAAGGCTGAAACCGGATACGGCGATTGCTGCCGGTTATCGACCGGATTTTCGGAACAAGAGTGGAGGCGACTTTTTCAGGAGGCTCAGCGATGACTTTGAAAAGCTTTTTCGCTGCAGGTGAAGCATCTTGAAGCAGAAGTCCGGTCAAGACAAGACCAGGGCTCAGCTCATGAACACCTATGGCGGTTTTTCCTGATGCTTTCAACTCTCCGGAAAGAAAATGAGTCAGTTCCGACACTCCCCTTTTCGATGCCTTATGATGGACTGCGGAGCGCGAGAAAGCTGCTCCTATTGATGAAAAGCCCATGTTGAAAATATGGAAGGTCTCTTTTGAGGTCGACGGCTGAGCATCCATAAGCCTGACAACTTCTGCACACATCAAAAGGGAACCGGAAAGGTTGGTCGAACAGGTCTCGAGAATATCTTCCGGATCAAGATTCCATAGGGGTTGTTTCAACTTTCCTGCGGTTCCTGCATTATTGATCCATCGATCCACTGTACCGAGCCGATCCCGGGCAAACGTTGACAGAGCTTTTCCTGCTTGAGGGTCTCCAACATCACACACTATACCGTATATCTCTCCTTCAGGCACAGCAATACTGAGCGACTGTAACGCAGCCTCCAACCGCTGCGGGTTACGACCGCAAATAACAACACGATCGCCAGCGGAAAGGAATGAGGAGGCAAGGGCGTACCCAAGTCCTGCACTCCCTCCTGTGATCACAACTCCCAGAGAGCGCTGAGTTTTATTTCTTTTCATACGTTTCATTCCCGCGGAACTCTTCGAGTGAAAAATCTGAAACAGGATAACGCTCCCATCCCGGAGCGTCAAAATGCCACCACTCAGTAGGAAAAGGATCAAATCCCTCTTCTTTCATTGCCGCTTCAAGGAGTGCGCAGTTTTTCTGCGCTTCTAATGAAGCTCCGGTATAACCGCGGTGCGCTTTCAATGAAAAATCGTCATACTCTGAAGGCATGGGAAGAGGATGACCTGCAAGATCGGCCATACTGACATCAACCGCTGCTCCGCGATTATGCCTTGATCCCTTTGCAGGATCGGCCACATAGCGTTCATCAGGCAGAATATTCCAGAACTTCTTTTGAACTGAAAGCGGTCGATAGCCGTCAAAAATAATCAGCCGGCACCCCTGTTTTCTTAGTTTCTGCTCGACCCGAAGCAACCGTAATGCGGCATCGCGTCTTAAAAGACAACGGGCGACAGGATACATGGCTTTTCCGGTAAAATTACAAGCTGTAGCGTAGCGGATATCGAGCAGAATTGAACTGTCAAGCTCAGCGATATCGACAAAATCCTTGTTTTCTGCCGCGTTAACCGGCAGGGCAATAACAAGGATAAAGAAAACTACAAAGAGGCGTATCATAGAGGGGGAACAGGTCAGTTTTATTGCATTGCAAGGCCCGGGGGAAAATAGTTCGGATCGAAAGGAATGATCCGCGGTTTTTTGGAGGAGGAGCGATTTTCTCGAAAAACCTTTTCACGATACGGCAGCCAAAACCTGTAAATACTAATAACGCTATGACCTACGAGCTTTTTAAGCATATCCCGATTGGCAGCTGTAAACTCATGGACTTCCTGCTCCTGACCCGCAAGCAGCAAGATCGGGGCTAGAATAAGTTCACTCACTTCACCATCATCATCAAGCATATCAAAGATCAGATTCCAGTCATCAAAACGCAACTCCATAGCCATATTAAATCCATGAGCCCACGAGGCAGCTGCAAAGTCTTCCTCCTCCCTGTTCTCAAAGTTACAGCATTCATATATCGGAACAAATTTTTCAACATCATTTTGAAAAACTGCAACGAGCGAATTCATATAGCGCATAAGAAGCCGCATGATTTTCTGGGTCTCTTCAATCGAAGTAAAGAATGATGCGTTCTTTCGCGCGCCCATAATAAACGGAATCCATTCACTTGAAAACACAGTTGCCGGCCCTATAACAATCGCTGTAAAAAATCCATCGAGTGCTTCAATTGAAATGATCTTACCTGCAGATTTCTCCGAAATCAAAAAAGATTCAAGCTCAATCATTTCATCCATGGAAAGGGGTTCCTTCAGGGCATCAAATGCGATCATCTAAACAATAAATTTAAAAGGTAAAGTAAAATAAAAGAAGAGATCCCGTTTTGTCTTTATCATTATAAGGATCTTTCCGATCATCCTGAAAAGTGATTGCCCCGATAAAGAGGAAAAACTCGTTTTCAGCCGTAAAACATTGGGATTTTTCCTGATATCTTCTTACATTTTAAAGTTAAATATTAAACATCAAGACAAAGCCCTGAACCCAAAAAAAACAGTGCCTATGCCTTTGAAGCAAGCCTTTACTTCATACCTCCGCGTTAATTTTTCGTTGATACATAGATTAAAACCATATCGTTTTTTTACTCTCTGCCTGACTGGCGCCGTACTTCAATGCGCACAACCGGCAACCGCCCTTTGCGATCTTCAATCAGAAACGGCATCAACCCAGCAGCAGACGATAAACAGTTCAGATAAAACCCATGAGACTTTCAAACACATGGGAACGTTTTTTTATGATGTCACCCATTATTTCGGAACCCGATACAGGTCCGGCGGCCAGACTCCTGCAGGATTTGACTGCTCGGGTTTTGTTCGTTTCATGTACGACAAGGCATTTAACATGCAGCTTCCCCGTTCATCAAGAGAGATGTCGTCTCTCGGAAATAAAGTCAAGAAGGATGAACTTCAGCCTGGAGATCTTGTGTTTTTTCAGACTAAAGGCCAGCATATCAACCATGTCGGGATCTTTATCGGAAACGATACATTCATTCATTCTTCGCTTTCAAAGGGCATTACGGAAGATAAACTGAAGCAAAGCTATTTCGACAAGCGTTTTGCAGGAGCTGTACGCCTCCTTAATGTACCTGCAGAAAAACTGCCCGTTCTTTCAACCAAACCCGAAACCTCTATCGAGGTCACAGAACCTTCATGAGTTCACCCTCATGAACGGGCTGAGGATCAGGTGTTCACTGAGCCTCAGCCCGTTCCCTATGCGCCTGCTTGAGCTCGTCAACTGTGAAGTCGAACCCCTCACTGCTGATATAGGACAACTTTGTCTTTACATCATCAATACCCATAACTTCCCTGCTGAATTCATCATCCAGCCACATCCTCTCAATAAACGCACTTGCATGTTCTTTTGACATAGAGACTCCTGTTTTTCAATTTTGCGCCTGGTCAAAACATCCCTGACGGCAAAACAGATAAGAAAAGATTAATTGATGCACTCTATTGTAATCACATTATTGGTTTTACATCAAATAGTGTACCATAGTTGAAATAACCACAAACTGATGCCTCTTTCTATCATTAAAACAACAAGTTGAAGGAATTATTTTACGGCAGTTTTTTCTGAGCGTGAGAATTACAAGTTCACCGACTGTATTGATTTAAGACAAAACGGAACATCTGTCCCGTTTTGGAATTTCTTTTTTTTTATCAGGAGATGCGGTAAGAGAGGGAGTGGTGCAGGTATCGCCCAAGACCTTGATCGCGGGAAAGAAGTTTGTTTACTGTAATAAAATAAAAGCCGTAAACATGTTTTGATGAGTCAAAAAATATTGTTGAATTTTTATTTAATAATTAATTTAAAAGGCAAATACCGCCTCCAGAATATGTTCGGGTAATTTTTTACTTAAAGGCCTCATTGATATGAAGATCAAAGCAGTCACCCTCACGCTTGCAGCAGCGCTTGTCACTGCATTTTCCCCTCTTTCTGCTCAGGTACCGGAGGGTTCTCTCATGCCTGATTCCTCCAGGGCTGACCAGATTACGGTCTTTCTTGCCAGGAAAATTATCACTATGAATCCTTCACACCCAGAGGCGACAGCCGTTGCCGTTCGCAATGGTCAGATTCTGGGAGTAGGCTCCCTCGAGGATTTAGCCCCCTGGCTCAAGTCGACCTCGTACAGAATCGATCGGCAGTTCAGTCAAAAGATTCTGATGCCTGGTTTTATCGAACCTCACATGCACCCGATACTTGGAGCTCTGGCGTTTGGCGCAAAATGGATACCGCCTGAATCATGGGACGTCATGGGTGAAAAGACACCTGCCACTCAGGGGGCTCAGGCTTATATAACCGCCCTGAAGGCTGCACTTGATGCTGCACCCAAGAGTGAGCCGATGTTTCTGACATGGGGTTATAGTCAGATGTTTCATGGTGAGATGTCGCGCGCGATTCTGGATAAGGTGTCGAGTACCTACCCTATTTTTGTTTTGCATCGCTCTGATCATGAGGCGTATTTCAATACCCCCATGCTGAAGTACCTTGAGGCTAAGGGTCTCAACGAAGCAAAGGTCAAAGGCAATCCCCAGGTTGACTGGGAGAAAGGGCATTTTTGGGAGGATGGCTTTTTTAAGCTTGCCGTGCCTTATCTGGCTGACTACATATTAGCCCCAGCGCGGGTAGATGCCGGCTACGCCAAAACGAGAGACTACTTGAATTACAATGGTATCACTACGGTTGCTGACATGGCGGACGGCATGGTTGACTGGACGCTTGAACTCAGTCTGTTGACGCGCAGTTTCGGCAGGGATGACTCGCCGATCCGTGTGCGTCTGACGCCGGATGTCGGAACCCTTGGCTATTCGATGAAAAGCGAGGATAAGGCCTTTGCTTTTGTAAGTGAACTCCCAAAAAAGAATACACCTCACCTTTTTGTCAACGGCGGGATAAAGCTTTTCGCCGATGGAGCAATGTTTTCGCAGGCGATGCAGATGCGTCCTCCCGGTTATATTGACGGTCATCACGGTGAATGGATTACGCCGCCGTCACATTTTGAGGCGCTGGCACGCCGTTACTGGAATGCAGGGTATCAGATTCATGTGCACACCAATGGCGACGGTGGTGCCATGATGGTTCTGGACGTTCTTGAGAAGCTTGAACGCGAAACGCCTCGTGTCAATCATCGCTTCACCGTCGAACATTATGGATACTCCACAGACGAAATCAGCCATCGCATTGCAACGCTTGGTGCGCTGGTGTCGGCAAATCCGTTTTACCTGTATGACCTGGGCGACAAGTATGCAGAGGTTGGTCTGGGAACTGACCGTGCTGCTCATATCGCCCCCCTGGGCGGGTTGGTGCGCCGAGGTGTTCCAGTATCACTCCATTCTGACTTCGCTATGGCACCAGCCTCCCCGCTGCTGCTTGCATGGACGGCGATTACCCGCCAGACGCAGTCGGGAAAGGTTTTTGGTCCGCAGGAGCGCTTGACGCTTGATCAGGCCATGCGGGCAATCACCATTGATGCCGCTTACATATTGCATCTTGAAGATCGTCTGGGCAGTATTGAGGCGGGGAAAACGGCTGATTTCTCGGTACTCGAAGAGGATCCCTACAAGGTTGGTGTCGAAGGACTGCGTACTATAAAAGTCTGGGGTACCGTCTTTGAAGGTCGTGTCGCAAAGGCTCGCAGTGGAATAAAATGAGCTGACAAGCGGCTATGGAACAATAACCAGGCGAAGGCTAATGGCGCTGCGGGTACTATTGGGAGAGCGGCTGTGACGATGAGCCGACCTGCAGAACTTCGCCCGGGCTTGCCAACTTCCACCCCGAAGAACAGGGTTTGACCGATTGCCGGCCCGGCAGGGTTGCTGATGGTGCCGACTTGTTTAACCGCATACCCCCCGTGGTCCAGTTTACTCCATCCCCCCTGTTTAACTTCGCCATTTGATAAAATGATGCTCCAGGTGAAGGAAAACTGTACGTTATGAATGTCGTCCCCTATTCTGCTCATCCCCCCTGTTTAACTTCGCCATTTGATAAAATGATGCTCCAGGTGAGGGAAAACTGTACGTTATGAATGTCGTCCCCTATTCTGAAACTGCTTTTCAATTGGCTGTTTAAACGTTCAGGAACGGGCTTAATTCCTGGAGTTCTTCTTTGCTTGAGTGACGATTTTCATCATTGCAGGCATCGGTTTTAGAGGTTGATGGGGAAAACTGTACGTTATGAATGTCGTCCCCTATTCTGAGCGGGGGGGGGAAAAATAGTAGCTGCAGCAAAGGTTCGGGAAGGTTCTAAAAAAATTATTATTATCCGTCAGAATGACTGGCTATTACAATACTCTCGGAGATTAATAACCCCTATTTCAGTTATGAAAGTCTTTTTGAAAATTACGTTGATTTTTATTCTGTCTGTATGCTTGACGGCTGTACTCTTTTTTTTAAGCCTTGGCTTTATTGTGTCACATCATGCCGGAAATCCTGAAAAATCTGATGTCATTATTGTGCTGGGGGGTGATAACGGGCTTCGGGTACGGAAGGGAGCGGAATTGTATAAGGCTGGATATGCATCTCATATTATTGTAACCGGCATTGATGAGCGTTTCTATCAACCTGATCATCCAAACTGGCGTGAGCGCCGCATGATGGCGCTTGGAGTCCCCAAAAGCGCGATAACGGTCGATACAAAATCTTCAACGACCTGGGAGGAGGCTGAGAACACCTCGGACACCATGGAGGAAAACGGCTGGCTACGGGCAATTGTCGTCAGCGACCCGCCGCACATGCTCCGCCTTAACCAGACATGGAGCAAAGCGTTTGATGGATCGTCAAAGAAGTTCATCCTGGTGCCAACAAACCCGGTTTGGTGGCACCCGATGCTCTGGTGGGGAAATGGGAAAAGTTTTCAGTTTGTCATGAACGAGATCAAAAAAAATCTCTTCTATGCTATAGTATACTACTAAGCGTGAATGATAAAATTACGAGTGCCCACCTACTACAATTCTCATAATTTTAACATTCAAGACGACAAAGCGAACAAGCTGCCACAGCAGGTTCTTGCGCCAGTACAATGTTGTTTTCGACGGAACTGGCGGGTATGCTTCGTCGTAATATGCCTTGACTTTATTGGTAACCATAAGTTTTCAAAATTTGAGGTTATTTTTAAAGGTACAGGTTATTCCGGAATTAACCACCAGAAAGGATAGCCCTTTGCTTTGTGAAAGAATACATAGTGAAGAATAAATTTCAGCCAATGTCCTGCAAGACCTGCCTCTCCAAGTGAGTAGTTCATATCACGGCCCCATTCAGGATACTTTTTCCAGTCGGGAACAACCGGGAACAACGTCATTGAAGCACCGAGACCGTCAAAGGAACCAAACCCAGCCGATACAACACATGCTGCACCCATTCTGCTCATTGAGGCTTTATGCCGATGCTCTGTGGCGCCCTGAATTTTTTCTGAAATATTCAGCGCTACAATTTTACCCATAACACCTGCCGGCATCCCGGTACGTGGTGCTGTCGGAAAAATCTGCCGGCCACTCGGGCTTGTCATGGGTTTTGATATCGGATGCGGGGGGGCAAAAGCGATACCTGGAGCATAGATGTTGTTGAAAAGAGGACTCTGATAAATCGATGGCCAGTCCTCTGCTTCCCACTCTTCAAAGGGCTTCGGTGTGTAATTTGCGTCAACCTTCATGAACTTGTTTGGCGCAAACATCTTGTCGGTAATCTCAGTCCCGCTCTTATCGAATGCGGTCAGTCCAACACCAGAGAATGAGGGAATGAGCATGGCGAAATCAAATTCCTGTGTCAACTCTTCACCGGCAAGTGTTTCGTAGTGAGCTTTGCCTGGTTCAACGTGATGAACACCAGCACGACGGATCCAGTTGATGCCGTACTCAGCCATAATGGATTCAGTGAATACCTTCGTCGGAGTATAATATCCACCTCTGTTAATAAAAGCGCCTGCCATACCGAAATCACCCAGTTCATACTCATTGGACAACCAGGTAATCTGAGCCTTGTCGCTCAGTCCGCGTTTTTTAATTTCATGAGCTACATTGAGAATGTATTCGAAGGCCGCTCCCTGGCAGGTTGCCATTGCGTGACCTGTACCGATCAGAATACGCTGCTTCTGACCAGCCTGCATCTTTTTGATATTGTCCTGAAGGTGTTCCCATGCATGGGCGGCGTGAGTGTATGTGCAAACCGAAAAGCTGTTTTTATCGGGACCAAGACCCTCTGTCGCCTCAAAATTCAGCTTAGGACCGGTCGCATTGACAAGATAGTCGTAGTCAACTTTTTCTGTCTGACCGTTTCGCACTCCATCGGTATACTCAATCTTCACATACCCTTTCTGGATTTCGGCATCACCTTCCGGATGAATCTCCAACGCTTTGGCTTGTTTAAGAACAATGCCCCAGCGGTTATAGACTTTTTTCAATTCAAACCGTACATCATCAATAGACATCTGGCCTACTCCAACCCAGATATTCGACGGGATCCACTGATAGTAGCTGTTTGGAGTTACAACCACTACTTCGTGATGTTTGCCTAGTTTCTTTTTAAGAAATGAAGCCGCGGTATGACCTGAAATACCAGCTCCTAAAACGACGACTTTTGCCATAGAGAGTCAAAGTTTTGAATTGCACCCTAACATATTAATATCACTATATCACTATTTAGTTATTTAAATATTAAAGAACAATAGAAAAGTACATTTTTAAGAACAGCTCTTCGGATTCAATCCGAAATACCCATGGCGTATTATCCATTTGAGCAGTTCGATAACTGGAACAATCGTCGCGGCTGCGCTTATTACTATGGAGACGTCTTGAGCGGTAAGCTGAAAGGTTCCGATGATTTTTTGAAAAACAGGGAGATATATGATTGCGGCAAGAATTACAAGTTCCCAGGTGATTGCGAGATTGAGCCAACGGTTGGCAAAGGGTCTGCTGACTATTGAACTTTTTTCCGAGCGGAAACAGCAGGCTTTGAAAAACTGAATAAGGACAAGCGAAATAAACGTCATGGTCATCGCTTCTTTAAGGGAACGACCTGATGCGAGAGCAAACTGAAAGAGAGAGAGATTTACAAAGGTCGACCAGATTCCACCGGTCAGCATGAGCGTCAGCACTGCCGGGGTAAATATTCCTTTTTTCGGATCATTGGGAGAGCGCAGCATGATGTCACGCTCAGCGGGTTCAACGGCGAGAGCCAAAGCCGGCAATCCGTCGGTAGCAAGATTGACATAGAGCAGCTGAACGGCTGAAAGCGGCAAAGGAGCGCCTATGATGGCAGCACATGCCATAAGTCCAAGTTCGCCGATATTGGACGAAAGGAGATAGGTAAGAAATTTTTTTATGTTATCGTAAATTACCCGACCCTCTTCAATGGCGGCAACAATCGATGCGAAATTGTCGTCGAGAAGCATCATTGCCGAGGCTTCTTTTGAAACTCCGGTTCCCGTAATACCCATGGATATACCGATATCAGCTTTTTTGAGGGCCGGAGCATCATTCACCCCGTCACCAGTCATGGCAACCACTTCACCGTTTTCCTGCAGGGCTGCTACAATGCGGAGCTTGTGTTTTGCCTCTACCCGGGCAAAGACCGAGATGGAAGAGACTGCGCGACGCAGCTCTTCATCACTCATGTTTTGAAGCATTGATCCGGTAACCACGTTACCGTCACGCAAAATCCCGAGTTCACCGGCTATCGCCGCTGCAGTCAAGGGATGGTCTCCAGTGATCATGACCGGACGGATACCGGCGGCAATACAGTGACGTACGGCCTCACCGGCTTCAGCCCTCGGCGGATCTATCATGCCGACAATGCCGAGAAATATCATTCCTTTGCCCGACCCAGCGATGTCTGATCCAGGTTTTTCAGCCATTGCAAGTACTCGAAGTGCCTTTTTTCCCATAGCATCAGCCTCCGCCAGAAGAGTAAGGCGCTTAAGGTGATCGAGAATCTGGACATTGTTGCCACAAAGAAGAAATTCGCACTCTGCAAGCAGAATTTCAGGCGCTCCCTTGATAACGGTTTTTACGGAATCGCCATCCCGGTGCAGAGTAACCATGCGTCTGGTTTCTGATGAAAAAGGCTGCTCGTCGAGCCGTACATAGTGCTGCCGCAACTGTTGCTCATTCATACCTGCCTTGCGGGCCGCTACGAGCAGGGCCCCTTCGGTCGGGTCTCCAACTACCTGCCAATCCCCTTCCTTATTCTGCATGATCAGTGCATCGTTACAGAGAAGGCCTGCCAGAAGCAGTGCATGCAGGGATTCGGGCATTACCCCTCCCTTTGTCACCAAAAAAGAGCCCTCGGGAAGATATCCAGAACCTGTAACTTCAATGAGTGTCCCTGAGGTGTAGAGTGCACGAACGGTCATTTCGTTACGTGTAAGGGTTCCGGTTTTATCTGAACAGATTACTGTGGTGCTGCCGAGGGTTTCAACGACAGGCAGACGACGCACGAGAGCATGGCGCTTTACCATGCGCTGAACACCGAGAGCAAGCGAGATGGTGACAACGGCTGGAAGGGCTTCGGGGACAACAGCTACGGCAAGTGCAATCCCGAAAATAAGCATATCAATAAAAGGGTAACCTCGGAAAAGACCTGAGATCACAATAAGGAGCACGATAACCACTGCGGCACGGGCAAGCATTGAGCCTACGTTATCGAGATTTTTCTGGAGCGGAGTTTTTTTTGTCTCTACCGTCTGCAGCATGGCGGCGATTCGGCCGAACTCGGTGAACATGCCTGTTGAAACCACAATGGCTGATGCACGACCATAGAGTATCATGGTACCGGCAAAGACCATATTCCGGCGATCACCCGGGCAGGCCTCTTTGGGGATTATTGATCCGGCATGTTTTGATGACGGGAGAGACTCGCCTGTCAGTGAAGCCTCATCTGCACGAAGATTATTGGACTGCAGCACTCTGGCATCAGCAGCTACCCTGTCGCCAGCGGAAAGCAGCAGGAGATCACCAGGCACAAGATCAGACGCATCAATTGAAACCTCCCTGCCATCACGGCGAACTCTGGCTTGAGGAGCGGCCATCATCTTAAGGGCTTCAATCGCCTTTTCTGCCTTATACTCCTGAATAAAACCAAGCAGAACAGCAAAAACAACGATTACAACAATGGCTACAGCCTCAAGGCTATGGCCAAGAAAAGCGGAAAGAGCCGTTGCAATGAGAAGGATAATAATCAGCACATTCTGAAACTGCTGAAACAGGAGTTTTATCGGGCTTATCCTAAGCTCTGCCGTGATAAGATTGTGGCCATAAGTCTTGAGCCGAACTGCAGCTTCGGCGGAACTGAGACCCTCAAGAGCAGAGCCAAGCTTCTCAAGCGTCTCTTCAAGAGTAAGGGAGTGCCAACATTCTGCAAGGTCTGATTTCAATGCTTTTTGTTGAATATTCACGATTCAAAGCGATGACGTAGAAGACCTAATCAATACAGAGGATGAGCCTCCATCGTTCCCCGCCGGCTCCGCTGTACTGAGCGAAGCCGACTCTTAAACCCTCACTATTTATAATTATTATTTTTTAACCATTCCTTGGCATTAGCATTTCCATGGTCAGCGGCTTTTTTAAAGTCTGACAAGGCTCCGTCATTGTCTCCAAGAGCGGATTTTGCAAGAGCCCTATAATAGTAAGCCGCTGCATCTTTTGGGGTTGGATCAAGATCTATAGATTTTTTAAGGTCTACTTTGGCTCCTTCTGCATCGCCTACTGAACGTTTTGCTAAGCCTCGATTAAGATAAGCCTCGACATATTTCGGATTAAGTTCAAGAGCTTTTGTGTAGTCTGCAATGGCACCATTGAAATCTTTTGACTTAAACTTTGCCTCACCACTTAAGAGAAAGCTTTTTGCATCGCTTGTCGCAAATGCTGCATTATAGGCAAGCATCAAAGCAATGATTGCAATAAAAAGGACGTGTAAAGGATTTTTCATGAGTTACCTCGTTTTATTGATTATTGATAAGTATGCAACGCTGTACTTGAAACGCAAAAGCGAATTCAAGTCATACAGCTCTTATAGTACTTCTGAGCATCTTAAACGTCCATTAAGAGGTACTTAAATTTTTATTAAAAAAATGAGAGGGGCAGTGGGATGGCGAAAGGACTGATGTGGAACAAGAAATTTCGGGGTTATTAATCCGGAGTCTGCCGGTATTGTTAACTGATTTTACAGTGCCGGCACATTTTATTTTTCAATAAGCCTTCTTTTTTGCCAGGAATAACCTATATTAGGACAGATTTAGTCTCTTATTGGTTTTGTGCGATTCACGTTTATTCGGCCTCTGATCTGAAGTTTACAGGTTTATTTTTTTTCTGTTTTATAGCGGCAACAATTATTCTAACCGTTCCCCCCACTCACTATGTCGCTTAATACAATGGCTCAAGTCCCGATTTCCGGAAAAGAGGGTGACCGGACTCTTTTGAAAATCTTTCATTTTTTCCCGGATCCGGTTTTTATTATTACCCCACAGGGCGTTATCCTTGATGCAAACCAGGCTTTTGCTGACCAGTTCAATAAAAAACCGGAAGAGTTCTTTGGCTTGAATGTTTTCGATTTTCTGCCGCCGGAGGTTGGTGCTGAACGACTGAAAATGCTGCAAAAGGCCGTAAGCACATCCAAAGCACTTACTTTTGACGATAAAAATAATGGGCGGCATTTGCGCAGTACGATATATCCTTATACATCTCCAGAAGGCATCGTTGACCTGCTTCTTATTTTTGCGCAGGATATCACTGATATTGAGTTGTTATTGACAAAGGAGCAGCTATTCAACAAGCAGATCATCAATGCTATTCCCGGAACCTTTTATGTCGTTGATGCAGACGGGAAGTTTCTTGTATGGAACGACCAGTTGCGCCATTCAGGTATCGGCAAGACGGACGAGGAGATGGCTGAGACTTATGCAGGCGAGTCCATCCATCCGGAAGATCGGGCCAAGGTTCTTGAACAAATGAAGGAAATCATCAATAATGACACAGAACTGATTGACGAGTTCCGGGTGTTGCGTAATGGAGGCTCTGCTATCGAATGGCGACTCATGACTGGAAAAAGGATTACCATTGATGGTTCTCCTTGCGTTATTGGTGTTGGCATTGATATCACTGAACGTAAAATAGCCGATGAGGCATTACAGAAAAGCGAGAAGCGCTTCAGAACTCTTTTCAACAGCCAATCTGCAATACAGGCTCTGCTTGACCCTGATACAGGAAAAGTGCTCGATGTTAACCAGAAGGCTGTTGATTGGTACGGATGGTCAGCTGAAGAACTTAAGCAGATGTACGCCGGCGATATCAATAGTCTTTCTCCTGAAGCGGTGATACAAAGCCTGCAAACGGTAGAAGCCAAACATCATAATAAATTTATCGGACGGCATCGCAGGGCAGACGGCTCTATCCGGGATGTTGAGATCTATCGCAACGAAATAGAACTGGATGGAAAGGCGGTTATTCATGTCATTACGCATGATATAACCGAGCGCAGGGAGGCTGAAGAGGAACTTGAGAGGAAAAATCGTGCACTTTTATTGAAGGACTATTCTAACCATGCACTGCTGCATGCACAGGATGAAGATGCATTGCTGCAAGATATCTGCAATATTATTGTAGAAGCCGGAGGATACCGGATAGCCTGGGTTGGGTATGCAAATGATAATCATGGAAAGAGGATACGGCCGATTGCTCAGGCAGGTTTTGAGGAAGGCCATCTTGAAACACTCAGGATATCATGGGCGGATGACCAATATGGAAATGGGCCTGCAGGTTTTGCAATTCGGACAGGCAAACCATATATCTTCCTGAATATTCATGAAAACCCAGAGCTTGATTTATGGCAGCATGAGGCTGTAAAGAGAGGTTATGCCTCTATTCTTAGCTTACCCCTGAGCGTTGAAGACAAGGTGATTGGAGCATTGACGGTCTATTCTGAACTGCCGGATGCGTTTAATGGGGCGGAAAAGACACAGCTCATATCAATAGCTGAGAACCTGGCATTTGGAATCCGGATGCTGCGAAAGCGTAAGGCGCTGACGCAGAGTGAAGAGCGGTTCAGAAACCTTTTTGAACACAATGCCGCTATCAAGATGCTTATTGATCCGGATACTGGCAATATTGTTGATACCAATAAGGCTGCAGCAGACTTTTACGGATGGTCAATTGACGAGTTCAGGCAGATGAACCTGGCGCAAGTGAACACCATAACAACCCTTGATGTCATCAAAAGCAATATGACAAAAGTCCGCATAGAAGGGCATGCCAAGTTATCGTTGCGTCATAACAAAAAAGACGGTTCTCTCCATGACGTTGAGGTGTTAAGTACCATAATTAATGATGGCCAGAGAGATTTAATTCATGCGATTGTTTATGATGTTACTAATCAAAAGCGGTATGAGGAGGTTAATGCTTTCAGGCTGCGCATACTTCAGATGGCAGAGAGTCATTCGATAGAGGAGCTGCTCACGGCAACGCTTGATGAGGCGGAATTGTTAACGGAAAGTTCAATTGGTTTTTTTCATTTTGTCGAGAGTGATCAGAATGCTCTCTCACTGCAAGCCTGGTCAACCAACACCACAGAGAACATGTGCAAGGCTGAAGGAAAGGGGCAGCATTACCCTATGGATATGGCTGGCGTTTGGGCAGATGCCGTACGGATTAAAAAAGCTACTATACATAATGATTATCCATCACTTGAGCATCGCAAAGGGATGCCGGAGGGTCATGCTGAAGTCACGCGGGTTATTGGCATTCCGGTCAATCGTGGGGGGAAAATAGTGGCAATCATGGGAGTCGGCAATAAGCGGAGTAAGTATGGTGATAAAGATGTTGAGTGGCTGGAGCTTATAGCAAGCCATGTTTGGGATATTGTTGCCAAAAAGATGGCTGAGGAAGAGAACAGAAAACTTGCCACCCAGTTGCAGCATGCTTCAAAAATGGAGATGATCGGTCAGCTTGCTGCCGGAATTGCCCATGAGATTAACAATCCGCTTAATTTTATTACGATCAATGAACATAACCAGTTGAATGATTTCAACGACCTGCAGGAACTGGTGGGGGAATATCGTGAGATCATTAAAAAAGTAGATGCCATACCTGCCATATCTGAAGAGATTTTGCGACTGCGTGAAAAAGAGAGGGAGCTTGATATTGACTCACTGCTTGAAAACATCCCGAAAACTCTTGAAATGACCCGACATGGAGTGGACCGGATAACGGCTATTACCAGAAGCATGCGGAACTACTCTTTCAAGAATGAAAAAGGCGGGTTAACGCTGAATGATATCAATAAGGCGGTCAATGAGTCGCTTCTCATCGCCAAGAGCGAGTGCCGTGATGTAGCCAGTGTTGCGCTGCACCTTGATGAGGTGCCTCCAGTTATGTGCGATCCTTCGCAGATCAGCCAGGTGATCCTTAACCTGATTGTCAACAGCGCGCATGCCATCAAGTCACAAAACAGAAGCTCGCACGGCAGTATCATGATTAAAACATGGGCCACCGATGAGAGTGTTTTCTGCTCGGTGAGTGATGACGGTCCGGGAATAGCGGAAGAGGTGAGGAGCCGGATATTTGAGCCGTTCTTTACGACGAAGGATATAGGGGAAGGTACCGGGCTGGGCTTGAGTATCAGCTATGACATTATGGTCAATAGACATCTGGGGAGTATTTCGGCGGAGTGCAGACCGGAGGGTGGGACGGTGTTTACGGTTTCGGTGCCGTTGAACAAAAGTGCCGGGTGAAGAAGTATTGAGTAGCGAGGATAGGATGTAGGGGGAATGGAAATTTATTTATTTGGAGTGAGTACTTGTTATGATTGCTGTTACTATACCGCGTAAGTTTTTTACGCTTAGGGATCTCTTACCTTTTAGATTTAATTTTGCTGATATCGAGGAGGGCTGGGTTACTATTAAGAGAAAAGATGCATCATTATCGGATGATGAGATGGTCCAGTTGACGCGCAAGAACAACAAAGAGTTTTCATCTATTATACGGCGATATCAGGATGCTCTTTTACGGTATATCACATTATCCTTTTGTGACAATCATACTGCAACGTCTTTAATACAGGAGATATTTGTCACTGCTTATGTGAATCTCAATGAGTATGATGGGTCTATCCCTTTTTCTTCATGGATATATAGAATCGCCCATAAGGAGATTGTTGAGAAGCTAAAAGAGCCACAATACAGTCAAGAACAAAATTGTGACAGTTCTCATTTTGAGAAGATGGTTAAGGGGATTATTACCGCTTTACCTGATTGCGAGCATTATACCTTACCGCAGATTGTTTATTCATTGAAACGACTCCAAGAGAAAAGGCTTGATATCATTGTATTGAAATATTCTGAAGGGAAATCCAGTCAAGAGATATCCGATATCATGGAACTGAAACATGAAGCGATTAAGACACTGATGCTTCTCGCTGAAGATGATATACATCAATATTTATTTAGCATTTAAATTTCAGTTACTGATTATGAGTAAGGATATTTTGAATTCATTCTGGCAAGAAATTGAGGATAAGAAAATAGAGCAGATACCTCGCTGGCGTTTTAATGCCGTGAGAATTGGTGCCTGGCTCATTGTCGGGGCGCTTGGTATCCTTTTGAGCCTCGGTGGAGCAATTGCTTTGTATATCTCTATAAACCATGATTACAGTAACGGTCATGAACATTCACTGCATTTTCTGCAACATTACCCCTTGCTGGTGAACGTGTTGATGAGTCTGCCTTATGTATGGTTTATTTTGATTGCTGTTTTTTTTCTGGTGATATTTACAGCTGTATCGCGCTCAAAAAAAGGGTATTCGTACAGCGCTGTCAGGGTTATCACCTGGTTATTGCTTACCACAATTCCACTGAGTGTTGTTTTTTATACTTCAGGTATCGGGCGCTCTTTGCATTGGTACTTGACGGAACATTACAGCGTTTATTTTCATCTGGTCAATGGTAATGAACAGGACTGGACGCAACCGGAAAATGGCCGACTTGGGGGAAAAGTAATCAGCTACAATGAAAAAACGCATGTGATGATTTTGAAAAGCTTTCATAATGATCTTTGGACCATTGATATGAAACACGCATGGAGTGACAGTGATACGCTTTTTGTGCCGGGCAATTATGTAAAGATACTGGGGGTTCAGACAACAAGCACAGGCTTTGCAGCTCACTCCGTGCATGGCAGGCTGGAGATTAATACGGGGCATTTGAACAGTGCTGAGGGAAGTTAGTTCTGAGTGCTGAGCAGCGAATGGGAAAGTGGGCTGGCTCGGGGGTCTGCACCTACTTAATTCAGATTGAGGTAATGATCTATAGCGTCGTTTATGCTTTTTTTGAAAGCCGGTATGTCAATCGGTTTTGTGATTGTGCTGAAAACATTATGGGCATTGCCGGATTCGAGCAGCTGGTTAATATTATTGGCTCCAGAAACTACCATACAGAGGATACCAGGAAAACGTCTGTTCACTCTCTCAATCAATTCTATGCCGTTCATGCCTGGCATTTGAATATCTGAAACAACAATATTTACGCGGATATTACTGATATCATCCTCCAAGAGGACAAGGGCTTCTTCGCCCGATGTGGCAAACACTTTTTTGTATGGCTCTCTGCGAAGACAACGTTTCAAAGCATTGATGATTTCAACTTCATCATCAAAACACAGGACGGCAATATCATCAATGACATTCATGTTTTTTCTTTGAACTACTCTGGGAGTTGGTACCGGGATATTTATTAACGCTAAAATTAATAGCCAAATATTTGATTTGCAAACAAGAAATATCATTATGCTCGGAACCAATACAAGGTCAAGCTATCTGAAGTGATGTTCTTTTATTTGCCTGCGACAGAGCTGAAAATGTCGCTTGCCTCACCCACTTCGAATTGGGCTACAACCAGGCTGAGCGTGAACTTCATCAAGGCGGCGCGCGAGGCGGCGGCGATGATCAGCTCGGCGACGCTGCTGATTGAGCTGAACCGGGCAGCTGGCGCGGGTTGCGCTGCCGGATGATGATTTGATTGAGAAGATTGACAAGGAGCTGGGGAAGGGGGAAGGGTACCTGAATTCTTATGCTGATGTACTATCGAAGCGATTTTTTAGCTTTAGCGCTTGTTTTTACATTTTTTTTAACAGTTTTCAATCATAATAATAATTATTATACTCATGCTTGATGACTGCGGACCAGCTATTTTCAGCTGTTAATCAGATGCTTTCGCATTGTCTGGTTTGTTGCGTTAGTGTAACCGCTCTTTAATCACACCCAAACTCTTTATGTCGTTTGATAAGATAGCGTGCCCTGGAATTAACATTAAACATGGTGACACTTCATGTGATTGCGTGCTTCATTCCTTTCCGGATTCGGTTTTTTTTGTTGATCCCAAGGGCATTATCCTCAATGCTAATGAGGCATTTGCTTTACGACACCATAAACCTCTTGAAGAGTGCCTTGGTACCAATATTTTCGATTTACTGCCGCCGGAGTGTGTAGCCGAGCGTTTGAAAATGCTGCAAGAGGTGGTGCGTACCACCAGACCACTTACTTTTGACGATAAAAGTAATGAGCGGCTCATACGCAATACTCTCTATCCCTACAAATCGCCTGAAGGTGATGTCGACCGGGTCGTTATCATTGCGCAGGATATCACAAATATTGAGCAGTTACTGAAAAAGGAGCAGCTCTTCAATAAGCAGATTATCAATGCTATTCCTGGCACCTTTTATATCGTTGATGCGAAAGGAAAGTTTATTGCCTGGAACAATGAGATCAGTGAGAATAGCTTTGGGTTATCAGAAGAAGAGATTGCTGAGACTATCGGCTTGGAGACCTTTCACCCGGAAGATCGAGACCGTGCTCTTGAGACAATACAGGATATTATCACTAATGGCTCGGAAGTGACTGACGAGTATCGGTTTGTGTTTCCAGGAAACTCTGTCGTCGAGTGGCACCTTATGACAGGCAAAAGAGTTATCATTGATGGGTCTCCCTGTGTTATCGGGGTGGGTATAGATATTACAGAGCAAAAGAAGGCTGAAGCTGAACACGAGAGAAAGAGTCGTGCGCTCAGGCTGAGTGATCAGTGTAACCAGGCACTGCTCCATGCACAGGATGAAGATATATTGCTGCAACAGATCTGCAGCATCATCGTGGAAACCGGAGGATACCGGATGGCATGGGTAGGTTATGCTGAACATAATGATGAAAAAAGGATTCGACCGGTCGCGCAGGAAGGTTTTGAGGAGGGTTACCTAGAAACGGTCAGAATCTCCTGGGCAGATGAGCCTTATGGCCATGGACCAGCGGGAACGGCAATTCGCACCCGCCAACCATGTACTATGTGTAATATACAGGAAAATCCAAAGTTTGGCCTATGGCGTAATGAGGCAACAAGTAGAGGGTATACCTCAATTCACAGCATACCCCTGATATTGGACGAGAGTGTGTTTGGCACCTTAACCATTTACTCAGAACTGCCAGACCCCTTTAATGCTGCAGAGAAGGAGTCGTTGATGTCGATTGCTGAGAATCTGGCATTTGGCATCAAGACGCTTCGGAACCAAAAGGCGCTGAAACAAAGTGAGGAGCGGTACAGAAATCTCTTTGAATGCAATGCCGCAATAAAAATACTTGTTGATCCGTACACCGAAAATATTGTTGATGCCAATAAGGCTGCAGCAGACTTTTACGGATGGTCAATTGACGAGTTCAGGCAGATGAACATTGCGCAACTAAACACCATAACAACACCTGAGGATATCGAAAGCATTATTGGAACAATTCTTACAGCAGGGCATGCCAAGTTTTCGTTCCGTCATAACAAAAAAGATGGCTCTCACTGTGATGTTGACGTATTAGCTACAAAAATTAATGATGGGAAAAATGATTTGATCAATGCCATTATTTATGATGTTACCAGTCAAAAGCTGTATGAGCGGGTTAACGCTTTCCGGATGCAGATACTCCAGATGGCAGATAGTCATTCGATAGAGGAGTTGTTGACCGGAACACTTGATGAAGCTGAAAAGATAACGGAAAGTACCATCGGGTTCGTCTTTTTTGTTGCTGATGATCAAAACACCCTGCTGCTCCAGACCGTATCGACCAATACCTTTGAGAATATGTGCAAGGCTGAGGGCAAGGGCCAACACTATCCGCTCGACAAGGCTGGTGTTTGGGCGGATGCTGTGCGTGAGAAAAAACCAGTCATCCATAATAATTACCCATCACTCGAGCATCGCAAAGGGATGCCGAAGGGCCATGCTGAAATCACGCGGGAACTGGTTATACCGGTTAACCGTGACGGAAAAATTGTGGCAATCATGGGCGTCGGGAACAAACCGACCGAGTATGGCGACAAGGATATTGAATGGCTGGAGATTATAGCCAATCATGTGTGGGATATTGTGGCCAAAAAGATAGCTGATGATGAAAAGAAAACGCTTGCCTCCCAGTTGCAGCATGCTTCAAAAATGGAGATGATCGGCCAGCTTGCTGCCGGAATAGCCCATGAGATCAACAATCCACTTAATTTTATTACGATCAATGAACACAACCAGTTGAACGATTTCAACGACCTGCAGGAACTGGTGCGGGAATACCGTGAGATTATTGACAAATACACCGCTGTAAGTGCTGATGCTGAGGAGGTTATGCGACTGCGTGAAAAAGAGAGGGAGCTTGATATTGACTCACTGCTTGAAAATATCCCGAAAACTCTTGAAATGACACAGCATGGTGTTGAGCGCATTACGGCTATTACCCGGAGCATGAGGAATTACTCTTTCAAGAATGAAAAGGGTGGTTTAACGCTGAATGACATCAATAAGGCGGTCAATGAGTCGCTCCTCATCGCCAAGAGCGAGTACCGTGATGCTGCTACTATTTCGCTGCACCTTGATGAGGTGCCTCCTGTTATGTGCGATCCTTCGCAGATCAGCCAGGTGATCCTTAACCTGATTGTCAACAGCGCGCATGCCATCAAGTCACAAAACAGAAGCTCGCACGGCAGTATCATGATTAAAACATGGGCCACCGATGAGAGTGTTTTCTGCTCGGTGAGTGATGACGGTCCGGGAATAGCGGAAGAGGTGAGGAGCCGGATATTTGAGCCGTTCTTTACGACGAAGGATATAGGGGAAGGTACCGGGCTGGGCTTGAGTATCAGCTATGACATTATGGTCAATAGACATCTGGGGAGTATTTCGGCGGAGTGCAGACCGGAGGGTGGGACGGTGTTTACGGTTTCGATACCTTTAACATAGTTGGCAGTGGGCAAGGGGCTGGGGGTTTTGTTGAAATACAGGTTATGAAGGTTGTTCCCTGATTAGGATTTGGGGTTACGGAGCAAGGCAGATGCTACAATTACTGTGCCCACCAGGATGAGCAGGATTGGCAGGAGGCCACCGGGAATAGCTGCCTGGCGGAGTTCGATGTTAAGTACTTTTGAAACGCCTCCAAGTACAAAGAGGATTCCGATGACCAGCCCGAACCGATCATATGGCAGGCCAAAATACCTCCGCGCCACTTGTCCTCCAAGCATGATAACACCCACGCCGAGAAGACCAACCCCCCAACCAACACCAGCAAGCACAGCTATCCCCATCCAGATAAAAAAGAGGCCCCACCCGACAGCATCCAATTTTTTGATTGTGACAGGTGTATTTTCAAACAATTGATCACGCTCACCGTTTGCCATGTTTCACCTCGAGTCAGTTCATTAAGTCCACCCAATATGCCTTAGACCGATAAACCTAATTTGTTAAAAGGAAGATCCGGTGTATGTAAAGCCTGATTCTTTACGATTCATATAAACCACATATGGTATATATATATATTTTATACAATAATAACAACACACATAGATTGCCGATCTATTCCCGCATACAAAACAACACCGCAACAGTGATCGTCCGGAGCCAGGGATAATGAAGGTGGAATGCACAAAACCAACACGTTTACTTTCAGGAGGTACGAAAAAGAAAACGATTCAACGAATGTCGACAGTGCGTAGACTAAGCGGTATTGAGCTTAGAAAATAGTGTGACGACCTTTTGATTTACGGGGTATTTGCATTACTCAATTATTTTGCAAAACAACCCGCTTGTTACCATGAGTCAAGAAAAGGTAACCCTTGAACCTGCAACAATAGAGGGTATTCAAAAGGGTGTTAAGATTGTAACCCTGCTCGCGCCGCCATTGGCTTCTGGCGCCCTTACGAGTACGGTAGTTATTGGAGAGGCAGGAGCTGCTGCGGCAATAACTGCTGTCGATGCAGGCAAACTTTTTAACTCAACCCGTTCTTTGGAGGAAAAAAGTCTTCGCCGTCCTCTAGCACCACCCATATAAAGAGTCTCCTGTCATTACTTCAAGCAAAAGTGTTCATTGAGAATGATACATACAGCACGATAAGGTTGATGGCAAGAAAGGGTTTGACCAAAGACCGATGGATTCTTGTCGCCCGATGAGGGTAAATAAAAGATCCCTCCTTTGCCGGGATGACAAAAGAGGGAGTGTAATGTTAAAATGATCTGTTGGTGTTCAGGTTCCGGCCATCATGGCTTCGATGTCGGCGTCGACGGTGTTGATGGGTTTAATCCCGAATTGTTCGATGAGGACGGCTGCTATGTTCGGGGTCAGGAACTCGGGGAGTGTCGGTCCGAGGCGGATGCCTTTTATTCCTAAATAAAGCAGGGCGAGCAGGACTGTGACGGCTTTCTGCTCATACCAGGCGATGTCGAAGGAGATGGGCAAATCGTTGATATCTTCAAGGGCAAATACTTCCTTGAGTTTGAGGGCAATGACGGCAAGTGAATAGGAGTCGTTGCACTGACCGGCATCGAGCACACGGGGTATGCCGCCGATTTTGCCGAGTTCAAGTTTGTTGTAGCGGTATTTGGCGCATCCGGCAGTAAGAATGACGGTGTTGTCGGGCAGTGCCGCGGCAACGTCGGTATAGTATTTGCGGGATGTGTGGCGTCCGTCACAGCCGGCCATGACGATAAAGCGTTTGATGGCACCGGACTTTACTGCGTCGACTACCTTGTCGGCCAGTGCAAGTACCTGATGATGTGCAAATCCGCCGGTGATGGTGCCGTTTTCGATCTCTTTCGGAGGGGGGCAGGTTTGGGCGAGTTTGATAAGCATTGAAAAATCCTTCTGCCCGCCGTTGTGGCGTGCCGGGATGTGGCGGAGTCCGGGATAGCCAGCCATACCTGTGGTGAACATGCGGTTGCGATAGGCTTCGCGAACGGGGACAATGCAGTTGGTGGTCATGAGGATCGGGCCGTTGAAGGTGTCGAACTCTTTATCCTGCAACCACCATGCGCCGCCGTAGTTGCCTATAAAATGAGGGTACTTTTTAAAGGCCGGGTAGTAGTGTGCCGGAAGCATTTCGCAGTGGGTATAGACGTCGACGCCTGTTCCTGCGGTCTGCTTTAAAAGGTCCTCCATATCGCGCAGGTCATGACCGGAAATCAGGATACCGGGGTTATGGCCAACGCCGGTTTTTACTGTTGTAATTTCTGGATGGCCATAGGTTTTATGATTGGCTGTGTCGAGCAGGGCCATGGCTTTGACGGCTGCTCCGCCAGTTTCGAGCACCAGTGCGGTAAGTTCGTCAGCCGACTGCTCTTTGGTGAGTGCTGCAAGTGCTTTGACATAAAAAGCGTAGATATCGTCGTCATGATAGTCGAGCACTGCGGCATGGTCTGTATAGGCTGCAAGTCCTTTCAGACCATAAAGCACAAGGCTTTTGAGTGAGCGCAGGTCTTCATTGTCACTCAAGCTTTCAAGACCGACTTCAAGGGCTTTTGAAAGAAAATTGTCTTTTGAACTGCCGGTCCAGTGAGCGGCATCGTGATGAGGCAGATGAACGAGCGTAGCGTTCAGTTCATCACGCATTGCAAGTGTTTTGCGAATCTGTACGACTATGGCGTCCTCATCAAAGCTGGTGTTGGTGACTGTTACAAAGAGCGATTCGCTGATGAGCTGACCTGCCTTTCTTGAGATGCTTCCTTCCATTTTTTCGGCAGCCAGGGCAAGGCCTTCGGTTGCATAGACCAGAACGTCCTGAAGCTGGGCCGTAGGTTCGTCTTTTCCGCATACACCCCGTACAGTACAGCCGGTACCGTGGATGCTTTCCTGACATTGATTACATGACATTGCCATTGTTGTATCCTCCTTTTCTTCGTGCTGAGTGATGAGTAATGATTGATAAATCTGGTTTAGTGGGTGACTCAGGACTTTTTTTTGGCAGAACTTTTTTTTTGTTTCAGTATGGCCAGGTTTTTATGGGCTGTTGATAAAAGCCTTTGGTTGGATGGGTTTCGGTTTATGATTTCGGTAAAATCCTGAATGGCTCCGTCAAGGTCTCCCGCTTTTACCCTTGCCATGCCTCGGTTGCCATAGGCTGTTATGGCTTCGCGGAAGCGGAGTCCCAGGTTCAGTGCCATAGTGAAGTCGCCTATGGCTCCTTCGTAGTCATCGCAACTGCTCAGGGCATTTCCCCGATTATAGTATGCCTCGGCGTTGTCGGGATGTTTAAGGATGATACGGGTGAGCTCTGCAGCTGTTCCCCGGTATCCACCCATGGCGTCTTTCAGCATTTTTTTCTGATTTTTATTTTATAACAAATTTGTTGTCGTAATAGTGCGGGAGGCGGAGTGGACAGTCAGCAGTGGGCAATGCTTTGCTCTTGCTGCTTCGTCTTGAGAGTGCGGAGTGCCGACTTTTTCAAACCCATTCTTCAGACAACGTCTCGCCCTGCAAACTGATCACTACTTTTTTCACCGGAACCTTACGTTTGGCTTTGCGCTGGGCTTCAGCTACGATCGAGATCAGACCGCCACAGCATGGAACCTCCATAATGGCTACGGTGATGGTGTTGATATGCGACAGATCGATCATGGCGGCAAGCTTGTCGACGTAGATATCCATCTCTGAGTCGAGCTTGGGGCAGGCTATTGCAAGGCTTTTGCCCTTCATGAAGGAGCCATGGAAGTCGCCGACAGCAAATGCGCAACAGTCGGCTGCGAGCAAGAGATCGGAACCCTGAAAATAGGGGGCTTGCGGTGACACGAGGTGGAGCTGGATGGGCCATTGGCGGAGTGCACTTTGAACAGGTGCATGGGAATGAGCAGCAATGGCGGCATCATTACTACCATTCGCACTGAAATCTATTGTTCTGCTGCCTGGACATCCGCCTGTGTGCGGCGCATGGCTGTGAGCGGGATGAGTGCGGTGTGCTGCCGGTTTTCCGGCGGGTTCACTCTCAAGCGGGTTGGCAATCCCCTGCTCCTGAAGGTATTGAAGTGCCTGCTGCACAAAGTCGGTCTGGCCGTGATCGATAAGGTGGTGCAGATGGGCTGCTATTACGTTGGGTCCACCTTTTGCGATACTTTCATGCATGACTCGCTTTTCGTCGTAGGGTTCAGCTTCCCGGGTTTCAATTTTCATGGCGCCGGTCGGACAGTGACCGATACAGGCTCCAAGGCCATCGCAAAAAAGGTCGCTGACAAGGCGGGCTTTGCCGTCGATGACCTGCAGCGCTCCCTCGGGACAACCCGGAATGCAGTCGCCGCATCCGGTACATCTTTTTTCATCTATGGTGATAATCTGCCGTTTCATTGCTTATTTCTCCTTTTATGTGTTCAATAGTGCCTGTTCAATTTTCGCTTACAGGGGCTGAGTGAAGCTTTACCGGATTTGCAGCTTCAAGATTCCGAAGCAGCTGGCCTATGGTCACCTTTTCAAACTCGCTCTGGACGACCTGTTCAATACGCATGATTTCGTGACGCAGCACACAGCGGGCACGATTGCCGCAAATCTGCTTGCGGAACATGCATTCCGATACCTGTACCTTGCCCTGAAAAATTTCAATCAGTTCGGTTACGGTGATATTGTCCGGATTCTTCTGCATCATAAACCCACCCCGAACGCCTTCCTTTGAAACGATCAGATTGTGGCGGATCATCTCCTGGAGCAATCGGCGCAGAAACTGGTAAGGGATGTCGTGCCCGTCAGCAATACTCTTTGCCGAGATATAGCTCCCCTTCTGTGCTGCAAGCGCCAAAAGGGCCCGTATGGCGTAATCAGTATTTTTGGTCAGTACTTTCATTGTTGTCCAGTTAATTGATACAAATATAGTATCAGTTTATAATAAAACGAAATTCTTTTTTAATAATGTAGCTATCCATAATGTTTTTTTGGGCAGTAACGGAAAAAAGGGTATCAAAAGAGCCAGGATATACCACAAACAGGGGCATCAGAATTGATACCGAGGTTGGGATGGCTGATATTGGCATTGGAGAGGTGCCTGAAACGGTATCCTACAAAAAAAGCGCTGCAGTCTGAAAGCTTGTATTGAAGTCCAAGGCCGATCTGATCAAGAAAATTAAACCCGGCAACTCCCTGCTCTACGGTATCAATACCAAGAAACATTGGTGCGACACTGATTTCAGTAAACAGATCAAACGATTTTGCTATTGCCTGAAAATACCGCACGCCGATGCTCAAACCGGCCTCAACTCCCCTTTTGTCTCCTGCGATAGCATTCACAAAGGGTTCGAGCGCAAGCTGCATTTTACTCTTTTGACCTCCGATACCAACGAGAGAGCTGATGTCAAACCCGACCCTTACCAAAGCCGGGTAAACGAAATAATCATTTTGGGAGCCTTGAAAGGAGCTATGGACATAGCCTGAACCTACTGCGATTTCGTTGAGAAATATACCTGATTTTTTCTGTTCGTCCTGAGAAGCGGCAGTTGCGTCCATCATGGAAGGTACAGATAAAACAGCAAGGGAGAATAGAAGAAAAAGCAGCTTGACTGAATGGTTCATCTGGCTGGACTTTAAGATGTTTTTTGCCTGAATTGAGAGAATAAAAAGCGTGAAATTTATAATAAAATGGTAATCTGTTATTAAACGTTCTCTGGTTGCAAATTCAGGTTACTATGAGGAATACCCATCCATGACTGGCATTAAAATATTACCGCTTCATCCGGGAACCGTTCTGTTTGAGGAGTATATCATACCTATGCACCTTACCGAAAAGAGAATTGCTGAGGATATCCATGTTCCGGTGTGGCGAATCAACGATATTATTGCCGGAAAAAGGAGTATCACTGCTGAGACCGCTCTGCGTCTTGGCCGATATTTCGGTACTCCTGCCCACTTCTGGTTTGGACTGCAAATGGATTATGATCTTAAGATGGCTCTCAATAATGAGGGGTTGAATATCGAGCGGGATATTGAGGCTTATGACGATTCGAGGAGGTAATTTTTTTTATTCACGGGGCGTCGATATCGTCGGATCCGGACTGGAGAAAAAGGTCTGGAGGTATCTGGCGGCTTACTTTGGCTCCGAGCTTGCGGATCTCTTCTACCCTGCCCACAAGGTTGCCACGTCCTTCTTTGATGCGTTTGAGTGCAAGATCAAAGGTGTCGGACAGACCTGAAAGCTTTTTTCGTGCGTCCGTCATGACCTCAAGAACAAGAAATACCTGATCGTAGATCTTTCCTGCCTTTTCGGCGATAAGTTCAGCGTTGCGGTTCTCGTTTTCACGCCGCCAGATCTGCGCAATGAGCTTGAGGGTGATCATCAGCGTTGTCGGGCCGCACAAGACTACGTTTTTTCCGGCAAGATCGTACATCAGCTCGGGGTCTGCCTGCATGACTGCCTGCCAGGCCGGTTCGAGGGGAATGCACATGATGACAAAATCAAGGGTGGTGTTGCCACAGATGCCACTGTATTCTTTGGCCTGGAGTTCGGCTATATGGCGACGTACTGACTGTATGTGTTCTTTCATAGCCTGCTGGCGGCCGGCTTCATCATCACAGCGACAAAAGCGTTCGTAGGCCGTCAGGGAAACCTTGGAGTCGACAATGACCGCCTTGTCAGCGGGCAATATTACCATAAAGTCGGGGCGTTTCAGAAATCCATTCTCGTGGCGAAAGCTTTCCTGGGCGAGGTATTCACGGCCTTTTTCCAACCCCGAGGCTTCAAAGATTCGTTCGATAATCATTTCGCCCCAGTCACCCTGTTTTTTGGAATCGCCTTTTATAGCATGGGCAAGCAGGTTTGCATCGTCACTGACTTTGCCGCTCAGCTCCTGGAGTTGGCGTACCTGTTCGAAAAGACGTCCTGAAAGCTCGGTGTCAATGGAGTGTACCTCATCAACTCTTTTTCGGAAGGTATCGATCTGCTCGCGGAGGGGCTGCAGAAGTACATCCATTCGTTCGCGGTTCTCCTGGGCGACAGCCCTTCCTTTTTCCTCAAAAATCCGGTTTGAAAGGTTTTCAAATTCGATTTTCAAGCGGGATTCCGATTCCTGCATCAGGGCTGTTTTTTCAGCGAGACTCTTCCGTTCGTTTTCAAGATCGGCTTCAAGCCGTGCGTGGAGGATTTTGAGATTTTCAAGTTCCCTGCTTTTCGACTCAAGCCGTATGACGACAACAACAAGCAGGACAACAAGAAAGAGAAGGAGTGATAGAGAAAAGAGATCGGTCATGAGCGTTGGAATTAATGGGATACAAAGGGGGGATGGCCGCCATTAGAACTTTTGGAGCTGTTTGTCAAGAATTTTTGCCTTGACGTTATGTTTAAGAACAAACGCCATATAGAGAACAACGACGAGGTTTACTATAAGAAGGGTGATCTTTAGCCATGTAAACCCTTTTGCCAGTTCGAACAGCTCAAAGGGAAGGTAGACACACCCGCTTATCAATGCAAACCATTCAGCCCATCGCCTGGCAAACCACAGACCATAGGCTTCAACAAAGCGCATGACCGAGTAGAGCAATGCAAATAGTGCCAAAAAACGTATACGGCTATCTGTAAGATTACCAGCTGCCTGAATAAATATTTTCGGGAAATTATGCGCCGGATTGAGATGCAGGTGCCGGACAAGCTGCTCGGCAGAAAACTGAACATTCTGCTGCAGAAGAGAGAAAATGGCGAGCCCGGCAAACAGGACAAGAAAGCCCTTGAATGCTTCAAATACTGCTACCAGCTTGAGAACACGAGTCATCTTATTGTTCAGAATCATTCTTTTCAAATCTACTTGTGAGTCAGTGTCGACCTGCAGCGGCATATTATCGATTCCGTCAGCGATAAAACAAAGATAATGTAATGAAAATAAATAGCCGTAAAACCCTGTAAGGCTTTTGTTTGAGAATATCTTTTTGTTACCTTAACAATTCCTGAAACGGCGAAGTGGCCGAGTGGTTAGGCAGAGGTCTGCAAAACCTCGTACAACGGTTCGAATCCGCTCTTCGCCTCCAGTAACAAAAAAGCCTGCATAAGCAGGCTTTTTTGTTTGGTGATCATCTCTTCAGAATACCCTTCTATCCTATTATTGCCGAACCGGAGATGATAGCTTTGACAAGATTGTCAATTGTTGCATCATCCATCAGTACGGGAATGTTGAGGCAGATACTGCTGCGAAGCATGATTCCGGTTTTCGGCCAGAGCGACTCAAGATCGGCTGTGCTGTAACGGTCATATTCGCCAAGAAGGTGGCCCCATACTCCTGCAAAATGCCAGTCAAGTGCTTCAGGCAGAATTTTGGTGCCAAAACCGTGTTCGGTCAGATGAGCTTCGAACCGGAGTGCGGCTTCGCGGTTTTTGACCCTGAAAATCAGGGTGTCACCCTGCGATCCGTCTTCATCACTGAAGGGTCTCAGGATGATGTTGTCCAGATGACGGATGGCGTCCTTGATTTTACGTTTGTTAGCCTTTGCTTTCGAGAGAATGGTGTCAATTTTTGCAAGCTGGGCAAGGCCGATTGCAGCTGTGACTTCACTGAGGCGCAAGTTCAAGCCTTTTGAGCGCCTGGGATCTTTGCCCCTTGGAAGTCCGGGCATGTGCATGTGACCGTGGTCGGAGAACTCGGCTGCACGATCGTAGATATCTTTGTCGTTGGTAACGATGATTCCGCCCTCACCGGTATGGAGAGTCTTGCCTGCGTCAAACGAGAAGGAGGCGACACTGCCGAAGGTACCGAGCTTGCGTCCCTTGTATGAGGCGCCGAGTGCCTGTGCGGCATCTTCGATCAGTATGAGGCCGTGTTTTTTGCATATGGCCGAGAGTTCGTCCATTTTCGGGGAAGCCCACATTGGAATGGCAACTACTGCCTTGGTTGCAGGCGTAATTGCCTTTTCAACTTCGAGAGGATCAAGATGGTAGGTTTCATCAAGCTCAACAGGAATTGGCACTGCACCGAGTGCGCTGATGGCTTCCACCGGGGCAATAAAGGTCCATGCTGTGGTAATAACCTCGTCACCTGGTCCGATTCCGGCACCGGCAAGAGCACAGTGAATGGCTGCAGTGCCTGAAGAGACTGCATGAGCGTACTTTACACCTATCCATGCTGCAAATTTTTCCTCAAACTCCCTTGCCTTGTAATTGCCTCCTCCGTAACGGTATAGATTGACCTTTTCCCTGCTGAAAAGTTCCTGGATTTCGGCCAGCTCTTCACGACCGATAAGTTCTGCACCCGCCATAATATGTGTCCTGTTCTTTTAGGTTAATTGAAAAACAACTGTTTTTGCTGATTCTTCTGTAAACTCAACAGGATTGCCTGAAAATGATCCTTTGAGCGCTTCTGAAGCGTTGTGTGCGAATTCAGCAGCATTCTCCCTGTTGTAGCCGTAAGAAACAAGCGTGGGTATTTTAAGCTGCTGATAGAGTTCATTCATCTCTTCAAGAAGTTCAGCGGTAGCTTCTTTGGGGGAGGGTGATGAACGCATGGGGTTGAGAAGTGCATACTTTTCGTAACCATTGAGATGGTTGTAACGCATTACCTCCTTGAGAAAGATCGCTCCGGCGAGACCGTGGGGTACGCGATGCTTCACGCCGAGATAGTAGGCAAAGCCATTGGTCGGGCCGTCTCCTGAGTTCATAAGTGCCACTGTGCCGCAAACACTGCCAATGGCAAGATCGAGCCTTGATTCTGCCCGGTCAAGCTGGTTCTGCTGCAGGGCGTAGAAGGTCCGCTGAAAGCCCTCAATGGCAAATATTCTGCTCAACGCCGTATGCTTTATTGAGCCAAAGCTGTCGACGCAGTGAACAAGGCTGTCCATGGCTGATGCTATGACACTTTCGAATGGAGCTGTCATAGAGAGGCTGGGGTCGATAACAGCTTTTTTTGGAAAGTTCTTTTTACTGTTGATGCCAAGTTTGCGCCCTTCGGCCTCGTCAATAAATACCGCATTGAAGCTTACTTCGGCTCCACTTCCGAGAAGCGTCGGGACGGTTACAAGGGGCAGAGGATCATTCACTCCGGAGGGAAATCCTTTGAGTGAAAGAGCCGGGACGTTGTTGGTCATCAGCAGAGCTACTCCTTTGCCGAGGTCAAGGGTACTGCCGCCACCTATTGAGACGATGGCATCGGGGGGATTGCTCCTGAAAAATTCTGCGACATTTTCAAGATGTGCATAGGTTGGCTCGCCGCCGAATTCGTTACAATATACCACTGAGTTGGCATACGCGGATGTAAGGTTCCTTAATACATCCTGAAAATAGAGGCTGCCTGATACATTGGCATCGTAGATGATACCTGGCTTTTTTACGCCTAATTGAGATAAATGCGCATTCAGGTTGAGTGCTTCATTAACCCCGATAACAAGATCGGTGGATAAAAAAAAGTTCATAACGACAGTGATCTAAGGGTTTTGTTGGTTTACATCCTGAAGTGCCAGGTTTTTTTTAGTAAAGTAATATTCAATTAAATCTATTTCCTCGATAGTATCAATCTCCCAGGTCTGCCAAAACTCCATTTCATAGGCTGAGAGCTTTTCGCCGATTCTGTTGCCAAAAACGGTGAGCGTTTGGGGTTTGAATATGTAGATTGAACCGTTTTCTATGAACTGGGCCGGACGGTCCTGGCGCATGCCCCGGTTGCGGTAATCAAAATTAACGCTTTTCCATATTCCTTCCTTTGACTCCCATAAGGTAAGATCATCGGCTTTGGTCACCGAAATCAGTGAATCAGCCTCTTCCTGAAGAAAAACCTCTACAGCCCGATCGATGTCGCCGGGTTTTCGTAACGGGGAGGTTGCCTGCAGAAAAACGATAACGTCGATGGGCTGGTGGTGGTCGCGCTCTATAAGTTCGGCGGCATGCAGGATTGCCGATTCGGAGGTTGCTTTGTCGCCTGAAAGTTCAGGGGGACGAATGATAACCTCTGCCCCGTACTCTTTGGCTACGCCAGCTATAGTCTGGTCGTCGGTAGTGACATAAACCCGATCAATGCTTGTCGATGCCAGGGCCTGCAGAATAGTCCATGCAAGCAGGGGCTTTCCTGCCACCGGGTAAATATTTTTGTTTTTGAGACCTTTTGACCCTCCCCTTGCAGGAATTATTGCTACGGTATGCATAGAATTTAATTACGTTTTGGTTCAGCCGTCAATGACATGGCGGCAGACATCGGCGATTTTTTTTGCGGCGGATTTGTTCTGCAATGGTGTCAGGGATTTTAACACTTCTGGCGGTAACCCGCAGTGCACCTCTTTGTTCAGAGCGGAACCAACAAAAATGGTGGAGGAGAACTGAGCAATCAGCATCCGGGAGTTGGCTATCATCTCTTCGGTTTTACCTTCGCTAAAAACAAGACTGTCAGGGGCATGAAGCTCAATTTCCCTGATGGCCCTTTCGGCATTTTCATTGGGATGCAGCTTGAAGATAAGCTGGCTGCCTTTGGCCATTTCAAGATACTTCCTGATATTTTTTACACGATTTTCGTAGATAAATGTTTCGCGGTTGTCGGAGGTACAGACGAGAACGTAGTTGTGATAGTTGAAGTCATTGTGCAAGTACTGCTCGCAATTGTCAAAGTTGGGAATACTGGTAACCTCAATTTTGGCAGGATTCACTCCCTTGCGAATAAACAGTTCGCGGTAGCCTTCACTGGCCACACAGAACTTTTCGTAGGCATCGGATAACCCGGTCGTGGATGTGCCGGCGACCCAGCGGGGAATCCACTGAATATTTTTTGCCAGATAATAGAGTGCAGTTTCAGGCTCTGTCATTCCTTCCTGAACCAGTACAATTTTTTTGTGCCGGATCTGTTTCGGAACAATGAGATCGGTGCAGGTTACAACAAGATCATAAGCGTGCTGAAGTCCGCCGATATCAATGGTGAGATCATGTGATTGAAGATAGGCAAGGGTACGTTCTGATCGTTTCTGACCCATAATTGTAAACTCAAGCAGCCCGAGACCACTGGCTGCGCCGAGAATACCATCGCTGAAAAACGGCGAAAAATACTGGTCATAATCCGTCAAGCACCGGGCAATCTGATGCATCTGGGTTGTCTGGTTCATCGAACCGCATATGAATAAAATCTTTTTCTTCATTACTCTCCGTTAATTACTCCCGGCGGCATCACGGAGATGCACTCCTGAAAAAAACATAACTCCATAACCAGTCGCGTACCAGAGTACCTCCTTGAAACGCCTTAACAGCACAAATGCGGCACCGTAAGCAAGAAAATCATGAATGCCGACAGCCTGAAAAAAAGCCAGGTAACCAAGATCCTGCACCCCGAGTCCGGAAGGAATGAAAAAAAACAGCGCACGAAGCAGGGTGATGGCAGTATCTATGGCCAATACCTGAATAAATGAAATATGGACGCCCAATAACGTCAATATTACATAGCTCTCTATTGCAAGCGTGAACCAGGCCAGGATATAGAGGAGGGTAACCATGAAAAGCCTTCCGGTAAAAGCGCCTCTGTAACTCTTGAGCTGCTCATCGGTATCGAGAAATCCAGACTCTCTGGCTATAAGCCATGCTTTAATCCTTTTGAACGGAATACGAATTAATAAGCCATGCAGATTGTGTGCTGCTTTTCCGTTGAGTAAAAGCATAAGAAGAGAAAGAAAAAAAAGAAACACGGCGGTACCTGTTGCAACCAGAATATAGCCAAGTCCCTCGAACCCGAGCATCTGCATTGAAGCATGCTGCAGCAGTGAAAAACCTGCTATAGCACCAATAAGAGTATAGAGTCCCTGAGCGACACCAAGCATGAGTTTGCGGATTGCCACGCTTGCAACACCTGCGGGAAGGGGAATGTTTAAAAACCGATAGCAGAGAAACGGGCGGAGAGGCTCCCCTACTGCGACTCCTGCCGGCAATGTCATAGAAACGGTTTCTGAGATGATCTGTATTTTAAAAAGCTTTAAAAACGGTACTGCTGTTATGCTGCGGGGAAACAGTTTGATCCAGGTGAATGTTTCGATGAGATGCAGCGCTAAATAGGGAACAAGAATAAGTGCTGACAGAATGCCGATTTTCGAAATACGTTCTATTGCTCCCTGAAGGTCGACCTGGCTGAAAAGATAGGTTATCAGGATAATACCGAGACAAAGTCCGGCATAGCCAGTCCATGAAGAACCGGATTTTTTTGTAGCCTGCATGAAAAATCAGGAAATCAAGCTGAAAGAAAAGCTAAACATTATAGTCATGATTGGCAAGATAGGCAATTAGAGGAGGTTTATTAAACTCTGTTCTGCAAAAAAATGCAGGGCATCTTATGGGCTATTGTAAAATATTTGTTAATTATTGATTGAAACTCTACCGGTATAGAAATCTGAAGCAGACATTAACCCCTGAGCTGTGACCCCTGTCACAATTTCTGAATATTTTTTGTCTTATGGCTTTTTTTCACAAGAAAAACTTTCTTGCTGATGGGACTGATCAATTCTGACTTTCAGACATTGCCTGAACTTTTCTCCGCAGTTTTCACCCATTACCAAGGGCAGGAATCTAAATTTCCGATTGCGAGAAAGATGAACGGTGTCTACGAACCAATTTCTTATGATACTTTTAAAGAAGATGTCAATCATTTTTCTGCATTTTTGAAAGAGAACGGCGTCACGCCAAAAGACCGCGTAGCCATTCTTTCGGAAAACAGGCCGGGTTGGTACCTTGCTGATATGGCTATACTGAATCTTGGTGCGATTGATGTGCCTCTCTACCCTTCCCTGCCCCCTAATCAGATTGAATACATTCTCAACAACTGCAGCGCGAAAGCAATAGTTGTTTCCAACATGCTGCAGCTTGGCAAGGTAATCTCAATATGGCAGAACCTGCCTGAGTTATGTCTCGTCATAGTCATGAACCACCTTGAGGAGAGTGTTGAGGATGTTCTTGATTTGAACCATACCAAAGAAGAGGGGAAAAAAATTCTTGCAGAAAAACCCTGGTTCCTTGAGATGGCTCCTGTTGAACCTGACGATATTGCTACCATCATTTATACATCCGGCACAACAGGACTCCCGAAAGGGGTCATGCTTACTCACCGGAATATTTGTGAAAATGTGAAATCCTGTTCGTCAATCATTCGGCTTGACGAGTCTGATTGCGGACTTTCTTTTCTGCCGCTCTGCCATGCCTATGAACGTACCGGTGGCTATTACCTGCTTTTTTCGTGCGGAGCACGCATCTACCTGGCTGAAAGCATTGAAACAATTTCTCTGAACATGACAGAAGCCCGGCCAACCATTATTTTTACCGTGCCGCGGCTGTTCGACCGTATTAAGATGAGCATAGTCAAGCAGATTTCATCAGAGAATGCCTTGAAGCAGAAAGTATTTAACTGGGCACTCATTACGGGAGAAAAGTTTCACAGGGAATTGGCCAATAAAGGAAAAACTTCCAAATTTCTCTCTTTACAGCATACTCTTGCCGATAGGCTTGTCTATCGAAAAATCAAAAACAAGTTAGGCGGAAGGCTTCGTTTTTTTGTTTCGGGAGGAGCTGCGCTTCCGCAAAAGCTCGGCGAATTTTTTCAGTCGCTTGATATCAGCATTCTTGAGGGTTTCGGCTTGACTGAAACCTCACCTATCACCAATGTCAACAGGCCTGAAAAGATAAAGTACGGTACCGTAGGACCGACAGTGAATAACGTTGAGCTGAAAATTGCAGAAGACGGGGAAATTCTGCTTAAAGGGCCTAACGTTATGAAAGGGTACTGGAAAGATGAAGAAGCTACCCGGCAGGTTATAAGGGATGGATGGTTCTATTCCGGTGATATTGGAGAGGTCGACAAGGATGGGTATTTGAAGATAACTGATCGTAAAAAACATATTATTGTTACTTCTGGCGGTAAAAATATTGCACCAACCCCTATTGAGAACCTGATTACAGAAAGCCCTTATGTTGACCAGGTTATTGTTATCGGCGAGAAAAGACCATTTCTTATTGCTCTTATTGTGCCTGATTTCCGCAAGCTCAGGGAGTTTGCCGCTGCTGAAGGTATTCAAGCTAACTCCAACAAGGAGCTGATTGAGCACAAAAGTGTTGTGCAGATGTTTGAAAAACTCATGCGCACTATTTCACGTCAGCTTTCCACCCATGAAAAGGTACGCAAGTTTCTGCTGGTCGACGATGCATTTACCATTGAAAACGGTCATGTAACCCCGACACTGAAGGTCAAGCGCAGGGAAATTATATCCAGATATGCGACAGAAATCGATAAAGTGTACAATACACTCAATATGGTCTATAATACGGAATAGAAGGGCTCAGCTCCCTTTGATTTTCAGGATTGAGAGAGCACCGGAAGCGGTGCTCTCTTGGCGTTCAGCAAGTCCTTCGGTGATGAGATCGGTGATGATGTCATCAAGATCCCATGGGCAGGAAGCATATTTTTCAATGATCTCTTCGATAAACATTCCCTCGGTATTAATGAGTTCCCTAATAATTTTTCCGCGATACCAGCGTTTTGATCCCTGAAATTTCGATTGCTTTGTCAGTGGGCGAATCCCTGTCTTTTTACTGGTGAGCACCAGCGAGCCGTAATCCATTAATGCATTATGCCAGTCACGGCTTCTGCCTGGCGGAACCAGAGCTTCGGCTTCCTGCTGCAGTCTGGCTGCTGGAATATCTTCTGGAATCCCTGCTTCATGAATCATGATCCGGCGGATATTGGTATCGACTGCGGCAGTATCAAGATTATCGGCAAACACGGGAATGGATCGAGAGGTGTACTCTCCAATACCGGGAAGCGTTTTAAGAGTCGCCGGATCGCAGGGAACAATACCGTCGAAAGTGTCCATAATAATTGCGGCACAGCGGTGCAGCCTGACTGCTCTTGAGTTGTAACCAAGGCCGCTCCACAGTGAGAGTACCTGCCGGAGAGGGGCGGATGCAAGATGCTCAATATCGGGGAAATGCCCCAGCCATGCTTCATACCTCGGAACCACCCGTTCTGCCTGCGTCTGCTGAAGCATGATTTCACTGATCATAACGGCGTAGCGATCTGTTGTTTGCCGCCATGGAAATACCCGCCCGTTTTGACGGTAAAACTCGAAAATCTTTTTATGAAGGAGTTCGATATCCTGTTTTTTCAAAACGCCGACCCTTTATGAATGATGATTTTCAAGTTACGGGACAATATAGCGATCGGGCACAATACCGAACATGGGATCGCCATCATGATAAAACTCCTGGACGACAAGAGATTTCGCCAATAACCAAGGGAGGTGAATTTAATCGGGATCCTACAGCTATTGTGCTGTTTTTCTCAGGCAGCAGCAGTGGAGGTTATTTCTTTATGTATGCGTTGAGCCCTATCGTTATTGGCTTTCCATCAACCATTGCTGTCGTTACAGCGTTCCCGTGCGTGCTTGCGACTACAAGCGATTTTCCGGAGGAAGAGGGTGTGGGTGCCTCAAGATCAATCTCGATGCAGAGTTTGCCGTTTTTAATTTCAACAGTCATGGCCATGGCGGTGCGGAGTTTCAGTTTGTGAGACAAGAAGAGCTAATATAGTGAAAAGAAGCAAAATCGGGCTGCTGGATGAAATCCCTTTGTTAGAGATAAGGGGAAACGAGATGCTTTTTCAAGGGGGAGAGTAAAGAAATTATAATGGTTAGAATTTCAAATAATGCGACAAATCTCTTGTGGTGCCATCATGCATAACAATATGAATCTTCACTCTAAATGTACCCCAGGCGTCTCTTGTAAGCCGAAAAGCATAAGGGCCTGAACCCCTTTCATAGACTGTCACAATGGAATCAGAGTATGTAGGGTGAAGTGTATAAACGACATAATGAATTTTATCCAAGATAGTATCGGGAGCCTGTATATACATCGTCCATTGCCAATATTTCCCGTCAGGAACAGCACTATTGCCTGCAATAATATTATTTGAAACAACAACAGGAGGTTGCTGCTTGAGCGGTGGATTTGGTTTTGGTGAAAAAAAACCAAATTGATGTAGAGTAACAATCAGCGTCGTTATAGAACCGATTGCACTGCCGATAGCAGTCAATATACCGGGCAAAGTACTCCACCAGGAACCAACTGATGCTTTTCCGTCATCCATAACCTGTGGGCTTATTTTCTTATAAGATAATACCGTGATATGCTTCACAAACCCTTTAAATATACATCTTATCAGTTATATGGTAAAAGGATATTGTTGTTGTACTCGTATCATTCCATAATATATTCCATTCTGTATATTCCGGCTCGCCAATCGCCAGCGGCTTGCATCAGCCGCGGAGGCATAACTGTACCGGCCAGCTTGCCGTGCTGCCTGTTCTGCTCAAATAGCAAAGCCTCAGCGAAACTCTCCGCCCTGATGGGCTCCATTTGCTCAGTATTTGTTCATTCCATGTTATTGTGAATTTAACTTAAATATATTCATTTTGTATATTACATGGTATTTTGCGGTAAAGAATAAAAATGCGCTCTGACATGAAGGTATCAAGTAGTGGCTTTACCGGGGAGGAACTGGCAAGATATTGGCATAGCTACAAAAAATCATTGTCTGCTCAACAGATTAGTGAGTGTGCCTTATATGTGGACTATGTCAATGCAGTTGTTGATATGGTCAAGGATAATTATTTCACCCCCCCCCCCGAAGTAATTCCGACGTACTTCGCGTTGTCGGATTATGGCTTGAAAGTCACAAAGCAAGATGGAATGAAAGAGCTAATCTCCTTATCGTTGAGGCTTTGACTGAATCCTTCCCGCCACAAAGAAGTAAAGAATAAACTGCTTTATTATCTATCCATCCCGGTTTACCACTAACACCTTATTATTTCAGATTTTTATAACATCTTCCGTGCCTGAGGCTGACTGGCGAAAATCTGCTCTGCAATCGGGGTTTACCGGGGGTGAAATTCGTTAAAATGAAAAAGCGGCTCATGAGCCGCTTTTTCAACGATCAGATGTCCCCCATTACATCTGATCAATCTCACTGGCGTGAGAAGTTTCAACATTATAGATACAATTCTTGTGCCAAAGAGGTATAACCTCACCTATAAATAAACATTATATCATTGCATAATAATGTTTTATTATTAGTTAAACCCCTGGAGCAAGAAAATTCAGTGAAGAATTAATTATCTCAAATTATTAAGAAGTGTTTCAAAAATGGGACAGTGTCTCGGCTTTAGAGACAACAATACTTCAACAATCAGTAAACTCCGGCTCTTCATATGCAAAGCAGTGAATCGCCCCAAGCCCCCAGGTCAGAACAATCAATACCAATGACGTTGCTTTCAGGAAATAACTCATTCAGTATTTCGATGGATAGATGGTCTTGAGAACATCTACAGGCAGGAACAAGAACAGGGTGAGCATTCTCAACAGGTTGCGCACCACCAACGCCAAATCGGCCAACCTTCCCCGTCTTTCCGCTTCTGGCCTTAAGGTGTCATGCCGGCAAAGGTCAGGCGTTATGATCACCGGAGACCGTTATACGGTTTCGTCCTTCATTTTTTGCCTGGTACATTGCCGCATCTGCATGCTTCATCAGGGTCTGTTCGTCTTCTCCGTGCTCAGGGCAGAGGGCGATACCTATACTGCAAGTAATATTGATGGTGTGGCCTTCGATGTCGAAAGGCTGAAGCATTGCCTGTCTGATCTTATCGGCAATGGCAATTGCATCGGGCAGAGCAGCTATCTGCGGCAGCAAAACCACATACTCATCTCCACCCAGGCGAGCGAGCGATTCTCCGCTTCTTCGCAAGACTCCAAGTGTTCGGGTTGCAACCTCTTTAAGGAGCAAGTCACCTATCTGGTGACCCATGGTATCATTGACAATTTTGAACCTGTCGAGATCAAAAATAAAAAGTGCAGCCGTCGTTTTGTTGCGCCTGCACTGCGCAATAGCGAGGGATATGCGATCCGAAAGCAGACGGCGATTCGGCAGTCCCGTCAGTGAATCATGCATGGCAAGATTTTCAATGACATACTGCTGAAGCTGGAGTATTCTGTGTTCGTCATCGGCCATCTTTTTAGCGATGACATCCCATGCCGCATTGCCGAGCTGACCAACCATGATGATATCATCCTCATTATAGTCAATCGGCTTGTTGCCGACACCGATGAGTGCCACAACCTTATCGTTGCGGAAGACAGGGACAACCGCTTCACGCTGCAGCTCCGCATGTCCTGCCGGAACTCCCCTGCGGTACTTGTATGCGCCATAATCGTTGTGGATCACGGCACTCCGATGACGCAAGGCATCTGCCCATATCCCCGCTTCGTTCAGGGCATAGTGTCCGCTCTTTGCTTCTGCCTTGCACATGTTTGTAATGGTATTGGTCGACCAGCCCTGCATGGTGAGTGTCCGCTGGTTATCGTCGACAAAGTGCAGAAACCCGATTGAGCTCCCTGTCAGTCTTTCAGCTTCATCAATGATTACCTGGAGCAGCTCGTTTACCGTTTTCAGTGGCGCCATATCAAAGATCGAGAGACGGAATGCGCTGGTTCTTTCGAGGCGTACCCGTTCGGTGACATCATGAACAATCGAATACATGATGGACTTGCCGTTCACCACGATCCTTGTAGGATATACTTCAACATCCCGGACTGACTTGTCAGCCCTGCGGTGGGCGACAATGAAGTGATTTTTCTTGCCTGCAATGACACCTTCAACGTCCTTCTTCACCTCTTCAGGAGAGCGGGCATTGATATCTTTTAAATTCATATGGCAAAGTTCTTCCTTTGTCCATCCGTAAAAATCAACTGCGGAACGGTTCGCATCAAAGAAGATCAACGTGTCGGGGTCGTACATGAACATGATGGCGGAATTGCCTTCAAACATCTCCCTGAACTGCAACTCACTGCTTTTCAGAGCAGCTTCATTCTCCTTCTGTCTTGTTTCCAGTTCCATAGTTTCGAGTGCAAAGGAGATATCGCTTCCCAATTCCTCAAGCAGATGAAGCTCTTCCTGGTCAAAAAGCTCAGCTTCTTCTGAATAGAGATTCAGCACGGCAACAATCACCCCGTTCTGCTGGATGGGAACCGAGGCTGCTGAATGAAATCCTAACGAGCAAGCCTCCTGGCAACACTCCTGCATGGCGGTGTCTGTCTGAATGTTTTTGCAGAGCTCAACGTTTCCTGTTGCCACCGCCCTTGCGATGATGCCTTGTTTGCGAGATGCCTCTCTGATATTCATCGCTTCAAGCGGAAAAGAGCCTTGCTCTTTGCTATCAACAAATGCAGGCGTAACAAGACCGGTAACGTGATTATAGGGGCCGATCCATACCAGTCCGAACTTGCCGTATTCCACTGCCACACGGCAGATAGTTTTGAAAAGTTCGTCACGCTCCTTGACACGAACAATAGTCTCGTTAATCTGACCAAGCGTAGCATACATTCTGCTCAAACGCCTGATCTTCAATTCGTTTTCGGTACGCGCTGTGATGTCGCGAGTCACTTTTGTAAATCCCTTGAGCTGGTGCTCTCCATCATAGAGCGGAGTAATAAGAACATCGGCAATAAAGCGGGTGCAATCCTTGCGTACCCGCCAGCCCGTATCTTCAACCCGGCCTTCTGCAACAGCACGCTGCAGCAAACGTGCAGGCTTGCCGGCTTTTTTATCGTCATCGGTATAGAAGATTGACATGTGCTGTCCAATGATTTCGTCCTCCCTGTAGCCTTTCAGAAGTTCGGCCCCATTGTTCCAGCTGAGTACCACTCCCTGTGGATCGAGCATGAAAATGGCATACTCTTTCACTCCATCAACCATCATGCGAAAATGCTCTTCGCTTACCCGCAGTTTTTCATTGGAATCACGCAATGCTTGAGTGCGCCTTGCAACACGCTGATCAAGCTCGATGTTGAGTTGCTGGAGTTTCTCCGATTCACGTTTTCGTGCACCGACTTCACGGTTGACCATGACAAATGCGAGCAAGAGAAGCAATAGACTCAAGGTATTGCCAGCCATTATTGACCCAACCGTGTTCTGCATACTGGCTGAGGCCAAGGAAGAACGCTGCTCAAGAAGACCATCCTCCCTCTGTTTCATTGTTTCAATTACACGGCGAATTTCTACCATGATGGTGTTATCGACATCGGTTGCCACCATTGACCTGGCCGCTTCAAACCCTCTCTCTTTTCTCAACGCAACAAGTGTTTGCATAAAAAGGACTTTTTTGGCCACAAGAGAGTCGAGCAATGTCAGATATCGCTGCTGGCCGGTGTCCCCTGCATAAAAATAATGGAGTTCCCTGAGATGCTGTTTTATGCCGTCAGGCGCTAACGCGCTGAAATATGGCGCGAGAAAGTGCTCTTCACCGGTAATAATGTAACCGCGAGGGCCTGTTTCAAGTTCGTTCAGGTGTGTAAGGATATGATCAAGCGTGTGTTGTTTTTCGATGGTACGGCTGACCTTGTGGTTATTGTCAATGAGCGAACGAAAACTAATGTAAATAGAGCTGTCTGCCACCAGAATGATGATGATGGCAAAAGTAAACGCAATTATGGAAAGGTGGCGTGTAAAGAATTGTTTCATGTGTGGCCAGTCGCTTAATCTCTTTCCTTTTTGTTTAAATTTTTTGCCCCTTCAAGATTTGCCCCGTTAAAATTTGCTCCCTCAAGATTTGCCCCATCAAAATCAGCACCCTGGAGATCGGATCCTTTTAGTAAGGCATCTTTCATATTTGCGCCACTGAGATTGACGCCAATGAAAATACCTCCGCTGCAAATGGCTCCCTCAAGATTGGCAAGGTGGAGATTGGCTGCGCTGAGAATGGCTTTGCTGAGAATGGCAGACCTTAAATCAGCCCCTTTGAGATTGGCTTTATTGAGCATGGCCTCACTCAGATTTGCTTCCGAGAGATTTGCTTTTTCCAGAATGGCTGCCCTCAGATCAGCTCCCCTGAGATTGGCGTTATTAATCAAGGCTTCAAGAAGCACGGCTTCGCTGAGATTGGCCCGGTCCAGTATGGCTGACCTCAAATCAGCACCCTTGAGATTGGCTTCACTGAGGATGGCCTCACTGAGAATGGCTTCACTCAGATTTGCTTCACTAAGAAGAGCACCACTCAGCACGGCGCCGCTTAAATTGGCTTTACTGAGCTGGGCTTTGTTGAAATTAACCCCCTTGAGATTCGCTCCGGTGAGGACAGCTTCCGAGAGATTCGAGTCACTCAGATCGGCCCCGGTCATATTCGCTCCGCTGAGATTTGCCTTAAAGAGATTTGCTCTGAACATAACAGCTTCAGTGAGAACTGACCCACTGAGATTTGCTTCAGCCAAATTCACTTCAATAAGAAAGGCATTGCTCAAATCGGCACCGCTGAGATGCGCTCTCTGGAGATTTGCTCCGTTCAAAATGGCGGCACGCAGAGAACTCCTGCTGAGATCAGCTCCAAAATCAAGCGATGCCCTTAAGTCAGCTCCACTCAAACGAGCACGACTAAGGTCAACCTCAGTTAAATCAGCCGCGCAGAGAAGTGCTCCATTCAACTCGGCTTCGCTGAGATCAGGCTTTATCCCTTTGTTCGCCTCCCGCCATTTGTTCCATACATCCACACCCTGCATGATAATGCGCAAATGTTCCTTGTCAGCCATAGTTATTTATTGTGAATTATCGGGCAACCAAGTCAAATAATCCTATAATATATATATATATATATACTATTACAACTATTTCATGTATTTGATTTTTTCAGGTTGAAACATTCCGTTTCAAGAGCAGGCATTGGCGTTTTTGCTGTGTTCATTTTTTTATTCATGATTTCTGACTCTCATGCTGATCCGAACCATATAGATTGAGCTGCTTGCGATAATAGGCAAATGCCTCCTCCTGTCGGACGACACCAAGCAACATATTGCTTTGGTCATCAAGAACCGGAAGCATATTGAAATCGGTAATTTCAAAAAGCTTTAGCGCCTCGTCAAGTTTTGTTGTGTCATACAATACCGGCACATCCTTCTTTACAATGTCTTCCGCAATCAATCCAACCAAAGAATCTGCTTTAAGCAGAATTCTCATCTCATCAAGGCTGATGATGCCTGAAAATTGGCCATCATTATCAGTAATAAGAAAACTTGATTCAGGAGTATTGAAAAAAGTATCGATCAAGCTTGCTGCACTTTCCGAAACATTGAATTGCACATAATCAGTTTTCATGACATCAGCGATGCTGATATGCTCTGCTACTGAAATGGCAATACCATAGCCAACTCTGACTCCCTCTTTTTCCAGGACATAGGTTTCCATCGAGTAGCGATAGATAAGACGAGCAATAAGGGAAGAGGTTACAGCTGCAAACATGACAGGCAGCACAATCTCATAGTTCCCGGTTACTTCGAAAAGAATAAGGATAACGGTCAGTGGGGCTCTCATGATGCCAGCCGTCAAAGCACCCATCCCGACAAGTGCGTAAGCCCCTGAAGTTGATGTTATTGTCGGAAAATACATATGAATAATCTTGCCGAACATCCCGCCAAGCATAGCTCCCATTTTCATTGCAGGGGCAAACATGCCACCTGATCCTCCGGAACCGACAGTCAGAGCTGCCACAACAGGTTTAAGAAAATAGATGCCGACCATATTATGCCAGCCTTCATTGCCACGTACTGCATTATTGATGGCCTCGTATGAAAATCCATACAGTTCAGGCAGCCACATGCAGACCAATCCACTCAGTAATCCACCGATTGCCGGCATGGCCCACACCGGGATCTTCCATCGTTTCTCCATCCTCTGGAACCACTCTTCTATGGCATAATAAATCTTGATGAACATGACCGCCGAAAAACCCGCAAGAATACCAAGAAGACAATAGAAAACCAGTTCCGTATTGGACACAAGAGCGTATTCAGGAACATTAAAGGTAGGTGAACTGCCGAGATAACTTCTTGAAAGCACCGTTCCAATAACAGCAGCAACCACTATGGGGCTGAAGGTTTTAACACTGAAATCCCCAAGGAGAACCTCGACAGCAAACATCACACCCCCGATTGGAGCATTGAACACAGCGGCAAGTCCCGCTGCCGCTCCGCATCCAAGGAGCGTTCTTGTTCTTGTCGCCGAAAATCGCAACAACTGAGCAACGGTCGACCCGATTGCTGCACCAACCTGGACAATCGGCGCCTCTCGTCCACCACCGCCTCCTGTGCCGATACTCAACACCGATGTTAAACTTTTGTGGAACCATAATTTCTTCTCAATAACCCCATCATTCTGCGCAACGGCCTTGATCACCGATGCAAGGCCATGTCCAGGCCGGACTTTAACAACAAAAGCATTATAGAGTCCAACAAGCAGGCCTCCCACTGCAGGGATCAATGGCAGAACAAACGTCCAGTATCTGTCAATAACATTAGCATTGCCTATTGATCGCACGCCGGTAAAACAGAACGAGCTTAGCGTCATGATGGCATCGTGAAACACAACCGCCACATAGCCAGTCATAAGCCCAACTATGACAGCAACAAATAGAAATGGAATGTCCTGATTCAGATTGAGCTGAGCAAGAAGATAGTCCAGAGTCAGCCGATACATCTGACTGGCATTCCCCTTGAAATACCTGCTGCGCTTCAAAACAGCATAGAAGTACGCTTGGACTCGTCGTCTGAGACCTCCTTTTTTAAGCGGTGATGGGTTCATGAGGGCAAATATTCAATTCAGTCGACCTCAGAGTCGTAAAAATTCTTAACATTGTCGATCCTATGGGCAGGCACATCCTGTTTATGGTACTTTTATGACCAGAGTTGTCTTGAAGGCAGCTTCTGTCCATTCATTTATTTTGGTATGCTGTAGGCTATAGTAACGGGTAGCTGCCTTCACTACTTACCTTCACGTCAATCGAATCATTTCACCTTCACGACGTCGTCCGGTTTCCACGTCTGGTCGTAGAACTCGGTGCCGCTGCCGTAGAGACGGATGGTGACAAGGAAGGCGCGCCATTTCAGCGTCTGAATCCAGTTCTTCTCGTTCACTCCCTCAGCTTTTGAGGGACTGAAGTAGAGGTCAACTGACCCGTCAGCGTTGTGCGGAATCTTGTCCATCTGGTTGCGCGAGGGAAAAGGCTGATCGGTTTCGGGCATGGAACCGTCGGCCGGATTGTAGATCGTCACCGCCCAGAAGAGCTTTGCCGGGATGCCGGCCGGCAAATGAAGCTTGTATGAATTGCTGCCTTCGAGCAGATCGCCGTCCTTGTCGCGCATGGTGCTTGGATACTTCGAGCCAAGATTGATGTTGTCCATGACCATGCCGGGCGAAGATGAATAGGCGATCTGAAAGAATGCGGCGCGCTGGTTGACATCGAGAAAGGCAGGGCGAAACCATTCAGAATCAACGCCAGCCCAGGCGTTGCCGTACTGGCGGTCGGTGTAATACAACTCCTTTTTATCGGCCCGGCCGGCGATACGCTCTGCGAAGATCATTTTCGGTGCGATTTCCACGGCCCTGGTCAAGGCGGCTTTGGACGCTTCATCCGGCGTGAAGGGCTGACCCTTGACGATGCCGATTGAGGCGAGGATACCGCGCACTACCGGCGGGATGGCCGATACCGGTTCATAGTCCACGAACGCCTTCAGTTTCTCCCAGTAGGAAAAGTCAGCAGGATACATCATGTTCACACGGACGGCCGAACCGTTCGGAAACTGCATCGGCTTACGGTCCTTGTCCACGGTATCAAGCGGATAGATGCGGGTCGTCTCGGCGTTTGCCACTGCGCTTGTGGTGTCGGGGCCGTTCTCGCCCGGCTTCATCACCGTGCGGAAGAAGAGGAAAACGTTGAAGGTGGAAGACTTCACGGTGAAGTAACCGCCCGGCACATGGCCTTCATAATCAGGCGGCAGCAGCAGGTAAAGCCCGCCTCGCGCACGGTCCGGTCCGATGGCTCCGACGTCGGTGAGGGTGTATTGCCAGAAGTCTGTGAACATACCGATGACATTCGCCGGCGCATAGACGACCAGAGGCCCGGTCTCCTTGAGGTCGAGATAACTCATCGAATAGATCACGTCGCAGTTCGGGGTGGGTACCCAGGTTTTGGCGGTCATCCGGTCCTTCCAGATTGGCAGGACGTTGTAGCCCTTGCCGAACATGGCCTCCGAACCGTCTCGCATGCCGATGGTATTCAGGATGGGCAGCGTTTGCATATAAGCCTCAATGCCTCGCTGGTTGAGACGCTCCAGGTTCAACTGTTCGACAGTTGCCTTGTCCGGCCATGCGCCGTTGAACATTTGTTTTACGAGCGGTGTCATCGTTTCGTGCGCTGATGTTGTTTTGATTTCCATTATTGCACCCTCTCTCTGGTTGGTTGATTCACTTCATCTTTTCGACCTGCGGGGGTATCCAGCTTCCATCAAGAATGGCCTGCTCAGCCCAGTAGGCGCGAATGTAAAGCGAGAATGTGCCGTCTGGTGCGGGCAGCCAATTGCTTTCCTTGTCTGTACCGGGGGATTTTTCACCTGCATACAGCGTCAGCGATCCGTCGGTGTTGTATTGCAAGGTCTTGTTTTTCGTGCCGAGCGAATATCGCTTGAGCGGATTCCTGTTAAAGAAGTGCTGTTCGTTGTAAAGCGTCAGCGACCAGAAGCCTTTGACCGGCGGCAGTTGCCCTTTTGCAAAGGTGATGCTGTAAAGATGCCTGCCGTATATCTGCTCGCCTGCGCTGTCGAGGTCGCGATAGAAATATTTTGTCTCTTCCGGCTTGTTTTCGAGGATGTTGGATTTTCCGGTGGTGAGGCGATTCAGATAATCGGTGCCCCACATCGCATTGTTGACCGTCGAGTTCCAACCGTTGCCGGCGGGGCAACCGTTGTATTGCCATTGCATGAACTTGTCGAACATCTCTTTTTCGACAGCAATGGCGGTTTCCTTGAGCGTCGCCGCGAGCTGCGGGTCTTTGGCTGCCGCATCAAGGACACTGTTGATCCAAGCGTAGAGCGCTTCCTCACCCGGCAACGGCGGCACGTTCTTCAGTACGGCCGGCAACAGGTCAAAGAAGGTATCGGGCACCACCCATCTCATTTCCTTCGAGCCTCCGGATGCGCCCGGGTAGATCGGAGCCTGCTTCCAATCCACAATCTGCAGCTGGCCAGTGAACTTTGCGAGCGGGTATAGACTGATTTGATTGACGAGGGGCCGGATAGCGGCACGATCGGCGTCCGTGTCGTCCATGAACACACGCGGCAGCGTGAGGATCAAGTCCGTGGTCGAGTGCACCACCCCGGTGATGCCCGCCGGAACTTCTCCCTTCCAGTCCGGGGCTACTATCAGGTAGAATCCGGGCCTGGTGCCGTAGGCTTTACCGAGCGTCGAGAATTCATCGGTGCGCTGGTCATAGAGCGCAAACACCCAAAACCGGTCACCGAAGTCCGGAACCTGCAATACGAGTGGCCCCTGACTCAGCTGGCCGACACCGCAACCATATACAACGTCCTGGTTTGGACAGGCAACGGCGCGCTGGTCAGGGGTGACGTAGTCGGTGAGCATGCACAGGCTGTTGAAGCCGGCGGGCATCATGCCACCAATCAAACCAGGGGCGGGCAATTTGCTGAACGCTATGATGCGGTTGCCCATGTTGACCAGCGGCCAGCCCCAGATGTAGGCTATGCGGCCGATTGCCTGAACATATTCCCTGGTCATTACTGTGCCGGGCGCGGGGCTGCCGATGTGAACTGCTGAAGTTGGTGAAGGCACTTGCTGTACGTTCTGTCGGTCAGTAGTATTCATGGTATTTCTCCTCCTTTCAGTGGTATGAAAAAACAGATATGGAACCCCGCGTGCCAATTGATAAATCCCCTTCTTATTTACAGAATGCGCGTCATTATCATCTGGGATTTATCACCGCTTCTTCTTCGGTTTCCAACATTTTTTTTTACTGAATAATTCATGAGTACAACCAAAACCTAAATTTCGAAGCTTCACCTTCTTCAGTGCATGATTGTCTATTCTGCTGCAGAGTGTTTGGCATGCATTCGGAGCGCAGGATTTGACTGTACAAAGGAGGAGATTAAGGTGCCCTCTGCTAAATTGTGGCTTTTTTGGGCAGCGCCGGCAGTCCAGCAGGCTACCTGCCCACTATAGTTGCTTTGCGCTGTTACGGCTAATGGCTTTTGCGAGGTCAACGCTATGTAAAACAGCAGTTAAATTACGGTTGTGATTTATCGTGATATTTGTGTAAACAAAATTTAATGCATACATTTTACGGCGATAACCTGATTTTTCTCTTTCTCCATTCAATTCGCCGAGTAAAACGGCAGACATCTTCATAAATTCATATGATGGTGCTTTAAGAGGATATGCTCGAAATGCAGTTTCAGGCTTCTGTTTTTCTTGTGTTTTTAACATGATAATGGCTCCCCCAAATGCCCCAAAAAAAACATAGTAATAATCAGCCGGCCACAAAACTGCTGTCGGAGTTAAGGGTTCGTGCCGAAGAGCAATTATTCATCAATCAAACCAACATACCCTGCGTTCAGCAGACAGAAATCAGCACGACCCTCTCTCCTGAGGAGATGCTCAAGGCAATCCATGAACTTTCTGTTCAGCAAATTGAAAATGAAATGCAGCGGGTTGAGCTGATGCAGGCGAATGAAGCATTGCTGCAAACCAATAAAAAACTGGAGCAAAGTGAGGGCCGGCTCAGGAGAATGTATCAAGATCACTCCTCAATCATGCTTGTAATCGACCCCGAAACAACAAACATCATAGACGCCAATCGCGCAGCAACAGATTTTTACGGCTGGTCGACAGAAGAACTCAAACAGATGAACATAGGCCAAATCAACACCCTCCCACAGACAAAGACCAGAGAGAACTTTGACGCACTCAAAAAAACAAAACACAATCAGTACCTGTTCTCCCATCGCAGAAAAGATGGCTCAATCCGTAACGTAGAGGTCTACAGCAATGCAATCGTTTATGATGACAAAGAGATGTTTTTCTCCATCATTAATGACATCACCCCACGCATACGGGCAGAAGAGCTAATAAGGAAAAGTGAAGAACTGTTCAAGACGCTGTTTCATAAGCATTCTGCAATCCAGGCTCTCGTTGATCCCGTTACAGGAAAGATTTTAGATATAAATCAGGCAGGGTCGGATTGGTATGGCTGGTCTATTGAAGAGCTGAGGCAAAAGCATGTCGGGGAGATCAATATGTTAACGCCCGAAGCTGTAAGAAGCAGCTTGTCAAGCGTCATTAACGAGCAATGTAATAGATTTTCAGGCTACCATAAAAGGGCTGACGGTTCCATTCGCGATGTAGAGATTTCCCGTAACAAGATAGAGATCGATGGTCAGGCTGTTATTCATGTCATTATCCATGACATTACCGATCGCAAGCATGCGGAAGAGGCTTTGAGAGAAAGTAATGAACACTTTGAGGCAATCATTAATGCCGTTCAGGTTGGCACATGGGAGTGGAATGTAGTGACCAATGAATGCATCGTTAACGATCGCTGGTTTGAAATAAAAGGATATAGCCGGCAGGAACTTTCTCCGGTAAACCTGCAAACCCTGCAGGATCTTGCTCATCCGGATGATTATCAACATATAGTTGAAATATTGGAACAACATTTCAACGGCGAGTTGGAACATTTTGTATGTGAATACCGGGTAAAACATAAAAATGGACAGTGGATCTGGGTACTTGACCGCGGCAAAGTTGTCACCCGTACTTTGGATGGCAAGCCAATTCGCATGCTCGGCACAAACACCGATATCACCGTCAGCAAGGTGGCCGAAATTGAGTTGCAAGATATTTTGATCGAATTGTCAGTGGCCAAAGAAAAAGCTGAAGAGAACGACCGCCTGAAAACAGCCTTTCTGGCCAATATCAGCCATGAAATCCGTACCCCCATGAACGGCATCCTCGGTTTTGCCGAACTTCTGAAAGAGCCGCACCTCTCCGGCGAAGAACTGGCAGAGTATATCGACCTCATTCAGCAAAGCGGCAAGCGCATGATGAATCTCATCAGCGACATTCTTGATATTTCGCGTCTTGACGCCAAAGAAACAACGGTGAAGATAACCGAAACGCCTCTCAACAAGCTTCTGCTTGATCTTCAGACTCAATTCCGCCTTGAGGCACAGAAAAAGGGGTTGCGGTTAACCTGCTGCAATGGGCTTGCCGACAGCGAAAGCCTTATCCAGACTGACGCCCAGAAGCTCAGCCAAATCCTCGCAAACCTTATTCAGAACGCTATCAAGTTCACTTCGACTGGCGGCATTGACTTTGGGTATACAAAAAAAGAGAACATGCTTGAGTTTTACTGCGTCGACTCGGGCATCGGCATTCCCGCCAACAAACACAAAAAGATTTTCGACCGCTTCCACCAGCTCAACAATTCTTTGACCCGCAACCACGAAGGTTCTGGTCTCGGCCTGAGCATTTCAAAATCATTCGTCGAACTCCTCGGCGGCACTATCAATGTACAGTCAATTGAAGGAGCAGGTACAACCTTCACCGTCACCCTGCCCCACAACCCTGTCACCAGCTATCAACTGCCCACTGCACTCCTGCATGCCCACTGCCCACAGACAACTGCCTGCTGTATTCTCATCGTCGAAGATGATGAAGTCAGCACCATCCTCCTCAACAAGAGCCTGCAGTCCGAAACCCTCACCCTCCTGTACGCCGTCAATGGATGGGAAGCTGTAGAACTTGTCCGGCATCACCCCGAAATCAATCTGGTGCTCATGGACATAAAAATGCCCGGCATGAACGGTTACGAAGCCACAAAAGAGATCAAAAAATTCCGACCTGATCTGCCCGTTATAGCCCAAACCGCATTTGCCTCAAAAGAAGAACAACAAAAAGGCGAAGTTGCCGGATGCGATGCATTCATCACCAAACCAATCAATAAAACTGACCTCCTCAATCTGATACAATCCCTACTAAACCCCTAAACCCCAGCACTCAGCACTGTATAACAACTTAACGAAAAAGGTTCAGGAGAAAAGGGTTGACCTGATTTACAAGGCTCGCAGATGGATGGCTGCAATATTTCACTTAGGGTTCATTGTACCCGGTTGCACTGACGCCAGAATCGCGCTTGCCGGCTTTCCTTTACCTCAAACTTTTTCGACAATTTCATACGGTTTACAAAAAATATTGTTGTTCAGACGTAAAATAAAAAGTAAAATCAGTTAAAGGATAGATAGAGCCCACCTTGGGCTTTGGGCTTGGACAGCCAATATGCAAGCAACCTTTATACTTCATGAGTCGAGACTACGAAGTTTTTGAACAGGCGCTTACACTTTTTCATCGTTATTCTTTGCAGAACGATCTCCTCGTTGAGAAGATGAAGAAGCTGGGAATCCTCCCGGAGATCCTCAATGCAGGATTTTCAGTATTTGATATTGGCGCGGGTCAGGGGCATCTGCCCGACCTTATGCAACGGTACGTCGGGAAACTGATTCTTCTGGAACCAAACCCGCAATGCGTCGATATGCTCAGCAAGCGATTCGATAATGTCTATCCCTACCCATGGGAGTCGTCGTCTCTGGAGAGGGTACGCAATGACCATCCTGACGGGTTCAACCTTGTCACGATGTCACATATGCTCTACCACTTTGAGGGCATCAATGATGTACGCGAAAAAGTCAGGATGTCTCTTTCGCTCGTTAAAACCGGCGGTAACCTCGCTATAGTGGTCAACCAGCCTTCAGCCCCGACGGCGATAGTCGGTGTAAGTTATCAGGAGGCGGAAGGGCGCGTCGACGAGGCCAGGACGAACCGTGAGCTTCACGCTATCATCAACGACTCAGGATTTTTCAGTGAGCTTTCAGGCCGGCACTTTGATGTGTCGATATACCCGATCGACACACCGCTAACGGGCGTTTCAAGTCGCGAGGAGCTGATCACCCTCTTCAGAATGCCAATTCTCAACCCGCTGTCGAAGGCAGCGTGCAACTTGCAGAAAATCGACAGTTTCATCGAAGCGTTCATCGACACTCACTACCAGGGCCTCAGCTATCCGGCTGTCATTCCCAGCCGTGATAACCTGATCGTCTTACATAACAGGGGTGCATGCTGAAACGTCCATAGAGTAACCGATCATAAGAATACCCCTCTGTTCCGCCGGCATTTGCTGCCACCAATTCATTGCCCTCATATTTTTCACCAATCAGAGCCAAAGAGATTGCGTATATGGCGCCATTGACCACGCCCCATAAAAACAGTAAAATGAATGCCTGATAATTGACATACATTGCCATAGGGAGATAGACGGCACAGAGCAGACTTAAGAATGCCGCGATAACAATTGCATAGCGTCGATCAATAAAATCCGAAGCACAGGCAAACGGTGCTTCAAGCAGAAGTGACCCCATTACAAAGCAGGTAAGCAACAAGGCTGATCAAGGCTGTCAGCATTACGATGAGCGTCACCGTCAATAAATGATGCACATACTGATCCTGTGCGTAAAAGTCCCTCGCGTATTTCGCCCTTCGAGGGCATTCAGTGTATGGAAGTAGATAAAGTACGTTGTTATGAAATTAGCGCAAAAAGAGATCACCCCGATTATAATTGCTTCAGTAAGAGGGTAAAAGCGGTATTGGGCATCAACAATTCCATTGAAACAGCAGAGGCATGGGTCAGAGAGATGCAGTTTATTGTCGCTTCGAAAGCCAATAAACTATTCCGTTTTATAATTAACCCATTATTATTTGTTATAGTCAAATTCAGCGATTGGACAGGTTCATTTCCCCATCGTGGTACGAAAAACGGCACCCGCTTAGCGATTACTTTATATCTGACCGGTTTATGGTTATTGCTGATGTATTGTGCAATTGTGTTTACTTTTGCCTTTATAGTAATCGCTCTTTACCTTTTTCATCTTACCAGTTAGCCTGTCTGGTCTGGTTTGGCGTCGGCAGGTCTGATAGTTTTGCGGGCAGCTGTATTGCTTTTGCTGCCCTTATTGGCTTGCTTACGCCCGCAGAGGGCAAAAAGTGAATGCGCTCGCTCCCTTTGCGCCCGTTCTGCTCATGGCGCAGTCTTCTGCAAATCTGTGCAAGGCTGCATGACTGTGCTGCTATCAAAGTGCACCGAGGTGAAGATTAAGGACATTCTGCATTTTGATCAGCACTGTTCGGGTATGAAGTCATTTCAAGATCCTCCGCTGTAAAATCGTATCCCTCGCGGTTGATGTAGGCCATTTTTGTCTCTACGTCCTCTATTCTGGTGACTGCATCATTAAATGCATCATCACTCTGCATTCTTTCGAGAAAAGCCTGGGCATGCGCTTGCGACATCGTGTATTCCTTAATATATTTTTTGAGTACAGAACCGGCTGAATCACTTCACAAGTTTACCGGTTCACTTGCAAGGTCAATCCTAATGAACATCAAAATAAGCCTTCCGGTTCTGTTTCCTCCTCAAGTTCAACTTTTTTTTTGTGAATTTATTTTAATGCATATATTTTTCAACTGTTTGCCGGATTTCTTACTTCCATCCTTCAATGCGCCGAGTAATCCGGCATCCATTCCCATAGATTAATAGGACTTTGCTTTAAGAGAAGATGCGCGAGACGTCGTTTCAGGCGTCTGTTTTTCTTGTGGTTTTAACATGATAATGCCTCCCCCAAATGTCAGAAAAAAAACATAGTAATAATAAGCCGGTCGCAAAGCTGCTCTCTGAGTTAAGGGATCGTGCCGAATCGCAATTATGCATCAATCAAACCAACATACCCGGCACTCTTTACTCCGCATTCATCACACCAAGTTCTCCCGAAAAGATGGTAAAGACAATCCATGAGCTCTCCGTTCAACAGATAGAGCTCGAAATGCAGCAAGTTGAATTAATTCAGACCAGTGATGAACTGCTGCAAACAAACAATCAATTACAAAAAAGTGAAGAGCGGTTTCGCAGAATGTTTGAAGACCATTCCGCCATTATGTTAGTGATCGAACCCTTTACAGGCAAGATCATTGATGCCAATCAAGCCGCTGTTGTCTTTTACGGCTGGCATAAGGAAGTACTCTGCAGAAGGCAAATACAGCATATTACCGACCTGCCTTTTGATAAGATGACGGGTTCCATTGAGGAGGTCATAGGTTCGAACCAGGAGTCTGTCGAGTTTCGCCATAAAAGATCGGACGGTTCAGTTCGGGACGTTGAGTTGTTCAGCAGCACTGTTGAGATTGATGGCAATAAGTTAATCTATGCCATTATTAACGACATCACCGGTAGAAAAAGCATAGAGCGTGAGCGCATTGAAAGCAGGATAAGATTTAATCATGCATTGGAATCCGCCAATGCAGGTGTTTGGGAATGGGACCTGATAACCAACGAAAATATATGGTCAGATGAATTATGGGCATTGTATGGCATGGAACGAAACAATAACCAGCCCTCATTCAACCTCTGGGCAGAAACTATTCATCCTGATGACCGTGAAAAGACAATTCAGGCTGTTTCGATTGCTGCCGGCAATGAAACTGAGCTGCATGCTGAATATCGAGTTTTTCACCCTGACGGCACAGTTCACTGGCTGATGTCTCGAGGCAAACCAATATTCGACGACAACAGGCATGCAATTCGCTATATCGGTACAATTATCGACATCACCGATCGCAAACTGGCTGAAATACAGCTGGAAAGCATGGTAGATGAATTAAAGGAAGCCAAAGAAAAAGCTGAAGAGAACGACCGCCTGAAAACAGCCTTTCTGGCCAATATCAGCCATGAAATCCGTACCCCCATGAACGGCATCCTCGGTTTTGCCGAACTTCTGAAAGAGCCGCACCTCTCCGGCGAAGAACTGGCAGAGTATATCGACCTCATTCAGCAAAGCGGCAAGCGCATGATGAATCTCATCAGCGACATTCTTGATATTTCGCGTCTTGACGCCAAAGAAACAACGGTGAAGATAACCGAAACGCCTCTCAACAAGCTTCTGCTTGATCTTCAGACTCAATTCCGCCTTGAGGCACAGAAAAAGGGGTTGCGGTTAACCTGCTGCAATGGGCTTGCCGACAGCGAAAGCCTTATCCAGACTGACGCCCAGAAGCTCAGCCAAATCCTCGCAAACCTTATTCAGAACGCTATCAAGTTCACTTCGACTGGCGGCATTGACTTTGGGTATACAAAAAAAGAGAACATGCTTGAGTTTTACTGCGTCGACTCGGGCATCGGCATTCCCGCCAACAAACACAAAAAGATTTTCGACCGCTTCCACCAGCTCAACAATTCTTTGACCCGCAACCACGAAGGTTCTGGTCTCGGCCTGAGCATTTCAAAATCATTCGTCGAACTCCTCGGCGGCACTATCAATGTACAGTCAATTGAAGGAGCAGGTACAACCTTCACCGTCACCCTGCCCCACAACCCTGTCACCAGCTATCAACTGCCCACTGCACTCCTGCATGCCCACTGCCCACAGACAACTGCCTGCTGTATTCTCATCGTCGAAGATGATGAAGTCAGCACCATCCTCCTCAACAAGAGCCTGCAGTCCGAAACCCTCACCCTCCTGTACGCCGTCAATGGATGGGAAGCTGTAGAACTTGTCCGGCATCACCCCGAAATCAATCTGGTGCTCATGGACATAAAAATGCCCGGCATGAACGGTTACGAAGCCACAAAAGAGATCAAAAAATTCCGACCTGATCTGCCCGTTATAGCCCAAACCGCATTTGCCTCAAAAGAAGAACAACAAAAAGGCGAAGTTGCCGGATGCGATGCATTCATCACCAAACCAATCAATAAAACTGACCTCCTCAATCTGATACAATCCCTACTAAACCCCTAAACCCCCATAAATCGACCCTGTCCGCCGTTATTAAAAAGATTATTTTATATTTTTTAATGTGTGGATGAGCGCCGGTTCATGGTCCACTTCGGAAAGCAAGTTCACCTTTAGATATCAGGACAACTGCTTCAACCTCATTGGCTACGACTCCACAGACACTATGCGCAATAGCGGCGAAACATCAACAATCAGCATTAACTATCTAACAAAGAAGAAAATTATCACAAAAGGCAATACTGAAAACAATCACAAAACGGTCTCTGTGAAAGCTATTCACACTTCGAGCCCTCTATGCAAAGATACCGTGGGTGATGGCCTTGATTTCAACCCTGAGAATTGAGGCTGTACTCGCCACTTTTCATACCTTCATCTCAATAATATTGCTCCACCGTCTGGTGTAGCGGGACGACAGGTATTTTCATGCTTTTTTGCAGAATCCTGTATGGTTAATGCCGAGCTGGGGCTCGGCGCTCCCGGGGGCGGGGATCGTGATTGTTGTTAAAAATGAGCTGACGCAGATGACCCCCAGAAGTTCAGTCAAGGCTACTGCGGTTTCATGGCATCTATTTTCGCAAGCAGGTCACGTGTCGACTGGTAGAAAAGCGGCAAAAGGTCGTTAAACGATAGCCTCACTGTACCGGTTTCGTCGATGAGAACGTAAGCTCGTTGCGATATGCCGAGAAAGGCTATGGCATCGTAGATCTGGCTTACCCGTTTATCATGATCGCTGAGCAGGGTAAAGGGCAAACTGTTTTTTTTGCCGAACTGCTTGTGGGATTCTATGGTATCGGTGCTGATACCGATGATGGTAATGCCGCGTTTGGTGAATTCGGTATAGTTGTCGCGGTAACTGCAGAGCTGTGTGGTGCAGACCGGAGAATCGTCTGCGGGATAGAAGACAAGCAGTACCCGTTGGCCTGCGAAATCCGAAAGCGAGATATTGTTGCCTTCTGAATCGGGGAGGGTGAAATCCGGAGCTTTGGTATTTTCGGCAATCATGGGTGTTATCCTGTTTTGCAATAATTATGGATGTTCTTTAGATAAGAAACCGCATCAGCGGCCATAGAGTTTCAGCGGGCATGAAAGCTTTTTGTTTTTGGATCCGATTGGTTGAAATACAATAATTGTAGTGATTAATTGATAATATGACCATTATGACTTTTGACCTTTTCCAGCCGGCGACCCTTGCGGGGATGACATTGCGGAACCGCCTGATTCGTTCCGCCACGCATGAAAGTATGGCTGATGAAAGCGGAGCGCCCGGTGCGGCTCATGAAAAACTCTACACGGCACTTGCGGAAGGCGGGGCTGGCGCGATCATTACCGGCTATGCGGGTGTGCAGCAGGACGGGAAGAGCAGCCTCGCCAACATGCTGATGATACATGATGACTCGCTGATTCCTGCCTATCGGAAGCTCACGGATGCGGTTCACGGTTGCGGGACGCCGATTATCCTGCAGATTGCCCATTGCGGACGCCAGACCCGTTCGGCGATAACCGGTATGCCTACGGTCGCACCTTCACCGCTGAAGGACTTTATTTTCAATGAGGAGCGACCTCACGAACTCAGTGAAAGGGAGATTGAAACCATTATCGGCAGCTTTGCTGCTGCTGCCGGGCGGGCAAGAAAAGCCGGGTTTGATGGTGTCCAGCTTCATCTGGCGCACGGTTACCTCCTTGCAGAGTTTCTTTCAAGCTATACGAACCGGCGCCGAGACCGTTGGGGTGGTTCGATCGCGAACAAGTTCCGCATTGTCTCGGAAATACTCCGCCGCATCAGGGCAGAGGAGGGCGACTATCCCGTGCTGGTCAAAATTAACGGGTTCGATCACCGGCGGGGAGGGATGCGGCTTGTTGAAGCTGTAGAAATCGCCCGTCTGCTTGAAGTTTCGGGATGTTCGGGCATAGAGGTTTCTTCGGGCACTATGGAGGAGGGACTTTCAATCATGAGGGGACCTGTTTTTCCGTCAGAAGCGCTGCTTGCCAGCAACTTCAGGTTCAAGTCGCTGCCTGCACCGGTCAAGAAAGTTCTTGCGCCCCTGCTTCGCCTGGCCATGCCATCGCCCAAGCCCTGGCGTGGGTACAATATTGATGTTGCAAAAGCAATCAGGCAAGATGTCTCGATTCCCGTCATTGCCGTGGGGGGCATCCATACGCTTAAGGATATCACCGGTGTGCTCGAAAGCGGCACGGCTGATTTTATTTCCATGTCGCGTCCGTTTGTTATTGAGCCGAACATTGTGCGTAACCTGCAGGAGGGGCGGCAGAGGGCATCGCGCTGCATCGAGTGCAACTACTGCGCAATCATGATTGAGGATGGTCCGCTGAGATGCTGGCACGGCAAGCTCCCCTAGAAGCAACCTTTGAGTGAAATAGGAGTTATGGGACGGAGGGGACTTATGGGACTTATAATGGATGAATGCGGTGAGAACATCGATTGTTCACTGCGTGTCGGGATGATAAGGAGAGTGAGTGCGAGTGGGGGTAGCGACCACGGCAGCGGCAGTCAAAGAGCGTGAGCACTTCCGTAAGCAATATCTTGAACCACTCCTTTCAGCAGGATTGCTTGAGCGATCCATTTCTGATAAACCCCGAAGCTCGAAACAGCGATACAGAACAACGCCTGCCGGTCGAGCAATGGTTGTAATATCTGATAAGGATTTCATGTCATGATTCCAGCAATGCTTTTAATGAGGGCTTTGTTTGAGTGGAATAGGAGTTATGGGACGGATGGGACTTATGGGACTTATAATAGATGAATGCGGGGAGAACATCGATTGTTCACTGCGTGTCGGGATGATAAGGAGAGTGAGTACGCGTGGGGGTAGCGACCACGGCAGCGGCAGTCAAAGAGCGTGAGCACTTCCGTAAGC
>JBAWYL010000015.1:0-66673 GCA_037143555.1 Chlorobiaceae bacterium
CCCTGACCTTCTCATTGCGAACGAGACGCTCTACCAACTGAGCTAAAGCCCCGATATCCGGACACCGCATAATTATTGCAACGCTTTCGAAAATACAGCAAAAAAATTAAAAAAAATAGCCTGCAAAAGCAGGCTATTACATTTTGAAATCCGTCGCCGTCAGATGGCTGAAGATTACGCCTTTACAGCAACGAGCGCTTCTCTGAACCTCAGAAGCTGATGACTTATGCTGCCGTCAAAGATGGTATCACCGATTTTCACGGATACGCCACCGATAAGCGCTTCATTTTGAGCCATCTTCGCCCGGATTTTCTTACCGGTATAAACCTCAAGGCGGTGGACCAGTTCGCTGGACTGTTCGTCGGATAGTTTAACGGCACTGGTAATATCGACATTGATTATCCCTCTTTTTTCATCAAGAATAACCTGGAATTCGTCAATAATTTCCGGCAGAAGCCCTGCACGTTTTTTTCTGGCAACCAGCTTTAAAAAAATGAACAATTTTTCCCCGATGGAATCCTTGAAGATATCCTCAAGTATGTGAATTTTTTTATCACCTTTGAGCAGAGGGCTGCGCATAGCTTGAACGAGATCACGGGATTGTTCAAGAGCAACCTTGATCAGCTGAAGCTCTTCAACAATCTGATCAAGAAAATTACCCTCTTCAGCTGCTGAAAAAAGAGCGGAAGCATATCGCCGGCTTGTAATTACACTTGACATGTCGTGACCTTTTTCAGTTACGGTTTGATGAAAGATCCTGAATCATGCTGTCAACGATCCTTTTCTGAATATCGGCATCAAGAGTGGTCTTGATAATCTTTTCAGCGCCCTTGACGGCAAGATCTGCAACTTCATTTCTCAGGACATCGAGCGCGCGGCGTTTTTCCTGCTCTATCTCCTCTTTGGCCGAGGAAATCATTTTCTGAGCTTCCGCCTGAGCTTTTTGAGATATATCAGCACGGAGTTTTTCGGCAAAGTCCTTTCCCTCACGGATAATCCTGTCAGATTCAGCGTCAGCTTTTGCAAGCAGTTCCTTGTTTTTACGCAGAATAGCTTCAGATTCATCCTTTGCCTGGTGCGCACGGTCGATGGATGACTGAATCCCTTTTTCCCTTTCTTCCAGAGCAGTGAGGATAGGTCCCCAGGCAATCTTCTTGAGAATAAGCAATACTATCACGAATGTGATCGCAGTCCAGAAAATAAGACCGGGATTCGGGCTCAGAAGACTACCGGCAAGAAGTATAATTCCTGACGTAAGCATGAACAATGTTTCCGTTAACGGTTAATAAAACCCGATTGCGACCTGAAAAAAGATCAGTCGCAATCGAGATATCTTCTGTATTGAGTCTTTACAGATGCTCAATATTACTTAAGAGCAAGAAGCACACAGATAACTTCGCCAAACAATGCGACACCTTCAATAAGAGCAGCAGCAATAATCATGGTAGTACGGATATCAGAAGTAGCTTCCGGCTGACGGGCGGTACCCTCAGCGGCTGAAGCTGCAATGTTACCAATACCAAGACCTGCACCAATAACTGCCAGACCGGCGCCAAGACCTGCACCTAAATAAGCTAAACCTAAACCTTCCATCTTGTAATTACCTCCGTTTATTTGTTGTAAGTTTTTTGCTAAAGGATAATTAGCAGTTTTAAAAGCGCTTAATAAAAAGTATCAAAATAAGAGTTATTTCTTAATAATCCTGAGTTCATTTTAATGATGCGCAGCACCGGCTGCAGGCTCGTCATGTCCTTCGTGCGCAGTGGCAAGACCAATAAAGAGCGCGGAAAGCATGGTAAAAACAAACGCCTGAAGAAACGCAACGAAAAGCTCAAGAAGATCAATAAAAATGGCAAACGGAACTGAAACGGCTGCAGCGACTATATAACTTTTCAGAATGAAGCTGATGAAAATCAAGCTGAGAATGATGATATGTCCTGCGGTCATGTTTGCAAAAAGACGAATGGTAAGCGCAAACGGCTTTGTAAACTGCCCGATTATCTCAATGGGAACCATGATAATCCATAGTGACCAGTGAGTACCGGCGGTAAGGTGCTGAAGATACCCTTTGACACCGTGAGCCTTGAATGCGGCAATCTGGGTAACGAAGAAGGTGAAAATAGAAAGAGTAAGGGTAACGTTGACATTACCGGTAGCAGTTGCTCCGTAGGGAATAAGGCCCAGCAGGTTGCAGAACAGGATAAAAAAGAAAACCGTCAGCAGATAAGGAAGATGCTTTTCGTAGCCATGCCCTATGTTTGACTTTGCCACATCGAGCCGTATAAACTCTACAAGCGCCTCCATCGCATTAGCCAGACCCTTGGGAGCGTTACGGGGAGTAAGTGTCTTGTATTTGCCACCGACAACGGTAAAGACGATCAAAAGCAATGCCGACACCAGCCAGAGCATTACAACGTGCTTTGTGATTGAAATATCAAAACCGCCGACAACTATTTTAGGAAGAGTGACTGACCCGAAAGGTTCAAAAGCAAAGACATTGTTATCGAGGATGTGATGCATGATGACATCACCTGCCTTTTCCTCTCCTTCAGGAGCTTCAGCGCCATGTGCGGCTTCAGCTGCAGGAACGGAAACTGCCGGTGAAGCGACAGCGGCAGCACTGTTTTTGGGAACGTCTGACGACTGTCCGGACGCTGCAAAAGCATGGCCATTCACATTGAGAAGAAGTGGCACAAGAATCGCAATAACCTTTAAAAGAGCCTTAGGCTTTAGGACGTTTACCCGTTTCATGCAGTTTTCTTTTTCTGTTTGTTTTTCTTTTGATACCCGAGAATTTCAACAATCACATAGATACAGTAAAACGCAAAGAATGAAAAGACAAAGTCGTTGATGACCGCGAGGTTCCTGATAATAATAACCGCGACCAGCACCATCAACACTAAAAGCCGGACAGTCAGGCCACCGAATACGACCTTTGTAAATACCGCTGATTCCTTGTCAAGTGCATAATCAAAAAGCAGATAACCAGCAACAGTATTGGCAACCACCATTATCCAGGCAAGAAACACCGAGTGGTAATCTACACTTCCGGGATTAAGGCCTGCAAAAACAACTCCCCATAAAATGACGGACAAGATACATAACTTAATAAAAAATTCAAACAATGGCTTCATGTATACCTTTTCTTTCTTGATTAACAACAGAATGAAAGCAACCTGCTTTATTTTTTTTTGTTAGCCTGTCGCACTACTTTCATCAGAACGAGAGCCATTCCGGCCATACCAAGAACAACACCTGCAAGAAACAGGAGTGGTGAAGTACCAAGCCTGCCATCTGCCCAATAGCCCAGAAATACGAAAAAAGCAAAGCTTACGGCAATCTGCAGTCCAATCCCCATGTAGTCGGAAATCGCCCGGACAGAACGTCCGAATTGATCCCCAAAGCGCTCTTGATCATGTTTTGTCATTATTGAGCGTCTTTCTTTACATTCTAATCACGATCACATCCTGCACAAAACAATCTTAAGATGGTCACAAAGGTGATAAGTCAGATGGTAAAGATACTATCTCTTCGTGAAATAATGAACCCTTGCGCACATTCTTGTCTATAAACCCTATAAAATCAGAGGCGTGCCGCTCAACTATATTATACCGGACTGCTTACGCAAATTCAACGCGCTCATCGCTCTGCAGAGCACAAGAACTGGTGGCGTAAGCGAAGGCCCATATTCTTCTCTGAATCTGGGCATAAATACTCTGGACAGCGCAGAACGGGTTCATGAAAACACCCTGCTGCTCTGCAAAGCAGCCGGTATTAATCCCGACAGGATGGTCAGCTCAGTTCAGGTTCACGGAACGGAAATACTGACAGCCGAAACGCCCGGAAGATACCATGGTTATGACGCTTTCATTACAAACAAAAAAGATCTCTTTTTATGCATTTTTACAGCGGACTGTTTTCCTGTGCTGATCTTTGACCCCAGGCATCATGCCGCAGGGGCGGTTCACGCCGGCTGGAAAGGAAGTGCGGGGAGAATTGTGATGAAAACTATTGCTGCCATGCAGAAAAACTTCAACTCCATTCCTGCCGAGTGTTCAGCTTATATAGGAACAGGGATTTCGTCCGCGGCCTATGAGGTCGGCCCTGAGGTAGCAAGGGAGTTCCCAGAGGAAAACTGCCAGCTTTCAACTTCATCGAAAGACCGTGATACATACATGCTTGATCTCAGCACGGTAAACTACCGGCAGCTGCTTGAATCAGGCATTCCCGCATCAAATATCGAACGATCCCGATTCTGCTCCTTTGCAGACAGCAGTCTGTTTTTTTCCTATCGGCGCGATAATGGAATAACGGGGCGCATGGTCAGCATAATCGGTGTCAGGTCGCTGTAGATTTCGACCTGACGACCAGCAGAAAATATTACCAGTAGCCCTTGCCGTATGAGCCATAAAGATCATGTGCCTGACGAGAGATGTCCTCCCTGAAATCCGGGTGTGCAATGCTTGCAAGTGCTTCAGCTCTCTGCCTGAGATTTTTGCCATGCAGGTTTACAATACCAAACTCAGTAACCACATACTGCACATGAGCTCTGGTCGTAACGACACCGGCCCCCGGCTTAAGCTGCGGCACAATCCTCGACAACCCTTTATTTGTAGTGGCCGGGAGCGCAATAATCGGTTTGCCGCCCTCTGAAAGCGCTGCACCGCGTATAAAGTCCATCTGACCTCCAACGCCTGAATAATATTTCTGCCCGATAGAATCAGCACATACCTGACCGGTCATATCAATTTCGAGGGCGCTGTTAATAGCCGTCACACGGGGATTTCTCCTGATTTCCCGGGTATCGTTGACGTAATCGGAAGGCAGCATTGCAACCAGTGGATTATCGTCCACAAAATCATATAACTTTCTGGTTCCGATAAGAAAACTGGCCACAATAATCTCCTTATGGCTCCGTTTTTTACGGCCGTTAATCACTCCTTTCTCCACCAGCTCAATAACCCCATCCGAAAACATTTCAGAATGAATGCCAAGATCCTTGTGTCCCGAAAGAGCTGCAAGTGTTGCATCAGGAATAGCACCGATTCCCATCTGAAGCGTCGCCCCATCCTCAACAATAGAGGCAATATGGTTGCCGATACGAATTTCTATATCACTCAAGGCACGTCTTGGAGTCTCAAGAATAGGATCCGACACATCAATCATCGCATGAATCTTGCTGGTATGAAGCATACCTTCGCCATGTGTGCGAGGCATGTTCGGATTAACCTGGGCGATAACAATCCTGGCCGAGTGAACAGCTGCAAGGGTGGCATCGACCGAAACGCCGAGAGAGCAGTAGCCGTGCCGGTCAGGAGGCGAAACATGCACAAGGGCGACGTCAAGCGGAAGAATATTGTTCTGAAAAAGGGAAGGGATATCGCTCAGAAAAACAGGAATCGCATCACCGTTACCTTGCTGAACTGACGGACGGACATTTTTTCCGACAAACAAGGCGTTCAATCGAAAACTGTCACGATATTCCGGTCTTGTATAGGCAGCATCACCCTCGGTATGGAGACTGACAATTTCAACATTTTTCAACTCAGCTGAGCGCTGAACCATGGCTTCGATCAACCGCTGCGGTGTTGCTGCGGCAGTATGCAAAAAAACCCTGTCCCCTGACTTGATTTTAGCTACCGCGTCTTCTGCAGAGAGGGAACTATACTTCATCACATTCTTTAATTTGTTAATAAAATTCAGATTTCTTAATTGCTCTTCCGGCGAAGATAAGCCGGGGTATCTGACAGGCCTTTCTCAATCCGGTCTTCATGTTCCTCGTTCCCGCCGATATGGGATGGATTAATGGCTCCATCATGCACACTGTTTTTTTTACTCCCGACCTCACGAGGATCATGTATCGACAACTGTCTTCTTATATAGGCAGGAATACGCAAATCATTTTCCTGCCGCTCAGGATAAAGAGAAACGGCCTGCCTGACAGATGGTGCTGCCTGACCTGACCTGATTCCATGCACCGGTGTAACAGGACGTCGGACTAACGGGTCTTTTCCCTCCGCAAGCTCTTTTCTCTTGAAACCGGTAACAATAACTGTTACCCTGATTTCACCCGATACCTGGGGTTCATCCACATAGCCATTGATAATCTTGGCATCACTTCCGACCTGTTCTTCAATGTAATTCATCGCGTCCGACATGTCCCTCATGGTAACCTCGCCGGTAATATTGACAAGCACTCCTTTTGCCCCCTTAACCGATACCCCTTCAAGAAGCGGACTGTTCAGAGCATCAGACGACGCTTTAAGGGCACGGCGATCACCTGCCGCAGCAGCAGAACCCATAACGGCATCTCCCGCTCCGGACATGATGCTGCGGACATCGGCAAAATCGACATTGACATGTCCATGACGGGTAATAATATCTGCAATGCCTTTTGCTGCCCTGTACAGGACATCATTTGCCATGTTGAAGGCTTCAGTAGCGCTTACCCCCTCTTCGGCGATACTCAATATCTTCTCATTTTCGACCAGAATAAGAGTATCGATGTATTTTCGCAGTTCAGCAATCCCTCCATCAGCAATCTTGGCCTTTACCTGACCCTCAAAATTGAACGGCCTGGTAACAACTCCGATGGTGAGTATGCCCATATTCCGTGCTATAGAGGCAATAACCGGAGCAGCGCCTGTGCCGGTACCTTTACCCATGCCTGCGGCAATAAATACAAGATCAGCGCCTCTAAGCTGAGCCGCAATTATTTCACGGTCGTCATCAGCAGCCTGCCGCCCTTTGGCAGGATCGGCTCCCGCGCCAAGTCCGTTTGTGGCTTTCTTGCCTATCTGCACCCTGAGAGGGGCTTTCGAGTTCAGAAGCGCCTGACGGTCTGTATTGAACACGATATATTCAACACCGCTTATTTTCCTGTCAATCATGTTATTTACGGCATTGCCACCGCAGCCGCCGACACCAACAATCCTGATCGTAACCCCTTTACCCTGGTCACTGTCAAACAGCCCGGGATCAAGCTCAAATGCCATTGGTCAGTTCTCCTCTGTTAAAAGGCTTTTTTTATCTCTCATCATAGATTATCCCAGAACTTCTTCATACGGTCCACTATTTTTTTTGCCGGAGGATTCGGCTCCTGTACCTCTGGTTCCTCCGTAACCTGCGCGGGAATATCAGCCGGAATTACTCCTGATGAAGAAGAAAAATTATGATCTTCTGAAAGATTGTTCTGAAAAGCATAGGCAACAAGCCCCATAACGGTAGCATACATCGGGTTATTAACAGAGCCCTTGATCCCGCCCGATACCCCTTCAGGATAGCCGATTCGAACATCAAGCCCCAGAACATCATGGGCAAGTTCTTCGGTACCCGGCAGCAGGGAACCGCCGCCCGTAATGATTGCTCCGGCATTGATATATTCATAATACCCTGACCGCTTGACAGAGTCCCGGACCAGTTCCAGAATCTCCATCATCCTGGCTTCAATGATCATGGTCAGCGAGCTCTTCGGAAAAGATTTCTGCGGTCTGCCTTCAATACCTTCAATAAGAATATCCTCATCATCGCCGCTGATCTGGCTGTATGCACAGCCGTGCTTTATTTTCAGCTCTTCAGCGACTTCGTAAAGCGCCTTCACTCCATGAGCCAGATCATGGGTTACATCATTTGCCGCGACCTTGATAACCTCCGAGTAGCGGATTGCTCCGTCAATATAGATCGCCACCTCCGTGGTACCTCCTCCAATATCAATGACAACAACTCCGCTTTTCTTCTCACGCTCCTTCATGACAGCCATACCGGAGGCAACAGGCTCAAAGGTAACCGCACTGATCTCCAGCCCTGCCTTCTCGACACACTGTTTGATATTGCGGATCTTTGTCCTCAGCCCTACAACGATATAAGCACTGCCTCTCATTGTCGTCCCGGCCATTCCTATCGGATCAAGAAGCCCCTCCTGATCATCAACAATAAATTCCTGCGGAATAACATGAATAATTTCATGATCAATATCCAGATATCTGATATTGGTCTTCGCCTTTTCAAGAAACCGCTTTACATCGGAGTCATTGACAATCCCTGTCTGGTTGATGCTTATTTCCGAATTACTGTGAATACAGTGCACATGCGCACCGGAAATACCGACATTGACACCGAGAATGCGAATGGATGACTCCCGTTCAGCATCAGCGACGGCTGACTTTATCGCATCTACGGTCTTGTTGATATTGACAACGGTAGCTCTCTGAAGTCCATCGGAATTGGATCGTCCTTTCCCAAGTACATTGAGCTTTCTTATTTCATCTTTTTCGGCAACCACAACGCATACCTTCGTAGTACCGATATCAAGACCAACCGCAATATTGCTTTTCAGCATTGTATCCATTCCTGCATAATTATAAACGGGGACCGCCCTGTGCGACCTGAGACGAGACAGCATCCTTGGTGAAAATCCTGTCAGTGAACCTCAGATCGACAGTTTCATAAGAGCCAAAACCTTTTTTTGCTACAACCTTGAGCCAGAATATCTCGAATTTTTTCAACTTTTCCTTGAAGTTGCCGTCATTACCGACAATAAAACATGTAGGAGCCTGAACCGCAATAAAGCAGGTCATATTGTTACCGGCGAAATGAAGTTCGCGAATGAGCATGCGTGCATATTTAGTCCCGGAAAGCGCTTCAAGAAACTGCCGGAGCACCTCTACATCACGCCTGTCAAGCTGTTGCAATCCATTTCCAGCACTCTTCAACCGGCTTATGCCCGAAACGGAAAGTAATTTCGGGAACTGCGCTGAAAACTCCTGTTTCCCCGGTAAAAGAAATCCTTCAGTGTCAACGGCCATAACAGCACCACCCATCACCGTCAGAGCAACAGGAACGCGCTCAATAACCCTGATGCGGACAATTCCGTTCAGCTCCTTGCTGATCACTGCATCCCTGACATAAGGGAACAGCATAACTCTGGCTTTTAATTCTGCCGGATCAAGTTCCTGAAGATTTCTTCCCTTATAGACTTTCATACTTGATGAAAAATCCTTCGCGACAGTACTCGAAACCCCCTCAACAACAATATCGCGAACAATCACTTCCTTTTTCCATCGCGACGAATATAAAGCCAAACCAGCCAAACCGGCAAGCACTATCAGAAAAATAAATACTCTTGCTTTCCAGCTGCCGGAATCAGCCTGCGAATCATCATATCTGCCATCCCCGCCTTCGCCCACGTCAGACGAACTCTGAGAATCGGTAACGGGCAAATATCCCGGATATTCATTTCGTTCGAAATCAGACATAAGCAAAGGTTTTTTCAAATCCTTTCATGGTGTCAGGCTCAGTTCAATGCAGTTTTTTCAAGGCACACTCCGGCGACTCTCGAAGCAAGGAGAGTAATATCGCCGGCGCCCATGAAAAGAAGCATATTCCGATTCGCAATATGCTCCACAAGAGCTGTAAAAAGAGGCTCCCTTTCGGCAATAAACTCAACATGCTTTCCCCCTGCCTTTCGAACAGCGGCAGCCACCATTTCCCCGTCAACACCAGGGAAATCCGCAGCCTTTTCACGTGAGGGATAAACATCGGCCACATAAACAATATCAGCTCTTGAAAGTGCCCAGCCGTACTCATCAGCAAACTCCCTTGTACGGGAAAATAAATGCGGCTGAAAAACAGCAATGACTTTCGAATCAATCCATCCGCTTTTGGCCGCTTTCACGGTCGCCTTGACTTCGGAAGGATGGTGTGCGTAATCATCAACAACCATCAATCCTGCGCCATTGTCGAATTTAACCTGAAACCTTCTCCTCATGCCGCTATACCTGCCAAGGCCGGCAATCAGACGTTCCGCATCAATCCCCAGCTCAATACCGGCTGAAAACGCGGCCAGGGCGTTAAGCACATTATGTCTACCCGGCACATTGATACAGACATCGCGATACTCTTTCCCATAAGCCTGAAGGGTAAAAACGGCCCGTTGTTTCTCAAGGACAATATCCGTGGCCATGACATCGGCAGGTTCGTCGATTCCGAACGTGGTATGAAGACGGTTCATTGAGGGGATGATCTTTCTGATCTCCGGCCAGTCAACACAACAGATCACCCGCCCGTAAAACGGGACTTTGTTGGCAAAAGCAATGAAAGCCTGTTTAAGGTCATCAAGTGTCCCGTAGGTATCCATATGCTCCGACTCAAGACTGTTGACAATAGCAATAGTCGGAGTAAGCTTTAAAAACGCACGATCAAACTCATCGGCCTCGATAACCATATATTTCCCGTCGCCGACAACCGTACTCCCTTTCAGATAGTCCGATATCCCGCCAATCATGACCGTAGGCGACTCTCCCGACTCGATAAGCATTGTGGCGATCATGGCGGTGGTCGTTGTCTTGCCATGGGTGCCGGCAATGCATATCCCGTACTTGTATCGCATGAGTTCGCCAAGCATCTCATCCCGCTTGATAACGGGAATGCCTGCTTTTTCAGCAGCTATGATTTCAATATTCTCTTCAGGTCTGACTGCTGATGAGTAGACAACTACATCGCTCGATGCAATCTGCTCAGCACGATGTCCCCGATAAATAATCGCTCCATGATCGACCAGTTTATCGGTTACCTCGCCGGATGAAATATCAGAACCTGAAACCCCGAAACCCGACTTCAGAAGCAGTTCCGCTATGGCGCTCATTCCTGCGCCTCCAATTCCAACAATATGAACGCTTTTTGTTTTCCCCAGTTCCATGTGTAAGCTCTTTTCCTTAAGATTTTTTTGCAAGGCCAATGATTCGCAGGGCAAGCTGATGTGCCGCATCCGGATATGCCAGTTTGCGTGAAGCACCCCCCATGATTTTCAGTTTTTCAGGGTTATGAAGCAGTTCAAGAATATGTATTATCGATTTCTCTTCACCAAGAGCATCATCCTCAATCATGATAGCCGCTCCGTTCCTGACAAGCGCCTGAGCATTATAACGCTGATGATCTCCGGTCGCATACGGATAGGGCACCAGAACCGACGGCTGCCCGAGATTGGTCAGCTCCGCAAGAGTTGAAGCTCCTGCCCGACACAACACAAGATCAGCTGCACTGTAAGCTGAGCCCATATCCTCAATATAGGGAGCAACCCATACATAAGGGGAGGGGGTAACCTGGTTCTTTATCCGCTCAAAATCAAGCGTACCTGTCTGCCAGATAAGATTTGCCGAACCGGTGATCTCACTTAACCGCTGAAGTACAGCATTATTGATCGCCCGGGCTCCCCGGCTCCCTCCAAAAACGAGCAGGGTCGGGCGCTCCCGGTGCAGGCCGAAGCCGCCCCTTGCCGCAGAAGCATTTATATGTTCAAACGAACGTGCAGGATTGCCCGAAACAAAAACATTCTTTCCTTTTGCTATAAACTTCCTTGCCTCTTCAAAAGAAAGATGCACTTCACTGGCAAGTATTGAAAGAAGCCTGGTCGTTACACCCGGAAATGCATTCTGTTCCTGAATAAGCGTTTTTTTCCGCAGAAGCTGAGCCGCAAAAAGCACAGGAGCACTGACAAATCCCCCAGTACCCACAACAACATCCGGATTCTCCCTGCCAATAAGGGCAAGCGCACGGCCAACAGCAGAAGCAAAGTCAGCAAGCACCCCGACATTGGCAATGATATTTGCAAAAAACGCACCCCTTTTCAAGCCTTTGACAGGAATAAGATGGAGCTTGTAGCCAAGCCTCGGCACTTCGGTCGACTCAATACCACTGAGAGTCCCGGCAAATGAAATACCGATATCAGGGACCAGCGTCCTGAGCTCTCCTGCCATAGCGATGCCCGGATATAAATGGCCACCCGTTCCCCCGCCTGCAAAAAGAACTTTCATACTGCACTCCTTTCATTCACCTCAGAGCGAACGCTCTTTTCAATCACCTTTTTTTTGTAGCGCGCTATACTCATCAGAATGCCAACCCCAAGAGAGTTGAGAAGGAGTGCTGTCCCGCCATAGCTGATAAAAGGAAGCGCAACCCCGGTGGTCGGTATCAGGTGACAGGCAACGGCAATATTGATAAAGGCAAAAAGAGTAATCGCTATGGTGATACCGCTGGCAACGTATTTTCCAAAATTATCGGGAGCGTGCTTGGCTATGATAAGTCCACATATAAAAAAACCGGTAAACAGCGCAATGAGCACAACCCCGCCGACAAAGCCGTACTCCTCACCGATAACGACAAACACAAAATCATTATAGGATAACGGCAGATATAACTCCCGTTGCTTGCTGGCTCCAATGCCAAGGCCGAACAGACCTCCATTTCCCAGGCCGATCAACGCCTGCACAACCTGATAGCTTATCACTTTTTCATCCTTGCTGGTAAATGAGAGTAAACGGGCAACACGGTATGGGGCGGCAATCGCAAACACAACGGCAATGGGAATAAGCAGGGAAAAAGTCGCAAGAAGATGGCGGATATTGACTCCACCAATAAACATCAGTATAAACCCGACCAGAGCAATAAGAGATGCCGTACTGAAATTCGGCTCAAGAGCCACAAGAGATACAACGGTCATCAGGATGGTAAGCAGGGGATAATAAGAGCTATTGAGATCTCTTATAAAACTCTGTTTTTCGCTTATAAGCCTTGAAAAATGAAAGATGATAGCATATTTGGCAAAGTCCGATACCTGGAATTTAAGCGGCCCGAACCCTATCCAGCGGGCAGCTCCCGAAATACGTCCGACCGCCTTCAAGGCAAGAAGAGTGGTAAGAAGAATAATGCTGACCAGAAGAATGATCTTGCTCGTCTTCCAGAAAAAATGATAATCAAGCTGCGCAACCAGCAGAATAGTCATGATGCCAAGCACAGAAAAAGTAAGCTGACGCCATAAAAAATACTCGGAACTTGAATATTTCGTTTCAGCCCATCCCGCTCCGCTGCTATAGACAATAACCACTCCTATACACATGAGAACGGCAACAATGAGCATCAGCAATTTTCCCGCAATTCCCTCTCCCCGGGAAGGCAGCAAAAGCTGTTGCGAAGAATTGCCCATTAAAGGGCTGGTATCTTTATCTGTATTCAGCATGTTTGTAACTGATGAACACATTGTTTGAACTTTATTCCACGGTCTTCGAAATTCTCAAACATGTCAAAACTGGCGCACCCCGGCGAAAACAATACAGTTTCTCCTTCCTCAGCTGCCTCACAGGCAATCGATACGGCATCGTTAAGCGACGCAGCCTCTTTGACGGCAACAATACCCTCGAATGCTGATATAATCTTTGCCCGCGACTCACCTATGGCAATAATCAGAGTAACTTTTTTTCTGACCAGCTCCTCAATAGAGTTATAATCATTACCTTTATCCTGACCTCCGGCAATAAGAACACAGGTACCCGGCACTGCTTCAAGCGCCTGCCGCATGGCATTGATATTGGTGGCTTTTGAATCGTTGACCCAGCTTGCTCCATTCACCATCATCACAAATTCCTGGCGATGTTCAACACCCTGAAACTCCCTGAGCACTGAACGCACAACGTCACTACCGATTCCTAAAGCCCTTGCCGTTGCAACAGCCGCCAGCACATTGGAAATATTGTGGCGCCCTCGAAAACTGTTTTTCAGAAACTCTGAAATCCTGATCACCTCTTCTTCCCCTTCTGCAGTACGCGCAACAATCTTCTCCCCGTCAGAGAGAACCATGCGACAATCAATCCGGCCTGCGCTCACCGGCTCCAACCCGAACGGAACAAGAGTAAACGGAAACCGCTCACCGGCAAAATGCTCGCTGAGCAACGGATCATCCTGATTATAAATCAGCGTATCAGCCGCACCCTGATTAGCATAGATCCTGAACTTCGCAGCGGCATACCTGTGCAGATCTCCTTCATAACGATTGAGATGATCCGGCGTGATATTGGTAATCACCGCGACATCCGGCCTGAAGGTAAAACAGCGCTCCAGCTGGTAACTGCTCAGTTCAACCACCGCAACGTCGCGACTTGTCATATCCTGTACCAGCGAAGAAAACGGCACTCCGATATTGCCGACACTGAACGAGCGATACCCGTTCCGAAGACCGTCCGCTTCGCAGATACGATGAATAAGCGTTGAAGTCGTTGTTTTGCCATCTGTGCCCGTAATCCCGACAACTCTTGCCTTACAGAAAAGACTTGCCAGCTCTATTTCGCTGACAATGTCAATCCCTTTTGACTCCAGAGTTTTCACAATCCCGGCATGGGGTGGGATTCCGGGGCTGATGACACAAAAATCGGCGTCATAGACCCTGCCGGAATGCCCTTCATGTTCGACGGTTATCTTTTGTTTCTGAAGACGCAGAACCTCATGCTCTTCAATGCGGCCAAGCTCACTGACCAACACTTCGGCACCGGCGCGACGAAGAAGTTCAGCCGCCGCAATACCACTCCTTCCAGCACCGATAACCGATACCTTTTTACCCGATAGATCCATAACCATTATCTGAGTTTTAAGGTCATGAGACTGACAAGAAAAAATAGAATCGCCACAATCCAGAACCTTATCACAATTTTTTGTTCCGCCCACCCTTTAAGCTGAAAATGGTGGTGAAGAGGTGCCATAAGAAATATTCGCCGACCCTGGCCAAACCGCATTTTCGTGAATTTGAAATAGAGTACCTGCAGTGAAACTGAAACTGTTTCAAGCAGAAAAACTCCTCCAATCACCGGCAGAAGCAACTCCTGTTTGATCAAGAGAGCAATAACGGCAATAGCGCTACCAAGAGCAAGCGATCCGGTATCACCCATGAAAATTTCGGCAGGATTCGAATTAAACCACAAAAAGCCGACGCATGCCATGACAATAGCCATACTGACAACCGCAACTTCGCCGCCTCCCGGAATAAAAGGGATATTGAGATAAACAGCATAAACTGCGTTACCGGCAAGGTAGGAAAAGCCGCCGAGACCTGTCACCACAATTGCGGAAGTTCCCGCAGCAAGTCCATCAAGCCCGTCAGTAAGATTTACGGCGTTCGATACCGCTGTAATAATAAAAATGACGATCGGTATATAAAAAAAGCCGTAGTCAAGAGTCAGATTTTTAAAAAATGGCACAGTCGTCGTTGAAAGAAGCACCGAAAAAGCCGGGTCAAACCAGGTGTAAAGTCCGATAATAAGACCCAGAGAGAACTGCCCGATAAGCTTGTAACGAGCCGAAAGACCGCCTTTTATTTTCATGACCACTTTTCGGTAATCATCGATAAAGCCGATAATTCCCATCCAAAGCATGGCCAGCATGATCAGCCAGACATGCGGATCATTGAATTTCGACCAGAGCAGCACCGACATCTCTACGGAAAAAATAATGAGCAGCCCGCCCATGGTCGGCAGCTCTTTTTTCTTTTTATGTTCAGGAGGCGCTTCCTCCTTGACCGGCTCAATGAAGCGGGTTTTCAGATACCTGATAAATCCGGGCCCGAAAAACAGGCTGATCAACAACGCTGTAATGGCCGCAGCGCTTGCCCTGAAGGTGAGATACTCAACAACACGAAGCACCGGAGGGTGAAAAACATCGTTGATATACTTTAACAAATAATAAAACATACCCTGTTTTTTAACTGGTTATTGTGCGTGCATTGACAAGCGCTTCGACAACCTGCTCAAGCTTCATGCCCCTTGATCCCTTGAAAAGCACAGCATCACCATCCTCGACAACCTGAAGCAACGCCTCAATAAGTTTTTCCCTGCTCTCAAAATGACCCCGGCAGATGCCTGGAGCCTCGCTGCAGATCAATCCGGCCTTATCTCCATAGGAGAACAATAGGTCAACAGAACTCTGCTGAATATACCTGCCGATCCTTTCATGTTCAACATCGGCCGCCGCTCCAAGTTCAAGCATATCCCCTAAAACAGCAACCCTTTTACCACTGCACTGCATATCACAAAGAGCATTGATCGCCAGACGCATTGAATCTGAATTGGCATTGTAGGTATCATTGAGGATCCTGACACCGCAAGAGTCAACAACCTCAAGCCTTTTCCAGCCCGCAGCGGGAACGAGGCGTTCAAGACCCTCCTTGATCTGGTGAATGGAAAGCCCGAAATGCTGCCCAACGACGGCCGCAGCAACCGCATTGATGACATTGTGCTTTCCGGTAAAATTCAGGGTAACCCGTTCTGACCCGGATGCCGCACACAACAGAAATGAAACACGTCCATCCCTCTCCACCGAAATGTCGCGACTCCAGCAGGTGTGATCATGACTCTCAACGGTTCCGTACCTGATACTTCCTGCCAGTCTGCTGCCTGCCGCTTGCAGACGGGGATCATCCGTATTGACAAAAACGATGCCTCCGCGCCGGTGCAGATCTTCGAACAGCTTCAGTTCAGCCTCAGCAACCCCGTCAAGATCAATAAGAAACTCAAGATGCTCATGACCGATATTGGTCAAAAGACCGTGAGTAGGTTTCCCGATTGCAGTCAGCAATACCATCTCATCGGGGTGATTGATCCCCATTTCGACAACAGCGATATCGGTATCCTGCCTGAGCTGCAGCAATGTGAGGGGAACGCCGAGATGATTGTTCCTGTTTCCCCTGCTCATCTGAACCTTGAACCTGCTTTCCAGCACCGATGCGACCATCTCCTTTGTTGTAGTTTTTCCATTACTGCCGCCAATAGCCACAACAGGAACAGAAAATGTGCTGCGGTATATCTCTGAAAGCCGCTGAAGCCCGGCAACCGGATCGTCAGTGACAATAAACCCTTTTCCCCGGGGCGGCTTCACTGAACCCTCTGCCTCATACCACTCACGGCTGACCATAGCCCAGCTTGCACCTTTTTCAAAAACGCTGCCGATATAACAGTGCCCATCCGTTTTCTCCCCTTTGAGGGCAACAAACAGCTCTCCTCCTTTCACTTCTCTTGAATCAATAACCACTACCGGATCAATAATTTCCAGGGGAGGGGAGTCCACCTCTGCAGCAATGACACATCCGACTGCACGAAAATCCTTAACATTCAATACCCCTTTCACACGCTCTCCTTCTCCGGATATCCGGAACAATGTTGCTGCATATACTGTTTTATCAGTTCCTGATCCGAAAAGAAATATTTCCTGCCGGCAATCTCCTGATACTTTTCATGACCTTTTCCTGCAACGAGGAGAATATCTCCCCGTTTGAGCATCGACAGACCGGCCCTGATGGCTTCGGTACGGTCAATAATTCTCGTGTAACGGCCATTGACCATACCTCGTTCAATATCGTCAAGAATGGCCTCAGGCTTCTCATCACGCGGATTGTCGGAGGTAACAATAACCTCATCGGCGAGCTCTGAAGCAATACGCCCCATCTCGGGCCGCTTGCCCTTATCCCTGTTGCCGCCGCACCCGAAAATCACCACAAGGCGCGACCCCTCTGATTTCAGGCTGCGCAGGGCATCAAGGGCCTTGAATAGCGCGTCAGGAGTATGGGCATAATCAACAAAAGCACTCCATCCGACAGTGCTGTCGCCAACCCTCTCCATCCGCCCTTCTACAGCAGAAACTGCAGAAAGTGACCGGCATATCTTTTCAGGAGCAAGCCCCAGTCCTGCGCCGACGGCAGCTGCCTCAAGCACATTCATAACATTGAACATCCCGGGCAGATGCACCTTCATATGAATCAGAGCATCGGGAAAATGAAGGGCAACCGAACTGAAAGCAATGCCGCTCTCGATAATGTCCGCCTGAAAATACCTGCTGCATGTCAATGACCGGTGACCCTCGTCATGCAGGGTGCAGCCGTATATTTTTTCAGGCTCCACCCGTTCAGCCATCTGAGAGGCATAAGGGTCATCAATATTAAAAACCCCGAACCCTTCAGGGGTGATCTGATCAAAAAGCAGCTGTTTGGCCAGCGCATACCCCTGCATGGAGAGGTGAAAATCAAGGTGCTCCATAGTCAGGTTGGTAAACACGGCCGCATGAAACCCGATACCGTAAACCCTCTTTAAAACAAGAGCATGAGACGAAACCTCCATCACCACCGCCCGGCATCCAGCCTCAAGCATCTGACTGAAAAGAGCATGCAGACCGTGGGCCTCAGGAGTTGTACGGTCCAGCAGAATATCCCTCTCTCCAATCGTGCAGAGATTAGTGCCGATATAGCCGGCAGGAATCCCGCTCTCGTTAAGCATTGCCGTAATGAGCTTTGACGTGGTGGTTTTGCCGTTTGTACCGGTAACGCCGATAATCAGCAGCCTGTCAGAAGCCTTTCCATAAAAAATATGTGCCGCCTCGGCAAGAGCCTTTCGTGCATCTGAAACGATAATATAGAGGCACGTCACACTGATATCGGCCGGAAGCTCCTCACAGATAACCGCTATAGCTCCACGCTCGATTGCACTGTCAATAAACCGGTGACCATCAGCACAATAACCCCTTACCGCGACAAAAAGGGAACCAGGCATAACCTCTCGCGAATCACTGGTCACCATCTGAATTGACTCAGTAGTCCCAATGTTGCCGCCTAGCGCTCCAAAGGTAATCCCATTGAGCAGCTCTTCCAGCGGCAGCTCGCGATGCATGGAGCCCTCCTTCATGGAAGCCATGAGGATTTTCTTTTTACAGTACCTGGAACCAGCGTCACCTTGATAATTTTCTGTTTTTGAACTTTTTGGCCCGGGGCAATACTCTGACGGGCGACACATCCCTCCATATCGCCCGATGAATCCATCTCCAGGTTATGCCATTTCAGCAACAGCTGGGCATCACGCCCCTGAAGCCCTGTAAGCTCGGGCACTACCACTGTTGACACTGAATCAAGGGCCGCCTGTTCTGTAGAACGGAAAGCAAGCTTTTTCTGCATCTCCTCCGAACAGGCAATCATTCTTGATGCGATACCGGAAAAAACAGGGGCGGCAACCATTGCGGCATAATAGGCCGTTTTTGGATTTTCTACAACCACAATAATGGCATATCGGGGAGCTTCAACAGGAAAATACCCTACAAATGAGGAGACATAAGCAGGTTTTGAATATGACCCTCCAGCAGCACGCCTTGCTGTTCCGGTCTTGCCTGCGACAGTAACGCCCGGCACCGCCGCATTCTTTGCCGTTCCACTATCGACAACTGCCTTGAAATACTCTTTTCCGAGATATCGCGCTGTTTGAGCTGAAACCGTCCTCCTGACTACTTTAGGAGCACTCTCCCAGACGACCTTCCCTTCCGAATTAATAACCTTCTTGATAATATACGGCCTCATCAGCTCCCCGTCATTGGCAATGGTCGCATAGGCCTGCAATATCTGCAGAGGAGTCGCCATGACCTGATAGCCGTATCCCATCCAGGGAAGTGTGGTCCTATCCCACCGTTCAAGCGGCCGCACCCTTCCCGGCGATTCACCGACAAGCCCGATACCTGTTTTCCTGCCGAACCCGTAGTTCATGACATAAGCATAGAACTTCTCGCTGCCGACAGCCATCGCTGTCTTTGCTGCCACAATATTGCTTGAATACATGATAGCCTCACGAAAGGAGATGTTGCCGTATGGCTCATGATCCCTGATAAAGAGATTATAGATGGGCATCAGACCGTTCATGCCGTTCACCCTGTCTTCAGCCTTTCTTTTCAGAACTTCCGTAGCTGCCGACGCCATAACCAGTTTGAAGGTTGATCCAGGTTCATAACTGTCTGTCACCGCCCTGTTGCGCGACTTCTCGGCGGACCATGACGACCTCAGGTTAAGATCAAATGTCGGATTATTGGCCATGGCAATAATCTCTCCGGTATGCACATCCATCACAATACTTGCCGACGCATCAGCACGGAACTTGTCGACCGCCTTTGCCAGCTCATCTTCTACAATGCTTTGAATATCAGCATCGATGGTCAACTGAACCGTATTTCCCTTTACCGGATCCTGCTGCTTGGCATCAGGCGCGGGATATCGCCTTCCCGTGGCCGACCGCTGATAAATTTTCGTTCCGTCAATTCCTTTTAACTCCCTGTTGAGCTGCAGTTCAAGTCCGCTGCTCCCTTCGTTTTTTATGTCTGTACTGCCAATCACCTGAGCAGCGACATTGAGATAATAGCGCTGCTGATCCTTGTCGCTCCATACACCGGGAATCTTTTCCTGCATAAGAGGCAGCGCTTTGGCAACGGGGATTTTACGAGCCAGCACCGCCATCCCTGTTTTTCTATGCAGCTCTTTGAGATAAACGCTCTTATTCCCACCTAAATACCGCATAAAAAGTGCAGCAACAGCCGCTGAGTTATCATAAACCTTCTGCTTCCGGGTCGCCTTGTCAATGACCGACTTGCCTTTATCATTAAAGAGCGGGGTATTCCTGACAATTGCGGGATCAGCATAGAAAGAAATAGATTCGATGCTTTCAGCCAGCATCCGCTCATGTCGGTCAAGAATAACACCCCTCTGGGCTTTCTCTGTTATGACACGCTCATACTGGCGCGCAGCTTTCTGCTTGTATTTTTTAACATTGAATACCTGGATATTGAGCAGCATTGCAATGATAGCCACAATAAACATCGCAAAAACGGCAACAACAATACCAAGCCGCTTACCGAACTCATGATCACTCATACTCTGGATATTATCCTGATCAGTCATGAGCTTCCCATTTTGTTATCGGTACGTTCACGGCTCAATCTCAACTGCAGGGACACTCGACACTGTCAACCCAAGTGACGCAGCATCCTGTGCAATATTGTGAATACTGTGCAGTTCATGCACTTTGAGCTCCTGAGAGGTAATCACACTGGTACTCATCTGTATCTGCTCGCGAAGTTTTTCATTCTGTGAGGCAAGATTGATTATGGCAAGGGTATTGTAGGTCTGAAAAAGAAAAATTCCGGTACCGGCAAGAAGATAGACAAAAGACCTTAATCGTAACAACGCGCCAATATCAAACTTCAGCACATTACTTACCAGTTCCTTAAACCCGGATTCATTGAAACGATTACCAACAGGTACCGAAACGCCCCCTGCCAGCAAATCATCACCGGTTAAAACGAACTCTTCAGACCCGCCGGATCTTCCGGCGACAGCCACCGCTTCAGGCATCTTTTCCCTGAAGCCCTTGAAGCGCCGAGAAAAACCTTTTACGGCAGCAATAAAAAAATTATTGACCATCACGACGATCTCCCTATAAAATTTTTTCAATGACCCTCAATTTCGCACTTCTGGCTCTCGGGTTTGAGTCTATCTCCTGCTGGCCTGCAACGAGAGGCTTCCGGGTAACGAGTAAAACTGTGCCCTTTGCAAGAGGCTCCCTCAGACCGACCCCTTTAGGTCCCCAGTCGCTCCTTGCTTTGTCGGCAAAAACAGTTTTCACGATTCTGTCCTCGAGAGAATGATAACTGATTACAGCCATTCGGCCATGATTATCAAGGCAGTCAATACCATCATAAAGTGCCTTGCGGAGTACATCAAGCTCACTGTTCACCTCAATTCTCAATGCCTGAAATACACGCGAAAGCGTTTTTATTATCTTATCCCTGCCGACGGCATTTCCGCGGATAATACCGGCAAGTTCCTGTGTCGTGCTGACCGCTCCATTATCAAGCCTGTAGGCAACAATCGCCTTGGCAATGCTGCGGCTTCTGGGCTCTTCCCCATATCTGTAAAAAAGCCTGGCGAGCTCCTTCTCGTCATAAGTATTGACAATATCTCCAGCACTTAAAGAAGAATGCATGTCCATCCTCATATCAAGAGGTCCTTCCCTGAGATAACTGAACCCCCGTTCCGCCGTGTCAATCTGAAACGATGATACACCAAGATCAAGCAGAATCCCCGTAACCTTAGGCTGTAACCCTTTTTCGCTGCAGACCCTGTTGACAATACTCCCTATCTCCTGAAAATTCCCTTTAACCAGAGCCGTGCGATCTTCGTACTGCCTGAGCTTTCGGGCGGCCTCCTGTAACGCTGCTTCATCCTGATCAATGCCGATAAGCATCGATCCATCGCTATAGCCGGCCTCATTGAGAGCACGCAAAATCTCCAGCGAATGCCCTCCTCCGCCAAGAGTCCCGTCAACATAAATCCCGGGTTTTCTGACGAGGAATTCAATAATTTCGGGCGCGAGAACCGGTTCGTGATAGGTATACTGTGCCATCGGAGTTAAAAATACCTTCCTGCAAGAGACGCAAAACGCCCGGCACTCTCCTGCAGCACCTCCAGAAGGCGCTCCGGATCCCAGATAATCATTTTTGTATCTGCACCTATAATGACAACATCTTTTGTAATCCCCGCATGCTCAAGAAACTCTTTTGACAGCGCAATCCTTCCCTGGCGGTCAAGCTCCACAGTCTCAAGACTTTCATACATCAAGGTCTTCAGCAGACGCTCTTCAGGATTGAAATCTGAAAGAGCCGAGATGGTTTTTCTCGTCTCGGCCCAGATAAACGGTTCATAAAGCTCAAGAGAACGATCAGGAGCTTTCATAATGTAGAGTTCCTCAGAGAACCCGTCAGTTTTTTCACCGGCGTTCACTGATTCCCCTTTACCAAACCTTCGGCGAAACCTTACAGGAATCATCAGACGTCCTTTCTCATCAACGGCATGTCTCTCTTTTCCTATAAAGCCGGCCATGAAAATGATCCAGTTAGCTCCCGTTATGCAGAAATGTCGACCAAACCAGCTTTTAACACCAATGGTTTGTCAAAAAAAAGGAAAATGCAATATCCAAAGAATACTTCTACCCATTTTTTACCACTATTCACCACTTAAAATGTATAAAAAAAGGATGCACTAAAAAAATATTCATCTATTTTATACGATAGCAGGAGTGTATATTTTTTAATGCCAGAGATTACCATGAGCAGAGGGCACAGCGAAATTGTTGTGGACGGATATAATTTATTGTACAAGCTGTTCCCTCCTTCTCTGTCAGAATCGCTTGATGTTTTGCGTCAGGAGACAGAAAAGCTGCTGCTTAGTTTTCAGAGGAATAAACAATGCCCGATCACCATTGTTTATGATGGCAAGGGCGCTTCCGGAGAGTGTGCTTACGGTGCCCCACTGCATATAGTGTACACCCCTGCCTCGAAAAGCGCCGATCTATGGATAATTGATTATGTAAAATCGTTGAACACAAAAGTAAAAATGGTTACTATTGTAAGTTCGGACGATGAGATTCGCCTCTATGCAACAGCATTCGGAGCCAAATGCATAAAATCCGAGGAATTTGTGCGGCAGCTCAAAAAAAACAGCAGAGCAGAACCCCAAAACGACAGGCACATACCCTCCGGACAACTCTCTTTCAAAGAGAAAGAATTCAATGAAAAACTGCTCAGCGACCAGGAAGTTGACCGATGGATGAAGCTCTTCACCCGCAACAAATCTTGAGCTCATTCCGGCACATTTTCTTATACTCTCTTTCGAACTTGATAAGCCTCACTTAACCACAGTCATTATGATGTCAGACAGCACAATTAACAATTCAGCGTATTGGCAGGAACTGGACGAATGGCGAAAGAAAATCGATGCCATTGACCAGCAGTTATCCGCCCTCCTCTGCGAAAGGTTGCATTGCGCTCAAAATATCAGCTCCCTGAAATCCAGAATCGGAGAACAGGTGCTTCAGCCTGAACGGGAAAAAGAGGTGTTGAACAATGTGCTCATCCATGCCGACTCACCACTGACCGCCTACACGCTGGAAAAAATCTACCGCTGCATCCTTGAAGAGAGCCGCCTTTTACAGCATGAGTGGAAAAACAGTCAGCCAGGTATCCGGACCAGCTAAAAGAATTCCCTCTCAATGGCTTCAAAAAAAACTTCTCCGCGCCGTTTCTTCATAACCGGCGCCGCAATTCTTCTCAGTGCCTTAGCGTGCATGTTATTTCTGCCGGGCATCAATACAGCCTCCCGGAAGACATCTCTTATTATTCACCGGGGAACAGGCTTCAAATCCATTGTAGATGACTTGCATCGAAACGGCTCAATCAAGAGTACCTGGCCGGTGCTCTTAACGGGCAGCATTATCCCCAGGCTGCACAATATCAAACCCGGCCGTTACTCCATCCCGTCGGGTATGTCTATCTTTTCGCTTTTATATTATCTGCACACTCACAAGCAGGACGAGGTAAGGATCACGATCCCCGAGGGACTCGATCTTCGCCATGTTGCCCGTCTCCTCGCCCGGAACCTTGATATGGATTCAACCGCGGTTATGGCCGCAGCATCCGATAGCCGACTGCTGGTCAAATACAATATTTCCGCACCAAATGCCGAAGGCTACCTCTTTCCAGGAACCTATGACTTTGTATGGGCAAGCACTCCTGAAGAAGCCGCAGGATTTCTTATCGGACGGTTCCGCCATTTCTATACCGACAGCATACAGTCAACTGCCGCGTCAGCCGGTTTAACTGAAACCGCATTACTGACTCTGGCCTCTATTGTTGAAGCCGAAACCCCGGTCGATCAGGAAAAACCTCTTGTAGCAAGCGTCTATCTTAACCGCCTGAAACATAATATGCGTCTGCAGGCCGATCCGACCGTGCAGTATGCACTTGGGGGCGTTGCCCGACGACTCTTCTACAAAGACCTGGAAACAGACTCTCCATACAACACCTATCGTCATAACGGACTTCCCCCCGGGCCGATATGCAACCCCGGAACTGCATCGATTCTTGCTGTATTGAACCCTTCAGATACAAAGTTCATCTACTTTGTCGCCACCGGAAAAGGTGGACACAATTTCGCTGAATCGCTTGCGGAACATAATCAAAACATCAAAAAGTACCGGATCGCCCTTCGCGATACCTTACGCTTACAAAAGTAGGCAACAGATGCCATCTATCCCTGTTGAGTAAATTGTTTATGTTGTAGATTCCTTACATTAGAAGAGTCTATTTTTTTCAACCAATAGTACGAACAATGCAGAAAAAAACGCTGTCCGACATATCGGTCACAGGCAAACGGGTAGTAATGCGGGTTGATTTCAACGTCCCCCTCGACGACAACAAAATAATTACCGACGATAAAAGAATCGTCGAATCACTTCCTTCCATCAGAAAAGTTCTGAACGACGGAGGGCGACTTATTTTGATGTCCCACCTTGGACGCCCGAAAGGAAAAGTCAACGCTGATTTTTCGCTTGCCCCTGTTGCCGCAAAACTTGCCGAACTGCTCGGGTCCCCGGTTGCCATGGCAAAAGAGTGCGTTGGCCCCGAGGTTACGAAGCAGGTGCTTGCACTCAAAGACGGAGAAGTAATTCTGCTTGAAAATCTGAGATTTCACCCTGAGGAGGAAGCAAATGACCCTGATTTTTCAAAAAAGCTGGCTGAGCTTGGCGAGGTATACGTCAACGACGCATTCGGAACAGCACACAGGGCCCATGCATCAACAGAAGGAATCACTCACTTCATAAAAACGGCTGTTGGCGGCTATCTGATAGAGCGGGAGCTTCTTTATCTTGGAAAAGCTCTGCAGGAACCTGAGCGCCCCTTTGTTGCCATTCTCGGAGGCTCAAAAATATCCGGAAAAATCGATGTCCTTGAAAACCTTTTCAAAAAGGTTGATACTGTTCTTATCGGGGGAGCCATGGTTTTCACCTTCTTCAAGGCTCAAGGGTACAATGTTGGAAAATCTCTGGTCGAAGACAGTAAGGTCGAGCTGGCCCTGAAAATTCTGGAAGAGGCTGAAAACAAAGGAATAAAACTGCTTCTGCCGAAAGATGTCATTCTCACGGCTGAAATTTCCGCCGATGCCAGCAGCTATGCTGCAACTATTGACAATATAGCGGATAACATGATTGGCGTCGATATCGGACCAATCACAGCCGAAGCGTATCGCAACGAAATTCTTTCAGCCCGTACCGTACTCTGGAACGGACCTATGGGTGTGTTTGAAATAGACAATTTTGCTGCAGGCACAATGGCCGTCGCAAAAGCTCTGACCGAAGCAACGGCAAAAGGAGCCACAACGATTGTCGGCGGCGGTGACTCTGCTGCGGCTATAGCAAAAGCAGGCCTCTCGAAAGAGATTACCCATATCTCCACAGGAGGAGGCGCAAGCCTTGAATTCCTTGAAGGCAAGGAACTCCCGGGTATTGCGGCCCTGAACGATTAACCCCGTTCCGTACATGAGAGAACCTCTTGACGGAATGTAATTTTAAGACGCTCATTCCCGCTGATAATCAGCGGGATGTGCAGAAATATAGCCATTGATGAACTATTCCAGCCAGCCATACAGTCCCGGAGGCTTTCAGTTTATACCACCGGCGATTAAAACAATAATTATTATTAACGTTGCAGTCTTTCTGCTGCAAATGTCTCCGTTCGGTGAATCCATTCTCGCCCTCGGATCGCTATGGCCTATCGGCTCCGGCAACTTCAGAATATGGCAGCCTGTCACCTACATGTTTCTGCACGGGGGAGGAACACACCTCTTCTTCAATATGTTCGCACTCTGGATGTTCGGAGCTGAAATTGAAAATTACTGGGGCACGAAGCAATTCAACACCTATTATTTTGTCTGCGGTATCGGAGCCGCCATTCTGAACCTGATGGCCACCGTCGGCGATCCCTATCCAACCGTAGGAGCTTCAGGAGCCATTTACGGGGTGCTGCTTGCATTCGGCATGATGTTCCCCGACCGCTATATTTTCCTTTATTTTCTTTTCCCCGTCAAGGCAAAATATTTTATCGCAGGGTATGCGCTCATTGAATTTTTCTCCGGTTTCGGCAGCAGGGCCATGGGCAGCGGCAGCAACATAGCCCATTTTGCCCACCTCGGAGGAATGCTTATCGGCTTCATCTACATTTCCATCAAACGGGCCGAATGGTCATTTTCCGGACTGACCGATAAAATCCGCTCCTTGCAAAATAAGAAAAGCGGCCCCCGTCTTTATAGACCGAACAATGTTGAACCGCCGGTGTCCGAAACGGAAATCAATGCCATACTCGACAAAATATCAGCACATGGGTATGGATCATTAACCGCCGAAGAGCGACGCAAACTCCTCAAGGCAGGGGGCAAATAACTCTTCAGCAGGGACTCACCCTTTCAAAGCATGCCACACTCTCAATATGACTGGTATGCGGAAACATATCAACCGGCTGCACCGATAAAAGCGTGTAGCCGTGTTCGCATATCTCCTTCCCGTCGCGCGCAAGGCTGGCAGGATTGCAGCTGACATAGACTATTCTCCTCGGCCTGAGACGAATCATTGTCGCAAGCGCCTTCGGCTGCATCCCAGCCCTTGGTGGATCGGTAATGATCACCCCCGGGGTATCATAGCTTTCAAGCGTCCCTAAAAGTGCATGAAAATCCTTGAGATCAACCTTGTAAAACTCCGCGTTGGTAATGCCGTTCAGCACCGCATTCGACCGCGCATCGTTGATGGAGCTTTCAACCACCTCAAGCCCGATAATCTGCAGGCAATGCTTTGCCAGATAAAGCGTTATGGTTCCGGTTCCGCAATAGAGGTCATAAACAGTATCCTCCGCCGTCAGGTCTCCAACCTCCAGAATGGCATTGTAGAGCACCTCCGCCTGTACCGAGTTAGTCTGAAAAAACGAATTGGCCGATATCCTGAAATCAAGGGGACCCAGCCGCTCAGTAATATAGCCGTCGCCGCTTAGAGTAAACTCCTCATCGCCCGTTGCGACAGTGTTCAACCGCTTCGTCACATTATTCAGCACCGTCATCTTCACACCAGCCATACCCGACTCAAGATGCGCCCTGTATCGCTGCATGAGAGCCTCATCATACCACGACGTAACCAGGTTGACCATAACCTCTTCACGATTCTCGCTGAACCGCACCACAAGATTCCGCAAATACCCGGTATGCGCTTTTGCGGAATACGGTACAAGAGCGTTGGCAATGGCGAACTCTCTGGTCAACGCAAGCACCCTGTTCATCGACTCCTTTGCCAGATAACAGTAATCGATATCAATCACCTTTTCAAAATTCCCCGGTGTATGAAACCCAAGCGCAAAATCCTTCGGACGGTCAAGCTTCTCCATCGAAAGCTCTTCAGGCAGCAGATAGCGCATGTTTGAAAACGAAAACTCTATCTTGTTGCGGTAATGGAAAGGATCGGCACAGGCATGCACGGGAGCAACCGGAGGAGCCACAAAATCTCCGAGGTGCTCAAGCGCATCTTTAACCTTTTTCTGCTTGTACTGAAGCTGCGCCTCATAACGGATATGCATCAGCTTGCATCCCCCGCAAACCCCGAAATAGCTGCACAACGGCTCAGTCCTGTCGGGCGATGGTTCAAGCACCTCAACCACAAGAGCCTCAATATAGCGCTGCCTCACTTTTTTTATCTTCGCCGAAACCAGGTCGCCAACCGCAAGCATCCCACTCACCATAACGCCCATGCCATTTTCAAGCCGCCCGAAACACTGATCTTTCTCCGCCTGATCAGTTATTCTCAACTCAATAATATCGTCTCTTTTTAATTTCGGCTGTTCCGTGATCTCCATAATACCTTGCTTTTATGTGCTTTACGCAGCTTGTTGCCCCACCGGGCGCAATGCCTTGGTTATCAAATCCGCATTCAATTCAATTTCGACAGGTGCTAAAGTAATAAAATATTAGCAGAGCTCTCTAACCGCAGTTCAGGCGACAAAATGGCTGTATCCATGTCGTTGTTTAGATCTCCAAAATGTGCTATTCGGTAAGAAACCGCATCAACCAGCTATTTTCACCCATGACATTGTTTTGGCTGGCAGAGGGTGTTCCAATTCCCATATAATACTCATAGGCTTTGAGCCTTCATGTTTCCGATATAGCAATGGCCCTGCAAAAAAATAGGGAGCTGTTAAATTGTTGGACAGTTTTTTTCTGTCCCGAATAAACAGGAGCGGAGTGTATCCCTGTTTCTGATGGTGGATGTAACGCATTCCTGTCTCTGAATCCTCACTTGTCTGTGATTGGCTCTGCCAATGGAATTGATGAGGGCTAAGAGCATAATCCTTATACATGGTTGTTGGAGAAAAATCGGCTTCGCTTTTATTAATGTCAGCAAAAAAAATATCAATTTTGCGCTCACGAACACACAAGACACCTTCGCGGGAAGGCCATGGCCTATCAAAAGAACCTTTACCAATCGCATATGTCACTTGCTCTCTAGTATAAGATGCATGGAGATGGAGTTGACCTGTCTGGCCCTCAAATTGTTGTTTTGAAGTAGGCATTCGATGTCGAAGGAGCCAGTCAAAAAGTTCTAACAGGTCCTTCTGCAATTGTTTTCTGGATTCCAAAAATCCTTGAACTTGATCAAGAGTACCTTCTTCAGGTTTTTTGTTTCCCCAAAGGAGACTGTGCATTAACAGTTTTGTTTGAGCCGATTTGCTTTTTCCTGATGAGACAAGAGTTTGCGCATCTTTAATCAAATAGGTATCGTCCATAAGAAGAAGACGTCGGAACCCTTGAGCGAGGTTCGCATTAAATTCTATAAGGTCATCGGTTGATGCATTAGAACCTTCAGCCATCGAAAGAAGTTGATGAGGAAGGCCCTGTTTATAGATGTCATCCGGTGACTCAAGTCTAAAAAAGTCAATCATGTCATCCAAAGTGACTTTTCTGCCGACATTTTGACGCAACTGTTGCAGTTCATGTAGAAATGCTTGGCCTCGAAGATTTGAAGTGGCCTGTCGAATATTGAAGAGCACATACTCTTTAGCCTGTTTTTCAAGATGCAGAAAACATCCTACCGGAAGGTAAGGCATATCTGACTCTATCTGATCATATATTCGAAGTTCAGGGCGGCTAGTCAACGCTTTGAAGCGTTGCGCATAACTAAACTTACTGTGTTGACGGGCAATAAAATCAAGCACTGTGAGATGCGATTTATCCCGGTATTTCCGGAGACCTCGACCTAGTTGCTGCAAAAATAGAGATAGGCTTTCGGTCGGACGCAAAAAAAGAACAGTATCGAGAAATGGTATATCGACTCCTTCGTTATAGAGATCGACAGAAAAAATAAAGTTGATCTCCCTGTTTTCGAGCTTGCATTGAGCCTGTTGGCGCAAAAGCTTATCCGAATCCCCACTCAAGGAAATGGCTGGAATATTATGCTCATTGCAAAAAGTGGCCATAAATTCCGCATGAGCTACGCTTACACAAAACCCTAAAGCCCGCACTTGCTTGATATCGGTAACATAACGATCGGTTTGGTCCATCACCCATTTGGCACGTTCTCTATTACCTTCGAGTTGGTTACGAAGTTCTGATATGTCGTAGCCTCCTCGTTTCCATGGCAGTGCTGAAAAATCCAACCCTTCAAGATCAGGAACCCCGAAATAATGGAACGGTGAAAGCAAAACGCGTTCAACAGCTTCGGGTAAACGAATTTCATGAGTGAATGCACCGTCGAAATCCTTTCGTATGTCTTCACCGTCATTGCGTTCAGGAGTGGCTGTGAGACCCAATAATGAGTTTGGTTGAATATGCCTAATCAGTTTTTGATAGGATGCCGCAGTGGCATGGTGGGCTTCATCAAGAACTACATAGTTAAAATATGTTGGTATAAACTTATCATATTGACGTGTATTCCAACTTTGCACCGTACAAAATAGGTGATCGGTCTGATGTGGTTGCAAACCAGATGCAATGATATCGCCGAAACTACCATCCCGCAGCACCTGACGAAATGCTGTTCTCGCTTGATATAGAATCTCTTCACGATGGGCAACATACAGGAGTCGGGGACGCCCGCCACTCTCTTGACAAAACATACTATAGTCAAATGCTGCAATCATAGTTTTACCGGTTCCTGTAGCAGCGATCACCAAATGTTTATGCTTGCCGCTTTCCCTCTCAACAGAAATATCATCAAGGATCGCTTGTTGAAAGCCGTAAGGACGCAAATCAAAAAAAGAGGTGATGTCGTCAGATATAATTTCATTCCTCTCTATTGAGAGGGCTTTCTCCAAACGCATCAAATCCTCATTTCGGCACTCAGTGAATTCTGTTGTATCTTCCCAGTGAGAATCAAACGTAGCTATTGCATTAAGCCAGAGGTGCTTCGTCTCATATTGGCTGATTTTTGCAGTCCACTCCAATCCCTCATCAAGTGCTGCTTTTGAGATGTTAGCAGAGCCAATGTATGCTGAACCAAATCCTGTATTTCGATGAAAAAGATAGGCTTTCGCATGCAACCTGGTACGTTTGGTATCGTAGGAAATACGAACTTCAGTGTTTTGTAATTCTAACAATGCTTTGACGGCTTTTAAATCTGTAGCGCCCATGTAAGAAGTTGTAGCAATCCGCAAGCGGGGCTCTCCATCGGGAGACGGCGTTTGAGTAAATTCGCGCAGTGCAGGAAGTAGCGGGAGAATACCTGAATATTTGATGAAAGAGACAAGCCAATCTGCACGATCGCACGTGGAAAGCTCCTTAATAAGCTGTGTCATTAAAGCTGGGCTCCGAGAGGAACCTGTAAGAAGAGCTGAAACTGATAATGGCGTGTCGGGACGGTTCCTCAACGCCCTAAAAGGAGGCTCAGGAGTTATTTGCTTGAGGGATTGGGATGATAATGGGAAAATTGCCTGAATTATCGAAATCATTGCACCAGGTGATTGAAAAGCTTCATGTAGGGCTTGTTCTAATGCTTCCCCTTTTTTCCCTGATACTGCTTCACCGATAAAACCTGCGATTTCTCGTGCGAGGGGTATAACCAGACGATGTTCCAAATCTTCAGGCTCAAAAGAAGACCATTCGGCACGATTTAATAACCCTAACTGTTCAAGCCGCCTTCGTAAATGTGACGTTGATAGAAGGTCATAGATCCCTACTGGTAGCTCTTTCATACATTTGCTGGAATAAAAGTGCATTCAATTACTATGCCAACCCTGCTCATATTGCAAAACCGCGTAACCTTTTTCTAATATCGGAAGGAGATAGATGACAGATTTGATGTCGATCACCTTCAAGAATATACCTTTACAACTAAAGCACTGCAAATAAAAGCAAATGAAGACTTAGGATCGCTTTTGCATAGCGATAACAGGTAAAATGATTCAGCAACGACTGATAGGAACATCTTCACGTCAGAGCATCAAGACCCTTATTCCACTCACCGAGCATTGACTCGCCGACCGGCTTAAAGTCTGGATAATCTGATATGTGCCGTCGCACACCCTGTACAGTTTCAGCAACAGCATTGGCGACCTCCTCAAGAACGAGTTTTGCGCGTGCCGGCTGAAGATTACAGTGCATGTGTGCAAACGCAATAAGGCGCTTCATTGTCGGAAAACGCTTGCTGCCGTCCAGAGTGAGTGCAAGAGAGTCCCCTCTGAGGTAAGCTGTAGTTGAAACAATATCAAAGGCGGGTGCGAAGTGTACATCCCGGTTCGATGCACCGTAGAGCACCCCGAAATTCTTAAGATGGGCATCACCATTTCTCACCACGCATGAGAGAGAAAAAGAGCGAAAAAAGGCTTCAAGAGCAGATGCCTGAAGTGCAGGAGAAACAAACTGGCAAATCCGTTTCGCAAGTTTTTCATAACTGCCGTCATACTTTTTCGACGTGTCGACACCGTTCAAGGAACAGAAATCCTCAAACCCCAAATAGACGCCATCCTGGGTGAGGTCAAACCGGCGGACCACCAGAAACTGATTATTTTCAGAAAGAAAGAAATCCGGCACCTCAAGCCCGGAGAGGCGGGCCGCACTCATGCAGAAAAATTCATTGGCCGCAAGATGCGGGTACTCGTTTGCATTCCACCCTTTGACAATATGGGTCGCACCTTTAACGGTAACCCTAGACTGACCCAATGGGTAGGGCTCAGCATCTGTTTGTTCCTGATCCCTGATCAATACTTTTGGCTGCACACCCGAAACACCGGAAACCATAGAAAACCGCTCAAGGAGATCACGCAGCAAATCCTCAGTGCCATCATAGGCCACCAGTTCCGCAACCCGTTGCAGCGGAACCTGATCAATAACTTCAGGATCGTTGGCAAACCGTAGCCTCCCTATCTGTGACCGCCCGACAACCTCTAAAAGGGAGAGTGAGTCAAAACCCTCAACACGCTTCCTCAACGAAAGCTCTATCGACTCACGCAGTCGTCCTTCCGGAAGATTCATCTGAAAAACCGGGTGCAGCCCCCTCTTGTAATGATAACTCTCAAGAGACCATGGCATCGTCAAGGAGACATCATTACCGTCATCAATTGATGGGCGATAAGCAAAAGTGAAAGCCCCGCGCTCAACCGGGTGGCGATCCAAAGAGCCAACAACTTTTGGAGTGACCCAGACATCCAGCATGCTAAGCCTCCTGCTCGTTTACTAAATCCTGCAATGTAGGGCGCTGCGAAACAACTTTTATGGTGAGTTCAAGCCCAAGCGTAGCACAGATTGCCATAACCTTTCTTATCCCGATTTCCGGCACCTTTCCGTTTTCCAGACGACTAAGCGTGACCCGGTTGATCCGGTTAAGAGCCGCCACCTCTATCTGCGACATTCCCAAAGCTCTCCTTCGTGCGCGAAGTTGCTTACCTATTTCTTCTATGTCAGCCATAAATGTTGCTTATACACTACAATGAATCGAGAAACAACTAAAATGTAGCATATAACGATCATTTCGGCAAATTAATTACAAAACTTATAACCAGCTAACTCTGCTCAAAACCGTTATTTTACACTTACCGCTCCTCAAACCCCGTCTTTTATAAGTCCTATAAGTCCCATGCGACCTATAGGTACTATTCTTCCCTCCTCCCTATAGTCAGCAACGCGGCTCCAAAAACATCGGCACTGTCTCCAAGGAGTGGCCGCAATAGCGGAATTCTCAGTTCGCTGTCAAACAGATGCCTTTCAATTGCCCGTACAACTTCTTTTGAATAAAGCTGTTCAACCTGCCCGACGCCGCCACCAAGAATGCAGACATCAGGGTCAAGAATATTGAGCACCTGTGCCAGCGCTTTGCCGAAGTAAAACAGCAGGCGCTCAATCGTTTCAGCTGCCGCAGCATCAGTGCCGGTATTTGCTGATATTTGCTCCAGGGGAAGAAAGTGCCCGCTGAGTTTCTGATAAAACCGCTCAAGCGCCGGTCCGGAAATAACCGTCTCCACACAGCCCCGTCTGCCGCAATAGCAGGGCTCACCGTCCGGAATAAGCTCATTATGCCCCCATTCGCCGGCAATACCGTGGGCACCGTGCTGCACACTCCCGTGGCAAACTATCCCACCGCCTACACCGGTACCGAGAATTATGCCGAAAGCCGTCTTTGACGGTTCGCGCATGAGTGATGCGGCAGCACCGAGCTGAGATTCGGCGAGTGCAAAACAGTTGGCATCGTTTTCTATGACAACGCATCTCTTCAGTAACTTTTCAAGATCACCTTTCAAGTCACAGCCATTCAGGCATACCGTATTGGAGTTTTTCATGATCCCATGGGCTGTGTCATACCGGCCGGGGGTGCCGATGCCGATAACTTCCGGCGGAGCAATGCCTGATTCCTGAGAGATCATTTCAACGAGATGGCTGATACGCTCGAGGATATGCCGGTAGCCTCCGGATGCCTCTGTAGCGATCCGGCGCCGTATCAGTGGCTTTATGGAGCGGTCAATCACCACCGCCTCTATTTTGGTGCCGCCAAGGTCAATTCCCCAGTAAGCGTCAGCCATTGCTGCAGCTCTCCTGACGCATGAAACGAGGCTGAATAACGTTCTTCCATAACCACGTAACCGCCAGATACACGACTGTGGCGCTGAACACTCCGATCAACTGGCCTGCAAGGACGTCTCCGGGGTAGTGAACGCCTACATAGACCCGAGACAACGCAACGGCGAGGGCGTAGAAAATCATGGTGATGGAAAAAAGCTTTTCAACTAGCACGCCCCGGTGAAAGAATATCCAGGTTATGGAGGCTACGGCAGCGGAATTGGCCGCGTGAGATGAAGCAAACGAATAACTTCCCGGCTGGTCGATAAGAAGCCTCACATGCTCAAGAGCAAAGCATGGCCGGATACGCTGAACAAGAGGTTTTAAAATGCCGGATGCTGTAAAGTCAGAGAGACCGACGGCAAGAAGTATGAAAAAAATAATGGCAAAACCCTCTTTTCCCCTTCTGACAGCCACAAAGAGAACTGCAAGTAAAAAAATATGTCCCGACAGCCTCTCACTGGTCAGAAAGACCATGAGATCATCGGCTGCCGGATGAACCAGGTGAAGGTTCAGCAGCTGGAACAGCCATACATCAGCCTGCTCAATCAGCGCCATAATTCTGTTTTACTTTTTAGCTCCCCCTTTTTTCTGTTTCGAGGATGAGCTCGAAGAAGAAGTCCCGAGGTTCACTTTCGGCAGGTCGTCAGCGGTTGTGGTTTTATTGATATAAAACTGCTGGGCAACGCTGAAAACGTTAAACATCAGATAGTAGAGACCAAGACCAGCCGGCATGTTATTAAAAAACAGCAGCATCATGGCTGGAAAAATGTAGATCATTGCCTTCATCTGATCATTGGTCTGTGTCGTAGGTGTAATTTTCTGCTGCACAAATACGGTCACTGCCATCAGAATAGGAAACACTGCAATATGATCACCATACATGGGAATGCTGAAGCCAAAATCAAGAATTGAATCAGGAATCGACAGATCCTTTACCCAAAGCAGGCCATGTTGACGAAGCTGAATCGACGAACGGAAAACATAAAACATGGCATAGAGCAGAGGCATCTGCAAGAGTACGGGCAAACAGCCGCCAAGGGGATTCACGCCGGCTTCCTTGTAAATTCTGCCCAGTTCACCCTGCAGTTTTGCGGGATTGTCCTTGTACTTCTCCTGAAGCTCCTTGAGCGCCGGCTGAAGGGCCGACATTTTTTTCATTGACTTTGTTGAGGCAATTGAAAGAGGATAGGTTACCAGCTTTATCAGAAGCGCAAAAATGATAATGATAAGGCCGTAATTACTGATAAACGTATTCAGCCAGCTGAAAACAGGCAAAATGATAAACTCGGCAAACGGCCTGGTCAGCCAGTCCCACCCAAAGTCCATGATCTTTTCAAGATCCGCTTTCTGCGCCTTGACTGTATTATAATCCAGCGGTCCGAGATAGAGACTGAACTTGTTATCGACAACACTGCCGGTCGATGGAACGCCCATCTTCAGGGCAACGACATAATCCTCAAAATCATCTGCCTTTTTCTTTCCATCAAGAAAAATCCCTTCAGTGCGACCCTGAGGAATAAGTGCTGCAACAAAGTACTTGTTGCGGACAGCAACCCATTTAGCCTCACCTGACTGTTCTTCACGATAGGCCTGATTCTCCTTGCTTGCGGCAATCTTCACCAGACTTCCGCCAAGAAATGCACTGGCAATGGCACTCTGGGCCTCATCCTTACGGTTTTTTTCGGAGTAGGCAAGACCGCCATCCCACTGCAGCTGGTATTCATTGCCGGCAAGAGCATTTCCAAATCCGGTCAGCTTGACGTCATAGTCCACCTTATAACTGTTTCCGCCAAAAAGATAGGTAATATCAACAGCCTGCTGAGGAGCAACGTCAAGGTGATAGCGTACCGCATAGCTCTCCTTTCCGCTGATTGTTCGAAGAGTATCAAGTGTTACACTGCTGAAATAAAGGTCTCTCGTATCTATTTTTTTACCTTCCCTGGTTAAAAACAGAAGCGACAGTGCTCCATTTTTTTCGTTGGTGATAAGGTTGAACGCCTTGTGATTGCTATCGAGATGCTTTTTCAGCATCAGAGACTTCAGCGTAGCGCCTTTTGTTGAAAGTGTCGCACGAAAGAGGTCATTTTCGACCTTCAGCAATTGCTCCTTTCCGCCGGCAGCCGACGCAAAAGCTCCAAAATTTTCGGTGCTGGGAGCCTGAACTGCCTGAACGACCTGCGCCTGACTCTCAACCTTCTCGGTTTTCACCGCAGTTACAGGCTTCACCTGCTTTTTGTCGGGCGACATAAACTGAAGCCAGACAATCATGATCAAACCAATAAGCGCAAGACCGGTTATTGAATTTCTATCCATTACCACTCACTTTTATTTAACTATGAAAATCGTTTTTTATTTACGGGCACAGGGTCAAACCCTCCCTTTGAAAAGGGATTACATCGCAGAATGCGCCACGCCGTCAACCATGATGCATAAAAAAAGTTATGCTGCTGAAACGCTTCAAGAGCATAACTTGAACAGGTAGGAAAATATCTGCAGGACGGGCCAAGCAAAGGCGAAAGAAACGCCTGATAAAATTTTATCACCACAATCGGCACCTGATTAAAACTCTTCCAGCTACTCATGCTCTCTCATGCTTTATCCAGTAAAAAAACATCTCTCGTCATGTTCTTCGTCAGCATACATCAATGTCAACTCTGCCGCAACCTTTCATGAAAGGATCATATTATGCATCAACTTGCTGATTTCCTCTCTGAATGCGTCAAGATTTGGAAAAGTTTTTTTTCTGCCCGTGTAAAGAAAAGCAATACAAAGCTGCCCGGGGGCGCCGCCTTCGTGCGAAAACTCCACTTTACGCTCTTCACTTGATTTTTCAAGCCGATAGGCTTCTCTCATCATTCTTTTCACCCTGTTTCGCTGAACAGAAGAAGGAACTGTTTTTTTGCTCACAGCAAATAGAATGGCTGGCAACCCCGTAACACAATTGTTTTCAGGATCAAGAGAGGCATATACCATTTTTAAAAAATCGCCTTTCACACTTTTTCCTTTCCTGAACAGGAGCGAAATCAGTAGTTTTTTCCTCAGGATCTCATGCTTTCGCAGAGAATGGGTATGTAACGTATTCAAAAGGTGAAGGAGCAATTTATTTCATGAGTCAACCTGGAAGGCCGACACTGCGGTCACTTACTGTCCGGCTGTACCCATGGCACTGCTTACGGAAAGAGAGTGACGACCCTTGGCTCTTCTTGCAGAGAGAACCTTACGGCCGTTCTTGGTTGCCATTCTCTGTCTGAAACCATGCTTGTTTCTTCTTTTTCTATTCCGAGGCTGAAAGGTTCTTTTCATCGCTTATAGCTCCAAACTCATTAATAATAATTCATAATACAGGGCGCGTAATTTAGCATAATGAACGCTCATTAACAAATTCATCCATCACATCAAAGACATTACCCGCTCAAGATGAGGCTATTTTCAACAAATAAAAGCGCCTCATGTTGTAAAAAATATTCCCTTATAACACAAGCTATCAACAATGTTGACAACTTGTGGATAAAAAAAATTCGCCCCCCCTCGCTGCACCGCAAAGGCTACTATCAAAAGAATCAACACATGTTGACAACTTTTTACCAAACGCGTCATAATTATAAGAATAACAATACTTTATCGTGTTGAAAACTCTCGCAAAGCATACTCCCCCATATGAAAGGATTTTCGTAAACGAAATTGTTTTTTATCCACTTAAAACACTAACTTGTAAACAGTAAATGTTGACAGCTCTGAGAAACCCGACCCTTACCGCTCAAACTCCTTTCTTTTATGCTTGAAATTACATCAAAAGTGTTTCCGGAATTTCCGCAAACCAACACACTGAAAGGTGGCTCAACAGAACAGCAGGTCTGGAATGCATGTCTCACGGCTATCAAAGAAAAAATAAACCCTCTTGCTTTTAAAACGTGGTTTTCTCCAATTCGGCCTCTCAGCGTTTCCGGCAGCGAACTTACTATTGAGGTTCCAAGCCAGTTTTTTTACGAATGGATCGAAGAAAACTACTCTTCGTTTTTAAAGCAGGCACTTAAAGATGTGATCGGCTCCGAAGCAAGGCTGATGTATTCAATAGTAATGGATAAATCGCAGGGGCAGCCGGTAACGATAGAGCTGCCACACCAAAATACCATGAATGCCGATTTCATTGCATCAAGCAATGCGGCTGCGGCACGCTCAAAAAATACCGAAGAATTTGATCGCAACCTTGCGCGTTTTGAAACCCATCTCAACACCAAGTATACCTTTGATACCCTCATCAGGGGGGACTGTAACTCACTGGCATTTGCTGCATCAAAATCCGTTGCGCAAAGTCCGGGCCAGAATGCATTTAATCCTCTTGTGATTTATGGCGGCGTAGGGCTTGGCAAAACCCACATGATGCAGGCTATCGGAAACAGTGTCCGTGAAAACCAGCTTTCGGAAAGAGTGCTTTATGTCTCAAGTGAAAAATTTGCCATCGATTTCGTCAATGCTATCCAGAACGGTAAAATTCAGGAATTCTCCTCATTCTACCGCTCTATCGACGTCCTCATTATTGACGATATCCAGTTCTTTTCAGGCAAGGAAAAAACGCAGGAAGAAATTTTTCATATTTTCAACACCCTGCACCAGTCAAACAAGCAGATTATACTTTCGGCCGACAGACCCATCAAAGATATCAAGGGAATTGAAGACCGATTGATATCGCGCTTCAACTGGGGGCTTTCAGCCGATATTCAACCGCCTGACTACGAAACCCGTAAGGCTATTATTCTCAGCAAGTTACATCAAAGTGGCGTCAATCTTGATGAAGCTGTAATTGAATTTATAGCGACAAATGTCACTGAGAACGTGCGTGAACTCGAAGGGTGTATTGTTAAACTTCTTGCTGCTCAATCTCTTGATAACAGGGAAATAGATCTTCAGTTTACAAAAACAACCCTTAAAGATATTATCCGCCATACAGCGAAACGACTGACACTTGATACTATTGAAAAATCTGTCTGTTCCTATTTTTCTATCACCGCCAATGATTTGAAAGGGAAATCCAAAAAAAAGGAAATCGCCGTTGGACGTCAGATAGCTATGTATCTTGCAAAGCATCTTACAGAATCTTCACTGAAAACCATCGGCCTTCATTTTGGAGGAAGAGATCACTCCACGGTTATTCATGCTGTTAATACTATTGCTAAACGAGTAGAAACCGTATCGGAGGAGAGAAAAAAAATTGAGGAGATTAAAAAAAGGATCGAGATCAGCTCCATGTAATTGCGGGATGTGTACAAGATGTTGACCGGATGTTTGTTATTTCTTGATAACCCTCGTGTTATCAACACGACTTCGATAAATGAATAATCATCAACAAACCATACACATTCCCTCAAAGACTTGATCTACAAGTTGTAAACATAGAAAACGGGTTGTGAAAATTTTATAAAGTGTTTAGTTTAAGTAAAATACAAATCCTTCAACAACAGTTATCCCGATATCAACACCGTCAACAACAACAACAACAATTTTTTATAAATATTAAATAGTTAAAGTTGGAGCAGATGAAATTTACCTCCTCAATCCGTCAACTGCAGGATGCCGTCAGTAAAGTTGCGCAGGCAATCCCGACAAAAGCCATTGATGCACGTTTTGAAAATGTTCATTTATCTCTTGAATCAGGATCACTTACCCTCTATGCTACCGATGGAGAACTTTCCATTACAGCCAAGAGTGATGTTGAAACTGCTGACAAAGGAAATATTGGCATCAAAGCCAGAACATTGCAGGATTTTCTCAGGAGTATGTATGATACCTCTGTTTCCTTCGTTATTGAACGACAGGAAATCAGTGATCACGGTACCGTGCATATAACTACTGACAAGGGTAAATATAAAATTCCCTGCCAGTTTGAGAGTAAGCCTGAAAAACATGAAAAGAGCTACGATATTTCACTTGAACTTCCAACAACCGAGCTGCTTGACCTTGTTCAGAAAACTCTTTTTGCCTGCAGCGTTGATGGTATGAGACCTGCCATGATGGGGGTGTTGTTTGAACTTCAGGGAACAGTCATCACTGCCGTTTCAACCGATGGGCATCGTCTGGTAAGATGCAGAAAGAGTTCTTCGACCGATATAGCTGAAAAACAGAAATTTGTTGTACCTGCAAGAGTTCTTTCAATTCTTCAGAAACTTGTTCAAAACGAAACTGTTACGATGTGCATTGATGCCGATCGCAGATTTGTGCGTTTTATCAGTGGCAATATTGTTCTTGATGCGGCCTTGATTGTAGAGCCATATCCGAATTACGATGCGGTTATTCCGGTTGAACATGATAAACATCTTATTATTGACCGTTCGGTGATCTATGATTCGGTCAGGCGTGTAGGTCGTTTTTCGAGTATTGGTGATATCAAGATGGTGATTGAAGGTCAACAACTGAAAATAATGGCTGAAAATACCAACGAAGGTGAGGCTGCTCAGGAAGATATGAGCTGCAATTTCAGCGGAGAGGATATCACGATAGGTTTTAATTCACGGTTTATCGAAGCAGCTCTTGCACATCTTGATGATAATGAGATACGTATTGAGCTGAAAAGCCCGACAACAGCAGTTATTTTCAAGCCGCATAAGGAAGAGGATGATGATAAACTGATCATCCTGGTTATGCCTGTCAGAATAAATAGTTGATGATTAAGGAAAATTATTGAGACTGCAGCGTATAACGTTTGAAAATTTTCGAAATCACCGGTCATTGAGTTTTGAGCCATCTCCGGGAATTACTCTTTTGTATGGGCTAAATGGATCGGGGAAAACCTCTATACTGGAGGGTATTCACTTCTGTGCGCTGACAAAGGGATTTGTGAGCGCTGCAGATAATGAATGTCTCTCTTTTTCACAAGACTTTTTTTTGCTGAACAGTACGTTTATTGATGAGAGTGAAAGTGATATTACTGTAAAAGTTACCTATACAAAAGAAAAAGAGAAGCAGATTATTGTCAATAACAGTGATATAAAACCCTTTTCACGGCACATTGGAAGGGTTCCCTGCATCACTTTTTCTCCCCAGGAGATTGTTATTGTCAATGGCGCACCGGCTGAACGACGGCGTTTTATTGATAACGCTATCTGTCAGACCGACAGGCGATACCTTGATGACCTGTTAGCCTACAGAAGAATTCTCCATCAGCGAAATGCTCTGCTTCTGCAATGGTATGAACAGAAAAGAACCCATAATGAGACGCTCTCGTTATGGACTGAGCAGTTGTCAAGACTTGCGGCATCGATTGTTTATGCCAGAATTAAATTTACAGCGCCTTTTTTTTATCATTTCAAGGAATGTTACTCCCGGTTGTCGGTCAATGAGGCTCCCTCAATAGTCTATAGGAGTTCTCTTGGAAAAATAAGTACTGATATCTCTATCGAGGAGCTCTATGCTCTTTTTGTGTCAAAGTTTCAGGAGACAGAAAAACAGGAAATTGCGCGGGCACAGACCATGACTGGTCCACATCGTGATGATCTGGTTTTTCAGCTGCATGAGAAGGAGGTAAAAAAATATGCGTCGCAGGGTCAAATGAGAACATTTCTCATCTGCCTCAAACTCTCTCTGCACAGGTTTTTTTCGGAAAGTCTTGGAGAAAAGCCTGTCTGTCTGCTTGATGATGTATTCAGTGAGCTTGATGCATCGAGGTGTGCTGATATTTTAGGCATTCTTGAAACATGCGGTCAAACTATCATTACATCGGCGGAAAAAAAAGAGCATTCTGCTCTAACAGCTGTCAATATTGAGTCCCTGAAAAAAACAGGTGCCAGATAATCGTGTCAAGAACCAGTGAACCAAAAAAAATATCGACTCTGCTTGGTGATATGTGTCACTCATTAGGTTTTGTAGAGGCATACCAGCAGTACAAAACGCTTCAGATATGGGATACTGTTGTTGGCGAAACTATAGCCGAAGCAACAAAGATAGAGCGGTTTACCAATGGACAGCTATTCATCAAGGTTAAGAATCCCTCATGGAGAATGGAGCTGAACTATCGTAAAAAGGATATTCTCACCAAACTTAACGAGGCCTTGAGCAGTCCTGTGGTGAACGAGATTATTTTTAAATAAAAAAAAGCCGTAATGCATTACCACTACGGCTTTCCGTACATTATTTCCCCTCAGAGATCACAGCTAAGCTGATACATTTCAATCATTTTTTCCGCAAAAGCCTTGCCGAATGCATTGCATTGCAAAAACTCCTCTTCATGAGGCTTGAATTTTATCCTGATATTCTGCTCGAAAACCTTCAGCTTGAGCATCGTAAAATTCATTTCTATCATCTTTACTGCCTCGCCGCTCCATCCAAAGGAGCCGAATGCAGCACAGAGTTTACCCTTGTCACGAATCGGATTAACTGCGGCAAAGAGCTGATAGATCTGAGGAAGAATATTCTGGTTTATCGTTGGAGAACCAACGAGAATTCCTGAACAATGAGCAATTTTCTCCTCAAGTTTCGAAAATGGAAGAGCTTCTATGTCACAGATATCAATATTGAAGTCACACGATTGTTTCAATCCGTCCGCTATTTTTTCAGCAAGTAATGCTGTGTTTTCATAGGCGGAAACATAGGCTATCAGGATATTTTTGTCGTGAGGCAGTGCAATAGCTGTTGTGGCATAGTTACAAGAGAGATCAACGTATTTTTTCCAGGAACTCCTCAGGATAGGACCATGGCCGGGGCAAATGATCTTGATATCAAGCGGTTTGATTTTTTCAATGGCCTGGAGCATGTACTTGCTGAATGGTCTCAATATGGAATCAAAGTAGTAGGTAAAGGCGTCGTCAAAGTCATCAACTGCATCGTCAAACATCTCTTTATGGCAGAAATGTGATCCAAAAGAGTCGCAGGTGAAAAGAATCCGGTCTTCCTCAAGCCATGTGTAAATAGTGTCAGGCCAGTGCAGGTTCGGAGCAAGAATGAAATGAAGTGTTTTGTTTCCCAGACTGAGTGTATCACCGGTTTTGACAACGAGTGATTTGAAGTCATGACCTGTCTGATCACGTAAAAATTTGATGGCATTGCCGCTGCCGACAACGGTTGCGTTAGGCGCAATTGCAAGGAGATTTCTGACATTGCCGGAGTGGTCAGGCTCGGTATGGTCTACAATGATGTATTCAAGCGTGGCAGGATCGACAACCTGTTTTATTTTATCAAGATACGTTGGCCAAAACTTTTCTTTTGTCGTTTCTATAATTGCCTTTTTATCGGCATTGATAAAATATGAATTATAGGTGGTTCCATATTTTGTTTCCATCACAATGTCGAAGGTGATAAGACCTGGATCAAGAACACCTATCCAGCTGACCTCTGCTGTAATGGGAAGAACGTTATTGTCTACCATTTTGATTTTCTTGAATTGATTGCAAATAAATAAGTTATCATAACAGTACCGAAAAAAATTCTTGAGAGTTCCATCTATAAAGGAAGTTCTCCGCCAAGCTGATCTGTTTCCGTATGGCGGATCTCCCTAAGAAGCTCAATACCTTCTGCCGTAAAGGGAAACAGCGTGTCGTCCGAAAAAATTGAGCTGTAATCCTGTGGTTTGAAAAAAGGAAGAAATTTCTGACAGTGTTCATCGAGGCGTTTAAGATAAAAGTGTGTATTCTCGTCCGGCTTCTCTTTATTCCATTCAGATGCAAGTTTTCCCTTATCATACGATGAGCCTCCTGCGCCACTTCCTGATACATAATACGTTATTCTATCTCCTTTTGTGATGCCAATACCTGCTTTTATGGCTATTTCATAGGTTATTGCTTTTGATCTTTTTCCGCTCTTAACATCTGTCAGGTATTGTTCTAACGAGTTTTTAAGGCTTTCTGTCTTTGAAAACTCTGAAACATCAAGTTCATGGTTCAGTATCCTGTTTCTGTATTCGGTGTACAGATCATGGAGACCATTGATATCTTCTGTTAAAAGTTTTTCAAATCCTCTGCGTACAAAATCCCGTCCGAATTTCTCCCCGCTTCTGCTTGTCAATGAAGAGCCTTTCAGGATCATGATACTGTCATAACCAAGAAGGGCATAGTTTTTCTTCATGTAGGAGATCATTTTTTTGTATCTCCCGTCAAAGCCGATATTGATGCCCTGCGGCATGAGCAAAGAAACCTCCTGCACCAGTTCTTTTTCGGCGGATTCAGTAGTTATAGTTGGCGGCGGAACAAATAGAATCCCGTCGGTGTCAACTTCTATAACCTTGCACCCTCTTGATTCAAACTCTACAATCATTTTTTTTGCAATGTTCTGTCCGGTGGAGGTAACCTTGTCTGCTTCTTCAAAATCATTGAAAATGCCTCCGCCGTACCCTAAATAGCCGTACATGGCATTTATAAGAATTTTGAAGGAACTCTGCATTGCATCGAAATTATTGGCAAGAGAGCCGTTTCCAAGCGTTTTTTCTTCGCGCGCTTTATTTTTGGCCTTGAATCGAAGTTCTTTCAAATCATGAAGAATGCCTGGAAACACTTTCAGATCATCACTTTCAGGGCAGATATTGTATGAAAGCATTATTGACGGGTAGAGGGATTCCACGTCGGCATAAACAATTGGTCCGAGTATGCCCTTTAAAAAAACCTCCGTATACCCTCCTGAATGCTGCTGGCCGACGGACGGTTTAGGAATGGATTGTTTACGACGCAGATATTCGCGAACTAAAAGGACCTCTATTTTTGCAGCCTGCCCTATTCGTGAAGTCATGGCGTACGTATAGGGGAGCATTTGCGCGAGGTAAAAATTACTTCCTGACAGAAGCGATGATAAGGCTCTTGTTTCCCGTACATCATCAAGAGCGTAAGCCAGCAGTTTTTCATAATTATTGTTCCATAAAGAAGCAATATCCTTATAATCAACGTAGGTTCTGTCAGGTGAAGAGAACCCGAAATGCTTTGCCACGGCTTTCAATCCATAGCTCTGCATAGAACGTTTTGAGATATCGTAGCTCTGTACAAGAAAAAGTGTATCAATAACATGTCTTCCCGGGATATCAAAAAAGGGATAATCAATGCTTCTTTCGGCAAAGCGGATGCTTGCAGGGTATGTCTTAGGGATGAGGCCGTTACGACCTATCGAAAATGGTATACCGTAATGGTCACATCTGCGCTGAAGGTATGAAAGGTCAAAACTGAAAATATTATGTCCTTCTATTACGTCTGGATCCATTGTTACTATCAAGTCAATAAGCTCCTCAAGGAGAGCTTTTTCTGTTCTGCCTTTGGAGTGCAGAACAGATTCCCATCCGTTACTGTCGCTGAGTGAGACAATAATTACCTCATCCTCTCCAAAACCTGAACCCTCCGACCTGGTTTTTATTGGATTATAATTTGTTTCTATATCGAGTTGCATCCGGTAAAGGTCGTCAAAAATCATTCCTTTGAACAGGGTTTTTCCTGTCTGGAGAAGATATTGCGTTACCGCATCACCTTTATTATAGATATGTGAACTGCTATCGAAACTTTCCCCCTCGTTGTTCGATTCAGAACCCTCACCATTCGTCCTGCTGTTTAAGTAATCAAGGGCAAACCGGTATGTTTTCCAGCTCTGGAATATGGCGAGGCACTGATAAAAATTAGAACCGCCAAGTTTTACAAGCCAGAATTTATCCTTGTCTTCCGGTATAAATGCATCAAGCAGAGAGCTGTCTGAAATGAACATAAACGGGAAAAAAGGATCGTCATGAAAATGCACCTTGTTTCCCTCCCGATAAAATACCCTTATGCGGGTATCAGAAAGCTGGTAGGCCCCAACAATGCCTTGCTCTTTATCCTTGCCGAACAACAGATCGTTGTTCACAATCTCATTAATAATGCTCTCCATAAGTACGAATAAACAATTAATAGCAGGAATCAACCGAAATAAAATGTTTCACGTGGAACAAATGAATCGTCTCATCGACCAAGACGTACCATGAGAACAGAAATATCGGAAGGAGAAACACCGAGAATCCTTGATGCCTGGCCAATAGTATCCGGACGATGTTTATTTAACTTTTCCCTTCCTTCATTGGAAAGCCCTGAAACGCTGTCATACTTAAATGAAACCGGTATTTGATGAGAATCAAGTCGAAGAATTTTATCGGCCATCAAAAGGTCGCGTTTCAGATATCCATGATATTTGAGGTCAATATCTACCTGCTCAAAGATAGAGTGGTCTTCAGTGATTGCATGTACTGCTTCTTTTAGAGACGATGATATTTCAAGGAGCATGTTCAGGTATATCCCCGGTCTCTTGAGCAGGGATGACATGTTTTGAGAAGCGCTGACAGTTGGATATCCCAGTCCGATAAGGATAGGATTAATTTCTGCTGATGTGAGTTTTGTACCAAGGCAGAGTTCCTTAAGCTTCTCAATAAGAGATATTTTATTCTTACGTCCGCAAAATGTTTCAGAATCAAGAAGGCCGGAATTATAACCAAACGTATGCAGTCGTATATCCGCATTGTCATGGCGCAGCAGAAGACGATGTTCAGCTGATGAGGTAAACATACGGTATGGTTCATTGGTTTCCTTTGTAATGAGGTCATCAATGAGTACTCCTATGTATGCGTCAGAACGATTAAGGTGCAGCGGAGGAAGTTGCCGGAGTTTAAGGGAGGCGTTTATACCGGCGATCAATCCTTGTGCGGCAGCTTCCTCGTACCCCGATGTTCCGTTGATCTGTCCTGCGAAGTAAAGATTTTCAATAAGCTTTGTTTCAAGACTTCTGTTAATCTGATATGGAAAGAAGTAGTCGTATTCAATCGCATAGCCAGGGCGGATTACTTTTACGCTGCTAAGTCCGGGGATGGATCGCAGCCCTTCCATTTGAATGTCTTCCGGTAACGACGTTGAAAAGCCATTGACATACATCTCATTGGTGTTGAGTCCTTCCGGTTCGAGAAATATATGATGGCTTTCTTTATCCGGAAATCGACAGATTTTATCTTCAATTGACGGACAGTACCGTGGTCCAATCCCCTTCACTTTTCCAGTAAAAAGCGGAGACCTGTCGAACCCGGCTTTTAAAATTTCATGGGTCTCAAGTGTGGTTTTTGTAACAAAGCAGCTGATCTGTTTCCGGTTGACATCAAATTCTGTCTTGAAAGAGAATGCTACCGGCTCACGGTCTCCTCCCTGTTCTTCAACAAGGGAGTAATCTACACTGCGGGCATCTATTCGCGGAGGGGTGCCTGTTTTCAGCCTGCCGGAAAAAAAACCGAGATTGATCAGGTTTTCTGTAAGCCCATAAACGGGCGGTTCCGAAATAGTTCGCCCTCCCTGGTAATGATTCATACCTATGTGAATCAGTCCGTTTAAAAATGTTCCGCAGGTAAGGATCACCGCTCTTCCTGGTATAAGCCTGCCGGATGAGAGCTGCACCCCCCTGAGCGTTCCTGAAGAAACATCAATACCTGTAACGGTATCCTGAAGAAGGTCGATATTCTTCTCTCCTTCAATTGCTCTCCGCATATAGAGCGAGTACATGGTCTTGTCGGCCTGCGCTCTTGGTGAGTGCATCGCCGGGCCTTTGCTCCTGTTGAGCATTCGGAACTGGATTCCTGTTGCGTCTATTGCTTTCGCCATTTCGCCGCCGAGAGCATCAATCTCCCTGGTGATCTGCCCTTTTGCCACCCCCCCTATTGCAGGGTTGCAGGACATTCGAGCAATAGCGGTAAGATCTGAAGAGATTAGCAGGCATGAGCAGCCTGTTCTTGCTGCAGCCAACGCTGCTTCACAACCGGCATGACCAGCGCCGGCAACTATAATATCATACATTTGTCGTGAATTGTTTCACGTGAAACATTAATCGATGGTTTATGGATTTCAGTCTCGAAGATACAAATAATAGCGCTTTTTGTTCTCCATGTATCATTGGCAATCAAAATCAGAATAAGGCGTATTAAATAAGTAACATGTAGGTACCTCTAATGGGATGAAGCTCTTATATATATTAATATACGGTCTTCCTGAAAGATATATTTCACGAATAACGGTACGACGGTGGTGATATGTTATTAATGACCGTAAGTCTGAGTGGAGGATATGTAGCTCATTTTTTCTGATTCAGTGCGTTGATCATGGGGTAGAGGAGAGTGCCAGGCAGGAGCAATGCCATGACCGGGCGCATGAGATTGAGGGGTTTCAGGTGTTTCTGTAAAAAAGCAGTGGCTAAATGACTGGTCGCTGAAAACAAAAAAAGAGCAGCATTACCACTACAATGGTGGCCTCGGCATGTGTGCCCCAATTGAGCATCAAGACAAGAACGGCGGTAACGGCTGTAGCGGCCTTTTTTTTGCTTATCGTTCCTCGTTTTAAATGGTGAAGCCAGAGTGAGATTATTTTCGTTGACAAGGGTACCTGTTACGAAGATACCAATTCACTTTTTTATCCGGAAGCTTTCAGCCTGTGCAAAGGTGTAATACCAGCCGCATTGAATGTTCCGGGAGAAGTTCTTAGGTGACTTCTATGCCAAATGGAGATCGTTAGATAATCAATACCCCATTTTATATATTGGCTGAATTATTTCTATTCGAGCGAAAAGCGATGCTATCAATGAAAAATAAACGTTTTAATCTTCTTCTTATTGCTGTTGTTACCATTGTTGCCGTCTGGTCATTATGGCCGACATGGCGCGACTACTCTTTTTCGCAGCATATCAGCAGTATAAAGTCATCACCGGACAGCCTGAAATATACTCTTAGTAACCGTGATGAGATTGAGAGTGCCCGCAAAAAAAGCCTCAAACTTGGTCTTGATTTGAAGGGGGGCATGCATCTGGTTATGGAAGTAGACCAGGTAGATCTGTTTGAGCAGAAAGCCTGGAATAAAGATGCCAGGTTTACAGCTATTATGAAGAGTGTAAGGACAAAGGCCTCTCAAAGCGATGCACGGGTTCTTGATATTCTTTCAGGAGAGTTTAAAAATGAGAATATCCGCCTGAGCCGGTATTTTTATGATATCCGAAACTCCGATCAGGAAATTGTTAAAAAACTGGACAAAGAGTCTGAAGATGCTCTGAATCGCGCAAAGGAGATCATCCGTAACCGAATTGATCAGTATGGTGTAGCCGAACCGGTCATCACGACACAGGGCAGCCGGAAACTCATTATCGAGCTTCCCGGAGTTTCAGATGAAAACAGGGTTAGAAACCTTCTGAAAGGAACCGCCAAGCTTGAATTCAGACTTCTGCGCGATCCGGAAATACTTGTCAGGACTCTTGACAGGCTTAATACCTATTTAGTTCAGAGCAGTGCGGCTCAACCGGTCGCTCCTGCTGCCGGCGCTTCCCCGTCACTCTCTTCGCCGCTTAAAACGCCGGCAGCAGCTGCAGTCAAGCAGAACTCCGCCAAGCCGCTTTACGATGTTATAGGCGTTTTCCCGAATGGTACAGCCTATACTACTGAACACTCTAAGGAATTTGTAGTATCCCTGCTCCATCGCAGCGACATTCAGGCGCTTCTGCCGCAGGATACTGAACTCCTGCTTGCTGCCAAGCCCGAGATTGGCAAAACGGGAGAAAAGCTTTTTCCTGTTTATCTGGTTAGAAAGACTCCAGAGCTTACAGGCGGTGTGATTACTGAAGCAAAAGCCACCTTTGGTTCACAGGGTGTGCAGCCGGAAGTCCTTATGGCTATGAATTCCGAAGGTACTTCAAAATGGGCTCGCATCACCGGTGCAAATATCGGCAAGCGAATTGCCATTGTTCTTGACGGGGCTGTTTACAGCGCACCGGTAGTCCAGTCAAAAATTCCAAGCGGCAACTCCGTCATCAATGGTATTGAAAGCCTTGAAGAGGCAAAGGATCTTGAAATTGTTCTCAAGGCCGGTGCCCTTCCGGCTCCTGTCCGCATTATTGAAGAGCGTTCTGTCGGACCTTCCCTCGGAGCTGATTATATCCGGGCCGGAGTCCTTTCGCTTGCCTGGGCATTTTGTGCGGTTTCCGTTTTTATGCTCGTCTATTATAAAAAAGCAGGTATTGCGGCAGATATAGCTCTGGTGCTGAATATTGTCATCGTCCTTTCAGTGCTGGCAGGGTTTAATGCATCCCTTTCATTGCCTGGTATTGCGGGTATTGTTTTGACCATCGGCATGGCTGTCGATGCCAACGTTCTGATCTATGAGCGTATAAGGGAGGAGCTTGATGGCGGCAAGGCGCTGAAATCAGCTATTGAAGTTGGTTATGATCGTGCATTTTCATCGATTCTCGATTCGCATGTAACCACACTCTCAGCAGCATTTCTTCTTTACACCTATGGTATAGGGCCAATTCAGGGATTTGCACTTACCCTTATGATCGGTACTGCCGCGAGCCTTTTTACATCGATTGTGGTGACCAAAGAGATATTTTCGTTCCTGCTTGGAAGGAACCTTATGACAGAAAAAAGTTTCGGTTAATTTTTCAATACGCATCAACCCATGAGGATTTTTCATAAGACCAATTTTGATTTTATACGATTCCGTAGGATTGCTTACGGTTTTTCGCTTGTCATTCTTGCCTCGGGACTTATATCGCTGGCGGTGAAAGGCTTGAATTACGGTATCGACTTCCGGGGCGGATCGGAAGTGCTGATACGATTTGAGAAAAATATCGATGTCAGCACGGTTCGTTCTGTCCTTGATGCAGCCGGTGTTTCCGGTTCACTGAAGCAGTACGGGCTTGACCGTTCTTTTCTTTTCAGTACGGTCTTTAACGGCGAAACCAATGATTTGAAATCGCTGGTGTCACATGCCCTGAATGATCGCCTCAAGGGAAATCACCATGAAATTGTCCGTATTGACGCCGTTGGTCCAAGCATAGCATCAGATTTGAAATGGTCAGCAGTTAAAGCTCTTATAGCCTCCCTTATAGCGATTCTGCTCTATGTCGGATTTCGCTTTGAGCTTAAATTTGCCGCAGCCGGCGTTGTTGCTATTTTTCATGATATCCTGACCGTGCTGGGTCTGTTCAGTATTCTCGGAGGATTGTTTGATTTTATGCCGCTTGAAATGGATCAAAGTATCATAGCGGCATTTCTTACCATAGCGGGTTATTCCATTACCGATACCGTTGTTGTGTACGATCGTATCAGGGAGCGGATTCGCGGACAGAAGCCGGCAGACTATGAAAGGATTTTTAATGAAAGCATGAACCAGACACTGAGCAGGACGATTATCACATCAGGGACGGTACTTCTGTCCGTTCTGGTTCTGTTTATCTTTGCCGGACCGGCCATCAGAGGTTTTGCTTTTGCAGTTTTTATCGGGATCCTTATTGGAACCTATTCCTCGATTTTTGTAGCGGCTCCTCTTGTTTATGACTGGTTAAGGTTATCAAAAAGCCCTGTTCATCTGAGAGGAAGCAAGGTATCCTGAGAAATATGCCCCCTGTGTGAGGCTTGATTAAACAATATTTTATAAGTAAGGAGTGTGGGGATGAGAAAAGGATTGATGAAAGCCGTACTGCTCTCTTTTGCCGGTTCGCTCTGTCTGCATCCGTCTGCGGTTGCTGTTGTTGCTGATCGGGTAGTTGCTGTTGTCGGCAAGGAGGCTATTTTCAAGTCGGATATTGACACTCGAGAACTCATGGCCCGCATGCAGAATCCGGAACTTGCGCAGGTCAAAGGGTTGTCCCGCACTATTCTTGATGGAGTGATTGATCAGAAAATCATTCTCGCAAAAGCGAAAATTGACAGCGTTAAAATTGACGAAAATGCCGTTGAAGCTGCCTCTAATGACCGTTTCAAGCAGCTGAATTCACGGTTTGCTTCACGCAAAGAAATGGAGACACGTTTCGGTAAGTCTTCTGCCGGCATTCGTGATGAGATTCATCAGGAAGTGAGAAACCAGGAGTTGATCGATACTCTCCGACGGAAAAAGTCGGCAGGGGTAAAGGTTACCTACGCTGAAACGATGGCTTTTTATAAGGAAAACAAGGATCGACTCTCCAGTATTCCTGTTGGAGTGGCTGTTTCCCAGATACTGAAGTTTCCTTCTGTATCACCTGAAAGCAGAGCCCAGTCACTCGCCATGATTCAGAATATCAAAAGTGAGCTTCAGGGTGGCGCGGATTTTGCCGAGTTGGCACGCAAATACTCTCAAGATCCCGGTTCCGCAAGAGCCGGAGGTGATCTCGGTTATGTTCAGAAAGGAGAACTCATCAAGAGTTTTGAGGATGCGGCCAATACGCTTAAAGATGGTCAGGTATCCGATATCGTAGAAACCCGCTACGGCTTCCATCTTATCCAGATGCTCAACAAGGATGTTAATTCAATCCATGTTCGCCATATTCTTATAGGGTTTGACCGTTCGAAAGTTGATGTTCCGGGAGTAATCCGGCAGCTTAATGCCATCCGGGCCGATATTATCGGCGGCAAGGCGACGTTTGCCGATATGGCGAGAAAATATTCTGATGATCAGGTGACTGCAAAGCTTGGCGGGGCGATTACCACCTCGGGATCCGGCAGCTTGATTTTTTCACCCGCAACCCTGCGCCCTCAGCTGCAGGCAATTATCAGTACGCTTAAAAAAATTGGCGATATCAGTGAACCACAGAAAATAGATCCACCCCAGGGGGATACGTTCTATGCCATATTCATACTGAATGACATGGTTCCTGCGCACCGGCTTGATGCCGAAAAAGACTATGCCCTTCTGGCGGATATGGCACTCGACGATAAGAACCGCCGTCTGTTCAATGAGTGGGTTCAGATGCTCCGCAAGGAGGTTTTTGTCCGCATCTCAGACATCTAAGCGGCGGACGTAACGGGCATTCTTTTCTATAAAGTCCCTTCGGGGTTCAACCTTGTCTCCCATAAGCGTGGAGAATACATGATCGGCTTCCATGGCATTCTCTACGCTTACCAGTAAAAGCGAGCGGTGAGCAGGATCCATGGTTGTGCTCCAGAGCTGCTCAGGGTTCATCTCTCCAAGACCTTTGTAGCGCTGGATATGTATATTTGCCTTTCCTTTCTGCATTCTTTTCATCGAGTCCGAAATACTGTTCCGCTCATCGTCATCCCAAGCATACTGCTGCTCCTTGCCTGATTTTACCAGGTAAAGCGGAGGCTGTGCAATAAAGACTCTTCCCGCATCGATAAGTGAGCGCATGTGGCGGAAGAAAAATGTCAGAAGAAGCGTTCTGATGTGTGCCCCGTCAACATCGGCATCAGTCATGATGATGATTTTGCCGTAGCGCAGCTTTTCTGTTGAAAACTCCTCTTCCCCGAAGCTCGTGCCAAGGGCAAGAATAATTGTTTTGATCTCCTCGTTTTCAAGCATTTTGTGCAGCCGGGCTTTCTCAACGTTCAGAATTTTTCCTTTCAGCGGCAGAATGGCCTGAAAGCTCCGGTCTCTTCCCTGCTTGGCACTGCCTCCTGCCGAATCACCCTCGACAATATAAAGTTCACAGTGTTCAGGGTCGTTGATCGAGCAGTCAGCCAGTTTTCCCGGAAGCCCCGAGCTTTCCAAAACCGATTTTCTGCGGGTGAGCTCCTTGGCTTTACGGGCAGCTTCCCTTGACATGGCAGCGCCTTTGACCTTCTCAATGATTACCTTGAGTACATTCGGGTTGTTTTCGGCATACTCCGAAAGCTGTTCATTGAAAATAGTTTCAACAATGCTCTGTGTTTCAGAGTTGCCAAGCTTTGTTTTGGTCTGGCCTTCAAACTGCGGCTCAGCAACCTTGACAGAGATTACGGCTGTAAGACCCTCTTTAAAATCGTCGCCGGTCAGTGCCAGTTTCAGATTTTTCAGAAGATCATTTTTCTGGGCATAAGCGTTGAGCGTTCGCGTCAGCGCTTTGCGGAAGCCGGTGACATGGGTGCCGCCCTCCTGGGTATTGATGTTATTGACATAGCTGAATACATTTTCCTGGTACGTGTCGTTGTACTGGAGAGCTATTTCAACAATAGTGGTATCCCGTTCGCCGTAAATATAGACGGGCTCCTTAAGGAGACTTATACGGTTCTGATCGGTAAAGAGGACAAATTCCTTAAGGCCGCCCTCAAAATGAAATACTTCCTGCTCTCCTTCAGGATCCTGTACTGTTATACTGAGATTTCTGTTGAGAAACGCAAGCTCACGCATGCGATCAATAATGATATCCTTGCGGAACTCGGTAGTCTTGAAAATAAGATGGTCAGGCAGGAATGTGGTTTTTGTGCCACGTTTGTCGGACGATCCGATGGCCTTGACCTCACCCTGAGGGACACCGCGTTCAAAGCGCTGGAAATAGACTTTTCCGTCCCGGTATACCTCAACTTCGCACCATTCGGACAGAGCATTGACCACCGAAGCGCCGACACCGTGAAGACCGCCGGAAACCTTATAGGCTCCCTTGTCGAACTTGCCGCCGGCACCGATGACGGTCATAACCAGCTCAAGAGCTGATTTTCCCTTTTCAGGATGAATATCGACAGGAATACCTCTTCCACGGTCGATAACGGTAACGGATCCGTCAGGATTCAGTGATACAAAGATATAGTCATTAAAGCCGCCGAGGGTTTCATCGATGGAGTTATCGACAATTTCGTAAACAAGGTGGTGAAGCCCCCTGCTGTGAATATCACCGATATACATGGCTGGACGCATCCGGACATGCTCGATGCCGTCAAGAACCTGGATGTTGTTTGCTCCGTAAGTCGAAGGTGCTGGAATGGTCGATTGCGTAGATGGTGCTGGGGTATTGATATCTGCGTCCTGCATAAGTATCAGCTATAACTGGTGAAATTAAATTTGATTAAATTCGTTTATCAAGATAAGAAAAAATGCCATCATTATGCTTGCCTTATGTGTTCAGGAATCAGCCCAGAATGCATCGATAAAATGTTCTATAACAAAAGAGCTGATACTGTTTTCCTCAATCCGCTCTACCCTGACGGCAATAACATCGAACCGGCAATCCGCGTCCCCTTTGCCTGAAAAAGCGAGGTAGGCTTTGGCCGCCTTGATGATCTCCCGCTGTTTTCTCATGGTCACTGCTTCTGACGGATGGCCTTTTTCAGCATTGGATCGGGTTTTCACTTCAATAAAGCAGAGTGTTCTGCCATGCCGGGCAACAATGTCTATCTCATTGCGATGATACCGGTAGTTGCGCTCAACGATATGGTATCCTTTTTTTGCAAGATAGTCGGCCGCAAGCCGTTCTCCTTCTTGTCCAAGCAGATAGGGGTCAAGCATGGCAGATGTTATTTTTCTCCGAGTTGTCTGAGTTTGAAACTTCTGCGGTGAATCGGGCATCGCCCATATTCAATAATAGCCCTGACGTGTTCTCTGGTGCCATACCCGGCATGCCGATCAAAACCATATTCAGGCCACTCGGCGCCATACGCCGCCATAATTCCGTCCCTGCAGGTTTTGGCCAGCACCGAGGCCGCTGCAATTGAAAACACCTTCGAGTCCCCTTTTACAATCGTTGTATAGGGAATCCCAAGGCTTGTTATGAACCTGTTGCCATCTACAAGCAGAAGTTCCGGTCTGAGCGAAAGTGACTCAACTGCATTGTTCATGGCGAGCATCGTGGCCTGCAAAATGTTTATTCTGTCGATAGTTTCCGGCTCAACTGCTGCGACTGCCCAGGCGAGAGCATTTTTTTTTATTTCAGGGACAAGTTCCTCTCGAACTTTCGCTGAAAGTTTCTTGGAGTCATTCAGCTGCTCAAGCATCCCTCCGTCAGGTCTGTACCAGCGGGGAAACACCACCGCTCCCGCGACCACCGGTCCTGCAAGAGGTCCCCGGCCAACCTCATCAATTCCGCAGATAATGTCGATTGTTTCCCACAGGGGAAATTCACAGTCAGTCTTCATCTCTGGATTATTCTGTCAATCAGGATGTCATGCATATGCAGAAAATAATATCCGGTTGAAATACAAGTATAAAATGAATGTATACATCCTTTCGATGCGGATGAAAGAATAAAATTGACCAGCCTGTTCTACCCCGGGTGCTTCAGTGGCGTTTTGCTGATTCCATATATAATTTCTTATCTTGATTGTTGGTTTGCAGGCCCGCGTTACTGCCTGCCTGCCGTTTTTCCTGTCAAAAAGCATTGATGGTATATGAGGTGGCCCTTGAAGTGTTTGAGGGTGCCTTTGTGTGTTTATTTTATTTAGTGTTTTTCAGCCGCACTTGCGGTTAAAAAAAGTCATAAAAGGGCTTTGACCCTGGTTCTTACCATTATAAAAGAGTGAGCGAATGAAGAAAAGTTCGAATAAGCAGTTGTTGATGAACAAGACCGGTGACGAGATACAGGTTGCACTTGTTGAAGAGGGTCGCCTGGTTGAGCTGATTATTGAGCGCCCTGAAAGCAAGAGAAGTATAGGTGATATTTATCTTGGCCGGGTGCATAAGGTTATTGAGGGATTGAAAGCGGCTTTTGTCGATATAGGACAGAAGTCTGACGGTTTTCTTCATTTTTCAGATGTCGGCACTACCAGTGAGGATTACCGTGCGCTCATTGAAGATGATGATGATGATGATGCCGTCATCGGTGCAGATGAAGATTCCCGGGAGGATGGAGCTGCTCTTGCAGCTCCTGCGGTTGAGCTGAACGTGAAAGCGGCGGCACGGAGCGGCGGCAAGAGGATTTCAGGTGAAGCCGAGGATAAGTCTGAAAAACGACAGTCCTATACCCAGATTATTGCCGGCAAGCTCAAGCCGAACGACTCCATTCTGGTGCAGGTTATCAAGGAACCGATCAGCAGCAAAGGCTCTCGCCTTACTTCCGATATTACCATTGCAGGCCGTTTTATGGTACTTCTTCCTTTTGGCGGAGGGCAGGTGGCCGTGTCAAGAAGAGTTGTCGTGCGCAAGGAGAGGGCAAGGTTAAAAAAGCTGGTTCGCTCCATGCTTCCGGAAGGCTTTGGTGCGATCATCCGTACGGTTGCCGAGGATCAGGAGGAAGCACTGTTGAAGCAGGATCTCGAAAAACTTCTTGCCAAGTGGACTCAGATTGAGGAAAAACTGCAGGATGCAGCTCCGCCTCAGCTGATTTTCAAGGAAGATACCATTATCTCAAGTGTGCTGCGTGATTCCCTAACGTCCGATGTGACTGAAATTGTTGCGAATTCGCCCGTCATCTTCAAAGAGACGCTGAACTATATCCAGTGGGCGGCGCCTGAAATGGTAAAAAATGTCAGCCTCTATCAAGGCAAGCTTCCTCTTTTTGAAGGCTATGGCATTGCCAAGGATGTTGAATCGATCTTTTCACGAAAGGTCTGGCTCAAATCGGGCGGTTACATTATTATCGAGCATACCGAAGCCATGGTCGTCGTTGACGTTAACAGCGGACGTTATGCCGCCAAGCGGGAGCAGGAAGAGAACTCCCTGAAGACAAACCTTGAGGCGGCACGTGAGGTTGTGCGGCAGCTGAGACTGAGGGATATCGGCGGCATTATTGTCGTTGACTTCATCGATATGCTTGATCAGAAAAATGCCAAAAAAGTATATGACTCAATGAAAACCGAGTTGCGCAACGATCGGGCAAAATCCAATATTCTGCCTATGTCCGATTTCGGAATCATGCAGATTACCCGAGAGAGGATACGTCCGAGTCTGATGCAGCGTATGGGCGATCAATGCCCTGCCTGCGGCGGTAGCGGTGTGGTGCAGGCGAGGTTTACCACTATCAACCAGATTGAGCGTTGGTTGAGAAAGTATGCGCTTCAGCACTCCATGAAGTTTCAGCAGCTTGACCTCTATGTGAGTCCGACGGTTGTCGAGCCGCTTCGTAACAGCGATATGAAAACAGAGTTGAAATGGTTTTTGCAGCACATGCTGTTTGTGCAGGTGAAGGCGGATGAAAGCCTGAGAAGCGACGATTTCAGATTTTACAGTAGAAAAAACAACAAGGACATTACCGCTGAATACGGCGATATCTGATAATAAACTAATGTTATATGGGACAGTATGATTCGTTGAAACAGGATATTCTTGGTTTTTCATCGTTAGGGGCTGCGGCGCTCCAGGAAATTCCGGAAGCACGCAGTGTGTTCGATCAGTTCAAAAAGCTGCTCAATGCCGGTATGGTCAGGGCCGCTGAAAAGTCCGGTGATGACTGGATGGTTAATGCCTGGGTCAAGGAGGGTATTTTACTCGGCATGCGACTCGGCAGACTGCAGGAAAGTCATGTTTTGCATGACGGGGAAGGTTCGGGACTTACCTTTATTGATAAGGACACCTATCCGCTTAAAAGAATAACGCTTGACCATAATGTCCGTATTGTTCCGGGCGGGTCGGCAGTTCGTGATGGTTCTTATCTGGCTCCTTCTGTGGTGATGATGCCTCCGGCCTATGTCAATGTCGGGGCTTATGTGGATGAGGGAACCATGATTGATTCCCATGCGCTTGTAGGGAGCTGTGCGCAGGTTGGTAAAAAGGTGCACCTTTCTGCGGGTGTTCAGGTCGGCGGTGTGCTTGAGCCGGTCGGAGCCATACCGGTAGTTATCGAAGATGAGGTAATGGTTGGCGGCAACTGCGGCATTTATGAAGGTACCATAGTCAGGGAACGGGCGGTTATCGGTACAGGGGTAATCCTCAATGGCTCAACGCCTGTTTACGATCTTGCCCGGAATACGGTTTACAGAAAAACGGCTGAAGCTCCGCTGATAATTCCTGCCGGTGCTGTCGTTGTTGCAGGATCCCGCAAGATCAAGGGTGATTTTGCGGCTGAACACGGTCTTTCAATCTATACGCCTGTGATTATCAAGTACCGTGATGGACGGACTGACAGTGCAACGGCTCTTGAAGAGGCTCTCAGGTAGAGATTGTGCAGGGCAGCCGAGAGAGTAACGGACGCCGGCGGCGGAGTAACATGCTGCAGAAAAGGATGCAGGTGGGCATCGCTGCCCTTGTTTTTCTTTGCATTGCGCCGTTCGCTCCTCTTTATTCCGCTACAGCTCCTGCAGAAAAAGAATACTTTGATATTGTTAAAAGTATCGACCTTTTCGGTGAGGTTTATCGGGAGGTTTCAAAAAATTATGTTGATACCCTCAATGTCAGTAAAATGATCTATGCCGGTATCGATGGTATGCTCCACACCCTTGATCCCCATACGGTTTTTCTTGACGAAGAGGATTCGGGTGATCTTGATGATCTGACCAGCGGACAGTATGCGGGTATCGGAGTCATCATTTCGCCGGTTGACGGAGTGCTTTTTGTTACCTCGGTTGTTGAGGGGAGTGCTGCTGCAAAGGCGGGGATAAGGGCTGGTGACGCTATTGCTGCCATCGACAACAAAGATGTCAAGAAGTCACCTTTTGCCGAGGTCAAGTCGCTGATGAAGGGAGCTGCCGGAACTCCGCTTTCGCTCAGGCTGGAGCGTGACGGGGCTGCGCCCTTTTCTGTCAGGGTGATCAGGGAAGAGGTGCGTGTCAGTCCGGTAAGTTATTCCGCTCTTATTGACGGTATCGGCTATGTTGAGTTGAAAAACTTCAGTACTCACTCGGCTGAAAATTTACGGGAGGCGGTTCAAGGTCTTCAGCGTCAGGCCCTGGAGAAGCATATTCCGTTGAAAGGAATTATTCTCGATCTCAGAAACAATCCAGGAGGACTTCTTACCGTTGCTGTCGATGTTGCGTCTCTTTTTGTCAACAAAGGCAGTCTGGTTGTTTCAATTCGCGGGCGAACGCCGGAAACGGCCAAATCCTATGTAACCGCTACCCCGCCCCTTGATGCAGTGCTTCCTCTGGCAGTGCTTATCAATCCCGAGAGCGCTTCTGCATCGGAAATTGTCGCCGGTGCAATTCAGGATCTTGATCGTGGGGTCATTATCGGCGAGCGTTCTTTCGGTAAGGGACTGGTCCAGTCTGTCATACGGATTTCCTACAATAATACACTCAAGCTTACAACAGCAAAGTACTATACTCCCTCCGGGCGTTTAATCCAGAAAGAGAAAGAAGCGGTGCGCGAGACGCGCAAGGTGCTTCAAAAGGCTAAAGCGGATACCGTCTTAAAGGTTTACTATACCAGAGCAAAGAGAAAAGTTTATGGCAGCGGCGGTATTACTCCTGATATTCAGCTTCCTGACCAGGCCAGTTCGCCCTATCTCTCCGCGCTTCGAAAGAAAGGCATGCTTTTTCTTTTTCCGTCTTTCTACTGTTCATCTCATTCTGTTTTGCCACCGCAGCCTTTTGATTACAAAGCATTGACGGCCTCATTCGGTGATTATTTGCGGAGAAAAAACTTCATCTATATCTCGGAAAGTGAGCGATGCTTCAGTGCACTGAAGGAGAGTATGAAAAAAACTTCAGCATCTGAAAGCCTTCAATGGACGAATGCACTTGGAGGATTGCAGAAGGAAGTCAACAGGCTCAAGGAAGAGGAGATTGCAAAAGAGGCTGATCGGCTCGGTCAGGTGCTTGAACAGGAGATTATTCGTCATTATGACGAGCGTCTTGCAAGAAAAGTGGAACTCGATCATGATCCGGTGGTAAAAAAAGCGCTTGAAGTGCTTTCCGATTCCAGAAAATATTCAGCGATTCTTCATCCCTGACCTTGCTGCCGCTTCCCCTCCTCAAATTCACGGATTTTACGATGGGCGCCGAAAGCAATCATAAGATTGCTCACGGTCAGCAGGCTTTCGGCGACTCCGTGAAGCAGATCGTCGTGTGAAAGGGTTGGATAACCCCGCACGACAGTTGCAAGGTACATACAGAAAACGGTCACCGAGATAAAAACAAGAACAAACCAGAATCCTGTAACCGTAAGTGCTGAAAAAATAGTCCGGTCCCGACGGTAGACTACCAGCAGCAGCACCAGAAACGTAAGATAGACGACACTGGAAAGCTGCAAAATGGCATCAAAGATATCTGCGCCCATGTAGGATCGGGGTTTTCCTGTAACCATTATGACCGCAAGTGCAGCGGTATATCCTGCAGCATGACTTTTTCCTGTTTTTTTCAGGATGTTCAGTGTCGCCCATAACAGTGACATGCTGCCGAAAAAATTGATAACCTCCGACATATCCAGAAGAAGAGGTATGGAGTCAGTTGAGATATGATAACCCAGAATAAAAAAGCTGCCGATCCAGTGAGGCAGCATAGCAATGCCAAAGAGACGGATCTCCCGCCTGCCTGTAAGTATGCCGTATCGGAACATCAAAGCTGCGGCTATACCCCATTCAAGGGCTGAGGAGATATGGATAATCCAGTTAGGAAAAGAGAGGAGCATTTAACAGCCCTTGATCATGTGGTAGATATTTTTTGAAAAAATCTTCATTTGGGTTGACCAGGGGGCCGGTACCATCTTTTTATAGAGATAGGAGTCAAAAGTGATCTGCTGCACATCATTATCGGCGCATATGGCAACAAAACTCTCTCTCAGCCGGTCATTGCGATAGTAAACAGCCTGCAGTACTTCAAGTCCGAAAAAAATCGGTGCATAGAGCTTGCGGAACTCATTTTCATAGTTCTTGAGGGGAGCGTTCTTTTTAAGGTGCTCAATCATGGCCCGTGCACCCAGTTTTCCTGAGCGCATGGCAAAAAAAATGCCCTCTCCGTTTGCAGGTGTCACCAGCCCTGCCGCGTCCCCGATCAGGATTGATTTCTCTGCTGTAAATGATTTACGCGGTTTCATCGGGATTTTAGCCGCCTCATCAAGATAGGATGTCTCTGTAATCCCTATTTTTTCAATAAAGCGTTTCTGGAGCGCCTTGATATTATGGCGGTTGTCCTCCGTACCGGTACCGATGGCAAGATGATCGGCCTTTGGGAAAATCCAGCCGTAAAAGTCGGGAGAGACTTCACCGTCAAACCAGATTTCGACAATATCGCTGAATTTCTGGATGGCAGGCGTGTATTTGAATCGCTGCTGCATGGCAATAACTTTCAGCTCGTTTGCCGGAAAGTGCAGCTCATCAGCGGTTTTTGAATTTGCTCCGTCAGCGCCGATAATCCTGCCTGCTTCAATAGGCGGTACCTTGTTGTTGAGGGTGCTGATCACAAAGCCGGTTCCAGAAGATTTGATGGTTTGAACCAGTCCTTCGGCAATGACTGCGCCTGCTTTTTCAGCTTCAGCACGAAGATAGGCGTCAAATTTTTCACGCCTGACCATGCCGACATATCCGTTCGGCATATGCATTTCAATAACCCGCCCTTTCGGAGAACGGGCCCTCATGCGGGACAGCTTCTTTTCGACCAGTTCCGGGGGAATATTGAACTCTTCGATAAGACCAAGCGGTATGGCGCCTCCACAGGGCTTTACATTATCGAGGTTCCTCTCAAGAAGAACCGTTGAGATTCCTTCCCTGGCCAGTTCAGCTGCAGCAACAGCTCCCGAAGGTCCTCCTCCTATGATGGCGACATCGTAACGCATTGTCAAGAAATGTAATTAACAAGTATTGGCAGAACTTAAACAAGCCTTGAACCGAGAAACTCTTTGACTCTTGAAATATCGATCCTTTCCTGCACTGCTGTGTCCCGATAGCGCACGGTTACCGTGTTCTCTTCAAGGGACTGGTGGTCAACCGTGATGCAGAAAGGCGTGCCGATTTCATCCTGCCTCCGGTAGCGCTTGCCGATGGAACCGGCATCATCATACTGGACGAGGAAGTTCGTGGATAGCTCGTCACGCAGCTTTGCCGCACTCTCTCCCATTCCGCCCTTTTTCATGAGCGGCAGCACTGCTGCTTTTACCGGTGCAACTTTAGGCGACAGCCTCAGCACAACGCGCTCTTCGCCGTCAACGGTATCCTCAGTGTACGCATCAGCAATAAGGGCAAGAAAGAGCCTGTCGCATCCGGCAGAGGTTTCAACCACATAAGGAAGGTAGCGCTCGTTGGTGAGCTGGTCGATATAATCCATATTCTTGCCGGAAAACTCCTGATGCTGTTTCAGGTCAAAATCGGTTCTTGAGTGAATCCCTTCGATCTCTTCGATGCCGAACGGGAACTCAAACTTGATATCGTAGGCAAGGTCGGCGTAGTGAGCCAGTTTGTCATGTCTGTACCAGTGCAGCTTCTCTTTGCTGATGCCAAGCGAGCTTGTGTACCAGTTAAAACGCTCCTCTCTCCATGCTTCAAACGCTTCTGCCTGACTGCCTGGTTTTACAAAGTACTGCATCTCCATCTGCTCAAACTCTACCATACGGAAAATGAAGTTGCCTTTGACTATCTCGTTCCGGAAAGCCTTGCCGATCTGTGCAATGCCGAAAGGAATCTTCATGCGCGACGATTCACGCACATTGTGAAAATTAACAAAAATACCCTGCGCTGTTTCAGGACGCAGATAGACAATACTTGACGTATCGGCAACAGCTCCCATATTGCACTGGAACATCAAATTGAACTGACGGACCTCTGTCCAGTCTCCTGAGCCGGTATCCTGTGCCTTGATTCCCTCTGCAATGATGAGCTCATACAATGCACGGTTCGAATCTTTTGCCCCGGCAACGGCTTCATAAGCCGCCTGTACTTTCAGGGCATCATCTTCCTTGCCGTCGCGCCGGAGTTTTTCAATATGATTTTCAATCAGGTGGTCAGCACGGTAGCGCCTTTTGGTCGTGCGGTCATCAATCATCGGGTCGTTAAAGCTCGACACATGCCCTGAAGCCTCCCATACCCTGGGATTCATCATAATCGAGGCATCAAGCCCAACAATATTCTGATGGCGGCGCGTCATCGAATTCCACCACAGGTCCTTGATATTTTTTTTCAACTCACAGCCAAGCGGCCCATAGTCAAAGCACGAGGAGAGTCCTTCATATATTTCCGACGAGGGGAAAATAAACCCGCGTCGCTTGGCCAGTGAAACCAGTTTATGCATGACTTTATCAGGAGGCAGGTTCACGCTCTGCACCCGTTTCTGCTCAGAATTGCTCATCATTCATCCAAAATGTTATAAAAAAAATCCTTGCGGGATTCCCATTCACTTGAAGACATAGAATATAAGAAACAAAGGAGGATAATCAGTGGGGAAGGCACTATGGACCGATAATGCAGCCACTTCACCCCGTCTGGATTTCAGTTTTAAGGGCAATTTCTTCAAGAATTGCGCTTACCCTCAAACATGCGCTCATTTGGCCGAAATAGACTATGCTTCGTCCCCGGGTGTGAACTTCCCATGTGCAGCGCTCTGCATTCTGCCGGCTGCATTGCGTGGCCTTTATGATCTGCTCGATTACTTCGTCGAAGGAGTGTTCTTCATCATTAAACAGGACAACGCGGTATGCATCAAGCGTATCCGTGCCGGAGCCCTGTTCGCTCTCTTTCTTTACCGGTACAGGTAAAGAGGCTTTCCACCTGGTCAGAAGTGAGGAGTTCATGGTTATACCGTGCTCTTGTGTTTAAAAATTCTAACGTTCTAAAATAGGAAATGCTCTACCAAAGATGCAACAGGGTTTGCTGCTGCTCCTTATTCAATAACAGGCTCAAGTGCTCCAAGTGAAAAGCTGCCTGATTGAGATATCTCTACTTTAAAACGCGCACCGACAGGTATGGTCATCAGATTTTTGATATGACCATAAGAGATGCCTGAAAGCACAGCCGCATGATCATTGAGTGCACTGTAATATTCAAAAACTTTTTTCATCCGTTCATCCTCTCCGGCTTTTTCCTGTTCTACAAAGAACTGGCCGAACAGCATCGCGCTGCAGCTTGAAAGAAGGTTTGCGTTGGAGAGGTGGGAGAGCATACGGTCTATCCTGTATGCAGGCTCGTTGATATCTTCAAGAAAAAGAAGGGTCTCCTGAAAAGGCGGAAGAAAGGGAGTGCCGATCATTGAAGAGAGAACAGAGAGATTGCCTCCGATAAGCGGCCCTTCCGCCGAACCTTCCCGGATGCAGGTAACAGGATGACTCCGGTGGTTTTGCAGCGACAGGGCATAGTTCCGTGAGGTAAGCATACCCCAGAAATGTTCTTCAGTGTATGGTGTAGGTGAATAGAGTTCTGTGGCAAGCATGGGGCCTGAAAAACTTATCAGTCCGGTTTTCGCATACAGGGCCAGAGACAGAGCGGTAATATCAGAATAACCGGCCAGGATTTTCGGATTTGCAGCTATAAGGCTGTAATTGATCTTGTTCAGCAGGCGGGCAGCCCCGGCTCCTCCCCTTAAGCAGAATATTGCCTGGACAGAAGGGTCGCTGAACATGTCGTGAATATCGTGAAGTTTTTCTCTGTCGGCTATAGCCGGGTCGGGATCGATACGGTTCAGGTGGAGGGAAGGTTTGACCCTGTAGCCGTTTTTTTCGAGATAGCTGATCGCCAGCCCGATTTTTTCAGGATAAGCGCAATGTGACGATGGGGAGATAAGCCCGATGGTATCTCCTTTGCGCAAGGCTTTTGGGATAAGGTTTTTCATTAAACCAAAAAAACATCAGCACCCGTGAAGATGCTGATGTTTTTTTTCATTGTCATGAAATCAGGAAATATTTTCCGTCAGCAGAATCGCTTTGTTGCCGCTGACTTCCAAAAAACCGTCCGAGATGGCAAATGATTGTTCGGTGCTATCTGCCAATGCAAGCTTAACCTTGCCGGTTTTCAGCGAAGAAAGCAGAGGAGCATGGTTTTTCAGAATCTGAAACTGCCCGTCAACTCCCGGTGCTGTTACACTGATAACCTCCCCTGAAAAATAAAGTTTCTGGGGAGTGACGATCTCTATATTGAACCCTTTATCGGAATTCGCCATGATTCTTCGGTTGGTTTAGAGCGTTTTTGCTTTCTCGATGGCTTCTTCAATGGTTCCGACAAGGTAGAATGCGCTTTCCGGCAGACTGTCATGACGGCCAGCGATAATCTCCTTGAAGCCTTTGATGGTCTCTTCAAGTTTTACATACTTTCCTGCAAGACCGGTAAAGGCTTCGGCAACAAAGAATGGCTGAGAGAGGAAGCGCTGTACTTTTCTTGCTCTTGAAACAACAAGCTTATCCTCATCGCTGAGCTCATCCATACCGAGAATGGCAATGATATCCTGAAGATCCTTGTAGCGCTGCAGAAGCTGCTTGACTGCCTGTGCGGTGTCGTAATGATCATCGCCGACAATGTTAGGGTCAAGAATACGTGAAGTTGAGTCAAGAGGGTCAACCGCAGGGTAAATACCCAGCTCTGCAATGGAACGGGAAAGCACGGTCGTCGCATCAAGGTGAGCAAACGCGGTGGCAGGAGCTGGATCGGTAAGGTCATCAGCAGGTACATAAATGGCCTGTACCGAGGTGACCGAACCTTTTTTGGTTGAAACGATTCTGTCCTGAA
>JBAWYL010000016.1:0-60735 GCA_037143555.1 Chlorobiaceae bacterium
GAGAACGACTGGTATCCGCACTACATCCACAACCTCGACAACCTCATCCGCTTCGGTGGTCTATTCCCCCCTATTCACGTGCATGCGGATATACGCAGGACAAGGTTGTTGGGTGTGACGCACGCACCGCACGAAGGCGGATGCATGATGGTACGCTCAAGGGACAATATCTACCGCATGACCGAGCTGAAAGGCAAAAAGATCGGGCTCTCGAAGAGCCTGAACACCATCAAGAACGACTGGTGGCGCATACAGGAGGAACAGGGTATTGAACTGATGCTCCGGATAAACGGCATGACTCGCGCCGATGTGGAGATCGTAGAATTTCCCTATGCGGATGACTGGTACAACAATCCCGAAATGGTGGGCCCGTCGATGGAAAACCCGTCAGAATTGTGGCTGAAACGTGACCATAAGCACGACCTGGCTTTCCGACCGCTGGAAACAGCGTTGCTGAAAGGCGTGGTCGATGCCATTTATACGCAAAGCAAGCCCTTTCAGCATCTTCAGGAGGCAACGGGCAAAATGAAGGCAATCGAGGACCTGTCGAGGTATCCCGACTGGACGTTGCAGGTGGCCAATATACCGGCAGTCATCACCTGTACCGACGTGATGGCCGAGAAGCACCCTGAGCTCGTCGTTACCTTTATGAAGGGAATGATCAAGGTGGGGCGCTGGGCCAATGAGCATAAGCATGCCGCCGCAGCGATTCTCGACAAGCAGACGTTTTACCTGGACGTTGAGGATACCTACGAGGGCATCAGGCATATCGACATGGTGCCCAACCTGTCGCCCCAGAATATGGTTTCAGTGGAGATCGGCAAGGACTTTATGCTGAGCCACGGCTACATCAAACACGACTTCGATGTGCATGAGTGGGCCGCGCCGGAGTTCCTTGAACAGGCGGCAAAAGATCTGCTCGAGGAGCGATGGAAGAAGGTGTCCGGCGACAAGTTGCCTGATGCAACTGAGTTGCTTGCATCAACAAAAAGGATTGGGTAGTCTGGAAAACATGAAATCGTAGACCATTAACAGGGGATTGAAAGATTGAATCCACTTTTCGGGAGGAGAGGTATAAGAAAACAAGCAGGGAGAAAAAACATGATAAGGAATACCTTCAAAAACCGGCTGCGCACTACCGTTCTTCTTGCGGCTGTTCTCTCTTGTACTGCCGGTGCAGCGAATGCTGAGGAGAAGTCTGCAGGGGTCGATGTTACTCAGGCAAATAATCCGCTCGCAAATTTCACTGCATTCAACATGCAGAACTACTATATTGGCGAACTTACTGATCAGGACAAGAATGCCAACCAGCTTTGGCTGCGTTTCGCCAAACCCTTCTCAATAGGAAGGACAAACTGGCTCATGCGTGCCTCGCTGCCGGTTAATACTTTCCCGGTTTCACCTGTACTCAACCACCGGACCGGGATCGGGGACTTGAATGTTTTTGCTGCCTATCTGATCGACATCGGCAATCCTAAGATCGCTTTCGGCATAGGTCCCCAGATCACCGTACCTACCGCATCGGTAGATGCATTGGGCAGCTGTAAGTGGTCAGCGGGCTTGACCAACGTTCTCTTCAATTTCAGCTCGCCAAAGCTCCAGTATGGCTATCTGCTTAACTGGCAGGCAAGCTTCGCGGGTGGCGACAACCGCGCGGACGTAAATCTCGGTACCCTTCAGCCGTTTATGTTCTATCAGCTTGGCGGTGGAACATACCTTCGCTCCTCGGCTTTAAGCTCGTACAACTTCCAGAACAATACCTACAGTGTGCCTGTCGGGTTAGGTGTCGGTCAGGTGATGCCCGGCGAGAAGATAATCTACAATCTTTTTATTGAGCCACAGGTGTCAATTGCAGACAATGGCGCAGGATGGCCGAAGTGGCAGATCTTCGTAGCATTGAACATGCAGTTCAAGTGAGATTCAGGTATAGGGTAGTGACAAAGCCAACAATCAGGATGGTAACGATGTACCCCGACAATTCTTCAATGAAACGCGGAAACGGCTCCTGACGCGATCTTGCGGGATATGGCTATCATTGTCTTATTCCTCAAGGCTTACTGACAGTAACGGCGATGGAACGGGTGATCTTTACCATCACTTTATCGCCTTTTTTGATATTGCCGAGATTTTTTACATCTGAAGCGATGCTGATTTTAAAATCGTTCCCTTTCGGTCCCTTTAAAACAGCGCTTCGTTTTTCTGCGTTGATGGAGAGCACTGTAGCTGTCACTGTATCGGTGTCTGTCATTACTCCGGACGGTTTTTTTGTTTTGTTGCGAACGATAACGCTCTTTGATTCTTCAACGGAAGCTGACTTTTGATCAGCCGTTTGAATAAAAATGGCGATAGCATCCATGTAATCGATTTTGATGACATCCCCTTTTCTGATTTCTTTCAGACGTACGACCTCAGGGCCGACTGACATGGTTATGATGTGGCCATCGTGTTCCTTGAGCGTTAAAATACGATTGACATAATCAACAGCAGCCACTGTGGCTGTGATGGTATCCATTTCCGTTTCAATCACTTGAGGCTTTGTTGCGCTCTGGGACGCGGTATATGGTTCAGCAACAGCTAATTCCGGCATACCCGTTAAAAACATTGATACAGTTGCAATCATAAGCTTTTGTCCTGAAGACAGCTGTTTCATATGTTACCCAGTTATTGATAGTTTTTTTGTGCGTATGGAGGGAGTTCTGAGTATTCAGCAGGGTAGTCCAGACAGTATTCCTGAATTACCCTTTTCTTGCTGAACGCTTTTGGCAAGGAGGCTTAAGCCTCCTTGCCATGTTCGGTTCTTGATGTTAGATTCCAACCCTTAGGCCAACCAGGAAGCTGTTGCTTCCAATGTGAAGATCTCCCAATCCATTATTGAGAGCGACATTGCTGGTTCTGAAATATTTGTAGCGAACATCGATGTCGACATCTTTGGCTACTGGAATGCTGGCACCTGCACCAAACTGATAGCCGAAAGCTGTATGTGACTCGGTAACCTGATTAAATAAAACCGGGCCAACACCAACCAGATTCATTTCGGCGATTCCCATACCGGCATAAACATACGGATTAACGGCGCCTGCCTTGATGTCATAGTAGCCATTGACCATATATGAAGCGATATTCACAGTACCCTGCTGAGTAAACGGGGTGCTATAATAATAACCCGTATCAGCTTTGTTCTGTTGATAACTCAGTTCTGTTTCCAGTCTCCATCCGTCACAAAAAGCATAGCCGAAAGCCCCCGTTACAACAATATCTCCTTTTGTTGTGAATGTAAATGGTTCCCTGCGCTGAATGGAATTAAACCAAGTTCCACCTGCACCACCGCTGACATAGTAGTGAGAGGGAGTATCCTCAGCATAGGCAGGAGCGGTAAACATTCCTGCCATAAGAGCTACTCCTAGAATAGAAAGATACTTTTTCATGATGAACGTTGTTTTGGTTGACAATAAATAAATTTACTTGTTATATCCGCGATGCAGCATATCAAGCCACACCGATTGGATATGTTGAAAAAAGAAAGAACAGTAAACTCTTGATTGATCTATACACTTGTAATGTATATAAAAAAAATATCTGCGCAAATATAATTTTTAATTATCACCGTAACACTTTATACATATCACATATTGAGATAAATAGGTAATTGGTTACTATACGTTTTGTATGAGATGCTTCTGGTTTTCTGGACAACATTTTTTTATGAGTTAATTGACTCAAACAGAAATATCAGGAGCGTTCTCCAGAAAATCACGTTTGTTCAGAGGGGGTTGATGAGAATGAACTAGCCTTATTTGCGGTGCAATAAGGAGTGAATAATGTTTTTTCATAACAGCTTATGTGGTTATATAAAGGTGGCATGGGTTTGTTGTTGCGGCTGTAAGTATAATCGTAATATTTTGATTAAATACTGATATTGTTTGTTTTTCAGGTGTATTATATATACTTTTAAAAAGTAATATGTAGTGCTCCGTATATATTGTAGCTGTTGGTAGTGTTAACTGCTATTGATCGGGGGGCGAAAAGAGGTGTTTGAGGAACATTCATCGTTTGTACATGCAGTTTCTCTACTCCTTGTTGTTTTGTTATGAGGTTGATTTCTTATAAAAAACTTAAAAAAGAGGTAAAGATGAAACCGCTTAAAACGTCATCGGTCTTAAGGTCATTAGTTATTCCGGGTATGATCTTTCTCGGGGCCTGCTGCAATGAAAAGCCTGTTGCTCCTCCTCCTCCTCCTCCGCCGCCAAAGGTAGTTGTTCCCGGTCTTGGTGATGTGTTTTATGATTTCGATAAATCAGAACTCCGCGCTGATGCTGTCGAACAGCTGAAGATCAATGCCAACTGGATGCGGGTAAATGGATCAAGAAAGGTAATTATTGAAGGTCATTGTGACGAGAGAGGTACTAACGAGTACAATCTTGCTCTCGGTGAGCGCCGTGCCAACAGTGCAAAAGATCAGATGGTTAATCTTGGTGTTGAGCCTTCCCGTCTTAAAACAATAAGTTATGGTGAAGAAAAACCATTTGCAGAAGGTCATAACGAAGAGGCATGGGCCCAGAACAGAAGGGCTCACTTTGTCGAAGAATAACCGGACGAAGATGTCATGAAATTCTGACTGGTTTGATGTATGTGTGGCTTCAAGGCTGACTCTTCTTCAGGAGAGAAGCTTTGAGGCCATTTAGATTATCTTCTGAACGGGGAGCGGTAAACAGTAAACCGGAGATTTTAACTCGCACTGTAATAGGCAATCATTTTGATTATTGCTGGAGCATTGGGCTTAGTATATGGCGGATTCAGCAACGACATTCAAGGTACAGGGAAAATAAATCGTTGCAGACCATCTTTCTCACGAAATACTGAATAGTCATTGAACAGTTGCGATGGTAAAAGATTGTAGTAGAGCTGTTCATAATTATCGACCATACACTCTCTGGAAAAACGCTGTTCAAACTCCTTGCGGCAGGTTATTCTTGATATCTGCTCGACATGATGAATGGCCTCGATAAAGTCAAGCCGATTGTTGCAGATAAAACCAGTTTTCCCGTGCGTAATTATTTCCGGAGCTGAACCGCACCCTCTGACAATCACAGGAGTTCCGCAGGCAAGGGCCTCAATCATCACCAATCCGAAGGGCTCCGGCCAATCGATCGTATTCAGCAGGCCTTTCGCATTTTTAAGTAATTCCACCTTGCGCATGTCATCAACTTCACCGACATAGTCAATCAGCGGATGATCAAGCAACTGTTTGATTTTCTCTTCAAAAAAGCCTTTATCGGCCGGATCAATTTTGGCGGCAATTTTCAGCGGTATATGGCATGCCCGTGCAAGCATGATTGCGTCTTGAGGCTTTTTTTCCTCTGAAAAGCGTCCCAGATAGAGAAAATAATCCCCGGGTTTGTTATTGAATTCAAAGCAGGATTCAGGATAACCGTGATAAATAGTTTTGACCCAGTTAATCTCCTTTACTGGACGCCTTTGGGAGTCACTGATGGAGACATAGGTCAGATTCGGGTATGATCTCAGCATTGACGCACTATCCCCGAGATCCAGCCTGCCATGCATCGTCAGAATAGTTGGCACCTGCGACTTGTAGGCATAAGGCAGCGTCAGGTGCTCAAGATGCGAATGAATAATGTCAAATTCATGAGCCATCTTCTCGTAGACCCTGCTTAGCATCATCATGTTTACCATGATCGGCGTATGAGGCTTTCTTCCGAGACGAAGGCCCTCTCTGATCGGAGCTATCAGTCGGGCAGTTGTCAGGGAATCACCCGATGCAAACAGGGTAACATCATGACCCTTTTCAACCAGCCCTTCAGTCAAATGGTAAACAACTCTCTCTGTTCCTCCATACTTTTTGGGCGGCACTCTTTCCACTAAGGGTGCAATCTGGGCAATGCGAAGTTTTTTCATAACACCTCTTCTCGATTTTAGAGAAATAAAGTGTTAAAGGGCAGCGTGTAACAAGCCATGTACCAACGTTTTACGTCCCTCTGATAGCCATACTCTTATGGTATCAAGAGGTTTGCCTATGATTCTCGATATGGTACGGTGTTTTAGTCCTGAAATTGCTGATAACAATACTGATAACCTTATATCGGCATCCTGCCTGATGATTTGCCTTTCAGGGGCTTCCATCGAAAAGCATAAGGTTTCAGGCATGCAGTGTGCTTCGTCATGGTCAAGACTATCGATATAACATGCTCTGAAGGTTTTGTATACCTCTGTTTCAGAACTTTCATGATCAAGATTCAAATAGGTTCTGTTTACAAGGTCCGTTGTTTTCGTTTCAGAGCCGGTCAGCCAACGGGCAAGGCTGTAAATATCATCCATTAAATCAAGGGGTGTTCTTTTTGCTTTAATCATAACATCTCCTTCGGTATCATTACTTATAAAGAACTTCTTCAAATTGGTTCAGAACATTTTTACTGGATGAAGCATGATCATAATTACTGTGATCGCTTTGAGTCAAATGTTGTGAAAAACCCTTTTTATATATGATTGCGTATAAATATTCAGATAATTCCAGGTGCAATCCCAAATAAATACTTTATGTCGTGAGTCTGCATGTTATTTCTATACATATAATATATGCACTGGTCGCGTAAAGTCAACATAAAAAAGAGATGGCGAGAATATGCGCCAGAGCATTGGCATTGAGGAGAATGTTTCTTTCTGCTTTTTGCAGTAAGCGGGGCAAGTGAATTTTGCAAAACCGCTTCTTCTCTTCAAAGATGAGGAATTATGAATTGCTCAGGTTTTCCGAAACGGCACGGGCGTTGCGTTTTAGACGTTTGAGTCCGATGCGGAATACAGGGGTGCCGTAAAAAAGGTTTCGGAAGGTGGATTTAGTGAGGGTGAGTATTGTTTCTGTCGTGAGGTTTATCAGGTTTTTTCGCGCAGTGAATGATCTATCTGCCTTGATGCTTGCCTGCTGGTTATGGGGACAGACTTCCTGGCAGAGGTCGCAGCCGAAGAGGTGGTTGCTAATCATTTTTGACTCTTCAGCGGTAAATTCCCTTTTTAATTCAACTGTAAGATAGGAGATGCATCTGGATGCGTCAAGTTTTCCGGGTTCTGTAAGCGCTCCTGTCGGGCAGCTTGTGATACAGTTTCTGCAGCTTCCGCAGAGGTTAGAAAGCTGCGGCTTGTTGTCGATTATTTCCTTGTTTATGAAAATTTCACCGAGAAAAACATACGATCCGGCGGAGGGTACGATCAGGAGTGTGTTATTTCCTGTTTTTCCGATACCTGATTCTTCCGCCCATGTTTTTTCAAGAACAGGAGAGCTGTCGACGGTTATTGCTGCGTTGAGATCTTCTCCGATGATTGTTTTCATCGATTCAAGGAGCTCTTCAAGCTTTTTACGGATAACAGTGTGGTAGTCGTCAATGATGGCATATTTCGAAATGTTCGGCATCCCGGAACTGTTATGATGAGGGTAATTATAGCTGATTGCTGCGGAGATAATGGTTTTTAAGCCGGAAAGCAGCAGCGTTGGCGTTGCCCGTTCGTCAATTCGCTGTTCCATGTAGGTCATCTCGGCATGCCGATGTTCAGTGATCATGGCATTATAACGCTGCATGGCGAGCGGTTGAGGGAGTGGTGACGAAAACCCTATGGCAGAAAACCCGAGTCGTGCAGCTTCCTTGCGAATGTCGCGGGCAAGATAGGTTGAATGGCTGGCCATAGCGAAGGTTTTATTCGGACGGGTTGCGTATGTAAATATTTATATTCGTTAAATATACAGTTCAGAGAGCCGATTACCTTCACTTCAACTCCCTCTTCATGTTATGGAACGACGTGAGTTTATTAAAAAATTGTTTATCCGCACAGCTATTGGAGGCGGGGTTGCTGTTGCGGGAGCCAGTGGATTGATTGGATATTATCAGCCGAGAAAAGCACTTTATGGTCAGGGTTTCGCAGGAGGAAAGGAGAGGCTGGATGGAATAAAAAAGGTTGTGGTGATCGGTGGCGGTCTGGCGGGCATAAGCTCATCTCTTGAACTGGCTCGTAAAGGGTTTGATGTAACGCTTGTCGAATCTTCAGCCGCCTTGGGGGGAAAGCTGACCGGATGGGATCTTGAAACTCTTGGTGAGCACTTTCCTGTTGAACACGGTTTCCATGGTTTTTTTGATCAGTACTATAATTTAAACGAGATATTCGCTTATGTCGGAATAAAGAGCGAGTTCTTTACTGCTGCTCCCGGATATCCCGTTATTTTTAAAAACTCTCCTAAAGAGATATTTGGCCGGACATCCAAAATTTTCCCTCTCAATGTTCTCACGATTTTAAAACAGTCCCGGAGACTTGATTTAATCTCATTTCTAAAAAACTATAAAGGTCTGCTGTCGACAGTTGAATTATTTCGCTATGAGTATACGGAGACGTTCCGCAAGTATGATTCTGTCGATTTTATGACCTATTGCAGGAAGGGGGAGGCTCTGCCGGCATTTGTTGATACGGTGCTGCATCCGTTTGCCGATGCGACCATGAACCGCATGGAGGTATTATCGACTGCCGAGGCATTGCGGTACTTTCATTTTTATTTTATGGGCAGTCCAGAGGGGCTCGCCTTTAAAATAACAAACAGGGATTGTATGAGTGCTCTTATCAATCCTCTTGAGGCCGGACTGCAGGAACTTGGTGTTAAACTCCGAAAGGGATGTACAGCAAGGAGCATTCAGGTTGAGGGAGGGAAGGTTTCAGGGGTTATTGTCGATACCTCGAAAACCGGAAGAGCTTTGTCGTTGAGTATTGATTCAGCGAAGATTCCGCCACACGGCTTTGCAGGTTTTCTTACTGCAGAGGGCGTGCCGGTTTTTGTTGGCAGAACGGAAGCCGGTTATCTTGCCTATGACGGGCGCTGCACGCACATGGGTTGCCCTGTCAGTCCTGATGAAGTCAGCGGCGGTTTTTCCTGTCCATGCCATGCGGGCAGGTTTGATATGTCGGGTGTTCCAGTTGGTGGGCCGCCTCAATCGCCTCTCGGCAAACTTGCAGTTGCCGTTGATGGAGGAATGGTTATGGTAAAACAGGCGGAAGGGGGTGAACAACTGGTTTGTGATTATTGTGTGGTTGCATCAAATGTGCGGGGTGTACGAGAGTTGGTTAAATCTTCCCTCTTGAACAGTCCGGAGTTTGAATACAACGTGGCTTCGCTTGGGGAGGCTGATCCTTACGCTGTTTACCGGCTCTGGCTTGACCGACCTCTTGCTGTAAAGGAGTTTCCGTTCTATACAGTTTCTGGATATCCTTATACCGATTCGATTTCCATTTACTCTGATTTTCAAGAGCCGTTTATTTCATGGGGGAAAAAACATGGAGGATGTGTTATAGAGTTGCATGCTTATGCTATCGCGCCTGAGGATATAAAGCCGGAACCGGAGATCAAGGCTGCTATGATTCATGAGTTGCATTCCATATTCCCGGAAACAAAATCGGCAAAGATTTTGCACGAACTGTTTATGCAGCAGTCTAATTTTACTCGTTGGGCTCCGGGTGATCACGCTCATCGGCCAGGTGTTGAAACACCGTTTTCAAATCTTTTTCTGGCAGGGGACTGGGTAAAGGTAGATGCTCCGGTTTTTCTTATGGAAGCAGCAGCATTTACCGGTCGCATGGCGGCCAATGCCATTTTTCGGCAGGAATCGGTGAAGTCGGTGCCCCTTCCGATTGTTTCTATGCAAGGTTTGTTTGCCTGAGGTATTATGCGGTTCTCAATGGACTTTTTCGGCTGTTTTTTTTAAGCCGAGACAGCTGCCAACAGTATTGTGAAGCAGGGGGCGGAACGATCTGATTTTGATGTTTGCGGATGAGGGGTATACCCGGTTGCTGAGGAAAATCACCGCAAGTTTATTTTCCGGATCAATCCAGATGCTGGTGCCGGTGTAGCCGAGATGTCCGTAAGAGGAATTGGAATAATATTCACCCGCCGAAGAGTGGCCGTCAGATGAGCGGATATCCCATCCTAATGCTCTCTCAGACTCATTTTTTGCAAAAAACCGTTCAAGTGTTGCCGGATGGATATAGGTATGGTTGTTTACCCTGCCTCCATTCATAAGCATGGTCACCAGGTTGATAAGGTCGGCGGTTGTTGAGTACAATCCGGCATGACCGGCAACACCACCAAGCAGGGCGGCATTTTGATCATGAACCAGAGGTCGTGGAACAGTGAAAGGCCAAAGGGTATCTTTTTCTACCGGCGCAATACGCATGGTAACCGATTGCGGGGGAATGAACATGGTTGATTTCATGCCGAGTGGTTCGGCAAACCGGTTATGAAAGTTTGCGTCTAGAGTACTGCCGGTGATGGTTTCAATAATTCTTCCCAGGAGCATGAAGCCGAGATCACTGTAAAGGGTTTTTGTACCTGGTTTTGAGAGCAGTGTGTCGGAGGCAATGGTGCTGAAGAGCTGCCGGGGGGTGCTGCATGTTTTTGAAAAAAGAGTGTGAGCCCTCAATCCGGAGGTGTGTCGCAGGAGATGCTCAATGGTGATTTTATCCTTGCCTTTTCCGGTAAATGCAGGCAGATAGCTTGATACGGGAGCCTGAAGATTGAGCGAGTCCCGTTCAACAAGCTGCATGGCAATGCAGGTTGTGACGACAGCCTTGGTCAGTGAAGCAAGATCATACATGGTTGTCGTATCAGCAGGGGTGCTGTGCTGGTCGTATGTCAATTTCCCGAACGCTTTATGAAAAACAACCTTATTTTTATAGATAACCGCGAGGCTTGCTCCCGGAAAAACACCCTCCTTGACAGCGTTGTTTACAACACGTTCAAGGGGTATGAAATCATAGCTAGGCACTTTTGCAGGGAGCACGGTGCTTAACCCTGCTAAGATCAGGAATGAGGCAAGAAAAAAATGGCCTGACTGCATACGTTTTCCCTTCAAAGTTCAGAAAAGGGTGAACTTGACATAGCGACCCGGGCGTGATTTAAGGTCAACGAGCACAGAGTCAAGCGATGAGAGTGTATGTGAGAGGTTGTTGTAAAGTACTGGATTTGAGGAGAGCTGGCCAAGCGTACCTTTGTCATTGTTAAGCCTGGTGAGCAGCTGTTCGGCTTTGAATGCCGTCTGGTTAAGATGCTCGATTGTTTCCTCAGTATTTTTAGCCATTGCCTTATCATTAAGAAGCTTGGGAAGAAGGCCGTTCCCATGAGATGCTTTCTTTGAAAGCATTGAAAGTTCGGTCGTTGTGGCTTTCAGACTGCTGATTGTTTCAGCAAGTTCAGTACCCATTTTTTCATCAGAAATAAGCCGTCCGGCCATACCTTTGCCGTTGTTCAGCTTATCAAGCATGATATTGATTTTTTCAAAGGTCTTACTTGCCCTGCTGGCAATGTTTGCCAGGCCGTCTTCAGTATAAAGGGCGATAAAATCACCCTCTTTTACAGCAGGTCCTTTTCCGGTTTTAATATCAACATATTTGTCACCCAGAACCCCGAGAGATTTAATGGTTGCTTTCGAGTCCTTTGTGACAAGAACTGCGTATTCCTGTTTCAGTTTAAGGTCGGCGACAACGAAGAGCGAGTCGTTGTGGGTTACAAAATTCATTTTTGATACAATGCCTATTTTTTTCCCTGACACTGAGACAAAGTTGTTTTCTGCAAGGCTTTGTACATCCCTCGAAAGTATTTTTACAGTTGTTGTACCGGAAAACAGATTGGTGTTTTTACCGATGACAAGTCCGATATAAGCGGCAAAACCGATGCCGAGAATGAAAAAAATTCCGGTTCTCAGATCGCTCCATTTCAAAGCGTTCGGATTTTTCATACAGGTAAAAGTCTTAAGGATGTTATAATTCAAGAATTTTGTCAGACAGAATCGAACGTATAAACGGATGCTGTGAGTGATTAAGTTTATCGGTTACATCGTCAAAAATAATTTTGCCCTGGTAGAGGACGGCAACACAGTCAGCTACATGAAAAACATCATCAATAATATGGGTTACAATCACGGCTCCAAGGTTGTTATTGTGTCTCAGAGAACTGATGAGGGACAAGATTTTTTTTGAGCTTACCGGGTCCAGTCCTGCGGTTGGTTCATCGAACAGAATCATGTGTGGTTTGAAAATCAACGCTCTTCCTATGGCCACCCTTCTGCGCATTCCTCCACTAAGGCTTTCAGGAAGCTGGTCTTCATAGCCTTCAAGCCCTGCAAACTGAATCTGTTCTGATACTCTACGCTCAATCTCCTGCTCAGGCAGTTTCATGTTTTCACGAAGAAAGAACCCCAGGTTCTGGCTGATCGTGAGGGAGTCGAAGAGTGCATTTCCCTGAAAAACCATGCCCATTTTTCGGCGTATGGAATAGAGACTGGCTTCCTTCATATTAGTGATATCGGTTCCGTCAACAATCACCTTCCCGCTGTTTGGCTTTATAAGGCCAAGCATCAGCTTGAGAATAGTGCTTTTTCCGACACCGCTCGGCCCGAGTATCGCTTTGATAGTGTTGTCCCTGACGGTAAGAGAGACGTTGTTCAGAATCTCTTTGTCGCCATATTTCAAACTGACATTTCGTAATTCAATCATGCATTTACATGTTTTCCAGCACTATCTTTGATACATAAAAATTGGCAATCAGCACAAGTCCTGACGAAACTACAATGCCTTTAATGGTTGAACGACCGACACCGGCAGTCCCTCCCCGAGCAGAAAAACCGTTGAAACTGCTGACAAGTGTTATTATAATGGCGAAAACAGGGGCTTTGAGGAAGCCGACGACAAAGTCTTTTGGTGCCAGTCGGGGATAAACGGCGTTCCAGAATATTCCGGGATCAAGCCGATGGTAATGTTCGGCCATGTATGCTGCGCTGTGAAGGCCTGCAAAGTCGGAGAGAGCAGTCAATGGGAAAAACATGATAAGTGCTGCTAAAAGACGGGGCATGACAAGTTTTGCAACAGGGTCGGTGCCGAAAGCACGAAGTGCATCGATCTGTTCCGAAATCTGCATGGCACCCAGTTCGGCACCGTTTCTTGACCCGAATCTGGCAGAGAGCATAAGGCCCATAAGGAGTGGGCCGAGTTCGCGGATAACAGAGAGTGATGTTGAGCGGCCAAGCATGGTTTTTGCGCCGAAGTCTTCAAGGAGGTTGCCGACCTCAATGGCTAAAAGTGAGCCTATGGAAATGGCGCTGACGAGGACAATGGGGATTGAGTCGGTGCCGCAGATGGTGGCCTGATCGAGCACGTCTCTCCAGTAACGCTTTATTTTCGGAATGGCAATAAATGCCCTGACTGAAAAAAGGAAAAACTCCTGCATAGTGAGGATAAAATTTTTCAACCACAGAATAACTGCTTTTTCCTGGTCACGTGCGAAGTTTAAAAGCATAAAAGCATTGTATAGAGTGCGATGATCGAATTCTGACTGAGGGTGGCTATGCGTGAAAAAAAATGAAAAAATAGCAAATCATTCATCAATTGCCCAATCATCTCTGGTTTATGCCTGTAAAAGCCTGCTTTTCATTTTTGTCACCCATTCACAGGGAATGGTAACTTTCCCGAAAGTATCCTCATCTCGTTCCCTCATTCCATGATAGTCGGAACCTCCGGAAAAGAGTAAAAAGTACTCGTTGGCAATTTCACGGTAGTAATTCTGTCTGTAGGAATCGTGGGAGGGATGGACAATTTCAATGCCGTCAAGTCCGAAGGTGATCAGCTGCTTCAAAGTCTCATCAGGAACATTCTGGGCCGGATGTGCAAGGAAAGATAGCCCTGACGCTTTATTGATAAGCGCGATGATGTCGGCAGGATGCGTCTCTATGCTTTTAACATATGCTGGACTGTGAGAGCCAAGGTATTTGCTGAAAGCTTCGCTGAAGCTTTTTACATAGCCTACGTCCTGGAGCACAGCAGCAATATGCGGTCGTCCGACACTTCCGTTTTGAGCTTTGACGATAATCTGCTCAATACCGATTTTTACGCCCATTTTGGCGAGTTTACTAACCATGCGTTCTGCCCGTTCGGTGCGCAGATGACGGCAGTGGTCGAGATATTGTTTCAGCTCGGAATGCTGATAATCGAAAAAATAACCAAGGATATGAATATCATAGCCCTTGTAGGTCGAGCTCATTTCTACACCAGGAATAAGCTCAATGCCTTTTAATAAGGCTAATGGCTTTGCTTTGTCAATACCTAAAACAGAATCATGGTCAGTAATACTTATAGCCTTCAGTCCGCAGTTTGCTGCTTTTACAACAATTTCTTCCGGCGTAAAAAGCCCGTCTGAACATTTAGTGTGTATGTGTAAGTCTGCTTTTTCAAAGCCATTATGCCCTAAGCTTGTTAAGCCGTATGGCATGGCTGGTTTATTATATTATGGTTAACTTATTTCTCTATATATAAGAAAAAATCTCCTACAGCTTTGTACAGAAAAGAGAATTATTTTTCTTTGTTAATCGTTGCATGGAAAATTGGAAGGGGAGCCTGCGGCGAGTCACCGAAAAAGAGGCTGTATCAGCGAGTGTCACAGTATTGCTGCTGCCCTGTTTAATGGAATGCCAATCTGTCCAAGAATGTCTTTGAGTTCGGCAATTGCCTGCTTAAGGGCCAGGGCGCGATGGCTGATGATGTTTTTTTCTGCCGTGCTCATTTCCGCATAGGTCTTAGAGCTGGAGTGGACCAAAAAGACCGGATCATAACCAAATCCTTTGCTTCCTTTTGGTTCAGGAGTTATGCTTCCTGTAACAATTCCTTCTGCAGTGTGCTCGAAATGGAAGCGTTCATTTCTAAAGGAAATAGTCCCTTTCAGGGCGATTACTGTGCGGAAGCGGGCCTTTCTGTCGGCAATACCGCTCATGGAGTGTAGAAGATGTCGGACGTTCTCTTCATAAGTGGGCGACTTGCCTTCAGGAACGGGTGCATACCGTGCGGAGTAAACGCCGGGAGCACCTTGCAGTGAGTCAACCTCAAGGCCTGTGTCGTCAGCAAGGGCAATCATAGACGGAAACCGCTCTGAAAGCAGGTTGAAAATGGCTCTTGCTTTAAGCAGTGCGTTTCCTTCCAGTGTTGGTTCGGTCTCCTCAATTTCAACGTCTGCTCCAAGCTCTTTGAGGGTTGTCACGTTGAAAAGGGGCGAGATGTTTTCAACGAGAGGCCTAATTTCATTGACTTTGTCACGGTTGCTTGTGGCAAGGACGATGGTAATTCTATCGTCGGGTTGTTCGGGCATGGCTGAACGGCTCTACTGTATGATTCTGAGTAATTCCCTGACCGCCTCGTCAAGGCCGATCAGTACAGCACGGGCAATGATGGCATGGCCGATACTTACCTCCTCGATTTCATTAATAGCAATGAATGGGGCGATGTTGAGGTAGTTGAGCCCATGGCCGGCAACGACTTTCAGGCCTATGCTTTTTGCATAGGCGGCAGCTTCACGGATTCTTTGGAGTTCACGCTCTCTTTCGTCGTCGTTTGCTTTAAGTGCATACGAACCGGTGTGCAGCTCTACAAGATCAGCCTCTGCTTTTGCTGCAAGATCAATGGCTTTTCTGTCAGGCTCTATGAAGATACTGCTCTCTATTCCGGCACTTTTGAAGGGCTTCAGAAATTCAACCAGTGCGTTGAAATGGGCGGTAATGTTAAAACCGCCTTCAGTAGTGAGTTCCTCTCTTTTTTCGGGAACAAGGGTGATGAGTTCTGGTTTTGTATGCAATGCTATACGCTGCATTTCCTGAGTCATGGCCATTTCAAGATCAAGCTTGGTGGTGACGGACTCGCGGAGCCGTTGAAGATCGTTGTCTCTTATATGACGCCGGTCTTCACGAAGGTGACAGACAATGCCTGAAGCTCCGCTTTTTTCAGCAAGCAGGGCTGCTGCAACTGGATCGGGTTCGAATTCATTGCGCGCGTTTCGCAGAGTGGCAATATGGTCAATATTAACAGCTAATCTCATCGGAGTATGATTTGGTCAATGGTGAACAATCAGAATGTTACAGATTCATCCTGTTCTATCTCGTTTTGCATATAAAGCGAAAGTAATGAAAATATGAAAAGGATGAAACTTTAAGCTGCTGCCTGCGTATTGGAAAAAATAGAAATGTTGCATTTTATGCTATCTATTTATCTGGAGTTTCTGACATTACGGAATGTATCTCTATACAACCCATGAAAAAATAGTGATTCCATGGTTCAAACTCAGGTTTATGCCGCCAAAAAAGCAAAAGCGTCACTTGAGCTGTTCGAGATTAATCGTCGTGAATCCTGTGTGTTTTTTTTGCTATTCAGGGGTTGAGTGTTGATGGTATTGCCTGAGTATTTTATTGAAATTAACCAGTGCTTATGAATGTAGTTAGTTTAAAAAAGCTGGAATTTGATCGGGTTGCTCACTATGTGTCTCAGTTTTGCCTATCGGGTATGGGGCGCGACAGACTTTTGGAAGCAGTGCCTGTGGTGGAGCGGGAGTTGCTTTTTGCAGAGCTTGAGCGAGTTCTTGAATTAAAAAATCTGCTTCAGACAGAGGCCCCGTTGCCTTTTACCTATTTGCCCGATACCCGGCCGCTTTTGAAGAAGCTTGAAGTCCTTGAGAGTTATCTTGAGTCTGAAGAGCTTCAGGATATATATCATCTTCTTTTTTCGTCGGTGCAGTTGAGGAAATTCATGTTTCTCAATCGGGAGGTCTATCCTCTGCTTAATGATTTTACCATTGGAATATGGCTTGAAAAGAGCCTTCAGACGGCTATTCGAAGGATTATTGATGAGCAGGGCAGGGTGAGGGATACGGCAAGTGATTCTCTACTGATGATACGGCAGGAGTTGAACAGCAGCCGTGAACTTATTCGCCGGAAAATGGAGAGGCTTGTCAGGCGCTGTCAGGAAAGCGGCTGGCTGATGGAGGATACTGTGGCAATAAAGAACGGTCGCCTTACGCTTGGGTTGAAGGTGGAGTATAAATACAAGATAGCTGGGTATATCCAGGATTATTCGGGGAGTGGTCAGACGGTATTTATAGAGCCGGCCGAAACTCTTGAGATCAGTAACAGAATTCAGGATCTGGAAATCAGCGAGCGAAGGGAGGTTGAGCGTATTCTGAAAGAAGTGTCGAATGAAATACGGCTTGAACTTGAGAATCTTAAGCACAATGAAGAGATTCTTGGTGAGTTTGATGCTTTGTATGCACGTGCAAGGTTTGCTGTTGAAACCTGCTCTGTCCTCCCTGGAATTGCGGAAGGGAAATCGCTTCGAATTATAAAAGGGTTCCATCCATGGCTGATGATTTCCCATCGTCATATGGAGGTTATTCCCCTCGACCTTGATCTGGATGAGCATGATCGGGTACTGGTGATTTCGGGACCTAATGCCGGTGGAAAATCGGTGGCGATGAAGACCGCCGGTCTGTTGTGCTGCATGCTTGTTCATGGATATCTTCTGCCTTGCAGTGAGAGCTCCGTATTTCCGTTGTTCAGCAATATTTTTATTGAAATAGGTGATGATCAGTCAATTGAAAACGATCTTTCCACGTTCAGCTCCCATCTTGGTGAGATAAAGAAAATTCTTGATTCTGCCGGAGGCCAGGATCTTGTGTTGATTGATGAACTGTGTGCCGGTACTGATGTTGAAGAGGGAGGAGCGATTGCACGCATGGTGATTGAGGAGCTGCTCAGTCGGGGAACGAAAACCATTGTTACAACTCATCTCGGGGAGTTGAAAGCCTATGCCCATGATCGCGTTGGTGTGGTTAACGGAGCGATGGAGTTTAACCGTGTGGGTCTTGTTCCAACTTTCAGGTTTATCAAGGGGTTGCCGGGGAACAGTTTTGCATTTGCCATGATGCAGAGGATGGGGTTTCCTGCTTCAATGGTTGACCGGGCATCAGAATTCATGCAGGGTGAACGGATCGGGCTTGACCGCATGCTCGATGACCTGAGCGGGTTGCTGGAAGAGAATCGTCTTATGAAGTTGAAGCTTCAGGAGGATAAGGAGGCGCTTGAAGAGAGGGAGCTGTTTCTTGGCAGCGAGGAGGCCGAACTTGAGAAAAAACGCAGGGAACTTAAGCTTGGTGCATCAAGAGAGCTGCAGAAAGAGGTTGAACAGGCCCGAAAACAGATTAAGGAGATTCTTTCTGACGTTAAAAGTGCTCCTGCCGATGAAAAACAAGTTCAGGATGCCAGAATAAAACTTGCTTTGAAAAAAGAGGAAGCAGTCAAGAACGAGTCTACTCTTCTTGCAGAAGCTGAGGCAGAGGTTCATCTGGATCGTACTATCCGTGCGGGCGATCTTGTCAGGATTATGGATACCAATACTTCAGGTGAGGTCGAGAGTCTCAATGCTGAGAGTGTGGTCGTTCGATGCGGTAATTTCCGGTTGACCACATCGTTGAAAAACCTTGAAAAAACATCGAAAACACAGGTGAAAAAGATTCTGAAAAAGCCTGAGCCTCCCAGGCAGAAAGGATCATGGTCGGCTATTACCGGAGAGGTTGAGTCAACAAGAGTTGATTTGCGGGGTCTCGGTGGTGATGAGGCTATCATGAAAATTGAACGATTTCTTGATACGATGAGGATTAATCGCATTCATTCGGTAACGATTGTTCATGGTAAAGGAACCGGTTCTCTTCGCCAGCGGACAGCGGAATTTTTACAGCAGCACCGGTACATTAAAAGTTTTCGGCTTGGTGAGTGGGGTGAGGGAGGGGCTGGTGTTACGGTTGTGGAACTGGAGTAATTATTGATATATTATTATTTACGATCGGGAAGATGCATTGAAAAACAGGTTTCAATACTGTATCTTACGCCCAATAGAGATTCTCATATCCATGGTTATAGATCAGGCTATTAATTACTAATCCTGCAGGGATTGAAAGAGCAGAACGAAACATATTTGACGATACCCAATCAGCTTACAGTATTGAGGATACTTCTTGTGCCTGTTTTTGTAGTGCTGCTGCTGCAGATTGACCCCTATCAGAAACTGCTTGGAGTCATCGTTTTTATTGTGGCGTCGCTTACAGATATTTATGATGGTTATCACGCCAGAAAATATGGCGTCGCAACCCGTCTTGGAGCTTTTCTTGATCCGCTTGCTGACAAGTTGCTTATTACAGCAGCTTTTTTCCTTTATGTCGGGATGGGTTTTCTTAGTCTCTGGATGGTGATTCTTGTCGTTGTGAGGGATGTTGTTGTGACCGGATTGAGGGTATATGCCGAATTCCAGAACAGGCCGGTTGTGACAAGCGTGGAGGCGAAGTATAAAACCCTGGTGCAGAATATTTTTGTTTATGTCATCATGGCGCTGATTTTAATGAAAGAGTCATCTTTTTCGGGCGTCAATGTTGCCGTCATGACAAGCCGTTTTCTTGTTTCCGGTTATTTGAACTATATCATGCTGGTGGTAACGGTTTTTACGGTTTACACCGGTATCTCCTATCTGGTCAGCAATTGGAGGATTTATCTTCAGAAGCCCCTTGAGGGGCGTTGATTGCAATGAGGATCCTTTTTGCAAAAATTTTATCTACCTGTTTTGGTATCGGTTATTTTCCTGTAGCTCCCGGTACGGTAACAAGTATAGTTGCAGTTATAGGGTACTTTTTTATTCCGGCTTTGCATTCTGCGTCGGTTCTGCTCTCTCTTGTTTTAATCGCGTTTGCTGCTGGTATATGGGCAGGCGGAATTATGGAAGAAGAACATGGTGACGATCCTTCAATAGTTACCATTGATGAACTTGCCGGTCAGTGGCTTGCGCTTGCTGCCTTGCCGGCAACTCTCTTGCCTGTCCTGCTTTCACTTGTTTTTTTTCGGTTGTTTGATATCGCAAAACCAGGCCCTGTTGACGCAGTCCAGCGCTTCCCGGGAGGGTGGGGTATTATGGCTGATGATGTGCTCGCCGGGCTTTTTGCCAATCTTTCAGTGCGAGGTGTCCTTGCACTGCTTACAGTTTTTCACCTTCCGGTGTCTTTATAAAACAGCTTGATGTTTTCAGTCATTGACGGTGTATCGAAGCCTATCTCCCGGTAGAGATCATTCATTCCTCCATGTGTCACGAAGGCATCTGGGAGAGCAACTTTCAAAACGGGGCGGTTGACTCTTTTAGTGTTGAAGTGGTCGATTACTGCGCTGCCGAGCCCGCCGATCTTGCTGTTTTCCTCAATAACGGCAAAATGAGTTGACCTTTTTGCAAGTTGCTCAAGCAGTTCAGTATCAAGTGGTTTGAGAAACCTCATATTGACTACGGTAGCATTGATGCCATCACGTTGGAGTGATTCTGCCACTTCAAGGGCTTTGGTTGTCATGGTTCCGATACTGAGCAGCGTGAGGTCGCTGCCTTCCCGGACAATCTCCGCTTTTCCAATAGGGATGGACGTAAAATTCTTTTGCAGGGTGATACCCGTGCCGTTGCCTCTCGGATAGCGGATGGCAACGGGGCCGTTATGGTCGTAGAGAGCGGTGTAGAGCATGTCGCGCAGTTCCTGTTCATTAGCCGGAGCCATAATGACAAGACCCGGAACAGCATGCAGATAGGAGAGATCAAATGCGCCGTGGTGGGTCGGCCCGTCCTCTCCTACAAGTCCTGCCCGGTCAATAGCAAAAACAACGTGCAGCTTTTGAAGTGCTACGTCATGAAAAAGCTGATCATAGGCACGTTGAAGGAAGGTTGAATAAATAGCGAATACCGGTTTGAATCCCTGTATGGCAAGTCCTGCGGCAAAGGTGACAGCGTGTGACTCGGCTATTCCGACATCGTAAAAACGTTCTGGAAGGGTGTTCTGGAAGAGGTCGAGCGATGTCCCGGATGGCATCGCAGCAGTAATTGCGGTGATATGCGAATCTTTAAGAGCAAGTTCTACAAGAGCTTCGCCAAAGATCTCCTGGTATTTCGGAGGAAGTGATGTGTCGGTTGCTATCAGGGATTTTCCTGTTTTTGTATCGAAGCCGCCACTGTGTGCGTGCCATTTACTCTGGTCCTCTTCTGCCGGTTTAAACCCTTTTCCTTTTTTCGTGATAACATGCAGCAGTTTGGGATTAGGAAGTTTCTGTATCTCTTTGAGTGCTTTGACGAGCTGTTCCATGTTGTGGCCATCAATTGGCCCGAAATACCTTAAGCCGAGAGCTTCAAAAAATGCACCGGGGGTTAGTGCGGCTTTAAATCCCTCTTCAAGTTTACGGACAGCATGTTTAGCCGAATCTCCAAGTTCATTGTTGAAGAGTGATATTGTTTGCCAGATGAATTTACGGGCTTTATTGTAGGTTTTATTCAGGGTGATGTTGATGAGATGGGTTTTGAGTCCTCCGGTACTGGGAGAAATGGCCATCTGGTTGTCATTAAGTATGACCAGGACATCACTTTTAAGCTCACCGAGGTGGTTCATGGCTTCGAATGCCATGCCTCCGGTCATACTGCCGTCACCAATGACAGCGATAACTTTTTCATTGGTGCCCGCAAGGTCTCTTGCCGCAGCCATTCCTGCTGCAGCTGAAATTGAGGTTGATGCGTGACCTGTTCCAAACGCATCGTAGGGGCTTTCTGTAATTTTTGGAAAACCAGCCAGTCCGCCGTAGCGGCGGTTGGTAGGCATCTGCTCTTTCCGTCCGGTAAGAATTTTATGGACGTATGCCTGATGTCCCACATCCCAGATGATTTTGTCGTGTGGTGTGTTGTACACATGATGCAGTGCAACGGTCAATTCTACAACGCCAAGGCTTGATGCAAAATGCCCGCCATTTATAGAGACCAGTTTGATAACCTCATTTCGGCACTCATCTGCCAGAGTTTGAAGCTGCTGCACACTAAGTTGTTTAAGATCAGCGGGAGAGTGGGCTTCCCTCAGAAGTGATATTTGCGGTGTAATGGAGGCCGGGTGTGAATCACGCATAGTTATTTTTGACTTCAGGGTTTAGTTCCTCCTCATATTAAACCATGCTTTAGGTTTTCCGGTTCCGTATAATCGTTTTTTTTAAAGCAGTTATATACCGCAAATCTGAAGGAGGATATTTCGTTCTTTCCGGGGACCGTCAAGTTCGACGAAAAACAGTGACTGCCACTTGCCGAGCAGAAGCTCTCCTTTTGAGAAGGGAATGGTTTCAGAGGTGTTCATGAGTAACCCGAGCAGATGGGAATGAGCATTATCACGGCCATCAAGAGGATTGAGATTATGCAGGTATTTCCCGTCTCTTGGTGCCAGACGCTTGAGGAACGTTTCCATATCCTCAAGAAGGCGATTCTCTTTTTCGTTGATATTAATATATGCGGTAGTATGTTGGCTAATAACGGTTATTTGTCCTGTATCTAGACCTGATAAGGATACAGCCTCTGATACTTCGGGGGAAATATCTATGATTTCAATCGGTTTTGAGGTTTGAACCGTAATGGTTTTAATACTGTATTGCATGAAATGAACTGTTAATAATTGCTTGTTCAGAAGGTTATAGCCAATCCTTCGTGTGGAGAAAGGAGCACCCGGATCACCTGGTCTGTATAGTGAACCTTCTTTTTATCGTTGTTGGTATCAGTCGAGAGAATGTTGATTTTTTCGATGTCGATAGGTTCAAGTGAAGGATGCTGGAACTCTATGGAAGTTTCAATCGGGCTGAAATTGGCCAGAACAAACGCATGTTCCCCTGTTGTAAAGCGGTAATATCCGAAACAGTGTGAATTGTTGGTATTACTCAGTTCAAGTTGTTCAATTTTTCCTTCCTGAAAGACCTTTTTTTTCTGCAGAACAAAAAGTTTTTTGTAAACCTCAACCAGTTCACTGTTTGAGGTTTCAGGGGCCTGCCGTATAAGCTGCACCGGAATTTTGTGCCGGAACCCGTCCATCTGTTGCTGATGGATAAGATGCATGCCTGGAGCCGTCAGCAGTATTAGAGCCGCAGCTTTGTTGTTCAGACCGATTTTTTCAGCAGCCCTTGGTTCGTCATGGTTTTCGAGAAACCGGCAGAGATTTTTCTGGTAGTCCCATTGCGCAGCCAAATGACCGGACAGCTTTTCAACGTTTACAGGGGCGCTACAGATAAAGTCATAGAAGGGTTTGTCGTAGGTATAGTCGAATCCCTGCTGCTGGAGTTCCCACTCCTTGTTCCAGTAAGATTCAGCCAGAAACAGAAAATCGGGGTGACGTTGCTTGACTGCAGCTATTGCGTCAGCCCAAAACTCCTCTTTCATCGCACCGCCGAGGTCGCTCCATGTGGTATTGAAAACGCTTTTAAGAATGAGCATGGCAACATCGCACCGGATAGCATCGCAGAGTGAGCTTATGTTGAAAAGGGTTTCAGTCATCATCCTGTGAGTTTCAGGCCTTGCATAGTTGAGCTGCAGGGTATCTGTCCATGGCGAGAAGTATGGATCCTTGCCATGTGCAAGGTATTTTCCCCTGATATATTCAAAGCTCATTTCCGGGTCGTGAATCCTTTCTTCCCTGGATACAGGAATAAAAAAATAAGGGTGATCGGGCAGCCATTCGTTGTCGAGAGCAAGGTGATTCGGTACAAAGTCGAGCATCAGTTTTATGCCGTTTCTGTTGAGCTTGTCGCGGAAGAGGAGAAGTTCTTCTTTTCCGCCGAGCGCTTCATTGACAGTGTATGATGGTATGGAATAAGGTGACGATACAATGTCGTCTGGTTGAACCAGCGGGATGTGCTCTAAAATTGATGTTCGAAGACCGGGATGTGAGGTGGCAATTGCTTTGCCGTACTGACTCGGTTTCCATATACCCATTAGCCAAACGAAATCAAAGCCGCAGGTTGAAAAGAAGGCGAACTCTTCATCGGGGATGTTTCCAAGCGTTACTGATCGTTTATGCTCGCTGCTTAGTTTTTTCAGCCAGATTCTTGTATTGATTTCGTAAACGAGAGGGAACATTTAGTGTATCGTTTTGTTGGAAAATGCATTTGCCGTCTAATATAGTTAGTAACTCTTAAACTCAAAAGAAGCAGTTCGGGTGATAAACCGCAAAAAATGGGAGTTGCAGTCCGAAGCTTCAGCCATATTTCCGGTGATTTGTAAAACGGGGAAAGTTATGCGAAATTCACACTGGAGATTTTGGCGCAGAGAAATCAGGTCAGAAGCGCTGTAACTGTTAAATAGGTATGTAGAAGTTTTGACAGATTTTTTAAATGATCTCAATGAAGTACAGCGAAATGCAGTAATCGCGACTACCGGGCCTGTGATGGTGTTAGCGGGTGCCGGTTCCGGCAAAACAAGGGTGATTACCTACCGTATTGCATACCTTATCAAAAATGAGGGAGTTGCTCCCCGCAATATTCTTGCTTTGACCTTTACCAACAAGGCTGCAGGTGAAATGCGACATCGGGTAGATTCACTATTGCATAAGGGCAGTTCAAGCGGGCTGTGGATTGGTACCTTTCATTCGGTTTTTGCACGTCTTCTCCGGAACTATATTGATCTGATTGGTTACGACCGGAATTTTTCAATTTTTGATTCTGAAGACAGTAAAAGTCTCATCCGGCAGTCAATGACCGAGCTGAGCATTTCTGTTGATTCAGTTCCTCTTAATACGGTGCAGGGGATTATCAGCAGAGCCAAAAACAGTTTTATTCTGCCTGCCGAGTTTCATAGAAATGCTTCGGATTATAACCAGCAGAAGGCATCACAGATTTACGAGCTCTATACCAGAAAACTGAAGGAAAACAATGCGCTTGATTTTGATGACCTGCTGATCAAGCCTCTTGAACTGTTTCATGCCCATCCAGAGATACTTGCTGAGCTGCAGGACTCTTTTCGCTACATCATGATTGATGAGTATCAGGATACGAACCGGGCGCAGTATCTGGTTGCAAAAATGCTTGGGGCAAGGCACAGGAATATTTTTGTCGTAGGTGATGATGCCCAGTCGATTTATTCCTGGCGGGGCGCTGATATTTCGAATATCCTGAATTTTCAGGATGACTATCATGATGCGTTGACGTTCAAGCTTGTTGAGAATTACAGGAGCACAGGAGCAATACTCAAGGCCGCCAACAGCATTATCAGCCGTAACCAGCGGCAGATTAAAAAAGAATTGATTTCCCATCGGAACGAGGGTGAGCCTTTGACACTTATTGAGGCATACAACGAGCGGAATGAGGGTGAAAAAGTTGGAGAGCATATCCGTACGATGCGCTTGAAGCAGGATTATGAGTATAGAAGCTTTGCTGTTTTTTATCGTACAAATGCGCAGTCGAGAGTGCTTGAGGATGTGATGCGACAGCACAAAATTCCGTATAAGATTTTTGGAAGTGTATCGTTTTACAAACGCAAGGAGATCAAGGATGCAGTTGCCTATCTTCGTTTTATTCTTAATGAGCGAGACAGCGAATCGCTTTTGAGAATTATTAATTTCCCTCCCAGAAAAATTGGGGATGTCAGTATCGGTAAACTTAAGGAATTTGCTGAAGAGCAGCGTATAAGCCTGTATGATGCCATAAAACGAGCTGATGAGGGTGGCTTTCAGGCAAGACAGGTAGCGGCTCTTTGTTCATTCAGCACTGTTATTGAGGCTCTTAAGGAATTGGCAAAAACTCAAACGGTTTACGACGTCCTGAGTGAGCTGTTCAATTTGACCTCTATTCCTTTGCTGCTGCAGGCGGAGAATACCCCTGAATCATTAGCCAGAAATGAAAATCTTCAGGAACTTCTTTCGATGGCCAGGGATTTTTCAGACCATAATCCTGACAACGGATCGCTTGGGGATTTTCTGGAAAATATCTCTTTAGCTTCTGACTATGAAGAGACGCAGGATTCTGATAATTACGTCTCTTTGATGACGGTTCATGCTGCAAAAGGTCTTGAATTTCCCGTAGTATTTGTGACAGGCCTTGAGGAGAGGCTTTTTCCTTTGCACTGCTATGAGCCTGAAGAACTTGAGGAGGAACGAAGGCTTTTTTATGTTGCGGTGACCCGCGCACAAGAGAAGATTTTCCTTTCATGGGCACAGAGCAGATATCAGTACGGTCAGCAGCATTACTGTCTTAAATCGATATTTATCGGTGAAATTGATGCTTCGATAGTTCAGTCGGAGGGTGGGGTTTTGCTTTCAGATCGTTCCGGGAAGGAAAAACAAGCCGGAGTGGGGGGCGCCACATCGAGAGGGTATCAGCCTAAAATGGCAGCCCCGTTTTCTTCTTCTTCGGCTTTAGGAGAACCGTCGAAATCGTCCATGTCCGGACTTCGTTCAGGAACGATGGTACATCACGCTCTTTTTGGTCCAGGGATCGTACTTGATATTCAGGGTTCAGGGGCAAAGCAGAAAGTCAGAATAACATTTCGCAACGCGGGTGAGAAGACGTTGATGGTGCAGTATGCCAATCTTAAAATTCAGCAGTAAATCTGTTGGAGTCAGTGAGCGTTACCGTAAAAATAGTTCAGTTGTATGAAGATTCTTTTTGGCGTTCAGGGAACAGGAAATGGTCATATCAGTCGAAGCAGGGAGCTGGTCCGAAAGCTTAAGGAAGATGGTCATTCGGTTGATGTTATTATCAGTGGAAGAAAAAAAGAGGATTTGAAGGAGGTGGAGATATTTGAGCCATACCGGGTCATGAAGGGCATGACGCTGGTAACCTATAAGGGAAAGTTGAACTATATTGATACGATGTTTCAGCTTGATCTGGTTCGTCTCATGTCGGATATTTTAATGCTTGAAACGGCGGGTATTGATCTGATTATTACCGATTTTGATCCGATTACATCAATGGTTGCAAGAATAAGAAATATTCCCTCCATTGGTTTCGGCCATCAGTATGCCTTCCAATATGCTGTGCCGCTTGCGAAGGGAAATATTTTTGAAAAATATACCTTGATGAATTTTGCCCCTGCTCGATTCAACGCAGGACTTCACTGGAACCATTTCAATCAGCCTGTTTTTCCTCCCGTTATTCCTGCTTCGCTCTATGCTGAAAATGCCAGGGTGGTTATTAAGGAAAAGATTCTTGTTTATCTGCCTTTTGAAGAGGTGGCGGATGTATTTGCTTTCGTTGGTTCTTTTGATGAATATGAGTTTTTTATTTATGGCAAGGTGACAGAAAACTATGATGAAGGACATCTCCATTTCAGGACCTATTCCCGTGATGGCTTTCTCAATGATCTCATGGAGTGCAATGGCGTTGTCTGTAATGCCGGATTTGAGCTTCCGGGCGAGGCGCTTCATCTTGGAAAGAAGCTGCTGCTCAGGCCTCTCAATGGTCAGATTGAGCAGGAGTCCAATGCTCTTGCTATGGTAAAGCTGGAGTATGGGATGGCAACACATAGGCTTGATGTTGCTGTTCTTGCCGACTGGCTGCAGAAACCTTGCAGGGAGCCGTTACATTATGCAAGGACGGTGGATTATATTGCTGCGTGGATAGGGAGCGGCCAATGGGGGAGTTTACAAAAATACACTGAGGCCGCCTGGAGTGAAAAGACTTAACAATATCGCATTATGCATTTCAGGGATCTTGTGACGCAGTCCCGGAGTTACCGGAAATTTGACAGCGGGGTTCCCGTGGATGAAAATGTCGTGCGGGATCTTGTTGAGCTTGCCTGCTATGTTCCTTCGGCAAAAAACCTTCAGTCGCTCAAATATATTGCTGTTACTGAACCTTTAACAGCTGCAGCTCTCTTTCCTTCTCTTTCCTGGGCAGGATATCTTGCAGATTGGTCAGGTCCGACAGACGCTGAGCGCCCGACGGCTTATATTATTATGCTCGGTGACTTGTCGATTGGTACTGAATTTGGATGTGACAGTGGTATCGCTGCGCAGACTGTTCTTCTCGGCGCAACAGCTTCAGGTATTGGGGGATGCATAGTAGCATCTCTTGATCGTCAAAAAATCAGGCAATTGCTTAAGATTCCAGATGGTTATGTAATTCTTATGGTCATCGCTCTCGGCAAGCCGGTTGAAACAGTCGTTATTGACCAGATTGCGGAAAATGAATCTGTTCGATATTTCAGGGATGCTCACGGTATTCATCATGTTCCCAAAAGAATGCTTGATGACGTTCTTTTAAAGTTTCATTAACTGGAAATGCGAATCGGCAGTGATAATCCGTATTGACGAACTTCTCAGGGCTTATCATCAAGGTTATTTTCCGATGTCTGACCCAAAGGATGGAAAGGTATACTGGTGTCAGCCACACAAAAGAGCTATTGTGCATCTTGATTCTTATCAGCCTTCCCGGGATGTTCTTCGTCTGAAAAGAAAAAAAGAGTTCAGTGTGACTTTGGACGAAGAATTTGAAGGAGTTATAAAAGGGTGTGCAGCTCCGCGAAAAAATGATGACGAAACCTGGATTTCCGGAGAGATAATGGATGCATATATCAAGCTTTACGAGCTTGGTCTTGCCCACAGTGTAGATGTCTGGTATGAGGGTGAACTTGCAGGCGGGTTGTATGGTCTTGCCATGGGAGGGGTTTTTTTTGGAGAGTCAATGTTTTTCCGCCGTTCCTATGCATCCCAGATAGCGTTTGATTTTCTTGTCGTTCATTTGATCAATAAAGGATATCATTTGCTCGATGCCCAGATTATGAATCCCCATCTTGCCAAACTTGGGGCCGTTGAAATCGGTCATAATGAGTATATGGAGCTTCTTGCTGATGCTTTGAAGAAAAAGATTGTTTTTCTCTAAGCAGGGGAAAAATGGTACTTTGAATGACGATAGTTTTTCCTTTCGAAGCGGGGGATGCCTTTTGGGATTATTGACCTTTAACAGAGGAGCGTTTATGTTGTCGAGGGACTTAACGGAATGTCAGTCACAGACCAGAGTTATCATTTATTCTGGAAAGGGGGGTACAGGAAAAACCACCATTTCATCGTCAACAGCGGTTTCGCTGGCAAGGCAGAACAAGAGGGTGCTGATCATGTCTTCCGATCCAGCCCATTCGCTTTCGGACGTTTTTAATACCCGGATAAGCCGTAATGATCCGCAGAAGATTGAACATAATCTTTACGGCCTTGAGGTCGATACGGTTCATGAGCTGAAAAAGAATATGTCGGGGTTTCAGAAGTTTGTTTCTTCCTCATATAAAAATAAAGGTATTGACAGCGGGATGGCTACCGAGCTGACAACGCAGCCGGGCCTTGATGAAATTTTTGCGTTAAGCCGTCTGCTTGATGAGGCTCAGTCAGGGAAATGGGATGCTGTTGTCCTTGACACCTCCCCAACTGGCAACACACTTCGTCTTCTTGCGTATCCGGAGATCATTATTGGCGGAAACATGGGAAAGCAGTTTTTCAAGCTTTATAAAAGCATGTCTTCGATTGCCCGTCCTTTGAGCGGGAAATCCATTCCCGATGATGATTTTTTTAATGAAGTAAATGTCCTGCTCAAGCAGATGGAGGATATTAACAAGTTTATTCTCAGTCCCGAGGTTACCTTCCGGCTGGTTTTGAACCCTGAAAAGCTTTCCATTCTTGAGACAAAGCGAGCCTATACCTTTGTACATCTCTACGGAATTAATGTTGATGGTATTGTTATCAACAAGATTCTGCCTACCTCAAAAACTGTTGGAGAGTATTTTGAGTTCTGGGCCGACCTGCACTCTAAGTATCTGATGGAGATTGATAACTCATTTTATCCTACTCCGGTTTTTCGCTGTCATTTGCAGAGAACCGAGCCTATAGGGCCTGATGCATTGCATGATATAAGTAAACTGGTTTTTGGTGATCAGACGCCAGACAAGATTTTTTATTCCGGAAAAAATTTCTGGATTGAAAGCAAAAAAAATGATGTGACGGAAGATCATCGGGAAGTTCTTTGTATCAAAATACCTTTTCTCAAGGATGCTGAAGATGTAGTTGTAGACAGGATGGGTACTGATATTGTGGTTACGGTGGACAGGGCTCAGAGGATTATTACGCTTCCGCGGGCGCTCTACAGCCTTGAAATGGAAGAGTATATCAGGGAGGATAATCTTTTGCGGGTGGTGTTCAGGGAGATTCCTGTCGAAAAGGAAGATACAGAGCTGAACGTGAATAAAAATATGCTCGACAAGCTTCGTTCAATGAGGCGAATGAAGATATAGTCTGTTCATTGCTTGGTAGTAAGGAGAAAAATTCAGAGGAAACAGTTTAAGTTTTCAAGGGAATCTTGTATCTTAAACATTTAAAATGTTGAGTTAACGGGGATTTACCCCAGTCTTTGTTAAAGAATCAGCTAATATCATGTCCGAGAAAACGCACTATGGTTTGTTGAAGGGGAAGAAGGGAATTGTTTTCGGCCCGCTTGATGAGAGCAGTATTGGCTGGCAGATTGCGCTTCATGCATACAGGGAAGGGGCTCAGATTGCCATTTCCAATGTGGCGGCTGCGTTGCGTTTCGGTAATATCGAAGAGCTTTCGGTACTATGTGGTAATGCGCCAATGATTGTTTGTGATGCATCAAATAATGAAGATGTCGATAACTGTTTTAAAGAGCTTAAGGAAAAGATAGGCCCTGTTGATTTTATTGTCCATTCTATTGGGATGTCACAGAACATTCGTAAGCAGGTGCCTTATGAAGAGCTTAATTACGATTGGTTTATGAGAACCCTTGATGTGTCGGGTTTGTCTCTGCACCGCCTTATATCTTATGCTTTGAAGAATGATGCGATTAAAGATGGCGGAAGCATTCTTGCGCTTTCATATATCGCTTCACAGAGAAATTACTGGTCGTATTCTGATATGGGAGATGCGAAGTCCTTGCTCGAATCCATTGTTCGCAGTTATGGTCCGAGACTCGCCAAGCTTAAAGTCCGTATTAATACCATTTCTCAAAGTCCTACCTATACCAAGGCAGGAAGCGGAATTCCCGGATTTGAAAAGATGTATGAGTACAGCGATCTTATGTCTCCTCTTGGAAATGCTTCCGCGGAGGAGTGTGCCGAATATTCAATGACCATCCTCAGTGACCTTTCCCGGAAGGTTACGATGCAGAACCTTTTCCATGATGGTGGGTATAGTTCAATGGGAGCTACTATTCCGATGATAAAGCTTGCTCATGAAGTTTTGAATGACAAGGATCTTGCTGATCGTGTCGGTCTTTATGAGTAAACTCCTGCCAAGTGAGTTTATCGGGGGGAACCGGACTTTTGCCGGGTTCCCCTGTTATTAACTTCTATAAATCGCAATCACGCTATTGAAAAATTGTTGTTTGTTTTGCGTGTGAAGCATCTGCGTAATATTCATGCTTATGAGTATTAAGGGTTTTATAGGTGGATGATTATTTTGTTTGCTTGAAGCAATACTGAAATTGACCTTTTATATAATTTGCGGCAGGAATTCGCAAAATGAAAGCTTTTTGCCTGTTTTTCAGTTTAGGCTTATCATTATTACAGTTAGTTTTGTCTTTATTGAGGGAGTTCCCCGTCAGGGCCGATTTTCGTGAGAGCTTCTTCTTGGAGTATCGTTATCAATTAATTTTTTTTACAAATATTTAAAACGACGACCGAGATGGCAAAAACAGCAAAAATCATTTATACCAAAATTGATGAAGCTCCGGCTCTGGCTACTTACTCTCTCCTTCCCATACTGAAAGCGTATGCCAAGGGGACCGGTGTTGACTTTGAGCCCAAGGATATCTCTCTTGCCGGAAGAATTATTGCAAATTTTCCAGAAAATCTGACGCCAAGTCAGAGAATTCCTGATTATCTGGCTGAATTAGGCGACCTCGCCTTGACACCTGAAGCTAATATTATAAAGTTGCCGAATATCAGTGCTTCTATTCCACAGCTGAAAGCGGCTATCAAAGAGCTTCAGGATCAGGGATATAAGATTCCTGATTATCCTGAGGCCCCTGTCAACGATGCCGAAAAAGAGCTTCAGGCAAGGTTCGCAAAGGTTCTCGGAAGTGCCGTAAACCCTGTATTGCGTGAGGGGAACTCCGATAGACGGGCACCACTTTCTGTAAAACAGTTTGCTAAGAAGCACCCGCATAAAATGGGGGCATGGAGCAGTGATTCAAAATCACATGTAGCTTTTATGAGTGCCGGCGACTTCTATGGCAGCGAACAATCTGTCACGCTGGAAAAGGCTGCAACGGTAACAATCGAGTTTGTTGGTGCCGATGGCAAGCGTACTGTCCTGAAAGAGAAAACACCATTATTGCCAGGTGAAATTATTGACGCTTCTGTAATGAACGTCCGTGCTCTCAGGAGTTTTTATCATGCTCAGATTGCCGATGCAAAAGAGACCGGTGTTTTGTTGTCGCTGCATCTGAAAGCGACGATGATGAAGGTATCAGATCCTGTGATGTTCGGTCATGCCGTTACGGTCTATTATAAGGATGTTTTCGAAAAACATGCGGCAGTAATCAAAGAGCTCGGAGTGAACGTTAATAACGGTCTTGGTGATCTTTATGCGAAAATCCAGAAGCTTCCAGAAGCAGAGAGAGCACTGATTGAAGATGACATCAAGGCTGTATACAGCACCCATCCCCCATTGGCCATGGTTGATTCAGACAAGGGTATTACCAACCTTCATGTGCCTAATGATATCATTGTCGATGCATCGATGCCTGTTGTCGTTCGCGATTCAGGAAAAATGTGGGGACCTGATGGCAAGCTTCATGATACTAAAGCCATGATTCCTGACAGGTGCTATGCCACAATGTATCAGGCAATTATCGAAGATTGTAAAAAACACGGCGCATTTGATCCTGCGACCATCGGCAGTGTGCCGAATGTAGGGCTTATGGCTCAGCAGGCTGAAGAGTATGGTTCTCATAACAAGACCTTTATTGCTTCTGGAAATGGAACAATCCTGGTTGTTGATGATGCAGGCAAGACGTTGCTGGAGCAGAAGGTTGAAGAGAATGATATTTTCAGAATGTGTCAGGCAAAAGATGCTCCTGTCCGCGACTGGGTAAAGCTTGCTGTCAAAAGGGCAAGAATAACAGGAGCTCCGGCTGTTTTCTGGCTTGACAGCAAGAGAGCTCATGATGCTGAAATTATAAAAAAAGTTAACCAGTATTTAAAGGATCATGATACTTCAGGATTGGATATCCGTATCCTGACACCGGTTGATGCAATGAACTTCTCTCTGGAACGGATCAGGGCCGGCAAAGATACGATATCCGTTACCGGAAACGTGTTGCGTGACTATCTGACAGATCTGTTTCCGATTATTGAACTGGGCACCAGTGCGAAGATGCTCTCTGTTGTTCCTCTTATGAACGGTGGCGGTTTGTTTGAGACCGGAGCGGGTGGTTCAGCTCCAAAACATGTGCAGCAGTTTCAGAAAGAGGGTTATCTGAGATGGGATTCTCTGGGCGAATTTTCGGCGATTGCCGCTTCACTGGAGCATGTAGCTCAAGCATTCAGTAACGATAAAGCCAGAATATTAGCCGAGACCCTTGATCAAGCCATAGGACAGTTCCTTGATAACGATAAGTCACCCGCACGTAAGGTGGGGCAGATTGATAACAGAGGAAGCCATTTTTACCTTGCTCTATACTGGGCTCAGTCTTTGGCTCAGCAGACCGAAGATAAGGAACTGCAAGCACGTTTTGCCGCAATTGCCAGGCAGTTGGGTGATAATGAGTCAATAATCAATGAAGAGTTGATAGCTGCACAAGGCAAGCCGGTAGATATGGGCGGGTACTATCATGTCGATGAAGTGCTGGTAACGAAAGCAATGCGTCCAAGCGCCACATTGAATTCGATTATTGACGCACTCTGACAGGATGATCAGTGAACTCTATCATTTAAGCCCGGATATCCGGGCTTAATGGTTTAATGCCTCGAGTGATGTTAAGGCTTTTCTGCCCAGACGTAGAGAAATGCCTTATTGCCGAGTTTTTGTGAGATTTCATTGATATTCGATGGAGAGACCACCAGGCATCCGTTGCTTCTTCCTATCCTTGGGCCGTTAAAGGTTATAAGGTTCAGCATGATATACCTGAGAGAAACATAATCTGCTGAATGCAGGACGATGTCGCGGGTGAATGCATTGCTGTTCATTGCGGGGTCAAGACCCGCAAGGCGTATTGCTTTGCCATGGTCGCCATTGTAAGTATCAAGTGCTTTGTAGAGCCCGAGGCTGCTCATATTTGATTCACAGGTATTTGAAAATTGCTTTGCATTGAGTTCGCCGGAATTTATTCCGTGCGCAACGAGATAAAATGACTGCTTCCCGTTTTGCAGGTCAATCAGAGCCATTCGTTTCAGGTAAGATGGTTTTGAGTAATCAACAACCGCAAGGAAACGGGGGCGTTCTTCCGGATGTATTGATCGATAAGAATCCAGAGCGGCAAATGCCGACCTGTATGCTCGAACGGAAATTTGTTCCTGAAGCAGAACCCGGCCAGAAATAAGGCTGATAAGTATTGTAAGAAGGACTGCTCCTCCCAGAACTTTTGTTTTCATCGGGTTTGCCGTAGAAATGTTCCATTCTGGTATTCCTCAAATGCCCTTGCCAGTTCAGCTTGCGTGTTCATCACAATGGGACCGCGCCACGCGATTGTTTCGTTGAGCGGTTTGCCTGAGATAAGAAGAAAACGTACGTGATTCTCTTTGGTTTTTACGGTAATCGTGTCGCCATCACCAAAAAGGAGCAGAGTTTCGTTGGAAAGGGGTTCATGCTGATTGTAGAAGAGTCCTTTTCCTGCGATGATGTAAGCGAAAGCAGTGTACTCTTTCCTGAGGTGATGGGTATGGGAAATTCCTGGAGGTATGGTGATATCAAGATATTGGGGATCGATGGCAATATCGTTGACAGGCCCGTTTGTTTCGCCTATGTTTCCGGAGATGATCTTGATTTTAACGCCGTTTTCAAGGTGAAGCATTGGAATTTGTTCGGCAGTGATATCGCGGTAGCGTGGATGAGTCATTTTCTGTGAAGCAGGCAGGTTTGCCCAGAGCTGGAATCCTCCCATGAACCCGTGCTGGTTGCCAGAAGGCATTTCCTTGTGAATGATGCCACTGCCGGCAGTCATCCATTGAACCCCGCCGGCGGTGATGACACCCTGGTTTCCCAGACTGTCGCCATGTTCAACCTTGCCTTCAAGCATATAGGTGATAGTTTCAATACCGCGGTGTGGATGCCAGGGAAATCCCTTAACGTAGTCTGCAGGGTTCTTTGACCGGAAATCGTCCAGAAGTAAAAACGGGTCGAAAAGTGGAACCTGATAGAAGCCAAATGCACGCTTGAGGTAGACGCCGGCTCCCTCTATGGTTGGTTTGCTTTTAAAGATCCGGCGAATTATTCTTGGATTGGCCATGACTTATGTTCAATGATTAAAGTTCCGAGGCTTGAAGAACGAGCTGGAAAAATCATTTTTGTAAGGTACGGTGCTGCTTATGCTCTATGTAATAATATTGAATAATAGTCTGTTTTCAAGGGTGTTAGGCCTATTGCTGAAAAAATATTACCGGAAATAAAGATTTATTGAAAGAAAAATTAAAAAGCTGCGTACTACTCTATAGGAAGCAGGATAATCCTGGTTCCAATGAATTATCAAACTCAAACTTACCATACACATGAAAAAGAATTTTATTGCTGGCGTTATCGTATCACTTGCTATCTCTGGAATCTTTGGTGGCGTTTCTTTCGCAGCTGACAAAGCAGCAGCACCTGCAGCAAAAGCACCTGCAGCAGCAGCAGCACCTGCAGCAGCAGCAGCTCCTGCAGCAGCAGCAGCACCTGCAGCTGACGCAAAATCTGAAGTAAAGGCAGAGAAGAAAGCTACTAAGAAGAAAGCAACCAAGAAAACTTCCAAGAAGAAAGCTGCTAAGAAATCAGAAGCTAAAGTAGACGCAGCAGCTCCAGCAGCAACCAAGTAAGCTCTTCCCTTCAGAAGAGTGATATTGATGGCTCCAGATGTAAATGAAGTTGAGTAGATGAACAGGTAAGATCAGCTGTCGGTATTATAACAGAAAAAGCCCCTTCGCAAGTTGGGGCTTTTTTTATGTGCAAACGTTGGTCATTAATGAGGCAATAAAGATAGACAGATGCATTTCAACCTCTTTAGCGTTCTTTGCTCGATCGCTTTATCAGTATAATGAGCAGAATGAAAAGGATGGTCGACAAAGCTGCCATCGCCGAACCAAAATAAAAAGTAGCTGCCGGCGAAACCCGATCCCAAAGCAATCCTCCAATCAAACTGGCAGGAAGCGTTGCAAGCCCGACTGAAGTTGCATAGAATCCGAATGCAGTTGCCTTGAAGTTCACAGGGATAATAGTAGAAAGAAACGCCTTTTGTATGCCCTCGGTAAGTCCCATAAAAACACCATAAAGTGCGAATAATATCCAGATAGCAGTTGTGCTTTTGGCTACAGCAAAACCATAATAGAGGGCAGTGAACAGGATAAAACCCAGCAGGATGGTTCGCTTCTTGCCATATTTATCCGCCGCTACGCCTGCGGGAATGGCGGCTAAAGAGTAAATCAGATTGAACATCAGGTAAACTGCAGGGATGATCACTGTCTTGATACCGAGCTGTTCAGCCCGCAATATCAGGAAAGCATCGCTGGAATTACCCAGTGCAAAAATGGTTGTAATCACAATAAAGAACTTCACCTTCCAGTCTATATATTTCAGGGTGAACCGAGGTCGTTCTACGGAAGTTTCGGGAGCCTTTTTTTTATCCTTGATGAATGCAGCAATAATCATAACGGCAATAACACCAGGTATCATTGAGAGCCAAAAAACCAGCTGATAATTGCTATTGTAAAGCTGAAGAACAATAAGAGCAACAGCCGGCCCCAGCACAGCACCCATGGTATCCATTGAACGATGGAAGCTGAATGATCTTGAGAGATGACTATCTTCAGTTGAGTCGGTGATGATGGCATCCCGTGGAGCAGTTCGGATTCCTTTCCCTAATCGGTCTATAACACGCGAGGTCAGTACATGCTGCCAAATTCCTGCAAGAGCGATAACCGGTCGACTTAGAGTAGATATGGCATAGCCTACCATCATAAGGTTTTTGCGCTTGCCTATTCGATCGGAAAGCCATCCTGAAAAAACTTTAAGCAGGCTTGCTGTAGCTTCTGCAATACCCTCAATAAGACCGATCACTGACTTGTTGACGCCAAGCATATTTGCCAGAAAGAGCGGCAGCAAAGGGTATATCATCTCTGAACTGATATCCATGAAGAAGCTGACCAGTCCGGTAAAAAACACGTTGCTGCTCAGGTCGAATAATTTCTTTTCCTGATCCATTGATCAACATCAAGAGTTGCAATGAGTGCGATTACTTCCTATTATATGGTTTTATTGAGTGTATATATTGTGCTTTTCTTTGTTATAAAGAGTTATAGCCTGGCATGATAAACGAATTGTTCCGATTGATGGCAAATATTAGAAGGCGCAACCCATCCTTTAACTTTTACAAATTGCGTTTGTTCTAAATTCTATTACCCTGTTTATTTTCTTCCATTCGCTATCTTACTGCCAAGAGTATAGAGATTGAAAACAGCTGGAAAACAGGGCTTTTCTCTTGGTTTGCGAAGTTACAGCCGGTTATAATAACTCTTTGAGTTTTAACTTATTATATAATAAAAGGATGATAAAGTAGTATGGCACAAAAAACCGTTAAGGTCATGTTTATTGGTGATGTGGTTGGTACTCCTGGTTTGCAGATGGTTGGCCGGATGCTGAAAAGTTTTATAAGCAAGTATCATGTTGATTTTGTTATCTGTAATGGAGAGAATGCTCACCATGGGAAGGGCATGAGTCTTGAAGCGCTGAATCAGCTTCTTGAAGCTGGCGTTAATGTTGTGACCGGGGGAAATCATACCTGGAGCAATTTCAACTTTTTTGATACACTTAAGACGCACAGTCAGGTCTTGCGTCCGTTGAATTATCCTAAAGGAACTTATGGAAAGGGTTATGGGATATACAAGCTTCCTGACGGATTGGGTGATATTGCAGTGGTCAACCTTCAGGGGAGAACGTTTATGTACCCCATTGACTGTCCGTTCAGAACAGCGGACTGGGTGATCAAGCAGATTAAAGAGCAGGTCAAGGAAAGCGTCAGATTAATTTTTGTTGATATTCATGCAGAGGCCACGGCAGAAAAAATTGCTTTGGGCTGGTATCTTGATGGGAAGGTCTCCGCTGTTATTGGCACTCATACGCATGTGCCGACATCAGATGAACGTATCTTGCCGAAAGGAACAGGTTATTGTACCGATGCGGGAATGACAGGTCCGCATAACTCGGTTATTGGCATGCAGATCAAATCGGCAACCGACAGGATGCTCTACCAGACACCCCACAAGTATGAGTGTGCCGAAGATGATGTGCATTTTTCCGGAGTACTCATGTCGCTTGACCTTGCAACAGGAAAAACGGTTGGTATCGAACGGATATTTTATCCGGAATTTGATCGTGGAGTGATGTAAGAGTATAGGTTCATGGCAACAAAAAAGCCCCCTTTCAAGGAGGCTTTTTTGTTGTTGTCATTTCTCGTTGTTAACGTTCTTTTTATCGCAGACCCTGTTCGAATTCTTCAGCAATAATGACATCTTCTTCACTGCCGATATAAAGCGGGGTTCGCTGATGGAGTTCGGCAGGCTGAATATCAAGGATTCGTTCTCTGCCGTTTGTTGCCCGTCCGCCAGCCTGTTCGCAGATAAATGCAAGAGGATTGGCTTCATACATGAGTCGGAGCTTCCCGTTGAGGTGTTTTGTTGTAGGGGGATAAACGAAGACTCCGCCGGTTAAGAGATTGCGGTGAAAGTCGGCAACCAGCGAGCCGATGTATCGGGTGCTGTATGGGCGTCCGGTTGCAGGGTCTTCCTCTTTGATATAGTCGAGATACTTTTTTGTTCCTTCGTTGAATTGTGCGTAAGAGCCTTCGTTGATAGAATAATATTTCCCGCTTTTCGGGGTTGTGATGTTTTCGTGAGAAAGGAGGAACTCTCCAATGGTAGGGTCGTAGGTAAAGCCGTGAACCCCATGGCCGGTTGTATAGACCATGACTACAGATGAACCGTAGATGACATAACCGGCAGCAACCTGTTCATAGCCGTGTTGCAGGCAGTCACTGATACTTGCTTTACCGGGATCGTTCCCTTTGAGTTTGTAAATTGAAAAGATGGTGCCGACGCTGACATTGACATCGATATTTGATGACCCGTCAAGCGGATCGAACAGGAGCGCATAATTACCGGTTTCATTTTTCGGCGGAATTATAATTCCTTCGTTCTCCTCAGAACCCATGACAGCAAAACGTCCATGCTGGCCGATAGCGGATATAATTTTTTCATTGGCGAAAAGATCAAGTTTTTTAACCTCTTCACCCTGAACATTGGTGCTTCCGGCAAAGCCGAGAATGTCGACCAGTCCTGCACGGACCACTTCTCTTCTTACCAGTTTTGCTGCAAAGGCAACATCGTTGAGAAGGTCGGTAAGTTCTCCGCTTGCTTCCGGAAAATACTTCTGCTGTTCGAGGATGTGGCGCTCAATAGTGATCAAATTACTCATGCTCTGTGTTTCTGATGGTTGGTGTAAGATTGCCTGAGAAAACGGTTGCCATAAACTATGAATTTAGAACTTTTTTTAGGTTTTTTTTCATATGCAGAGCTTTGATGGGTGTCTCTGTTTTTTTGTTAAGAAAGGCTGAAGTGTTATATACGTTGACCTTTTTCATTTGTCTTCCCGAAGTTTTTATGAAACGATACCGCTGGAATATTCTCTCTCCTGATGACAACGTTGTCCACGCCCTTTCTGAGGCAATAAATGTCAGTCTGCCTGTCGCAAAAGCACTGTTTAACCGCGGTATTCAGACCTTTGATGAGGCAAAGGATTATTTTCGTTCCTCGATTGAGCATCTTCCCTCCCCGTTTCTTCTTCAGGATATGCAGAAGGCTGTTGAACGTGTTTGCCGCGCCATCAGCGGGCATGAGAAAATAATGCTCTATGGTGATTATGACGTTGATGGAACAACAGGAACGGCACTTCTTTTTCTATTTCTGAAAGAGCAGGGTGCCCAAGTCTCCTATTATATTAACGATCGGTTTACTGAAGGGTATGGTTTATCGACTGAAGGTATTGATTCGGCGGTTGATCAGAGAGTCACTCTTATTATTACTGTGGATTGCGGTATAAGGGAAAATGAAGAGATCCGTCGATGTGCAGGCTTTGGCATTGATGTGATTGTTTGTGACCATCATGAACCGGATGTTCTTCCGCCAGCCTACGCCATTTTAAATCCGAAGGTTGCTGGTTCAACCTATCCATTCAGGGAGTTGTGCGGGTGTGGCGTGGCTTTCAAGTTTATTCAGGCAATTGCTGGACATCTGAATGCCGCAGATGAAAGCTGGCTGAAATATCTTGATTTTGTTGCCATTGCTACGGCAGCTGATATGGTTTCTCTGGAGAGTGAAAATAGGACGTTTGTTCGTGAAGGTTTGCTGAGAATGAGAAACAACCCGCGGCGCAACTTAATGGCAATGTTTTCTCTCATGAAGGTTATTCCGGCAGAGCTTGGCATGTTTCATATTGCATTCGGAATCGCTCCCCGTATTAACGCAGCAGGAAGAATGCACTCGGCTCATCTTGCAATGGAATGGCTGCTTTCGGATTCGTTGGCAGATTCCGAGCGCCATGCATACGAACTTGATCGTATGAATTCACTTCGTCGGGAAACGGATGCTGATATTATGGTGAAGGCTGAAAAAATGCTTGAGAGTCATTTTGCTTCATACTGTTCGTCCATTGTGCTCTATGATGAGTCATGGCATCTTGGAGTTCTCGGCATCGTGGCATCAAAAATGATTGAAAAACATTACCTGCCGACTGTCATCCTTGGAGGGATGAATGGTCTTATCAAGGGGTCGGTACGAAGTGTTGAAGGGTTCAATATCTATGAGGCTTTACAAGAGTGCAGCGACTATCTGGAATATTTTGGAGGGCATCATCAGGCCGCCGGCGTTACCCTTAGGCCGGAGAAATTTGCGGGATTTCGCAAAAAGTTTAATGAAGTTTGCAACAGTCTGCTTTCAATCGGACAGCGCCAGAAGGAGCTTGTTATTGATTCAAAACTGGCTCTTGAGGATATCAAGGCTAATTTTATCAATGTACTTGAGCAGTTTGCTCCTTACGGACTCGGTAACAGAGAGCCACTCTTTCTTTCTGAGGACCTTGTTCTTTTCGGCGAGCCAAAACTTCTTCGGGAAAGGCATGTGAAATTTTCTGTCAGGGATAAAAATGGAAGGACTTTCGACGTTATAGGTTTTGATCGTCCGGATATTTACACAGAACTCACAGCACGATCGCATCCGGTATTTGCCATGGTCTATTCGGTTGAAAAAAGGGTATGGAATAACAGGGAGCAGTGGCAGATAAAGCTACGGGATCTTGAGCTCAGTAAGCGTTTTAAAGTCTGAAATCTGTATTATTGAAGAGTTGTGTTATGGTTTTATCAATTTTTTTTCGTGACTGATTTTTGTCAGAATACCGCCAAGTGATGACAGGGCAGAAATAGCAAAGAATATGAGTGACAAAGCCACTCCGACGCTTGTTTCAAGTTGTATTGCTCCCAGTAGATAAAGGAAAGTTATCTCTCTTGCGCCAGCTCCTCCGATGGTGATCGGAATAATCGTGGCTATCGAAGATATCAGGAAGATCGCCAGATAGTCGATAATGTTGGTGTTATGCGACATGGCTTTCATAATAAAAAAAACCGTTATAACCTGGGTAATCTGAACGAGCATCGATTCTATGGCAGTGATCGTGAACACTTTGATAAACTGTTTGTAAAAGAGTTTGTTCAGGATCAGTGCACATGGGTAGACAGCAACCAGTAAAACCCATGAATACGGTATCAGATGGGGAAATTTCAAGGCGAAACTACTGGGCAGCAGTAGCAGAATCGAGAGAAACGCAAGCGCAAATATTCCGCAGATCCTGTCCCATAACACAGCATGAAAGATATTGATCATTTTCATGCTGTGGTTTTTCTGCAGTACATAGATTTTGTAGCCGTCTCCACCGACGCCTCCAGGAAGGAAAAGATTATAGAACATTCCGAGATAGTAGAGCTTAAGGTTATAGATAGCCGAAAGCTCAATACCGATAGCCTTGAAAAAGCGGTTTAAGCGAATTGCATTGAAGATTTTTGAGAGATTGAAAAAAAAGAGAGCCAGCAGGAGATACCAAAGGTTAGCACCCTGGATGATACTGGCAAGTTTTGCAATATCGGTTTTTTTTAGGACCAGATAAAGAGCCAGAGCGGTGACAAGAAGCTGGAGAAGTGGCTTGAGCAGCTTTTTCAGGCCGGTTTTATTATTTGTCAACGATCTTTTTTACGATATAGGGTTTCTTGTTTTGAGACTCGTAGTAGGTACGCATGATAAATTCAGCTATGAACCCGGTAGTGATGAGCTGAATGCCGATAAAGGTCATAATGATGCCTAAAGAGAGTAGCGGACGTCCGCCGATATCCTGTCCTAAAAATTTCAGGAACAGGAGGTAGAGGTTCAGGGCAATTCCAATAAAAAGGGAGAAAAAGCCAAGGCTTCCGAAAAGATGCATCGGCTTCTGACTGTATTTCTGGAAAAAAACCATGAATAACAGGTCGCTCAGCACCTTGAAGGTGCGTCCAATTCCGTATTTCGATTTTCCGAATTTCCGGGGGTGATGCTTTACATCTACCTCTTCCATTCTGGCACCGTAAAGTTGAACGAGCACGGGTATAAAGCGGTGAAGTTCCCCGTAAAGACCTAGGTTTTTTGCAACATCCTTTTTGAACACCTTCAGCGTACATCCATAGTCGTGGATGTGTACATTGGTTAAATTCCTGATGATGGCATTGGCTATCTTGCTGGGGATTTTTCTGAGAATCATGCCATCCCGCCGCCCTGCCCGCCGCCCTGCAACAACATCAAGATCGTGGTCGTAAAGGTATTGCATCATCATCGGAATATCCGATGGGTCATTCTGCAGATCGCCATCTATTGTGGCTATCAGCTCGCCTTGGGCATGATCAATTCCTGCAGCCATGGCGGTTGTCTGTCCGTAATTCTTGTTCAGGACAACCAGATGTGCGTTGGGTGGAGCATATGCCTGAATTTCAGCTACGGTTCCATCGGTAGAGCCGTCATCAACAAGAACGATTTCATGCTCAACGGTATCGAGTGATGTTGCAAGAGCAGCAAACAAAGGTTTGATGTTTTCAGCCTCATTCATGACTGGTATGACGACTGAAAGCTTCATGATTTTGAATTCATCTCGTTAGTTTGGCCAGCACAACGCCGTATTTACTATAGAGCACGGCAGGGTTATGAAGAGTATTGAGTTGGGCTACTGTAGTCAAAACAATTTCACCACGTTTTGGAGCACGCTCTTCTGCAAAAGATTCGGAATATAAGAAAAAAGAGGGGTAATAGACATCCCACATCACAATTTTATAGCCCTCTTTTTTTGCCATAAAGGCAGCTTCTTTAACGGGTTCCTGGAGGAGTTTCCCCACAAGGGGCATCAGATGCATATTTATAAGAAACGAAAGAACCAGTCCTGAAGCGATCATTTTACCGGAAGTTGAAAACTTAGGAAGAATTTGTATGATGCAAAGGGTTATTCCTGAAGCGATAATAATGAGTATATGCTGTTGGTCAAAAAGTCCGTATGACCCTGTAAGAACGGCTTTTATGTAGACATCTTCTACTTTTTGAATTGCCATCGGCAGGAGAAGCGGGACGCTGGCAAAGATGGTTAGCAGTATCAGCGGCCATAGTATAAAACGTTCAGGATGGCGACTCAACGGCAAAGCTCTGGCCATGAGTATAAAAAGCGGTGTATAGCCATAGATCACGTAGTGAGGAAGCTTTGTGCCGGATAAAGAGAAAAAAACAAAAACAAAACAGAACCAGATAAAAAGAAACCTGTTTGTCCTTTCGGAAAGCAGTTTTTTTAAATTAAAAAAAACAGTGAAGAGGAGGCCAGTAAAAGGCATCATCCCAATAATCATGACAGGCACATAATACAGCAGTGATCCTGAGTGTCCCTCAAAGGATGAATAGAATCGGTTAAGGTTGTGTTTGAAGAAAAAACCCTCAATAAAAGCCATACCCTGGTCTTTGTATTCAAGTATATACCAGGGAAGTGCGATGCTGAGAAACAGTAAAATTCCAAAAGGGTTAAAGAGCGTTTGAATCCATTTTTTCAAAGTTCTTTCCTGTAGGCAGAACAAGAAGGAAACGGCAACAGGTATAAGTATGGCTATAGGGCCTTTGGTGAGCATGCCGAACCCTGCAGCTGCAAAGGCAAGAAGGAGTGATTTTTTTGACCCTGTTGTTATATGTTGCAGCAGGGCAAACATGGTTAAAGCAAGGAAGCAGTTCAGCAGGGCGTCTGATATGGCTGCTTTGGAAATCATTATAACTTGAAAAGAGAATACCATTAATGCAGCAGCCATAAATGCCTGGCGGTTGCCGGTATGTTTACGTACAAAAAGAAAAATTGCTGCTGCCCATGCGGATCCTGCAAGAGCAGAGGGTAGTCTGAATGCGAATTCGTTGACGCCGAAAAGTTTAACGCATATCAGCTGCAGCCAGTAAATAAGGATTGGTTTATCGAAACGTGGTGCACCGTTTAGATAGGTAGTCAGATAATTTTTTCTGATTATCATTTCGCGCGTTGCCTCGCTGAACGCTCCTTCATCGACATCAAACAGTGGTATGGATCCCAGTCCGATAAAGAAACTGACAAGGATAAGGATTGTCAGTGCTGCCAGAAGCCAGAGAGTTTCAGTTTTATTGGGATTCAGAGACATCAAATTTTTTTTTTGAAATAGTAGTGATAAAGCATGACGGTGGAAAAAAGGCCTAAAAAGGAGCCGGAAATGACATCGCTAAGATAATGCTGCACGAGAAATATACGACTGAATGCAATCAGTATCCCCGCACAAATGAAAAGTATTCGCCATTTTGGGAAAAGGATCGAGAAAACAACAGCAGCACTGAGCGCGGTTGTTGCATGGCCGGAGGGAAATGATGTCCATTCATATTCATAATGGAAACTGTTGAATCCATAGAGATGTTCACTGAAAAAGAGTATCGGCCTTGCTCTACCCGCTATATACTTGATAATGTCAGCACTGATTCCAGAAACAGCAACAGACAAGGAAAGGAATAGACCAGAGTATGCTCTTAACCTGTTTCGTTTGCGAAAAACAACAAAAAGCAGTACCCCTGCTGCAAGGTACCATTGGGATTCGCCAAAGTCTGTGATTATGGTGAATACATCATTCGCCACTCTGTTATTAAGAGAATGGAACCATAAGGCGACGTGGATATCCGTAAAGATATAGCTGAGGACGCAGAGCAGGACAATCCCTGCGCCGGCAATACTCCATTGAAGAGATCTATTCATAATGAAAACGCGACGGTTATTACTTAATATAGACCAGACTGTAATCGGTAAATCCGCTTGTATTTCCATTTTTAGCCTGGAGATGACTTTCAAGAAACAGAAGAAAATCGGATTCGTCTTTTTTCCTTGTATAAAGAAGTCCTTTCCAGATGACTGATGAATGAATCGAATCAGGGACGTTTGTTGATTGAACCAATGCCAGGATTGGTGTTTTCTGCTGAAACACCCTTAGCGGGATTGACTCGGGTATTATTTTCCGTTCAGCGTAAAAAGGGAGATTGTGGAGAAGATGGTCCTGAAGATAGAGCGGTATCTTCTTTGGTATCTGATGCTTACTGTTAATGGTATTTCCTATGCGACCCACTACCCGGTATTCTTCGAGTTGAGGAAGCACGCCAGTGCTGAATATCAGGAGTGCGCTGAGGGTTCCGAAAAAAGGATGCAGGTAGCGAATGTATGATTTTGTGGTTTCTTTATCACTGCTGTTTTTTTCTTGAAGTGATGAAATGACCATCAGGAACAAAGCAGCTGCCGTAAACAGATGATAGAAAATCGGGAGTTTGAAAATTATTATGATTGCCGTACCGAAGATGATTCCTAAAGCGGTTGGCAAAAGGAATACAAGGTTCCAGAGAGCTGTTGTTACTTTTCCAGCGGGTGAGTAACGAGTGATAAAACGAGCTGAGATGATTGCGAGAGCAGGGTATGCTTGAATGAAATAGGTTGGTAATTTTCCGTTTGCTGTTGTAAAGATGATGAGCATGACCAAAAACCAGGAAAGGCTAAAGGCAATGTCCTTGATTTTTTGAAGGTTGAATAGATAATACCAAGAAGCATAAATAAAAAGTAGCGAGTAGGGAAAAAAACTCCAGATAATAATAGCCGGGTAATAAAACAAATCAATAAAACCACGCGACTTTTTTATAAGTGCGCGTTCCAAAGTTTCCTGGTTGAGGATAGTGAGAAAATCGTTTCCACGATGAATATACATCAGAGCAATCCAGCTTAAACCTATAATGCTGATAATTGTTACAAAGGCTAATGGGTTCAGTTCCGAAACTTTATCAAGAAACTGCCTCCATCGAAAATTTGAATCAATCAGAAGGTACAAGAGGATAATACTTCCTATGACGATGATATAGGGATAACCTTTTGTAAGGACGGTTAAGCCAACCGCGATGGCTGCATAATGGTAATTTCGGCTGTTACCGAAAAGATGTCCTTTCAGGAAAAAATACATGCTTAAAGTAAAGAAAAATGCAAGGGGTATTTCCGGCGAGGCATATTGTTTGCAGACAATAAACTGTATGCTGAGGGCTTGTATAGCAAAAGCAAGAAGAGCGGTTTTCTCGTCATAAAGCATATGGGCTATAGACCAGACAAGCAGCAACGTCCAGAATGCAAGAATAACAATCGGTAACCGGATAGCAAATTCATTCATTCCGAACATGCTCGTGGATGTAGCTTCAAGCCAGTAGGTAAGCGGTGGTTTGTTATAGCGGGGCTGGTAATTATAGGTGATGTCAAGAATATTTCCCTTCTCAACCATCTCTCTAACGGATTCAGCGTAAAAACTTTCATTCTCTGTCCAAATGTTATTGACGCTAAAGTTTATGATATAGAGCAGTGCCGTGAGGCCGAGTATAATCCAGAAAACAGGAGCCTTATTTAAAGAAATTTTCATCCGTTGGGATAACAAGTGGGGAAAGACGCTGGCAGCAGCAATCAAGGCTGCAATATTACACCGTTAGACTGTTGAATATTTTATCATACATGTCACTTATGTTCGGAAAATACATTAAATTTTTTTAGCACTGCAACTTGTTGTATGCTCGATTGAAGGCTTGTGTTCTCAATTCACAAAAATAATAATGTCAACAACTGAGTCGGGGGTTATTCTTCTTTTGTCATGTGCTGATCGAGCCGGTCTTGTTTCCCGCATTTCACATTTTATTTATGAGCGTGGCGGAAATATACTTGATCTGGATGAGCATGTGGACCCTGTAGAAAAGATTTTTTTTGTCAGGATACTATGGAGCGAGAGGTTGTCAATGCCGTTATCTGAGCTGGAAAATGCTTTCAGGCCTCTTGGAAAAGATTTTTGTGCCTCATGGAAAATCCAGTTTACCGGGCTTAAAACCCGTATGGCAATTTTTGTTTCCCGCTATGATCATTGTCTTCTTGAAATTCTCTGGAGGAACAGTATCGGTGAGTTTGCCGTTGATATAGCGCTCATTATCTCAAATCATAATGATCTGGCTCCGCTTGCCGCCCACTATGGTATACCGTTTCATGTTTTTCCTGTCAGCGGCGATACAAAAGAGGCTGTCGAACTTCAGGAAGTCGCTCTTCTTGAAAAAAATGCAATTGATACTGTCGTTCTTGCCCGGTATATGCAGATTCTTTCTTCCCGGTTTGTAGAGCGTTATCAAAGCAGAATCATCAATATTCATCACTCTTTTCTTCCGGCGTTTGTTGGTCGCAATCCATACAGGCAGGCTTATGAGCGCGGAGTGAAGATCATTGGGGCGACAAGTCATTATGTTACTGAGGCACTTGACCAGGGGCCCATTATCGCACAGGATATTATTAGAGTGAGCCACAAGGATTCGCTTGACGACCTTGTCAGGAAAGGGCGGGATCTTGAGCGACTTGTTCTTGCCAAGGCCATTCGTCTGCATGCCGAGCACCGTATTCTTGTGAATGGCAAAAAAACTGTAGTGTTTGATTGAATGGCGGTTTCAATGGTTCATATTGAATATTGAACTGTTTTAAAAAAACAAGGTGTGTTTAAATTATAATAACGACAAACAGTAACTATAAGCTATTCATATTATGGGTAATACAGCTTCAGGAGTTTGTAGGCATGATGCTCATGATCATCATCATGGACACCACCATCATCATGCTTCTGGAAACATCAGACTTGCGTTTTTTCTGAATCTTGGATTTGCCTTTATTGAAATTGTTGGTGGCTTTTTAACTGGTAGTACGGCAATCCTTGCTAATGCTGTTCACGACTTGGGGGATTCGTTCGCACTTGGTCAGGCTTGGTATTTTGAACAGATTTCTGTTGGGAAAAGCAGCCCGCGTTATTCATATGGCTATAAACGGTTCTCTCTTCTTGGTGCTTTTGTCAGTACGGTGGTTCTTCTTACCAGCTCGCTTGTTGTTCTCGCTCACGCAATACCTCATATTTTTATACCCCACCATCCTGATTCAGGAGGTATGATTATTCTCGCTGTTGCAGGCGTTACTGTAAACGGCTTCGCGATGGCAAGACTCTCAAAAGAGAAGGGAATGAATTCACGGGTTGTTGCCCTGCATTTGCTGGAAGATGTGCTTGGATGGGTTACAGTACTTATTGTTGCCGTTATTCTTTTGTTCTGGAACGTTCCTGTTCTTGATCCGGTTCTTGCCGTATTGATTACCCTTTATATTCTTGGTGGAGTTGTGAAAAATTTAAAGGCAATGCTGCCGGTTTTTCTTCAGGCCGTTCCTGCTGAACTTGATCTTTCAGTTATCATCAGGGAAATCGAGCAACTGCAGAATATCCATGCGGTGCATCATGCTCATATATGGTCGCTTGATGGTGTGCATTCAGTTTTTACCGCGCACCTGGAACTGAATATCAAGCTTGATGTTGAAGCATATATGCAGCTCAAGGAAGAGATCAGAATACTTGTCGAACGCCATGGATTTTACCACTCAACCGTTGAAATAGAGTATCCTGGAGAAGCATGTCGAAATGTCATTTCCGAATCATAAAAAATTTTAATGCCATGATAAAAAAACTTTTTTTACCGGCTGTTATACTTCTCGCTGGCTGCATGGGCATTCCGCGGGGGGTTACTGTGGTTGATAATTTTACACTTGATCGTTTTCTGGGTACCTGGTATGAAGTTGCCCGCATTGATAACTCGTTTGAAAAGGATCTGGAGCTGGTTTCAGCATCATATACATCTGCAGATGATGGAAGTGTTAAGGTATTAAATAAAGGATACGACAGGAAAAAAGGACGGCTGCAAACTATTGAGGGACGAGGTGTTTTTGTAGGGGATAATCATAAAGGAGCATTGAAGGTATCGTTTTTCGGCCCCTTTTATGCGAGTTATAATGTTATTGCGCTTGACAAGGTTGGTTATCGCTGGGCTATGGTTTGTGGTCGTGACCCTTCATATTTCTGGATTTTATCCAGAGATCCTGATATGGACCCTCAACTTCTGAAGGAATTAGTTGTACGCGCGAAATCCTTGGGTTTTGCTACTGAGCGGTTGCACTATTTTGGAAAACAGCCATGAGTCAGATGCTTGGCTCATCGTGCTGCAGGTCCCACATCCGCTTATAGAGGCTCTCTTTTTCCATGAGTTCATGGTGTCGACCTGCTTCTGTTATAACTCCCTTGTCAAGAACAAGGATGCTGTCATACCGCTCCATTGCTTGCAGTCGGTGTGTGATGGTTATGAGGGTTTTGCCGGCAGTAATGGCATTCAGGGTTTCGGTCACCTCTTTTTCAGTTACTCCGTCCAGATTTGCGGTGGCTTCATCAAGGATGATGATTGGAGCGTTTTGGAGCAGGATCCGGGCAATGGCTATACGCTGCCTTTCTCCTCCACTTAGCTTCATGCCGTGCTGGCCGGTCCATTCATCAAGTTTTGTGGTGAACTGCTTGAGCCCTGCCGCAGCAAGTGCGTTTTTAAGCTCTTCATCAGAAACGCCCGGTTTTGCCAGTTGCAGGTTTTCGCGGATTGTTTCTGCAAACAGGTAGGTTCTCTGGGAGACCAGCGAGATATTGCGCCGCAGCACTTCCGGGTCAAAAAGTGAAATGTTCTGCCCGCCGAGAGTAATCTCTCCTTCCGAACAGTTCCAGAACCGCATGAAGAGAGAGGTAATTGTTGATTTTCCAGCACCGCTTGGCCCGACAATGGCTATGTGTTGACCGGCAGGAACAGAAAAAGAGATTCTGTTCAGTGTTTTTAAGAAACTTCCAGGGTAGGTGAAGCTCAGGCGTTCAACCCTGATGTCATGGTTTGCAGGAAAGGGAATCGGCATCGCCGGTGCTACGGTTTCGGGTTTTGCATCAAGTATCTCAAAAAGACGTTTGCCAGCGTGAATGTCGGCTTCAAGATGCTTCATTGAGGCCGGCAGAGGGATAAATGGCTCAAATGAAGCTATCACGGCAAGCGTTATGACTGCAAGTGAAATTCCATTCACTCCACCGTTGGAAACCTCTGGAATCAGTGCGTATAAAATAGCTATTACAGCGCCGTTCATGAGCAGACCGGTGAGTGAATCATGCATGCCTTCTATCAGGGCATTATTTCTCTGGAGCGAGAGTCTGCTTTTTTCCGTAGAGCGCATATGTTCAAGGTGTTCAGGAAGTTTTCCGTATACCTGAAGTTCCCCGATGCCCTGAAAGAGATCAAGGGCCAGAATCTGCTGAATTGTTTTATAGTTCATGATTCCTACCTGCAGACCACGGCTTAACCGCATGGAGAGCAGCGGTACACCAATGCCGGCAAGAAGATGGAAAAACAGGAGGAGCAGTGCGGCCTGAGTCGAGAATATCCCAAGAAGAAACCACATCAGTGTGGTTACAAGTATAGCTGTCAGTGGCGGTGCGAGAACTCTTGTATAGATATTTTCAAGGCTCTGGATGTCATCAACAATTCGCTGCAGCAGATCTCCGCTTTTGAAGTGCATAAGACGAGCTGGAGCAAGTGGCTCTATAGCGTCGTAAAACCATACACGCAGTTTTGAAAGGATTTTGAAGGTGATGTTATGTGAAATCAACCGTTCTGTGTAACGGAGTACTCCCCGGGCCAATCCAAATCCTGCAATGCTGAATTTCATCGCTGCCATGGGCGGCTGCAATGCAGCTTTTGCAATAATATAGGCTGCAGTCATCAGAAGTCCGATCCCGCTTCCTGTTGTGGCAAATCCGATAAGAGCAGCAAGTGCCATCCACCAGAAATATGGCTTGACGAGGGCTGTAAGGCGGAAAAATGTTTTCATGCTGTTCTCTCCTGTTGCAGAAGTAATGTATCGTGGTAGAAACCTCCGGCTCTGAAGAGTTCGTTGTGTGTTCCGCAATGAGTAATTTTTCCCTGACTGATTACCACGATCTGGTCTGCAGACCTTATTGTTTCAAGCCGATGTGCAATGATAACGGTCGTTTTTCCTTTCATAAGCTCTTCCATGGAGTTGCGCAGAGCCGCTTCAAGCTCAGGGTCGGTGTGTGATGTTGGTTCATCGAGTATCAACAGCGGAGCATTTTTAAGAAATGCTCTTGCAAGTGCAACCCTTTGCGCCTCTCCTCCACTCAGACGCGATCCCTGTTCGCCTATAATAGTCTCCAGTCCCTTCGGAAGCGAACTGACAAAAGAAGAAAGACCGGTTTTTGATAGTGAAGCTTGCAGTTCCTTTTCCGATGCATCCGGGCGTGCCAAAAGAATATTTTCTTTCAGACTGGCATTAAAAAGATATGGATGCTGTGGAACCCATGATATTTGCCGGTGCCACTGCTCAAGGGGAATCCGATGTATTGTATGACCATTGATGGTTATACTTCCTTCGCCTGGTTCCTGAAAGCGAAGCAGCAGATTGATTATCGTGCTTTTTCCCGCACCGCTTGGTCCGATTATAGCCGTGGTTTTGCGTTCGGGAATGGTAATGTTGATACAATCAAGTGCCCGACGGGATGCACCGGGATAGGTATAGCTTAGATTGCTGAAGAGAATGGGATATGTTCCGGCGGCGTCCGGCTCTATGACCTGAGTTTTATACTCGCAAGCAGGAACGGCATGGTCGAGGATGGCAAAGATCTCTTTTGAAGCGCTGACGCCTTCCATACCGGCATGAAATTTTGTGCCGAGTTGACGTAGTGGAAGATAAAAGTCAGGTGTGAGCAATAAAACAAAGAGTGCCTGCTGAAAGGTGAGTTTGCCGTCCATAATACGTAGTCCTATACCGATTGCAATTACAGCGGTACCGAGGGTTCCGACAAGCTCAAGGGTAAAAGATGAGAGAAAGGCGATTTTCAACACTCGCATGGTTGTGTGTCGGAATGTTTCCCCTGTTTTTTCGATAGACTCGCGCTGACTTCTGCTTTGAGCAAAGAGTTTCAGTGTCGGGAGCCCCTGCAGTACATCAAGGAAGTACCCGCTCATTCGGCTCATCGTTTTCCATTGTTTTTCAGTCATGGCACTTGCCGATTTTCCGATCACTATCATGAAAAGAGGAATCAGTGGCGCTGTTGCAAGAAGAATTCCACCGGAAACAGGGTCACTAGGAAAAATGGCACAAACAATCAGGATTGGCGTGAAAAGGGCAAAAAAGATCTGAGGAATATACTGGCTATAATATGCATCGAGGGCTTCAACACCCTTAAGCAGAGTTGTGCCGAGACGTCCGCTTTGTACTGAGCGGGAATAAATCGGTCCCAGAGAACCAACAGTTTCAATAAGTCTATTGAATATTTTTTCACGGATTGCAAGAGTCCCCCGATTAGCTTCACTGTGGGATGCCCAGTTGAAAACCAAGCGAAGTGCACTGAAAAGCGCAAAAAAACTCAGAAGAGGAAAAAGCTTTTCTATACCGGTTTTTTGCATGAAAGCGCTGTCAATCACTCTGCTGAGATAAAAAGCCTGAGCTATCAGCAATACTGATGCAATGACCCCTGAAATCACAGAAAGAATAAATGGCGCGCGTTCTTCTTTAAGGAGTTGGAAAAGGCGCCTGTCGATGTTCATGGTTCATGGTTGGTTACTTCAAAAGCAATCGGTAAAATTGCTATAGGCTTTTATAATAAAACAAATGAATGCAAACCGCTTACTTCGGAATGAAAATAATTTAAAGCGAAGAAGTCGTCAATTTATCGCATGATACAATGTTTTACAGTAAGCGCAAGTATGACACTTGAATTAAATAGGCTTAAAATAGTCCATTTAAATTTTAAACCAAAATACTAAACATTCTTAATGGAATGGCCTGAAAGGCTTGGATTTTGGCTCAATGTAAACAAAAGACTGGACTTTGTTGAACCGGCTGGTGGCTATTATCCGGCACTTTTGGTGATATAGCGTCTGTGTTCGTGTGTTTTTCTTTAGGGTGACGAACTGATTTAATGGAAAGATCAATGTTTAGTAATGGCCAATACAAATGTTCTGAGTGATAGTGTTCTACAGTGCAGATTTTGCTAACGGGAGCCTTTTTGAACCAGGGAAACTCAGTGTAGGGCAGAAACAGCTCTTCTTCTCCAATCAAAAATCCCGAAGCCATAAGGTGTAATATTTGTTACTTCTACGAGGGAAGAGCTGATGCAATGTGTTTTGAATGCCATTATGGTGCTTATTAATCAAGGAAAAGGCTTCAGTTATTTCATTATTCATAATGAGCCCACATGCGATATACCTTGATGATCTTGGTATCTTCAAACACTTCATACACAAGGCGATGTTGTTTGTTAATTCTTCTACTGATCAATCCCTTCATATCGCCTTTCAAATACTCAAATTCAGGAGGATATTTGAAGGGATCAGCTTCGATGATTTTTATTAATTTAAGCGCCTTTTTCTTTCAAACCACTTGCGCCAAGTCTTTTTGCATCCTTTTGAGCTTGGGTCATAAAGAGTAGAGTGAACATCACCACTCCAGTCTATCTAGTGTCACTCCATTTTCTGTCGATTCTTTTTTTGCCTCATGAAGGCTTTGAACCATGCCGTTTATACTTCTGAGATATTCATCATCGCTCACATACTCAGATTGTTCGAGTATTTTTATCTCGTTTAATGAAAAGTGCTCAAGTAGCCATATAAATTTTTCGCTAACGCTATCATCAATTTTTAGTGTCAATGTTTTCATTGTATTCTCCCGGATTTATTGCTTTTCATTAATATAATACGCAAACTTCAGGACGAGTAAAACTCTTTCATCCTCTGAATATCATATCAACAGGTATCACTATTCTTCTTCCTCTTGCTGCAGTAAGCAGTGCAGGATAGGTGACGCCGCAAGGGAGAAAGTCCAGAGCGACTCCTATCGGGTAGTCGGAACCAATGGATCGAGCGGCTCTGAAGGGCACCATGATTTTCTGTATGACTGAGCTGCCAGGGTTGCACGTGCTGTATATTTTTAGCAGTGGCAACCAATCAGCTACAGAGAGTTCTGACATAATGATCATGGCCATTTTTCAAAACCGGGTATTATGTACCCGGTTTTGAAAAATGGCCATGATCAGCGCCGTTGCTTTTTCTGCCATTTACAGCTTTTACACGATGAGCTTAAGTTCGCTCACATAGTTTCCTACAACAGCCTTTTTATCGGTGATGATACCTCGAAGATATTTTCCAGGAGTGACATCAAAGGCATAGTTAAGAACAGGAGTCGTTGGCGTTGCAACCTGAGTGCCGAAAATCGTTCTCAGTTCATCAGCGTTACGCTCCTCAATCGGAATCTGCGTACCATCGCTGAGGGTTATATCTATTGTGGATATCGGAGCGGCGATGTAGAACGGGAGATTGTGATGCCAGGCGCTGATGGCATGGGCACAAGTCCCGATTTTGTTTGCTGTGTCTCCATTCGCTGCAATCCTGTCAGCTCCTGCAATGCCAAAATCAATCATTCCTCTTTGCATTAGAAATGCTGATGATGAATCGGATATTGAGATAAACGGGATTTTTTCCTGTTCGAGTTCCCAGGCTGTAAGACGAAGACCCTGCAGTAGCGGACGGCTTTCTGCAGTGATGACTCTTTCAATCAATCCTTCCTGCCAGGCAAGCTTGATGACACCAAGGGCAGTACCGGATCCCCCGGTTGCAAGCGTGCCTGTGTTGCAGTGGGTCAGTACGTTAAGTTTCCGTGTTTTCAGAATTTCCGCAAGGTCACTCTTTATCAATTCAACACCGTGACGTGACATGGCATCGCAGTTGGCGATTTCATCATCATGGATTTTACGGGCAGCTTCCATCATTTTTGCAAAAAGGGTCTCAATTGCGTCAGTCTGAAAATGGTCGTCATAGACTTTCTTCAGGCGGGCAGTTGCAAAAAAGAGGTTGACTGCAGTGGGACGCGAGGCTTCCACATCGGCAATAAGTGTTCCGAAAAATCCGGGGAACTCCTCTTTGCTTCCCTTGAAACTGTTGATGCCGAGTATAACCGTATAGGCAGCAGCAACTCCGATGAGAGGCGCACCACGGACAGCAAGCGTTTTAATGGCCTCTATGGCCTCCTGATGGCTTCTGGTTGAGACATACTCCTCTCTCAGCGGAAGATAACGCTGGTCCAGATAGCGAAGGGTTTTGTCATTGAATGAAATGGCGTCTATCATACTTTGTTATGGAGGTTAAAGGTTTTCAACAACTGATTTAAAGATGGCGGTCATTTTCGGCTCTGCAAGGTTGGATACTTCAATGATCTCTTCGATAGTGACAGATTTGAGGTTGTCAGGAAAGCATTCATCGGTAATAATGGACATGCCGAAGACTTCTGTCCCCTGATGCACAGCAGCGATCACTTCGGGAACTGTTGACATACCGACCGCATCTGCTCCGAGGAATCTCGCCATACGGTATTCAGCCCGGGTTTCAAGGCAGGGGCCGGGAAAAGCAATATAGACTCCACGCTGAACCTTGATTTTATGGTCAAGTGCCACTTTTTCGGCAAGCGCAAGGATACGGGGCGAGTAGGGTGCACACATGTCCGGGAACCGCGACCCGATTTGAGCGTCATTTGGTCCGATCAGGGGATTTCCTCCAAGCAGGTTGATATGGTCGTCGATCAGCATGATATCGCCTTTTCTGAACGAAGGGTTCAGGCCGCCACAGGCGTTGGTGATGCCAAGGGTGTTAACGCCAAGATGTTTCATGACTCTTATTGGAAAAACGATCTGGTGCATGGAGTAGCCTTCATAAAAATGAAAGCGACCCTGCATTGCGACCACTTTTTTCCCGGCAAGTTTTCCGAAAATCAGCTTGCCGTGGTGGGTTTCAACAGTAGAGACAGGAAAGTTCGGAATATCGCCGTAGTCAAGTGAGAACTCGATTTCTATCTCTTTTGCCAGAGCGCCAAGGCCTGTTCCCAATACAATCCCTATCGGGTATTCAGTCTGTGTTTTTTTTCTGATAAAAGCGACAGCTTCCTGAATTTTTGACTGCTGTGAAATCATGATCAAGTGTTTTATAGGTTAATAACAAACGGTAAAGAATTTTATTACTCAGCGCCAGCCGAAAATCGCTGATCCTACTCGGATCATGGTTGCTCCTTCATGAATGGCATCTTCAAAATCGCCGCTCATACCCATGGAGAGTTCAGTAAGCTTTTGCGGATCAGGAGCGATCTCTTTTAACGATGCAAGCAACAGTCTAAGGTTACGAAACTCAAGTTTTGCCTCAGCCCTGTCCGGTGAAGCTATGGTCATCAGTCCGCGAAGCGTAATGTTCGGCATACGGAAAAGGGTTTCCGCCGCTGCAAGCACCTCCTCAGGGTGCATGCCGTACTTGGACGCTTCACCAGAAGTATTGACTTCGAGGAGATAATCAATCTGGAGATTGTGCTGTACCGCACGTTTGGAAAGTTCTTCAGCGGTCGAAAGCCGGTCGATACCGTGCACCAGGGTTACCTTATCAATAATAAAGCGCACCTTGTTTGATTGCAAGTGTCCGATGAAATGCCATTCTATCGGAATCTTTTCAAGCAGTGGATTATGGCACTTGTCAAGAAACTCCTGAACATAGCTCTCTCCGAATGCAATCTGGCCTGCATCGTAAGCCTCTTTTACAAGTGATGCTGGCTTTGTTTTGGATACAGCAATCAAGCGTACAGTTCCTGTCTCTCTGCCTGCCGCTCGGCAGGCAGAGGTTATCTGCTCATGAATATCCTGAATGTTCTCTGCTATACTTGCCATAGTTTGGCTGTTAAGACTTTACGGCAGGAACAATGGTGGTTATGGTGACAGGTACAAGAGGGTTGTCGTTGGGATCAGTCTTGACTGCAGCGATTTGTTCAACAATATCCATTCCGGAATCTACGACACCGAATACGGTATACTGTCCATCAAGAAAACCATTGTCGGCATGGTTAATATAGAACTGGCTGCCGGATGAAGCTTTCTGTGGATTGTTGTCCCTTGCAGCCGCAAGCGTTCCTTTTTTATTCGGATGCTTGATTTCAGCAGGGATACGGGTTGACGGTCCGCCGGTTCCGTGCAGTGAGCGCTTCTCCTCATGTCTTGACAAAGGGTCTCCGGTCTGGATCATAAAGCCCTCTATAACACGGTGAAAGCGGATGCCATCATAGTATTTTTCACTTGCAAGTTTGACGAAGTTATCCCTGTGCTGAGGTGTATCGTCGTAAAGAGATATGGCGATATCACCAAGACTTGTTTTGATAATGAACTGTTCAGGCATGATAAATATATTTAATAATAATAAAATGAGTTATAAAGTATTACTTCTGTTTTCCGGAAATTTTCCAGAGAGATCGCTGAGCCAAAGCCGCACCTGTTGACCCTGGATAGTCGGCGATAATTTTGGTATAAAGCTCAGATGCTTTTTGAAGCTGGTTTATTGCCTGGTAACTGTCGGCGGCGTGAGCAAGATATTGTGCTTTGAGTACCGTGTTTTCGGCTTTCTTTGAAGCTTCCAGATATGAATCTGCTGCCAGACCTGACTGATTTTTACCGACATAGGAATCAGCGGCGCCTGCCAAAGCTGCAGCTGCAAGGTCATTGTTTCCAATGGAAACACTTTTGAAAACCTTTAAGGCAGAATCAAAATTCTTGACTGAATAATATGCATTGGCAAGCAGCAAAGTCGCCATATTTCCACTTGGGGTGCCACTGTATTCATCAGAAATTTTTTTCAGTCCCGGAATTTTTCCTTCACCGTTAATTGCTGTTTTATAGTCACCGTGGTCAAGAAGCGGAGCTATCCTTGATAACTGAAGCGCGGCTTCCAGTTCTCTGGTCTGCTGGTATTGCATCCAGAAAAAAATTCCTCCTCCAATACACAGGAGCAATACAAAAATGCCAATAATTGTTGTCTTGTATTTAATGGCAACATAGAGCAAATTGTCTTCTGCCGAAGGTTTCACATTTTGTTGAACAGGAGCGCTAGCGGGTATTTCTTTCATAGTTTGTATTTATTGTTGCTCTAATCTGTTGTGATGTACCGGAAGTTTTTTATTTCCGGTATTCCGGCCTCAAACCTAAGCAAGTTTGCATGAATTTCAAAATAATTGCGTAGTGGTGGTATGCAAAAATCCGACGATATTATGACGTTGATAATCTAAACAAATCAAAGGTATTCTGTGCAATACCTTTCGCTGTTTCCAGTATGCCTATCTCTCTGATACGAGCAATGTTAGCTGTGACTATCGGGACATAGGCCGGTTCGTTTCGTTTTCCCCTGTATGGAACAGGTGCCAGATACGGTGCATCAGTTTCCGTGAGAAGATCATCGAGTGAAACATTTCTGATAACCTCCGGAAGCATTGAGTTTTTGTAGGTGACCGTGCCGGGAATCGAAAGCTTGAAACCTTTCCGGATACACTCTTTCGCTATCACAATATCACCAGAAAAACAATGCATCACTCCGCGCATGGCTGAATGGCTCTCTTCGGTAAGGATGAGCAGCATATCTTCCCAGGCATCGCGGCAATGGATCACGACCGGCATATCAAGGTTGCGAGCGACTCTCAGCATCTGGCGGAATGCGTTCTGCTGGGCATCTTTATTATAGTCGGCGTAGTGGTAGTCGAGTCCTATTTCGCCTATAGCTACAACTTTTGCTGACTTTGCAAGAGTCTCGAGTTCGTCAAAAACGCTTTCATCGACTAGTTGTGATGCTTCGTGAGGGTGAAGACCGACATTGGCATAGATAAAATCGTGCTCCCGGGCCAGTTCAATCGATTTTTTGCTTGTGGGAACATTAATGCCAGGATCAATGAGTAGAGCGACCTTTTCTTTAGTTAACCGCTCAATTACTTGATCCCTATCGTTGTCAAACTCAGGAAATGACAGGTGGCAATGAATATCAACGAACATTGTTTTTCTCTGTTGGAGTACCGTCAGGAAATATCTTGTTATGAAAAAGTATCAGCATACAGGCGCCTATCGTGATAGCTGAGTCAGCAACATTGAAAATAGGCCATAGAGAGAGGTAGGTGCCAAAAACATTTCCGTGATAAAGGTTGAAATAAATGAAATCAACGACCCTCCCTATCATTACCCGGTCAATCATATTGCCGGCGCCGCCACCGACAATGAGAGCAAAAGGGAGAAGAAAAAGAGTTGTCCTGTTTTTAGAGAGGATAACATAGAGCAGCACAACAACAGTAATGAGTCCGGTCAGGAGAAGGAGCACTAAAGGCGAGGCGAATTCCATCCCGAATGCTACACCTTTGTTTTCTGTATAGGTCAGCGAAAGCAGATCCGGAATTATGGTGATACTTTGAGCGGCATCTCTGAGAACATTGATGGCTATTTTTTTTGTAAGTTGATCAACGGTGACAACCAGAAGGATAAGGGTGAAAAACCATTTCATGTGCGCGACTTGTAAGCAGGTTTATAGTTATGAAGGTGAATCACTCTGCTGAGTTCTGATTAATTTCATGAAGCAGGGCAGTTCTGACAGCAGTAACAGGCATCTGCTTTCCTGTCCAGAGAGTAAATGAGCGTTCAGCCTGTCCGATCAGCATTTCAATGCCTGATATGGTTATGGCTCCAGCACGCCGGGCTGCTTGCAAAAGTGGGGTATCAAGAGGATTGTAAACCATGTCATAAACAATCTGCTCATGGTTGATCAACTCTTGATCAAGAGGAATAATACTGGTAATACCGTCCTTATCCCGACCTTTTGTCCCGATTGGGGTCGCGTTGACGATAACGCAGCACTCCCTGATTCTTTCCAGTTCATCCTGCTTGACTATTGTGACGGGGGTGGCTGAATCAAAGTTGATTTCATCAAGTATGTCGCGGGCTTTTTTCGGGTCTCGAACAAAAAGCAAAATCTCTTTTGGGATAAAAAAACGTTTGAATGCCTCAATAGCAGCAAGTGCTGCTCCACCTCCGCCGAAAATGCCGACAGATGAGCCTGTTATGCGTTCTTTATAAAGGAGAAGAGGAGAGGCAAACCCGGAAATATCAGTGTTGTGGCCGATAAGTCTGCCGTTGTCATTGACGATAGTGTTGACAGCCATAATGGATGTCGCTTCCAGAGAGAGATCATCAAGAAAGGGAACAACGTTTTTTTTATAGGGTATGGTGACATTAAATCCGGCAATGCCAAGTGCTTTCGCGCCACAGAGGGCATCCCTGATCAGATCGGGTTCAGCAATGTTAAAAACAGTATAATAATACGGAATACCGAGAACTTCGCAGGCGATATTATGAATAAGAGGAGAGTACGAATAATCTACTGCGCGTCCGATAAGGCCGAGTATTTTTTTTGCTTTCGTCATGCAGGGTTTCCGCAGTCTCTATGTGATCATGAAATACCGAGCATCAGCCTGACGGAATCCTGCTGATAAAGTTCCGGAAA
>JBAWYL010000017.1:0-60002 GCA_037143555.1 Chlorobiaceae bacterium
TTAGATAGTGCAGTAAAATGAAATTTAATTTCCATTAACTTCCGCGAAATGCCATAAATCTTGACATATGAGTCTCCCAGAGCTTCATGTCATTGTTTTTCGGCTTAACTTATTCTAAATCGGTATATGGTCCGAAATCTGCACGATGCCCTATACCATTGGCGAAGTGATCAGCGATCAACCAATATCGTGCAGGGTTATACAGGTTTTCAGGTGATGCATTCTTCTCAAATTTATTTTCAACTAAATCTGAGCGAACAAAGAAAGCATTGGCCCCAGTTATATTTGTTGCTACAAGAACATAGCCCTTACTGACTGCAACATCGTTAATTGCGACAAGACTTGAACCCATATAGTCAGTGCCCCGCCAAATATTATTTGGATTATAAACTGGTTTCTTTGATAAGGGAGGGGGGAACTTGGCATTATACTCTATACAGATAACTTTAGGGGAGAATTGTAATGCTTCTAATAAGTAGATGTCATTTCCATCAATATCTATCGATAGAAAGTCTAAATCATCAGTCTCAATATTTAAGGGGTGTAAAGCTTTTGTTATTGCATCATTAATATTCTCTTTTGTAATGTAACCAATTCCTAATACGAGCCGTTTGTTATTGCCGTTTAAAATAGAGCCAAATTTATTTTCTATTACTGGTCGTTGATTCTTATTTCCCTCAATCCATGAGCCACGCCAGCCATTATGAATTAAATATAAAGTATTGCATTCCAAGCCATTTTCAATACCAATTTCACAAAACGATCCATTGATTATATTAAGTCGTTTAAAAATTTCAAATAATATACCATCTTCATCGCCTTGGCTGTATACTTTAAATCCATATTGTTCAAGCCGATTTGGCATTGATTTAAATGATTCAAGAATATTTTCTATTTCAGCGCGAGCAAGGTAGCCGGAATTTCTGGTCAATCTAGAGATTAAATTCAATGCAATAGCTTGAATATCGTTATCCATTGGGCTTAACATATTTATAATTAACAGTGTGAAAAACCGAGTTTGATTAATTTCTACATCCGCACTAACGGAAGGATCATATTTATATCATCCAGTTGTTGCTCTTATCGGTCTGCTGCTTCTTCCTCCTTCTACCCTGAGCACTTTTTTGTAGTTCCTATTTTATAAGTCATAGCCTCCAGCGTTATACCAGATCGCTTATGAACCAAAAACAGTTGCCTGATGGCGGCATACTTGAATTTTAAAAGCTTCATGCTCCGTGCGTCATTCCTTATCTTTTCGTAGCTTATGCAGTCTGCTTCATAGTTGTATTTTTGTTTCTTACATAGTATGATTATCCATGGTTACCTTACTGGCGTGAAAAGTCATCATGAGTTTCTGCTTCATAAAACAAAAGATACTTCGCGAAGAGCCATTCAAAAGGGGTTTTAATATTCTATATTGGATGAAACAGAAAAAGAAATTGATAATGTAATGTATAAACGACGGTTTTCCCTAACAAATGAAATAAAAAGCTTATAATTTACGATATCTAGCACCGGCTTTCTTATTGATGCTTGCTCAGTCAAGTTTAAAGCGGCGCTTGGTTTACGCCTGCAAGATCAATTAAACAAGCCACACCAGGAGCAGGACAGGTTTGGAAAGCATTATATTAATTTTAACCAGAATATAAGTAAAAAGAAGCATGTTAATTAACCAGGAAATGCGATACTTGAGTATGCAATTATGCGGTTATAAAGCGCTGATTGACTTGGTTAGAATCTTCAAAAAAACCCATTGGAGGGTTAATTATTTCAGTGCGTTCTACAATTCTACACTGTATCCAATGTTACTTTAGATCGACAGCAAACAACCCGGTGGGCAGAGAGCGCGTTCAAACTCCTGAGAGGCTGTTTGCGGCAGACTTCAAATTGGTGAGTTCAACTATTGTGATGCACTATAAATAAGTCAGGGGGCTCATGCACTCAAGGTGTAACAGAAGCAAGAAAACTGAATTTGAGCTTATGCTATAATGGGATAAAATTTCATTCTCTATTATTTTGCCTTGATAATTGAAGTAATCTCGTTCATTTACTTCCAATGATATTGGAAGTAAAAATATATTTGCAATGAGAACACCTTTTGTTGGTGTAGCAGGCCTACCAAGAGCCGGTTCAACACTTCTCTGCCAACTACTCGGAGAGCATCCGCAGATTGCATGCGAGGGTCACAGTTCACCGCTCTGTAATGCGCTTTTGTCCATACGCCGTTTCATCAGCGACGACCAGTTTTTTCTCTCCCAGCTTGATGTGCAGTACGATGCAACATATCATCATCTCCGCAACGCGATGCAGGGATTTCTTCATGGTTGGTATGGCAATTACGGTAAGCTTTTGATTGTCGATAAAAACCGGGCATGGCTTCATTACATTGAGCTGCTGCTTCATATTGAACCTGAAGCCCGCCTTTTAATAGCGATTCGTGATCTGACCCAGATCTATGCCTCTATTGAAGCACAGCACCAAAAGACGATTCTGGTGGATTTTATAGATCATCTGGCAGACTATGACCGACTAAGCAGGGCCGGCCAGCTTTTTGCTCAGGATAAGTGCATCGGTGCCCCGCTCGCTTCAATTAAGGCTGTTGAAGAACTGCCGCAGGCGGTAAAAGCTCATCTGTACATTGTAAAATATGAGGACCTTGTTCTCTATCCAGTTGCGACTATGAATGCTATCTATGCCTGGCTTAAACTATCTCCTCATACAATTGATCCAAATAAACTCACAGTGCGTCCACATGAAAGTGACAGTCATTATCGATATAAATATCTTCATTGTCAACATACAAGCATCTCTCCTCCGAAATATCACGTTGTTCCCCCCAGAATCGAGCAGTTTATCGGCAAAAATTTCCGTTGGTATAATGAAGCCTTCTATCCGAAAGTATTGAATAACGATTAAGAGATGATATTTATATCGTAAAATGCTGTTCTAATATTGGTGATTAATTGATGAATAGAGTGTATAAAGTGTTTAATTTATTGTGCTATGTTACATTTCATAACTCTATGGTGAGGCACACAAAAATAATTAAGGTCTGAGTTGGCAAGTGTCTTATAAACAAAATTTATTTCAGCAAAACTGAAGAATGATCTCTCCTGCCCTCTTACTGAAACCAGAAAGAATTGTTGATCCAACAGGTTGGGTTGGTCATATTCCGTTCGCATTTTGGGTCGTAGAGGTAATGAACCCTGCCGTTTTTGTGGAACTCGGGACTCATTCCGGGAATTCATACTTTGCCTTTTGCCAGAGCGTTAAGCGTAATCGGTTACGGACTTGTTGTTATGCTGTTGATACATGGTTGGGTGATGAACATGCGGGTTTTTACGATACTTCCATTTTTGAATCAGTCTCGTCCTATAATGAAGAGTACTACTCAGCTTTTTCATCGTTACTCCGGATGACTTTTGATGAGGCTCTGTCTCATTTCAGCAACAATGTAATCGATCTACTGCATATCGACGGGTTGCACACCTATGATGCCGTTAAGCACGATTTTGAAGCATGGCTTCCAAAGCTCTCTGACAAGGGTGTGGTGCTATTTCATGATATTTTCGTTAAAGAGCATAATTTCGGAGTCTGGGAATTCTGGGAAGAAATATCAACCCAATATCCCCATATCGCATTCGAGCACTCTCATGGACTCGGGGTTCTTTTTGTAGGAAACGAGCAACCCCATATAATCGAAGAGATTGCGAATCAATTTTATTCTGTATCCGGTCTTTTTATAAAAGAATTGTTTTCCAGGCTTGGGTTCAGGGTTGAGCTGGAATATCAGAGAAAAAAGCGTGCAGGTGCTGCCAGAGAACATGAAGCCAGAGAACGACTTTTTCATAGAATAGCTGAGAACGAAAAGAGAATTTATGAAATTTCAGGATCAATGGCTCAACCCAATGACTCTAAAGCGTTATTTTCTCGTTCAGTAATTGACGTTGCTCGGTCATTGGACATTGACTTAAGCATATCTGTACCCCTTCCCTTTGATGAAACACCAAATGTTGCTGGCGAAAATGTTGCAGCCATTATTCATCTTTATTACGAAGAACTCGCCGTTGAATTCCTTTCTTATCTGTACAATGTACCTGTTGATCTCGATCTCTATATTTCAACAACAGACAACTTCAAAGCGAATGCGATTCAATGCGTGTTTGCAGGTTGGAAAAAAGGCTCTGTCGATGTTCGGGTGGTAGAGAACCGTGGCCGTGATATTGCTCCAAAACTGGTGACATTCAGTGACGTTTATTCAAGATACGACTATGTAGTCTGCCTGCATGGAAAACGGTCCATCCATACAGATGTATTTTCTTCATGGCGGCACTTTCTCCTTGAGAACCTCCTTGGGTCACCGCAAGTAGTGACAAGCATTCTTTATGTATTCAAGCAATACAAAAATCTTGGGATGATTGCCGCTCAACATTTTGCACCAATTCGCCAGCACGTGAACTGGGGTGTTAATTTTTTGAATGCGCAAAAAGTTGCAAATAAAATGGGCATTACGCTCAAAGAGCAGGATCCGTTGGATTTTCCCTCGGGCTCAATGTTCTGGGCTCGAACTGAAGCCATAAAACCGCTGCTTGATATTGGCTTGAAAATCGATGATTTTGATGCTGAATCGAAACAAACTGATGGAACACTCGCACATGCTATGGAAAGAATATTTTTCCATAGTTGTAAGCATGCTGGATTTGACTGGATCAAAATTGCTCGACCTGAGCTGTATGCTTCTACGCCAAAGATTTTTGACCCTTCCGGTCTGAAGCCACGTACCCTGACGCTGGCTCCTGTCAACAAACCAGCACTCCAGCTTTATAGCCATATCAGATGCCATGCATTGGGGTTACATCTTCCAATCATGCCCGACACTCGAGTGGCGATCGGTCTTGTGGGGTATAATAATACCGATACCGAGCTTTACAGTGCGATTGATGCTGCAGAAATTTCTCTACTATCTGCCGGACTCAGTACAGCGGGTTCGCTTTTGTTTATAGACAACAGCACAGATACTCAAAGCCGGGTTCCTGAAAAAAGCTTTCTTACCTGCTTTAAGAGTAGAGGCAATCTTGGTTTCGGACGCGCTCACAATATCCTCATGCGTTATGCTTTTGAATCGGGTTATGGAATATACATTACTATTCATCCTGATGGATTGCTTCACCCTGATGCAGTGGGTGCTTTGGTTAAAGCCATCCAGGCTGCACATGGGAAGGCGCTTGTCGAAGCATTGCATTTTCCGGTTGAAAATCCTAAGCCATACAACACTGAAACACTTGACACACCTTGGGTATCGGGTGCATGTGTCGCGATTTCAAGAGAAGCTTTTGATGATTTTGGCGGATTCGATGAGGAATTCTTTATGTATTGCGAAGATGTCGATCTTTCGTGGCGCGCACGAGCTCATGGGTATGCATTGAAGACCTGTCCACGTGCGCTCTTTCTGCATGACGCGACAAAGAGGAGCATGACCGAGGCAACCTTGCAAATGATCTTTGAATCAGGCATCATTCTGGCTCGGAAATGGGGAGCTCCCGAATTTGAACGCTGGCTGAAGGAGGAGTTAACTTTACGGGGCATAACAATCCCATCACAATATCCTGTGATTGTTCCTGAAGAGTGGCGACACATTCCAGACTTTTCGCATAAATTCAGTTTTGCAGAATCACGATGGTGAATCATGATAAAAAATCAAGTTGACTGTGTCGTCCGCTTCCATGACCCCAGTCGTATTAATGAGTTGAAACGATGTGTCTTTTCATTGGTGGGACAAAAACACAGGCCATTGCATATTATCCTCGTGGTCCAGCGCTTTAATGACGAACAGATAACTAATACGAGGGAGGCATTAAGGCTCATGCTTAGCCTCTCTAACGCACCGGCACTCACTATTATAAACTTTGAAAGCGCCAGCCCGTTGGACGCGCGTACTGCTTTGCTTAATATGGGATTAGAAGCTTCTTCGGGACAGTATATTGGTTTTTTGGATTATGATGATGTTCTTTATCCGGAAGCTTATAGTTTCCTTACTCACCGGCTCAATTCGACAGGGAAGGCAATTGCTTTCGGAACCGTCCGCGTTGTTTATGCGAATGTATTTAATGAGTTCATACACGTTTCAGGACAAAAAAAAGGGAACTGTGAGGACAAGTATCTGAAAGATTTATTTCGGTTCAAATGTTGCCCAATCAACTCGTTTCTGATCGACCGCTTCATTGTTTCGAAAAACATATTGTCGTTCGACAACAATCTTACCTTGTATGAGTATTACGATCTTTTGTCGAAAATTTGTGCGACCTACTCTGCCGATTTTGCCGGGTTGAAAATGATTATAGGCGAATATTACTACAAAAACGATGGCAGCAACCTCATTCCGGTAGATGGAAGATTAAGTGACAAGTATATATACGAACTTCGGAAAGTTTTTAGATTTATAGAAAATCGAACAATAATCGCCTCATTCGACCCGGCACTACAAAAAAAACCACGTATTTTGTGGGCAAATCTGCATTGCCTTCTGGATATTTCGAGTGAAGCCTCGATCTCTTGTCTTGAAATGCTTAAGCAATTGGCAGGCATGGGTTATGAGGTTGCAATTGTTGGTGCCACAATATTTGACAACCCAACCGGTATCTTGAGACTACGCGAATATTGGGTGGATGTACAGAAAAAAATTGGCCAACTTATCACATTGCATGATGGCTTTTTGAAACATTCATTGGTAGTTACTAAAAGTACTTACCGCTATGAGATGACCTCAAAAGAGGAGACGATCTGGCACAAACTCTATACGGAGGTGTTAGATAGTTTCAAACCTGATATGGTTTTTTTCTTCGGAGATCAGGCTATGGACTTTTTGGTAGCTGCTGGAGCGAAGCATCGTGGTATTCCTGTGGTTGCCTATCTGGCGACATCGAAATACACTGGTAATAGATGGTGCCGAGATGTAGATGTAATCATTACTGATTCTCATGCTACCGCAGATAGGTATTTTGAAGAGGAGTCTTACAAGCTAATACCTGTAGGTAAGTTTATTGATACAGCTTTGGTTGTTGCTGCAGAGAACACTCGAGAACGTCTGTTGTTTATCAATCCTTCACTGGAAAAAGGTGCTGGACTTGTTATACTTCTTGCTTATCTCTTAGAAAAAAGGCGTCCGGATATTCAGTTTGAAGTTATAGATTCCAGTGGTAAATGGCACGAACTTGTTAAGGCTGTGACTTACTTGTTGGGTGATAAAAGAGAATTGCTTTCAAATGTGATTGTTACTTCCGATACGGTTGATCGACGCACCGCATACGGTAAAACGAGAGTATTGCTTGCTCCTGGTTTTTGCTGGGAAACTAGTGACGGATGGCTATTGGCTGAGGCGATGCTCAATGGTATTCCGGCTGTAATTAATGGTCATGGTGAAGCTTTTGAAATGGTGCAAAAAGGAGGGGTTGTCTTAAAATTACAACCTGAATGCTATGTGAAACCTTTCACAAAATTACCCAAGATTGAGACTTTGGAGCCCTTTGTTGATTTTTTGATTCGTGTATATGAGGATCAGCCATATTATAATAATCTGGTGTCGAAGGCTTACTATGTGGGACGGACGATGCACAATATATCCACGAGTACCAATCGTCTTATTAAGGCCATTGAGCCTGTTATAAAGAAAAAGTGGTCTGCGTACAATGGGGGGGGAGAGACAAATTCGTTGCCGCCGGGACCGGTGATTATCTGCCCCTATCTTAAGTCTGAGGATAATAAACGGGTTCGTGAGGCATTTGGTCTTGATGAGCCGCGTGGAAAGAGGTTGCCTTTCTTTTTTTGGCATGACGTTACAATGATTGGCGCCGAAGCAGCATTTCAACATTGCTGGTCGCAATTTCAAAATCAGGATGTGATTATCATCCATCCAGATATGTCGCCAATGCCGGAAGATCGTGAAAACCTATGGTATGAAAAACTTCTTGCATACGTTGATAGACTTCCGGATGCTGGTGCGATTGCTTGTGACCTCCTTTTTTCGCATAAAACGAAAAACAATTATTATGCGACACAGTGTGCAGGAGGAATATTTACGGATGGAGGAAAAATAAAACATCAGGGTGGGGAAGAACATGATTATGATGAGCGATACAAGAGCGTTCGTATTGCGGAATGGGTAACCTTTGGTGGTGTATATCTCAGACGGCAAGCACTTGATATGTGTAAAGATTTCGATACCCGATATCAGTGGTCTTATGTCATGGATGTTGATTACTGCATGGAGATGCGATTAAGAGGATGGCATCTTTATCAGGTGCCGGTGAATCTTATTCATGAAGAGCAGGGCAGCACCCGTCCTTTTCTTGAAAAACCGGAATATCAGGCAAAAGTAAAACATAATTATGACCTTTTTTACCAAAAGTGGTCAGCCATCCTCCCAAGCCTCCCTTAATAGTTATCGATAAATTTTGGTCCACTTTAGTTATATTAATTTTTTTGGCTGCCAACAGATTCTTTATCGATGAAAAGACGGTTTTCGCCATGTATCGCTCTTCAAAGGAAAAGAAACAATCAAAAACACCTCACTCGCCCTCAAAAAAGGGTATTCACCATGATGCTTACTCGACCAAGCTGAAAAAAGCGCTTGGTTTACACCGCCAAGGTCAATTAGACAAGGCTGAAGTTCTCTATAGGCAGATATTGAAATTGAAGCCTCATCATTTTGATGCTCTGCAGCTTTTGGCTGCCATCGTTTTGCAGCGGGATGAGTATCGTGAGGCTCTCAAGTTGTTTGGCCGGGCATTCAAAATAAATGCTCAACATCCGAGTTTACTCAACAACTATGGTTTGGCGCTCATGGGGTTACAGAGGTACCGTGAAGCGCTTGAACATTACGATAAGGCGCTTGCCCTGAACCCGGCATACCCTGAAGCTATCGCTAATCGATCGCTGGCGTTGCAAGAGCTGAAGCGGCTTGAGGTGTCCAAAACAGTGCCGGTACCACCTTCTGCCCCCAAGGTGCTGCTTGTTGCATTTCAATGGACCACTCTTATTGAGCTGCCTTATATGATTAAACAGGCAGGGTGCCATGTTGATCTGTTATGCCCTAAAGAGAACTACTGGCTGAGGGTTAACAGTTTTTACGATAACTGGATCAATGCCGGCGCAACATTGGATTCGCTGATAGCGGTGCTGTTGCAATTACATAAGGGCAAGAGCTACCAATACATCATCATTGGAGATGACCCGATTCTCTGGAAGATATATCGTGAAAAAATAAGAGATCTCTGGGATGTATTGCCGTTCCGGAATAAGTCTGTAGTATCGATTATGAGTAAAATAGGGTTCTCGGAGTATTGCCGTGATTACTTGATTAAGAGCCCTGAATTTAAACCGGTTGATGCCATGTGTACCGCATCTGATGCGTTGCACTCTCTCGGGTTGCCTATTGTCGTCAAAGTGAATTACTCTGCTGGAGGAGAAGGTGTCAGAATTTTTCAAGATGAGCCCTCATACTATGGATTTATGGAGGCCTATGATTTTAAGGAGCCACTCCTGGTCCAGCGGTTCATACCCGGAGAGCAGGTATGCGTTGAGGCTTTATTCAACAACGGGAAATTGCTGCAGTATGTCTGTGCGATGGTAATTGACAGGACAACAGGACCTGGCACTAAAAGGCGATACTTTCCTAATGAAGCAGCAATAGGGGATCTTATTACTCTCTTGGGCCAGGGAGCTCTTATGCACGGCTTTGTGAATATATCCCTTATCCGTGATTCCGTTACAGAGCATTACTTTTTGTTCGAAGCTGATCAACGACCGAATAAATGGGTTCCATACGCCAGATGGTTCGGTTGCGACTTTGCCCGGGGGTTTAAAACTCTTATGACAGACAGGCCAGACATTGAGGACGAACTGTGCAGCACCTTAAATGCCCCCGAAAATACCCGCAACATTCCTTGCTGGGAGGCAGAGTATTTCCCCGATCACGCTTTCAAACTCTTCAATTCCGGCAGAACAAATGAAGCAATCCGGCATTTAATGGATTATGATAGAAATCTCAGGTATACCCTATACGACCCGGTTCTCCTGGAAGCTAAAATGAACCACCTCCAACAAAGATTCCTAAAAGCCATCAACAAACCACAACCCTGAATTGACGATAAAAAAATAACGTTTTGAAGTAAATTATGTTACTTCAAAATTAAGCATCATCTCATCAAGCCTCCTTGGCATTCCGTATTGGCAAACCCTGCAAAAGCGTTATTCGTCACCTTAGCCACTTTTTTTGCCGGTTCATGTTGGGTCATCCCACCATCCGGGTGTTTAGGGTCAACTGTACGATATGAATGTCGTCCCCTATTTCACTATTTCAGGCGGTATAGGCTTCGTAGATGATTCCGTGTGTTAGAATTCCGGTGAGATTGGCTTTGTTTTCGGCTGATTCTGAGAATTGGCCCAGTACATTTGCCTGGGTGTCGAGGTGGGTGCTTAAAATATTTAACCAGTAGTCGTAGCCTCCCTGGTCGTAGGCGCGGCCTAAAACGTGGTTGTAGAGGAGCGTAAGAAAGGTTGAGTCTGTAGGGTTGCTTCCGTAAATATCGGTAAACTCTTTGCTATGGGTAAAGTCGCTGGCAACGCTGTTCAATGTGGCGCCGTTGTTCATAGCGTTATACCAGAATCCCAAGCCTCCGTAATCCGGTGAGCGGTTAAATGCTGCCTTATAGATGCGGTACGACTCCAAAAGGGTTTCGTTTGGAGTTGCAGCAATGGTAAGTGTATGATCAGTGAAGTGAAGCTGTTCAATATTGACAACAGTGTTCTTTCCATCTGTGCCGATACTATCGGTTATAGAAAATCCGGATGCGGCAGGAGCGATTACGTAGTTGGCCTCTTTTCCGTTAAAAATAACGATATCTACACCAGCCCCACCATCAATGGCATTGTTGCCGGCACCAACATGGAAGGTGTCGTTGCCTGCGGTGCCGGTTAGAATGGCTATCGGTAGAGTAACTGTTGTGAAGTCGTAACTCGAGGTGCCGGCATATTTGTTTCCTGCAAGGTCGGTAATGCTGCCGGTATCGAGCGTTACGTAGTAGTGGGTACTGTTTTGTAGATCATGAGTGGGGTTGATGGTCAGCGTACTGCCTGAGATGGTGATGTTGCCGCTTGTTGCTACATCATAGCTCGCTGCCACCGGGCCTGTTGGGGAATCAGTATGCAGAGCGATCGTTCCTGCTCCTTTTTGGATACCTTCACTGAAGGTGAGCACAATGTTACTGTTGATCGGTACATCGGAGGCCGCATCAGACGGGCTGAACGTGGTAACTGCCGGTGGAGTTATGTCGAATGTGTAGATAGTATCTGCAAACTGAATTTTTTCAACATTGATCTCAGTGAGCGTGCCATAAGAACCAGTGTTATCCTTAATGGTAAAACCTGATCCTGAAAGGGTAATCAGGTAGTTGGCTTGTTTGTCGGTAAAAACTATGGTATCGGTTCCGGCGCCGCCATCAATGGTGTCGTTGCCTCCACCGCCGATGAAGGTGTCGTTGCCAAATCCTCCATATATATTATTGTTTGCACTGTTGCCTGTGATGTAATCATTGCCGGAACCTCCGGTGGCATTTTCGATGATGGTGCCAAATGCAATACCAAGATTATTGGAGCCGTTGTAGAGGTTTGTTCCTGTTCCCTGATTGTTGTATCGGATTGATGAGTAGTGGCCGGGTGTCAGGTCGATAGTACAGTCGGTAGTGAAGTTCGACAGGTTGACGGTGTCATTGCCGCCGGCATCCCAAATGGACTTATAAAATGGATGAGACGGATCAAATGTGTAGGTATCATTTCCTGTTCGGTAGGCAGTATTCGCTCCGTAAAGATATTGAATGGCTGCAATGTCGTAGACCATTGGTGTTTCGGGTACAACCTGTATATATTTATGCAGCGTTGTATCCCAGAACTGGGAGTTCAGGTCGTTGTACGACATGATGCTGTATGTCCTGAAATCCAGAGTCGACGGGAGATATGGGCCGGGAGTCGTGCCGCCGCCCGCATTATAGCTGCCAGGGTGTTTGAGCCCCAGTCCATGGCCGATTTCATGAATAAGCGACATGTAATTGTATGATCCGTTACCCCAATCACTGTTGGTGGAAGAGGATGGATTCAGCCAGATATCAGCGGCAGATGCCCGGTGGCTATTAGGATAGCTCGAATATCCCCAGATAGAGGAGCCAACAGCGGATGAAAATGCGAGGCGGAAGTCGCCAACGTTACTCGCGGTGTCGGCAACCTGGGTAAAGGTTATAGCGGCGACATTTGCCCAGGATTGAAATGCGGTTATTACAGCAGCAATTTGCGTGGTATTCAAGCAGAAATGCTGTGCTGCCTGAGGCTCTAAATTCGAACTGTAATCAGGCTGCCAAAAAGCGGAAGCTCCGTTAATCCATGGAAAGCTGTAGGTAAGCGATACGGTGGAGCCGGAAATGGTGCTCCATTTTTGATAATCGGAATTAAGCAAGGGGTCAAGTGTGCTTACTCCACTCAGCGAAAAAGTGGTTGTTCCGGATGAGGTTGAAGGAGTTGGCATTACAATGTTATGCTTAATAGAGGATAGAATAGATCACACCTGCTACGTAATATAAGTTCTGATGGAGTTATCAGTGAAGCAGATGCTGTTTTTTATTTGCATTTAATTCCGCTAATTACTTATGATTCTTTTTGTAAACACAGCAACAGGCTTGTTGAAATACTGTCATAAATATATCGGGTTAAAGTTTAAGGGTAACATTCAAAATATAGGGTAAGAATGAGAGTATTTCTTGTTCCTGAAGATGTTGTTGTGGCATCGACTCGATACAGTCGACATTACCGTGGCAAATCCGGGAGTTCAGGAGTGCCGGTTGATATGTTGTTTATTGATACTGGCGGTGAGTTGGATGTGGTGAATAAAGCACTTGCAGAACAGCGAAAAAATAAGTTGCCTGCTGATGAAAAGCTGGAGCTGCCCGATGATAAGAGCAGTATAGAAGAGTATGGTAAGGTGACAGTGGTCGGTGAACCGGATCTGTTGAACTGGCCTGATTTTCCTCCAAGATTAGGGAGGGTCAGTACTCGTTTTTTCGGGCCTGGCATGTACAGTCATGAAGAACTTGCTCCATTGGAGATTCAATTGACAGCACTAAAAGCTATGTTGCCTCATAAGCAGCATTTCCGGATTGCTGCTGTAGCATCGTTTGGTACAAACCTTGGCGATTCGTTGATGGGAATGACGGCGATGCGAGTTGTTGTTGAGACTCTTCGTCGACATCTGCCAAGTTTTATTGTTGATATGCTGTTATGTACATCAGGTAATCCTGCAAATATCGAAATTGTAGGCTATGAGCCCTGGATAGGGGAACTCCATGCCAAAGGGCCTTCTGTTACCGACTTTGCCCGTTATGATGCATATTTTGATTTTACAGGCCTTATCGGGCTTCCGCGCATTACGGAAATGCCGATGGTGGACTGGTTTATCTGGTGGAGTGGCCTTAATCCTTCGACTGTTCCTGCTGATCGTAAGCGTAACGTCCTTAATATTCCATGGGTTGCCTGGGGGCAGGTATCTCCATTGCTGCAGGGTATAGCTGGCAAGCGAATTCTTTTTAACCCTAAGGCAAGTGTATCGCTTCGGAGTTTCCCGGAAAAAACCGCAATAGCATTTGCGAAAAAGCTGCTGAAACTGGATAAGGATCTGCAGCTTATTATCGACAAACCACTGAATTTTGAGCATCCAAGGCTTGTGGATCTATCAAAACAGATAGACTCACCACAAAAATTTGAGGCATTGATTGCTCAAATGGATGGGGTGATCACTGTTGATACTTTTGGTATTCATGTAGCTGATGCAGCCAATGTTCCAACGGTTGGATTGTTTGCATCGATACCACCTGATGCTTATCCTTTCTATCCTCTTCATCATGGCATGCTTATTCCTGGAGCTGAGGAGCTGCCTGCATACAGGAAATTCAAGGTTAATGATGATAAGGAGTGGGAACAGGTCAAGGATCTGTATACTCAGGCATGGGCAAATCTTGATGCAGCTGAGGTCTTGAATGGACTTAAAGAAACGATGGATCATCGGCAACATACTGCTTTGCACCAGGGGCTGCGATTTGTGCACGGAGTGCATAAACCTGTTCGTTATTGTGAAACGTCGAATGGACGGAAGCTGCCATTTGAAAGCCGGCAGCACGTATGGGATCGTTCTGTTATTTTTCAGAAAAATATGGCTTGTTCAGTACTCAAGCCGGGGGGGACGGTTGTAGTCATAGCGCCCGGGCAGAGTGATTTTTCAATTGCGCTGGCTGAGAAGTTAGGGCAGGACGGTACCTTGCATCTTTTTGAACCTCGCCAGCTTCGTCGAACTCTTATCGGGATGGATCTGTTCGATCAGGCAGGTCTTAGTGGAATACACTGGCATGATGCATTGCCTGTTAAGAGCAAACAAATGTCGATTCCAGATGAGGATGCTCTCTGTGAGACGAATCCCCTGCATTGGGGCAGCCTCAAAAAGCAGCGTAAGATAGAGGCGCAGGCCGTTGATGCACTGGAACTGCCAGTGTTTTCCGGTCTGTTTAGTTTTGCGCCAGCTCCGCATCTCCTCGTTCTCGAGTCCGCAATTGAAACGTTAAAGCGAACCAAAGCGCCGGTTGTCTGCTCGCCTGTTGCAAGCGAGGAAGATGTGCGGAAGATTGCTGTTTTTCTTATTCCACTGGGGTATCAATGCTGGATTGAATATATAGAGCAGCGTGAAGGCAGCCCTATAATGCTGATGGCAATTGCTGACCATATCAAGGTAGGCGGTCACAGCATGAAACGGGTCGTGTTGAGTTGAAACAAATGTTTTTTTTGTAATAACAGGGGGACGGGACTATGCACAACGACTGGCCGACAATGCCTTTGCTGCCTGTATCTTGGGGTGAGGTGTTCGATAAGCTGACCATTTTGCGGATCAAGGCTGAAAAGCTTGCTGATTCAGCGAAGCTTGTCAACATTGAGCTTGAGAAAAAGGAGATAAAAAAGGTCGTAGGCAATATGAGTCGTTTTCCTGCAGAACTGTTGCCGTTGGTTGATGCGCTGCAGCAGAGTAACGAACGGTTATGGGATGTGGAAGATAGTAAGCGCAATTGTGAACGTCGGCAATGCTTTGATGAGGGTTTTGTTCAACTGGCCCGGGAGGTCTATTTCGGCAACGACCAGCGGGCTGCAATAAAACGACAAATCAATGAGTTGCTTGGCAGTGCCATTGTCGAAGAAAAATCCTATCAGGCTTACTGAATTGCCTTATAAAGCAATAACAGTTTTTTTTGATCGAAGATTAGGGGAGAAAAAATGAAGATTATCGTTGATAAAGAAACCGATACGCTCTATTTCAGGCTGGATGAAAAAAAATAGTTGAATCTGAGGAAGTCAGGTCTGGTGTTATTCTTGATTTTGACGAAAACGAAAGTATTGTAGGAGTGGAATTTCTGAATATCTCAACAAGAGCCACTCAAGAGGAGCTGTCGAATATGCAGTTCCAATCAGCTTGATTACAAAATCATGCGGTATATTCCTGATAGATGATGCCGTTGGTGATGATGCCGGTAACGGCAGCTTTGTTTTCGGCAGATTCGGAGAAATAGGTAAGCTCCTGTGCTCGACTTATAGTGTGCAGGCTGTTGATCCAGAAGTCGTAACCGCTTTGATCGGGAGTGCGGCCAAGGACGTGCTGGTAGAGGAGTGTGACGAAGGTATTGTCTGAGGGGTTATCGCCATACATAGTTTTAAACTCGGAGCTGTTGATGAAATTTGCGGCTACTTGAGGCAGCGATTCACCGTTATTCAAAGCGTTGTACCAGAATCCTAATCCGCTATAATCCGGGGAGCGGTCAAATGCGGCCTTGTACATGCGGTATGCTTCAGCGAGGGTTGCACTTGGTGTTGCTGCAACGGTGAGTATTTTGTCGGTGAATTGAAACTTTTCAACATTGATTTCCGTAATATTGCCATTTGTGCCGAAACTATCTGTAATGGAAAAACCTGTTCCTGACTGAGTAATGGCGTATTGGCTTTGATTGCCGGAGAATACTATAGTATCAATGCCCTGGCCGCCATCAATGGAATCGTTGCCACCACCACCGATGATCGTGTCATTGCCGTTGCCCCCGATTAATGTATTTCCTGCCGTATTACCTATTATATTGTCGTTGCCAGAGCCTCCTGTTGCATTTTCGATGGTGACACCAAAGGCAATCCCAAGATTATTAGTGCCGTCATAGATTGCTGAATCAGCTCCCAGGGTAGGGTAGTGGATTGATGAATAGTGGCCGGGTCTCAAGTCAATAGTAGAATCGATGGTGAAGTTCGATATGTCGATGGTGTCGTTACCGCCTGCGTCCCAGATGGTTTTGTAAAATGGGACGGTGGGATCAAAGAGGTATGTATCATTTCCGGTCTTATAATTATTATTTGCTCCATAGAGGTATTGGATAGCTTCAATATCATATACCATAGGAGTTTCCGGGTATACATTGATGAATCTTGATTGTGTTGTATCCCAATAAAGGTATTTATAGTTATTGTAGGACATGATGGAATAATTCCTGAAATCCAAATCGGTCGAGAGGTAGGGGCCGGGAGTGCTGCCGCCTCCTGCATTATAATTTCCGGGGTGTTTCAGTCCGAGGCCATGACCTATTTCATGCATAAGGGAAAAGTAATTATACGACTTATTACTCCAGTCAACCTGGGCCGCTGATGCTGGATTGAGCCAGATATCAGCAGCAGATGCTGAATCGCTGTTGGGATAATTCGTGTATCCCCAGCTATTACCTGCAACAGAGGATGAAAATGCGAAGCGGAAGTCTCCTACATTACTGGCGGTGTCGGCAACTTTGGTGAAGGTGATGGAGGCCACGTTGGCCCATGCCTGCAGAGCGTTACCTGCAGCGGTTATTTCGGTAGTATTAAACGCTATATGGACAGATGCCTGCGGTTCTGAATTTTGGCTGTAATTGTTTTGCCAATAAGCAGCTGTTCCATTAAGCCAGGGGAAACTATAGGTCAGGTCAACCTCTGAAGGGGAGGTGAAACTCCATTTTTGATGATCAGGGTTCAGCAGCGAATCAATAGTGTTGATGCCGCTTTCTGTGAAAGTTGTAGTGGCAGAAGAGGTATATGGACTTGGCATTTTTGTTTTTTTTTACATGTTTAATAAGTTATAAGCACATTAGCTCGTTCTTGTTATTGCCATTAAAATTTATGAAGAGTTTGCACAATGGGAAATATAGAAGCAGAACTTGCGAAAGAAAAGTCGGTTCTGAGTAATTTAACCGCTATTCTTGATGGAAAAGAGCGCAGTTTTGAGGAACTTAAGCGCACTATGGAGCAGTTTCAGCAGCGTTATTCAAAAGAAGTTGCTCAAAAGCAGGCTGAACTCGACAGGCTTAATGCTGAGCTTGATGAGTTATTGGTCAAAAGAGTTCCTTATGTTCATGATCAAAAACATAAAAGTCCGGTCATTGAACCACCCTCAGGAAGGTTTACCGGGTCAGCCGGAGCGTTCAATAGTGAGGGAGGATTTCGGCCTGAATTTCATACTGCTGCAGATTTAAAGGAGGCAAAGAGGTTGTATAGAAAGATTGCCTCAATCATACATCCTGATAAAGCAAAGGATGCGAGGTCGCGACCTTTGCGCACAAAATTGATGGCTGAATTGAATGAAGCTTATGTGTTAAAAGACATCCACGGTATGAAGCATATTTTAGGCCAGTGGTATGAAAGTCCTGAAGCCGTTGCGGGAGAAGATGCTGCCGCTGAACTGGTAAGAACAGAGCGGGCAATAGTACACATTAAAAAACGGATATCGGAAATTGAGGCAGGTACTTCAAAGATAATGAGTTCTGAGTTGTATGTGATGATGGTGAACGTACAGGAGGCAGAGAGAGCCGGCAGAGATATCCTTGCTGAAATGACAACTTCCATTGATGCAAAGATAAAAGATGCCAAGAACCGGCTTGTGTTAAGGATGTATGCGTAGATTTTTGTAGTGTAAGTGGGCGGCAGAATGTTTTATTGGCTGCCGGCAACTGTACGATATGAATGTCGTCCCCTAAAATAAAAAATGATATGGTGCTGCTTACTAAGGTTACTTGTATGTATAGCGAGGTTGAGGATCGTATTCGGATGTCGGCTATGGTGAAGGAGGGGGAGCCTGTTGTGTTTTGGCTGACCCGGCGTCTTTCGTGTTTGCTGGTTCAGGCTCTGACGGGGTATCTTGAGCGGTCGGTTTCACCATCGGCTCTGGTTGATACGGGATTGCTGCTTTCATGCCGGCAGCGTGATGCCGAGTGGCGGCATGAGCCTTCTGTGCCAGTGAGCTGCAGGGATGACTCGCTTGGGATTTTGCCGGAGAGGGTTGATTTATCGTGTTCGGCTGAGAGTGCTGTTTTGCTGTTTCCATTGGGGAATGGAGAGGAGGCCCAGCTGCAGATGAGTTTGCAGGAGTTGCGTCAGTGGCTGGCGATTGTGTATCGGCAGTTTAACCATGCGGGGTGGTCGATGGATGTGTGGCCGGAGTGGTTTTTGCAGTCTGAGCCTGGCCGGAATTAGGGGGCGTGATGCGAATTCTTTTTGTTCATCAGAATTTTCCCGGGCAGTTCAAGTTTCTTGCTCCTGCGTTGGTGCGGGAGGGGCATGATGTGACGGCGTTTACCATGCAGAAGTCGTCTCCGGCATGGTGGCAGGGGGTAAGGATGAGGGTTTATGGTGTGGATCGTGGCTCGACGCCGGGGGTACACCCCTGGATCAGTGATTTTGAGACGAAAACGATAAGGGCTGAGGCGTGTTTTCGGGCGGCGTTGCATCTGAAGACGGAAGGCTATGTGCCTGAGGTGATTATTGCTCATCCAGGCTGGGGTGAGAGCTTGTTTTTGAAGGAGGTTTGGCCTTTGGCTAGGCTGGGGATTTATTGTGAATTTTTTTACAATTCTGAAGGTGCGGATGTTGGCTTTGATCCTGAGTTTCCGTCAATGGATGAGGGGGATGTCTGTCGGTTGAGGCTGAAAAATCTTAATAATCTGTTGCATTTTGACCTGGCTGACGCGGGGATTTCGCCGACGGAATGGCAGGCGAGTACTTTTCCTGAAGCTTTCCGCCCCAGAATTACGGTGGTGCATGACGGTATAGATACTGAAGCTGTTGTGCCAAATTTCAAGGTTAGACTTGCGATAAATGGTAATCTGGTTTTAACAAGAAAGGATGAAGTGGTCACTTTTGTTAATCGCAATCTGGAGCCGTATAGGGGGTACCACATTTTTATGCGGGCGCTTCCTGAGCTTTTGCGGCTGAGGCCGAAGGCGCGTATTGTGATAGTTGGCAGCGACGCTGTGAGCTATGGTGCCAAACCCGAAGGTGAAAGCTCGTGGAAAGAGATTTTTATCAGGGAGGTACGTCGGGATATCAGTGATACGGATTGGGCCAGGGTGTTTTTTTTTGGTACTATACCCTATCAGCATTTTATTTCGCTTTTACAGCTGTCAACGGTACATGTTTATCTTACTTATCCTTTTGTGCTTTCATGGAGTTTGCTGGAGGCGATGAGCGCAGGGTGTGCCATTGTTGCAAGTTATACAAGGCCGGTTCAAGAGGCTATTGTGCACAATGATACCGGTCGATTGGTGAGTTTTTTCGATGTGCCGGGACTGGTTGCTGAAGTATGCAGCCTTTTGGATGACCCGGAGGAAAGAGCCCGGCTGGGTGCTTGTGCAAGAGCGTTTGCACAGGCACACTATGATCTTAAGAGTGTTTGCCTGCCTCGTCAGCTGGCGTGGGTTGAGGGGCTTGGGGGAGAGGTCGGTTAAAATAACCCTATGATCCTGATGTATTTTAGTGTTGCAAAAAGAAGGAATTATGGGGCTTTCCGCTTTGATTATTGACATAGAGATTGTAAATTTGCCGGGGTTCTCAGTTGAAAATGAGTGGTTAATAATAAAATGAATGACGGAGGAGTGTTCGCATGGCAAAATTAAAAAAAGAAGAGCCTGCTGTAACGGTTAACGGTAAGAAGTTTCTTGTTGCTGATTTTACAGAAGAGGCGAAAACCCAGTTTGTGAATATACAGGCGGCTGAAGCCGAGATTAATCGGCTGCAGGTTCAGATGGCGCTTGCGCAGACTGCACGAAATGCGTATCAGCAGGCTTTGGTTATAGCGCTGTCAGCATAGTATTGCTCTTGAAAAGAGACTTGCCTCTATGATTAAAATGTTGTGTTCCCATGAATTTCAGTTTGATTATTTGTGAAAAGCGCTAAAGAAAAATCTCCTTTGCGTGAAGCACTTGCCGCATTGGTTCCCTCACTGAAGCAGGCGTTTTTGTTTAGTGTGTTTGTCAATGTGCTGGTGCTGGCACCGAGCGCCTATATGATGCAGGTTTATGACCGTGTCGTCAATAGCCGCAGCCACATGACACTACTGATGCTTACGCTTATGGTTGTTGGCGTTTATGCTCTTCTGGAGGCTTTAGAGTGGGTGCGGCGTCAGGTGATGCATGATGCTGGTATGGAGTTTGACAAAGGGTTGAGGTCGCGCGTTTTTGGTGCGGTTTATTCGGCCCGGCTTTTGAACCTCCCCGTTGGAGGTGCGCAGGCTTTGAAAGATCTGAAGTCCATTCGTGAGTTTCTTCCTTCCCCGGCTATGCTGGCGGTTGTGGATGCTCCTCTCGCACTTCTTGTGCTGGTGCTTATTTTTTTGATGGCGCCGGATCTTGGTTGGTTTGCTGTGGCCGGTGCTCTTGCTCAGTTTGCTATCGGCGTGGTTAACGAACGCCGTATCCGCCAGCCGCTGATGGCTGCCAACAGAAGTGCTATAGGTGCACAGGGTTATGCTGACGGCGTTATACGCAATGCTCAGGTTATTGAATCGATGGGCATGCTGGGCGACATTCACAAGCGATGGATGGGTCGTCAGCACGATTTTCTTGTTCAGCAGGCTGTTGCTTCGGATCATGCGGGGACAAATTCGGCACTCTCCAAACTGGTACAGAGTCTGCTGAGTTCACTGTTGCTTGGTATGGGGTGCTGGTTGACACTGAAGGGCGAGTTGCATGGATCAGGGATGATTGTGGCCTCTATTCTTGGTGGCAGGGTGCTTGCTCCGCTTGTGCAGATTATCGGCAGCTGGCGCCAGGTTGAGGGTGCTCTTGAGTCGTTTACCCGTCTTGATGCTCTTCTCAAAGAGTTTCCCGTACCGGAAAAAAGTATGGCACTGCCAGCACCTCAAGGTTTTCTTTCTGTTGAGGGTCTTATAGCCGGTGCTCCGAGAAGCCCGATCCAGATTCTTAAAGGAGTAAGTTTCAGGGTGGCCCCTGGCGGGTCGCTGGCCATTGTGGGGCCTTCTGCTTCAGGTAAAACCACACTCGCCAGGCTGCTGGTCGGTATATGGCCTTCGATGCAGGGTAAGGTGCGACTTGATGGCAATGATGTGTACCAGTGGAACAAAGAGGAGCTTGGCCAGTATATAGGATATTTGCCGCAAACGGTGGAGTTGTTTGAGGGTACTATTGCTGAAAATGTTTCCCGCTTCGGGGAGCCTGATGCCGAAAAGGTGAGCGCTGCCTGCCGTATGGTGGGTCTTGATGGATTTATTGAGCAGCTGCCAAAGGGGTATGACACTCAGGTTGGTGACGATGGTTCGTTTCTTTCCGGCGGGGAACGGCAGCGTGTTGCTCTTGCCAGGGCGATTTATGGAATGCCGAAGTTTGTGGTGCTTGATGAACCGAATGCAAGCCTTGACGAGGCGGGTGACGCTGCTCTGCTTAATGCCGTAAAACAGTTGAGGGCGCAGGGCACGACGGTGATTGTGATGACGCATCGTCTGAATATTCTGGGGGCTATAGAGCATATGCTTGTGCTGGTTGACGGGCAGGTCCAGCGGTTTGGTACCTGTCAGGAAGTGATGGCTGCTTTGCAGGCACCGCCTCCTGCCCCACAGCCTTCTAACCAGCAGCCACAGAGCTAACTCTTATCCGGAAGAAGATTTTTCATGAACCCTGATTTTTTTAATCGCAGTGCGTTGTCCCGACAGCTCTGGACCTTTCGTAAAGAGTTTGTATGGGTAGGTATTTTCAGTCTTATTGCCAATGTGCTGATGCTGACGCCGACCATTTATATGCTGCAGGTTTATGGTCGTGTTATGAAGAGCGGCAGTGAGTTGACCCTGCTTATGGTGACGTTGTTTCTGTTGCTGTTCTTTGGGGTCATGGCTTTTGCAGAGTGGCTCCGTTCACGCCTGCTGGTCAGGGTTGGGGTAAGGCTTGATGAGGCATTGAACTCTCTTGTGTTTAACGCAAGTTTCGAGGCCTATTTGAACCGTACCCGTAAAAATGTTGTTGAGGCGTTCTCGGATTTGACCAATATTCGTCAGTTTTTGACGGCTAATGGTATGATAGCATTTTTTGATCTTCCCTGGACTCCGGTTTATATCGCTGTCATTTTTTTATTGAGTCCTTTCTTGGGATGGCTTTCTATTGTATTTGCTGTTATTCAGCTTGCCTTGACCTGGCAGAGCCATCGGTTGAGCACAAAGGAAATTGAGCGCGCGGCTGAAGCCGGTAACGACAGTTACCAGTTTGTGCAGAACAAACTTCGTAACATTGAGCCGGTCCATGCTATGGGTATGGCTGGAAATTTTAGAGAACGTTGGTTCAAGTTGCACGATGCTTCACTTGCTAAAGCTGATTTTTCTCTTGAAAGGCAGCATCGCCAGCAGGCGTTTGCAAAATTTGTTCGATATAGCCTGCAGTCGCTTACGCTTGGTGCTGGCGCTTTAATGGTTATTGAGGGCAAGATGTCTGCAGGTTCAATGATTGCGGCCAACGTGTTGATGTCGAAAGCTCTTCAGCCGCTTGACCTGGTGATGGCTACCTGGAAGCCGTTTGTTCAGTGTCGTACTGCATTTATTCGGCTTGAAAAACTTCTTGAGGAGTTTCCGGAGCGTCAGCCGGGTGCAAAGCATCAGGATCCTCTGGGTGAGATCAGGCTTGAGGGACTTTCTGCAACCGCTCCTGGACGGGAGGCTCCTATTTTGCGCGATATCAATGTTGTTTTGCCTGCCGGAAGGGTAGCTGTAGTAATCGGGCCTTCGGGATCAGGAAAGTCAACTCTTGCCCGTTGTATTGTAGGTGTATGGCCTGAGAGAAAGGGGCGTGTCCTCATTGACGGAGAGGCAATAGAGAGTTGGGACAGGATTGAGCTTGGACCGCATATTGGGTATCTTCCTCAGGATATTGAGCTTTTTGATGGCTCTATTGCTGAAAATATTGCGCGTTTTGCCGATGTGGATTCGTCAAAAGTCATTGAGGCGGCAAAGCGTACCGGTATTCATGATATGATTTTACGGTTTCCGCGGGGTTATGATACCCAGATAGGTGAGGCTGGAGGCATGCTTTCGGGAGGGCAGAAGCAGCGGCTCGGGCTTGCAAGGGCAATGTATGGTAATCCTGCAATTATTGTGCTTGATGAGCCTAATGCCAATCTTGATGATGCCGGGGAACGGTCATTACATCAGGCCATCGTTGATTTGAGATCGGCAGGTAAAACCGTTATTCTTATTACGCATCGTCCCAGTGCGGTTGGTGTGGCCGATCTTCTGGTGGTAATGCAGGATGGTCAGATTATTCGTTGCGGGCCGCGGGATGAGGTGTTGAAGGCTTTGAATCCTCCGAATGCGCAGCCGGCTCTTTCGTAAGCCTGAGTCAATTATTTTTGAGAAATGTTTAATGGATAGCAATGAGTATCAGTGATATCGTTTCAATGAAAAAGCCTGTTCCTGTTAATGGAAACGGCAATGAGTATCGAGATACACGCAGTACGATCCGGCTTGGTATATGGGTATTGCTTGTAGGTTTTGGCGGCTTTCTGCTTTGGGCGGCTTTTGCTCCCCTTGATGAGGGTGTCCCTTCTCAGGGTATGGTGAGTATTGCAACCAAGCGCAAGGTGGTGGAAAATCTTCGCGGTGGACGAATTGAGAAGGTTTTTGTAAAAGAGGGGCAGATGGTGCATGAGGGGGATGTTTTAATGAAGCTGGACTCACAGACGGCTAAAGCCCGCTATGATGAGGTTCATCAGCACTATCTGGGTACCAGGGCGATGGTGGATCGCCTGCTTGCCGAGATGAATGGTGCATCGGCGATCACCTTTCATAAAGACTTGCTGATTGATCATGATAAGGCGTTGTCTGAACTCAATATGCAGAATCAACAGCGGCTTTTTCTGTCGCGCAAGACGACGCTGAAGATTTTTAAAGATCAGCTTGCCGATATTACCTCACTGGTGCAGGAGGGGTATGCTCCGAAGAGTCAGCAGCGTGATCTGGAGTTGAAGATTGCGGATTTCAGGACAAATACGGCCTCACAGCTGGCGCAGGTTCAGCTCGAGGTGGGGGCTGATGCTGAAAAGACGAGAGCTCTTGCCGAGGAACTGACCGATACAGAGGTGAAAGCTCCTGCATCAGGGCAGGTTGTCGGATTACAGGTACAATCGGTTGGTGCTGTTATTCAGCCTGGCCAGAAGATTATGGATATTGTGCCGCTTCACGAAGGTCTTCTTATTGATGCAAAAATATCACCGCATTTGATTGACAGTATCCATAAGGGACTTCCGGTTGATGTGAGCTTTTTTTCGTTTGCCCACTCTCCCCAGCTTGTTGTCAAGGGTGTGGTTGAATCGCTCTCGAAAGATATTGTGACTGATCCGGGGGTTAACCCTTTGACGCCGAATGCATCGTATTACCTTGCGCGCATTGTAGTGACTCCTGAGGGTATGAAAACACTGGGAAAACGTGAGATGCAGCCGGGTATGCCTGTTCAGGTTGTTATCAAGACCGGTGAGCGCTCAATGTTGACCTATCTTATTGATCCGCTGGTCAAGCGGATTTCGGTTTCAATGAAAGAGGATTAGGTGTTTAAAATGTTACGTGTGAGTTTGATATGAAGCTATTGGCGCGTTTGATAGTTGTTGCAGGTTTTTTTGCTGCTTTGCCGGCCTATGCCGAGCCTGTCAGTTTATTGTCGGCTTATCAGAAGGCTTTGGATTACGATGCCCAGTTACGTACAGCAAAGGCCGATAATCTGGCTACGAAGGAGGAGATTGCCAAGGCGAGGGCTCAATTTCGTCCAAGATTGAACCTGAGCGGTACGGGGGGGAGAAATGAAACAAACAGTACGGTTCCTACGATGTATGGCCCTTACCAGCAGGATCAGTTTTACAGTTCCCGAACCTACGATATTTCAGTTCGTCAGTCCCTTTTCAACTGGTCGAATTTTGCTAGTTATAAGCAGTCGAAAGCTGTTGTGGCAAAAAGCGATTTCCAGCTTCAGAAAGAAGAGTTGGGTTTGATTATCAGGCTGACTGAGGCTTATTGTAATGCCCTGTATTCGGAGGATAACCTTGAGTTCAGCCATGCCCATGTTAAGGCTTGTCTTGAACAGCTTCAACAGACAAAAAAAAGGTATGAAAAAGGGTTTGGTACCATTACTGAAATTAATGAGGCGCAGTCTGAATATGAGATAGCGCTTGCTGAAGGGGTTGATATTGTTAATAATCTGGATTTCAGCCGAAGGGAGCTGGGGCGTCTTACCGGTGTTTATTCGGAGGATCTGTCCAAACTTGTGCCGGAGAAAATGGTGCTGGCCCGGCCGGACCCGCCGACTGTTGATGCATGGATAGAACTTGCTCATACAAATAACCGGGAAGTGAATGCTGCCCGTCAGGAAATTCAGATTGCAAAAAAAGAGGTTGAAAAACAGCGGGCTTCACGCTATCCGACAGTGGACCTGGTTGTTGCAAGAGATTATTCCAAAAGTGGAAATAATTACACCATCGACCAGACCTATGGAACGAATTCAGTCAGTTTGCAGATGAATCTTCCAATTTACAGTGGCGGTTATGTGAGCGCTGCGGTACGCCAGGCTCAGGCCAGCCGCCTGAAGTCGCAGGAACAGCTCAGTTGGCAGGAGCGTGGGGTGGAAGCTGATGTCCGAAGGTTTTACAATGGAGTGGTTACCACCGTTGCACAGATTAAAGCGTACGAACAGGCCGTAAGGTCGAATGAAATTGCCGTTACAGGAACAAAAAAAGGGTTTGAGGTGGGGCAGCGCAGTAATGTGGATGTTCTTAACGCCCAACAGAAATTGTATGATAGCAAACGCAATCTGGCGAAAGCCCGTTATCAGTATATGCTGAATATTATGCAGCTTAAGGATAGTGCGGGTAAGCTGTCCGTCAGTGATGTGGAAGAGGTCAATGGCTGGCTTGGGGTTGCAAATTGATCAGTGAATTATATAAAAAACACTATTCTCTTGACCCTGCTTTTGTTAACTTCAGTTTTGAGGAAGGAATTGCTTTTTTGGATTAAAATAAAAGCAAAAATATTTCAGCGTAATGCTGGAATTATGAAAAAGGGAGATCCTTGTCTCAAGTTGTATTCGAAGTCCGTGCAGTTAATCTACAAAGAGCTTATTATCGCGCGTTTGCAGGCAATAAATAAGATTAAGAGCAGGAAAGAAAAAAAAATATATGAGGATTGTCCTTGACCTGCAAAAGGTTCAACGTACCCTATGTTCTGGCTGTATTGACAGTTATTCCTTATCGTTTACTCAAGCTCTTGTTCGTAATCGCGACAATCATGAAATAATAATTGCTTTAAGTGCACTGTTTCCTGACTCTATTGAACTTATCCGTTCTCTGTTTGATAAGTCTTTGTCACAGAATAATATCCGCGTCTGGTATACCCCATCTCCTGTCAACGAGAATCCTTGCAATACCTGGCACCGCGAGACTGCAGAATTGATCCGTGAGGCCTTTTTAGCCAGCATTAAACCTGATATTTTGCATACATTCAGCCTTTTTGAAGGCTATCTGGAAAATTCTGTATCCAGTATTGGGATTTTTGACAAAGTATCTTGTCATAGCGTTTTGCTTCCTGAGTATGCGTCACTGATTTCTAACGGTTCTGTCTTAAAATCCGATCAGCGGTACAGCCAATATTATCTTCGAGAGTATAGTTATCTGAGACGTGCCTCACTTTATTTTGCTATCTCGGAATCATCCCGTCAGGATTGGATCATTCATGGAACTCTGCCGGCGGATAACGTTATCTGTATTCCCGATACTCCTGACGAATCTCAACAAGTTTTATGGGATAGCAACGCTCAGATTGCTATTTCTGCTTTTGAAGAGTTCTATAAGCGGAAAATAAAATCAGAAGTACCAGAAAATTCTGATTCCTCTGTCGAGCGCCACAATCTTATTACAGCTATAGCTGAGCTTGATAATAGTACATGCGAAGAGCACTTGTTGATTGGTGTTGCTGAAGCGATAGCAAAAAATATTCCGAATCAAAACAGCAAAAAGCAACTTCTTGTTGACATCTCTGAACTTGTTCAACGCGATGCCAGGACCGGTATTCAGCGAGTTGTACGAAGTATCCTTAAGGAGCTGCTTGAACAACCTCCTGAAAACTTCCGAGTTGAACCTATCTATGCGACAAAAGAAAATTCTTACAGATATGCGCGTCGATTCACGGCAAAATTTATGAACGTGCCTCAGTCGAAAATAAGTGATGAAATAGTAGAGGTATTTTCTGGTGATATATTTTTCGGGCTTGACTATCAGGCAGATATAATTCCAATATGGGCAGATTTCTTTAGAGATTTAAGGCATAGAGGAATTAAAACAATCTTTCTTGTTTACGATTTACTTCCATATCGAAATCCTGAGTGGTTTAGTAAATCCAGTAAACCGGCTTTTGTTCGTTGGCTTCATACCATAGTTCAAGCCGATGGGGTCGTGTGTATTTCGAAAACCATAGCATTTGATTTAATTACATGGCTTGATACTTACCTTCCTTTAAGAAGCCGTCCTCTCAAAATTGGCTGGTCTCATATTGGTGCAGATATACCAAATCACCAATCCTCTGCAGGGTTTTCTGAAAAATGTAACCGTCAACTTGTTAAAATATGTATTGCTCAATCTATTCTCATGGTAGGGACCATTGAGCCCCGAAAAGGGCATGCACAAACTTTGGAAGCTTTTGAGCTTTTGTGGAAGCAGGGAATTGATATAAATCTTGTGATTGTTGGCAAGGAGGGTTGGAAGGTGGACAAACTGTCAAAAAAAATAAAGAAGCATGAAGAACTCAATAAAAGACTGTTCTGGCTTCAAGGTATAAGTGATGATGCCCTTCTTACCCTGTATGAAGCCGTTAAAGGTGTACTTATGGCTTCGGAAGGTGAGGGATTCGGGTTGCCGCTCATTGAAGCAGCACAATATGCCCGCCCCATTCTTGCTCGTGATCTTAATGTTTTTCGTGAAGTTGCTGGTGGTTTTGCAACCTATTTTTCAGGCAGTACCCCTGAAGAATTGGCATATGCAATCCAGAATTGGTTAGAACTGCTTAATGGTGGGAATGCTCCAAATTCTAAGGGTATGCCATGGCTGACATGGAAACAATGCACAGAGCAAATGCTCGCTCTCATCACCGACCCTGATCATCCGAATTGGCTGTGTAACTGGTTGCCTGGTAATCAGAATAAAGGTTCAATCATGAGTGATGAACGGTTGAATATAGAACCGCAATATTCAGTGGTACATTAATGAATAGATTTTTTAAGAATTTATTAAAAAATAAGTTACATCATTATATCTCTATTCCGTTAGGTGATATAGTTGTGAAATTTCATACAAAAGCTCTCAAGGATCCAAGGGGAGTGGGACGGGTTTCCCGTGAACTACTCAAGCAGTTGCAGCTTCTGACGGTTCATAATTCTTATAAACCAGGAAAACGTTATTCTAAAACTGTTTATTTTTATTCTGCGATCCAGTGGTGTCCTGAAAAGCTGAAGCATCCGACATGTATTCTTATTCATGATGTCATACCGTTATTGTATCCAGATAAATTTGGTGAAATAGCTGAGGATTTTGAAAAACGGCTTAAGGGAATTGCCCGGCAGGCTGATAAGGTTGTGACCATAAGTCACTCCAGCGCTCATGATATAGCAAGGTTATTGGATATACCCATCGATAAAATCACGGTTATTTATAATGGCGTTACAAAACTTCCTTTTGCTGAGAAAAAGTCTATTCCGTTACCAAAAGGGAAATTCATTGTCTATTTAGGATCCTTTGACCGTCATAAAAATCTTGAAGTTGTGTTTAGGGCTTTGCTTGATCCGTCGGTTAGTGATATCAACCTTGTCATGATTGGTGGAAACAAAAGAGCTCGGCCGCTCGTAGAGGATTTTCATATAGAACATAGGGTTCACTTCTTGGGGAGCCTTAAAGATGATGGTGCTGGATTTGTTGTCAGTAAAGCTCTCGCATTGGTATTTCCAAGCATTTATGAAGGGTTTGGTCTTCCTCCACTCGAGGCGGCTTTGCTTGGTATACCTTCAATTTGCAGTTCACGGCCGGCTATGACCGAGGTGATGGATGGCGTTGCGGTTTTTGCGTCGCCTGATAAACCTGAAGAGTGGGCGCAGGCAATCAGACATTTGCGTGATGATGTTCTGTTTCGAAATCGGCTTGGATTGCTTGCCAAAGAGAGGGCCGAATGTTTTTCATGGAAAACATGTGCTGAGAGTCTTGAAAAAATTTTGCACGTGTAATGGTTTTCGGTATGAAACGGTCTGGTCTCAAATCTAGGTATTGATGTTATTTTTTTATCGTGAATCCATCGACAAAGGCCAGCCACTCTCCTGACTGGTTCTGATGAAGATCGACGGTGTGCATGCCGTCTTTATTCCACCATTCACTTCCTGGCTGCAGGACAGGCGCATCTGACGCCGGCTCCTCGTTATAGGCGTGCTCAGTCAGTTCGGTAATCCGGAATGCCCATACTTTTGTGCCGTAGTTCGGGATTTCATCCTGGGCGTATCGGTACATGCTATTCTCCTTAGCGATTATTCGTCCGCCAGGTCGTGCAAAGTGGGGACTATTCGTCACTATCGGGCTTTTGGGGTGCTCATGCCATGGGCCCGTAAGGGCGGCTGCAGTATAGAGGTGGAGGTTTTTGCTTTTTTGGGCGTAGCTGAACAGGTACCAGCGGTTCTGGTAATAAATAATGGATGGGTCAACCAGTGCTGAGTATCGGCCGGTGCTGTTGATGAGGGTTTTTATGTGTTGCCACTCCTCAGGAAATTTTTTGGCCTCGTAGAGCTGGATGCCACCGGAGTCATTGCATTCCGGAATCATGTAGCAGCGGTTTTCCGAGAAAAACACATAGGGGTAAGAGAGGTGGAAGCGCTCTTTGAGAACGACCTTGCCATAGTGCCATTGCTTCATGTCTTTACTGTAGGCATAGGCAATTTCGCCGATATTTCTTTTGTCGTTAAGGACTTCAAAGAAGAGAAAGTTACCGTTCTGGTTTTGGATCGCAAATGGGTCGGCAACGAAGCGGGCTTTGATGTCTGTGACGTCTTTTGCGCTGAGTATGGGGTTGCTGATACCATCGGGGGGAAAGAGTGTGATGGGTGAAGTGCCTTTATAGATGCCGATTGCCCAGGTTTCCTTGTTTCGGCGCTCTCTCTTTTTTTTGAGATGCTTTCTGTAGCGGGCAATGAAGAGTAGAGCCGCTACAGAAAACAGTATATAAAGGATGGTGGTTATAAGCATGACTTCCGGGGTTGCTGGTCATGCAGCCGTGAGCGTTTCGGAAGAGGCGGGTTTAACGGCAAACTGTATGTCATAGAGCATTTTATAGACGCCGTTATTTTCAACAAGCTGCTCATGATTGCCGGCTTCCATAACGTTTCCTCGTTCCAGAACAATGATTTTGTCGGCGTTTTTGATGGTGGAGAGGCGGTGAGCGACCACCAAGGCTGTTCTGTTTTCCATGGCGTTATCGATGGCCTGCTGGACTATTTTTTCTGATTCGTTGTCCAGAGCGCTGGTTGCTTCATCAAAAATAAGCAGTTCAGGGTTTTTTACCATGGCACGGGCAATTGCAATACGCTGCCTTTGACCTCCTGAAAGCTGGAGTCCGCGGTCGCCGATGAGGGTCTGGTATTGCTGCGGTTTCTCCTGAATAAATTCGTGTGCATTTGCTAGTCTGGCTGCCTGCTCTATTCTGGCATGGTTGATTTCGTCGTGAACTCCATAGGCAATATTCTGTTCGATGGTGTCGTTGAACAGAATCACTTCCTGGCTCACTATGCCGATCATCTGGCGGAGCTGTTTATAGTCAAATTCACGGATGTCAATTCCGTCAATGGTGATGCGTCCTGAATCGACATCATAAAAGCGCAGAAGGAGGTCGACAGCGGTGGACTTTCCAGAGCCGGACTGGCCGATAAGGGCGACCATTTCGCCTTTTTTTATTTCGAACGAGACGTGGTTGAGGACATTGGGAGCGTCTGGCTCTTTGTTGTATTTGAAACAGACATCTTCGAAGGTGATATTGTTGGAAAAGGTGTTGATCGCACGGGTTCCGTTGGTCACATTGGTGTTTGTATCGAGCACTTCGAAAAGGCGTTCAACAGAGATCATTCCCATTTGAATCGATAAATTGGCATCGCCAAGCATCTTGATCGGCCCCATGGTGGAGTAGAGGGTAAAGGCAAAGACGAGCAGTTCGTTTGCGGTCATCGAACCCTCGAACACCTGGAGACCTCCGAACCAGAGTACCATGGCAATGGCGGCTATCAGCAGTGTTTCGTTGAGCGGGCTGATAATATTACGAATTCTTGACATCTTTATGCTCAACTGCCTGAAGTCGTTGGTGAACGTCATGAACTTTGCGAGTTCAATCCCTTCAAAGGCGGTTGATTTGATAACTTTGATGCCGTTGAACTTTTCCTGCAGAACGGAGTTCATGTCGCCCATTTTGGTCTGGAAACTCTGGGCAAGGCCTTTGATGTTGCGGCCCATGAAATTGATAACGTAAAATATCGACAGAGAGGTGACCGTTGCAAACGCCGTCAGTTTCCAGCTGAGCGCCAGAAGTACGCCGATATAGACAAAGATTGAAAAGGGGTTCTGCAGGAAATTGACAAATGTTGAACTGATGCTGTTGTTAACGTTTTCAACGTCGTTGTTGACGTAGTTCATCAGATTTCCAACCCGATTTTTATTGAAATAATCGAGATGCATTTCGATAATGCTGTGAAAGACTTCGTCTCTTAGCTTTTTCGCTGTTTTGGTCTGTATCCGGAAAATAATCTGTCCATTGAGGTAGATGAACACATTTTTCAGGGCAAATGCAAGAATCAGAAAGAAGCAGATTTTCAGGAGCGCCAACTGTTTTGTGGGTGCTTCGAACATCCGTTGAAATTCCATCAATGCCCAGGTTTTTAACTTTTCGGCACTGGTGGCATTCTTTGAGACCTGCAGCGGTTGTTGAACGGGAGCGGATGATTTTGCATCCGTACTTTGCAGGGTATTCCGGTTGCGTTCCTGTACCTGAGGTGCTGAAGCGGTTTGCGGCGCTGCAGGTGCGGATGAAAAAACCGCATTCAGCAGGGGAAGTATGGAATAAATCGATACAACACTGAAGAGTGAGGTTAGCACGCTGACTATCACGACCAAAACGATTTTTCCCTTTGACGGAGCCATGTAACGCAGTATTCTCATCAATATTCCAACCTTCATAAGCACCCTGATCATGTTTTGTTTAAAGTGGACTCCAATATAAGGTATAATTTAGAATATTCACCGTTATCCCCGATTAGGGGAGATCCATTCACACACTTAGGCACACTTAGGGGACGACATTCATAACGTGCAGTTCTCCAACAAACTTACAACCAGGAAGTTGACAGTTAGCAGTTGGCAGTGGGCTCTTAGCCTTCAGCGAACCCGGAGCCTGATAGACAACTGTACGTTATGAATGTCGTCCCCTATTGGGCCTGTTGGAGAACTGTACGTTATGAATGTCGTCCCCTAATTGGGGGCACTCTTTTTTTTAAACTCGTCACTTGAATTTCAGCAGCACTTTTTTGAGAGCGGCGGTTACGTCGGCGGGGTCGATGTCTATGACGTCGGGGGTTGAGGATATGATTATTTCTTGCAGGGTGCTTAGTGGGGCGAATTGGGTTCTATCGGCGAAGCGTTTGCGGTAGAGGGCGATGATGGGGGTGTCGAAACATGATGCGATGTGGACGAGGGAGGTGTCGGGGGTGATGAGGAGTTTGAGACGTTTGACTATTTCTCCTACTTCGTAGAGGTTGCGTGTTGAGGGGGATTGCAGGACGTTGTCGAGAGATTGTTCAAGCTCACGTTTTTCCTGCAGATCCTGTGGTGCTGAGAGAATAATGAAGGTTTCGTTCGGGAATTCGTTGATGAGTTCTGACCATTGCCGGGTGGTGCGGCGTCCTCCGCTATGGCCAGCACTGAGGTTTATGCCTATGTATTTGCCGGAGGGCAGCGTTTTGAGGAATGCGGCGGTTTCGGCGCAAACGGGCATGGGGGGCAGGTATGGTTTGCAGGGTTGCTTGAGGGCGGTTTCGTTGATAATACTGAGGAGTGAGAGATTTCTTTCGGATTCGTGTTTATTGGGGCCGAGAGTAATAAGGTGATCGAAGAGCCCTTCGTGGAAGGGGCTGAAGTGTCCTACTTTATGGCGGGCGTTGATGAGCATTGACTGGATGAGAAAGTGGGTCGACGGGTGATCTTTGGGGTTGAAGAGGATATCGAATTTTTTTGAAAGTATCTCTTTGCAGTACCGTTTCATGTTTCGTTTGGCGTGGTAGACTGCGGTAACATTGGTGTCGGCACTGAAAAAGTTGAAGATAATCTGGCTGAAGGCGATAACGTATATGGAGAGCTCGGGATACTCTCTGCGCAGGGTGCCGATGAGGGGAGTAAGCATAATGCAGTCGCCGTAGCACTCTCTTGCCAGAATGACGATGCTTTCGGGTGCTTTTTCAGGGCGGGGCGTCGATTGGCGATGCTTTGCGAAGAATTGCAGGGTTTTGGCCAGGCGTTCGCGGAATGCGGTATGGTCTTTTTTTTCGTGTTTCATATCCTTATGGTGAGAAAAGAATTATTTTGCTACTTGTTTAACCAGCAGCTCGTATCTGGTAACGACTTTTTGGAGTGCGAACTTTTCTTCTACAATTTTTCTGGCTTCTTTTCCGGCTTGTTTGTAATCCGATTGTAATAGCGTTACAACACCTTGAGCAAGTTCGGTGCTGTTGTCGGGGCTGACTATCATGCCTGAACGGTTATTGACTATTATGTCGGCGAGTCCGCTGCCGGAGGTTGCGACTACCGGTCTGGCTGATGCCATGGATTCCAGTGCGCTCATGGACATGCCTTCCTGAGGTGAGGGCATTATGGTTATAGCAACGTCTGAGAGTATTTCAGGGATATCTTTTCTGAAACCGGTAAAGCGTACGTTATCTGATAGATTGAGTTTTTTTGTCAGCTCTTTGAGTTGTTGTTCTATACGGCCTGTCCCGACAATCAAAAAATGGATCGGGCTGATTTTTTGGATTATTTTTGGGATTGCATTGATAAAACATTCCAGGCCCTTGTTTTCGTCGAGTCGGCTTATGACCGCAACTGTATATTGTTTTGGTTTTTCGTCGCTGTCGTTTGTTCCTGGCTCGGGGAACTGGAGGAGATCTATTCCATCATAAATAACCGTGATTTTATGGTCAGGAATGTTGAAATCTTCTCTGAGTTCACGTTTAATTTTATCAGAAATGGCAATAATTCTGTCAACAAGTTTATCGTAGAGGATTTTATTGATCTGTTTTTTAATTCCGGTTTTCCGGTAAGGGACGTTCCGGGTCAAAATAACGGTTCTTTTGGATAACCTCGCGGCCAGTGATGCGGTCCAATAAAATTTTGGTGAACAGATCTCTATAACATCAATGTTGTTTTTTTTTATAAGCTGGATGAGTTTCGGAATGATAAAGAGGTTGAGATCTGATTTCGGGTCGATGGTGCAGACAGGAATCTCTTCTTCTGGAAGACGGCTTGAAAGGCCACTGCCGGGTAGACAGCAGACCGTTATGTTGTGACCACGTTTTTTTAGCTCTTTGCTGTATAGCAGGATTCTGTTTGCTCCGCCGGACCAGCGGGGTGTGGCATCAAATATCAGGATATTCATTAAAGGGAACCTGAATTTTTTGAGGTTTAAAACGATAAAGTATCATATTCTCTGAGATTCATCGTAACAGATATATAATCAATGCAGACATTTTCTTTTTCTGATGCTTTTGAGGTCAGGCGACTTTCCTTTTTTGCCAATACTTTTTTTTTAATCGGCATTATGGTGCTTTACCCGATTGCCGGTGCCCTGCTTTTTTTTCTTGTTAACGGTAACTGGGGCTTTTCTTTATTGCATATCGAAAGCAGGATGCTGCCTTCGATGCGCTTTATTCAGGCTTGCGGGCAGATTGTTGTGCTTGCGTTGCCGGTTCTCCTGCTGGCGGCGCGGCATACGCGTCGAAAAAATCCGTTTTGCACCGAGAGTCTTGCTTTTTTGGGGATTGGAAGGAATTTCAATGTTGCTGCTGCCGGGTTGGCGGCAGGCGGCGTTTTTCTTTTGCAGCCGCTGTTGTATACCATCAGTGCTGTTCAGGATCTCTATCTCTGGCCTGCTCTTGGTAATGCGGGGGCGGAGGTTGTCCGCCAGCGCGATGTGATGGAGGCGTTTATCCGGCAGCTTGCCCTGGTTCGTTCCGGTCCGGAGTTTTTTGCGGTAGCTGCTGTTTTTGCCGTGATTCCTGCGGTTTGTGAGGAGTTGCTGTTCAGGGGTTATATACAGGAGAATTACAGCCGATCAATGTCGAGAGGGAGTGCTGTGCTTTTAACCGGCTTTGTTTTTGCTTTTTTTCATTTGAGTGCGGCAAATCTTTTTCCTCTGACTTTGCTGGGCTGGTATATTGGCTATATTTATAGTGAAACAGGGGAGTTGGCGTTATCGTTTTTTGTTCATCTTGTGAATAATTCTGCGGCTCTCATTCTGTTGATGTTGGCCGAAACCAGTGATTTGGCAGCTCTTGTTCAACCGGAATGTTTGCTTAGGGCAGTGTGGTGGTGGCCGGTGGTGGGGGGGAGTCTGCTGCTGTTTGTGATGGTGATGCGGCGGTTTTCTGTGGCGATAAAAAAGGTTGGCGATCTGGGATGAACTGCGTTTTAATAAGGGGCCTATGGGTAAGCTTTTAAGTGTTAATTTATTGCAGAGGGTTCTGGTGGCTTTTGCGGGTATACCACTTCTGCTCTGGTTGATCAAGCTCGGCGGGGTTTGGTTTTTTTGTTTTTTTTCTCTGCTGGCTCTTTTAGCTGTTTTTGAGTTTCATCGTCTTGCGGCGCATAAGGCTCATCCTCCGGCGCTTTGGATTGTTCTGGGGATAACACTGCTTTTACAGGTTAATTTTTACAGGCCGTTTGCAGAGGTGTGGGAGCTGCTGCTTGTAGTTGTGCTGGCTCTTCTGGTGATGGAGCTGTTTATGAAAGAGGGTTCTCCGCTGCTGAATCTGGGGGCAATTTTTCCCGGTCTGCTTTATGTCAATCTTTCTTTTGGCTGTTTGTTGAGGCTGCGACTTGGAGCAGCTGACGGAAAAGGGGAGATTCTGGTTTTTCTGATGTTCTTCTGTGTCTGGTCGGCTGATATTTTTGCGTATTTCGGAGGAAGTATTTTGGGCGGGAGGTTTATTCACCGGAAATTGTTTGAACGGTTAAGCCCGCATAAAACATGGGAGGGCTTTTTGTGCGGGCTGGCTGGAAGTGTGGCGGCATCGGTGTGTTACGCGAGTTTTGTGCCGCAGCTGCCGTTAACGACGGCGTTGCTCGTTGGAGTGTTGATCGGGTTGGCAAGTCCTGCGGGTGACTTGATAGAGTCGATGTTTAAAAGGGATGCTCATGTAAAAGATTCTTCAGGGTTGATTCCTGGTCATGGTGGTGTGCTTGACCGGTTTGATACGATTATTTTTGTCTCACCGTTTATCTATTTCCTGACATTTCATCTTTGAACTGCAAGTTCACTGCCAACTGCCCACTCCTCCCCCCCTCTTATGAGGGAAGGATAAATGTTTTTTTATATTATCCGTTTAAATAGGGTGGGGGTCTTTTTCCCGAGGTTGTGAGTTTTAATCCTGAAGAGGTATTAACTGATGAAAATTGAAGGTATTCTTTCTGAAAAATATATCGCTTTGAATCTTGAGCTGGCTCAGAAAAGTCAGGTTATTGAAAATATGCTTTCCCTTGTTTCCGATCATGCCGGGGTGAAAGATATCGGTAAGCTTCGCGATGATGTGGTTAAACGTGAGCGTGAGATGTCGACTGGTATTGGCAAAAGCATTGCTTTGCCTCATGCAAAAACGGATGGAGTCACAGAGCCGGTCATTGCTTTTGCTACGTTGCGCAATGAGCTTGATTTTGATTCTATTGATAATGAGCCTGTTCGTCTTGTGTTTCTTCTTGCGACGCCGGAAGACATGCTTGCAGAACATTTGAAGCTTCTTGGCCGTATTACCAAGCTGGCCGGTCGTGAAGATTTTCGTCAGAGTCTTCTTCTTTCAACTTCGGCGGCAGAGGTTATTGAGCTTTTCAGGGAATGGGAAAAGGGTTTTTCCCATATATAATATTTACCGCTAAGGGACCGTTATTGTTATGCCACAGTACCAGGCTGTCAAGGGCACAAGGGATATTTTTCCGGAAGAGGCTGCCCAATGGAAGTATGTTGAAGGTGTCGTGGACTCGCTTGCATCCCTCTACGGGTTCAGTGAGGTACGTACGCCGGTTTTTGAGTATACGGAGCTTTTTCAGAGAGGCATAGGTGCAACAACGGACATTGTCGGCAAGGAGATGTTTACGTTTCAGCCCGATCCGAAAGGGCGTTTTCTGACCTTGCGTCCTGAGATGACTGCGGGGGTTATGCGGGCGGTGCTTCAGAATAATCTGCTTTCGTCGGCGCCTGTGCACAAGCTTTATTATATCAGTGAGTTGTTTCGCAAGGAGAGGCCTCAGGCAGGCAGGCAACGTCAGTTTTCCCAGTTCGGAGCTGAGCTGATCGGGGTCTCTTCGCCGGCAGCGGTGGCTGAGGTTATGACGTTGATGATGCAGGTTTTTGAGTCGCTCGGGCTGCATGGGTTGAAGCTGAGGGTGAATACTCTTGGTGATACTCAGGACCGGCTTCGTTACAGAGAGGCGTTGCAGGGTTATTTTGCGCCCTATCATGATGTGCTTGATGAGGCTTCTAAAGAGAGGCTTGAAAAAAACCCGCTGCGGATTCTTGATTCCAAAAATCCTGCGGTTCAGGATATCGTTGCAGGTGCTCCGAAGTTGTATGACTATCTCAATGAAGCCGCTGTTCAGGATTTCGAGAAAGTGCTTTTTTACCTTGGTGAGCGCGATATTGCTTATGAAATAGATCACAGGCTTGTTCGGGGGCTTGATTATTACTGCCATACGGCTTTTGAAGTGACGAGTTCAGAGCTTGGTGCACAGGATGCGATTGGCGGCGGCGGGCGTTATGACGGTTTGGCAAGGGAGCTTGGCAGCTCTTCGGATGTGCCGGCTTCAGGCTTTGCTGTGGGTATGGAGCGGTTGTTGATGACAATGGAAAAACAGGGTCTTTTTGCTGCGCTTAATCCTCGAGGCCCTCTTGTTTACGTTGTCGTTCAGAGCCGGGAACTTGGAGATCATGGTCTGCAGATTGCGTATCGCTTACGCAAGGCTGGAGTTATGACCGAAATTGATTTGGCTGCAAGGAGTATGAAGGCTCAGATGAGGGAGGCAAACCGGGTACGGGCCTCCTATGCGCTTTTTGTCGGTACAGCTGAAGTTGAGGCGGGGTTGTATTCATTGAAAAACCTTGTTACCTCTGAACAGACGACGCTTTCTCTTGATGCTGTGCTTGAAATTCTGCGTGAACCGGCTGCGAAGGAGCTCTTGAAATCATGACTATCACGCGACATACCGTGACGCTTTATGGTAAAGCTGAGTGCTGCTTGTGTGATGAGGCGATGGAGGTGCTGCGGAAGGTTGATGCAGTTGTGCCGTTCGATCTTGAAAAGATTGATATTGCCAACAACCCGGAACTGCTTGAAAAGTTCGGGCTTAAAATTCCTGTCATTTTTGTTGATGGTGTGCAGGCGTTCAAATATAGGGTGAATGAAGGCCGACTTCTTGCTTTACTCAATGATAAGTGAAAATAGTGGGCAGTGTTTCTTGCTGAGTAGTGAGAAGCTTTTGGGTGTTTGTTGAGCAACTGTACGATATGAATGTCGTCCCCTAATTGAAAAATGTGATGGTGCGATTTATTTTAGTTCTTGTGTTTATTTTTCTGGTTGTGCGCATGGTTGTGCGTTTTTTTGTTACGGGCAGTTCTAAGCGTCAGGAGAGGTCAGGGGGGGCGTTTTCTTCGGGGAAGAATATTGAGGAGGCTGATTATGAGGTTATTGAGAGCAGTCTCAATGATGGTGAGCCGGGGGTGCATAAATAAGGTTGTTTTGCTGTTGGAATGTTTTTTTGTACATTGTTTCACTTGATTTGACGACGGGGGGCATTATCTTATCTGAGAGTGGGGGTTCCCCACTTTTTTGTTTTCTAAAAAAAGTTTGTGCGGGGTTTTCATGCAAGAGCGCATCAGAAATTGTGTTCTCCGAATTATTGAAGAGTCGGTTGGTACGCGCGGTGAAGGTGCTTATTTTGTTGATGTTACGGTGAAAGGCAGTGAGCGGCACCGGAAAATAGAGATACTGGTTGATGCTGATGATGGTATTCGAATTCATCAGTGTGCCTATCTGAGCAGAAGGGTTCGGGAGCGAATTGAGGGTGATGATGAGCTTTTTGAGCTGATTGGTGAAAATTTTGATCTTGTTGTCTCTTCTCCCGGTCTTGGGGTGCCGATTGTACTGCCCCGGCAGTATTTGAGGCACGTGGGGAAATTTATGAGGGTTGTGTATAGAGATGAAAGCGGCAGTGAGGTCGAGCTGAATGGCCATTTGAAGGATGTGTCGCTGTTGGAAGATGGAAGGTCGTGGATTGTCATTATGCCTGAATCAAATAAAAAGAAGGGGCATCAGCCGAAGGTTGAGGAAATTAAACTGTATCTCGATCAGGTAGTTCGTGCGGTTCCTGATGCGGAGATATAGAACAGGGTTATACGGGGCAGTGGAAATTTTCTTTTAAACATGCACAATTAAGAAAGAGATGGCCAAAAAGAAGATAAAGGACGAGGGACAGGACAGAAGGGTGCAGATTGCCAGCGCTTTTGGTGAAATAGAGCAGTCCAAGATCTTTCTGGATAAACGCACTGAAAGTGTGGCGGTAAAAATGGATATTGCCGACCTGCTTAAGGATATTATTCAGAAGCAGCTGAGAAAGGATTATGATCCTGAAGTTGAATCTAACATTTTCATCAACCCTGAACGTGGTGATTTTGAGGTCTATATTCTGAAAAAGATTGTCAAGGAGGTCGATATTGAAAGCATCGAAATCAGTCTGGATGAGGTGCGAAAAATTGATGACTCTCTTGAAATCGGTGATTATTATGAAGAGGGACCGATCAGGCTTGAAGATTATCTGAGCCGGAAATCCATACAGATTGTCAAGCAGTCTGTGCAGAAAAAAGTTCGCGACCTTGAGCGACTTGTTGTGTATGAAGAGTGCCTTGAAAAGGTCGGGGAAGTTGTAGCCGGTGAGGTTTACCAGATTCGTGCAAATGAGGTTATTTTTACCTATAACACCTCTAAGGATCATCGTGTTGAACTTGTTCTGCCGAAGGCTGAAATGATGAAAAAGGATAATCCCCGTCGTACGCCGAGGATGAAGCTCTATGTCAAGCGTATCGAACGTGAAAAAGCAAAAGTCAAGCTTGATGATGGCAGCATGATTGAGCGTGAAAAGGCTGATGGGGGCATGAAGGTTATTGTGTCGAGAGTTGATGACAGGTTTTTGTATAAACTTTTTGAACATGAGGTTCCGGAAATTCTTGATGGTCTTATTGTGATCAAGGCTATTGCAAGGGTGCCGGGTGAACGGGCAAAGGTTGCGGTGGAATCAACCAGTGCAAGGATTGATCCGGTTGGGGCGACTGTCGGATATCGGGGCAAGCGCATCCAGAGTATTGTCAAGGAGCTGAATAACGAAAATATTGACGTTATTTATTATGCTGACGAGCCGGAGATTTATATTTCGAGGGCGATGCAGCCGGCAAAAATTGATCCTTTGACGGTTCATGCGGATGTTAAAACCAGAAAAGCACGGGTGATGCTCAAGCCTGACCAGATCAAGTATGCGATCGGAAAGAATGGTAATAATATTCACCTGGCGGAAAAGCTGACTGGTTATGAGATTGATGTCTACCGTGATGTGATTGACAAGTCGCAGGAAGATCCTACGGATATTGATATTATCGAGTTCCGTGAAGAGTTTGGTGATGATATGATTTACCAGCTTTTGGACAGTGGTTTTGATACGGCTAAAAAGGTTTTGAAAGCCGGGGTTGATGAGGTTGAGCTGGCACTTCTTGGGCCTGCCAAGCCGGAAGAACAGACTATTTTTGGTAAAACGTATAAGACCGGCGTGAAACCGAGGGAACGAAAAGTGACCGAGGAAGAGAAGCGTTATTGGAAGAAGATTGCAGAGAATATCTATAAAACCGTAAAGGAGCAGTTTACCGAATCGGATTTGCAGGGTCTTTTTGACGATGATGCCGAGCTGGAGCAGGATGATGTGGCGGTCGATGAATCATGAACACCGTCATAGACGGAGCATTGGATAAAGAGTAAAGAGTTTTTAAATCCAGAGGAGGATGTAATGGCCCTTGAGGACATGGGAAAGAAGTATCGAATAAGTGATATAGCAAAAGATCTGCAGGTGAGTCCGCAGGAAATATTACTTTTGGTCAAAAAGGAAGGGGGCAAGGTGGCCTCTACATCCTCTATGGTAAGCGAGGAGATGCATACCAGAATTTTTGGTCATTTCAGCGTTGAAAAGAAAATGGTCGATGAGACCAAAAAAATAAGAGAGGAAAAAGAGAAACGCTTGTCGAGGCTTGAGGAGCAGTCGCGAAAAACCTATGAAAAGGAGAAGCATCTCAGCGAGACTTTGAGTCCTCCGCCGGCTCCTGTTGTGGCTGCTGTTGAAGCGAAAAAAGAGCAATTACAGGATGTGGCCCAGACTCCTGCGACGGATTCTGGGCCGGAACAGGGACTCCCTTTCGTTGAAGCTTCTGTGGTCAGTGCTCTTGAAGAACTTCCCGAGCCTGAGCCTCAAATCGATGAGCCATCGGTGAACGAGCATCTTGTGTCTTTTGACATTCCTCAGATGATGGGAGGTCTGACCGTCCTGGGTACTCTTGATATGCATGCCGGAAGGAATAAGAAAAACCGTAAAAAGAATTTCAAAGAGCAGGCCGATGCCTTGAAAGATGAGTTTGAGCCGAAAGCAGCGGAGGTTGTTTATGATGAAGAGAAAGTGGCCGCCGTAAAGAAGCCTGACAAGGTTGCCGCTGATGTGAAGCCTAAGACGGAGGTGGTGGCCGGGGATAGTTCCGCCATCAAAAAGAAAAAAGGCAAAAAGAAAAAGAAGCTTGAGGTTGATGACAAGGTTATCTCGGCTAATATTCAGAAAACGATCAGTGGTATTGAGGATCGGAGCAGTACTGGTTCGCGTCAGAAGTTTCGCAAGATGCGAAAAACAGAGCGTGAGCGTGAGCATGAAGAGGATGAGGCGTTTCGTGAGTCGCAGCGGATGATTGTCCGCGTTACTGAATATGCTTCGCCGCATGAACTGGCTGAGCTTATGGGTATTACGGCTAAGGAGATTATTCAAAAGTGTTTTGCTCTTGGAAAGTTTGTTACGATCAATCAGCGGCTCGATAAGGAATCGATTGAGCTGATAGCGCTTGAGTTTGGGTTTGAGGCTGAATTTATTTCAGAGGTTGAAGCTACTGCTGTTGTTATAGAAGAGGATGCTGATGCTGATTTGCAGACCCGTCCTCCCGTTGTTACTATTATGGGACATGTTGATCACGGAAAAACTTCGCTGCTTGATTATATCCGCAGCAGCAAAGTTGTCGCCGGTGAATCCGGAGGTATTACCCAGCATATCGGTGCTTATGAAGTGTCGGTGGAAGGCGGCAGGAAAATCACTTTTCTTGATACACCAGGTCATGAAGCCTTTACGGCTATGCGCGCAAGGGGTGCACAGGTAACTGATATTGTTATTCTTGTTGTTGCGGCTGACGACAGTGTTATGCCTCAGACTATTGAGGCAATCAATCATGCCAAGGCGGCCGGAGTACCTATTGTTGTAGCTCTTAATAAAATTGACAAGGTTGAAGCTAATCCTGAGAAGATCAAGACCCAGCTTTCTGAAGCAGGCGTGCTTGTTGAAGAGTGGGGCGGAACCTATCAGTGTCAGGAAATTTCGGCGAAGAAAGGTATCGGTATAGCTGAGCTTCTGGAAAAAGTGTTGACTGAGGCTGAAATGCGGGAGCTTAAGGGTAACTATTCCAAAGAGATTAATGCCAGCGGCATTATTGTTGAATCTGAACTCGATAAGGGTAAGGGGGTTATTTCTACAGTGCTTGTGCAACGTGGAATATTGAAGGTTGGTGATCCCTTTGTTGCTGGCAATACCATGGGTAAGGTCCGCGCTCTTATGGATGAACGGGGCAAGAGAATTCTTTTTGCAAGCCCTTCGCAGCCTGTCAGGGTGCTTGGGTTTGAGGATCTTCCGCAGTCAGGTGATGCGCTGACGGTTATGACGACAGATCGAGAGGCTCGTGATCTGGCGCAGAAGCGGCAGGTCATACGTCGTGAGCACGATTTCCGTCGCAGTACGCGTGTCAAGCTCGACAGTATTGCCCGCCAGATCAAGGAAGGGTTGATGAAAGAGCTGAGTGTCATTATCAAGGCCGATACCGATGGTTCCATTCAGGCATTGGCTGACGGCTTGATGAAAATACAGAACGAAGAGGTCAAGGTACAGATTATTCACCAGGGCGTAGGGCAGATCACTGAAACTGACGTGCTGCTTGCTGCGGCTTCTGATGCCATTATTATAGGCTTCAGGGTACGGCCGAATGTCAATGCCAAGAAGCTGGCTGAAAAAGAAGATCTTGATGTCCGCTTCTACAGTGTTATCTACCATGTGCTTGAAGATGTCGAGAAGGCGCTTGAAGGTATGCTCTCTCCGGAACTCCATGAGGAGAGTCTTGGTTCTCTTGAGGTTCGGCAGGTATTCAAGGTGCCGAAGATTGGCAATGTCGGTGGATGCTATGTGCTTGAAGGCAAGGTGTTTCGTGATTCGAAGGTTCGTCTTCTTCGTGACGGAGTCCAGATTTATGAAGGACAGCTTGCGGCGCTCAGGCGTTTCAAGGATGATGTCAAGGAGGTTGACGCTGGTTATGAGTGCGGTATGAGCCTTAAGAACTATGATGATATCAAGGTCGGTGACGTTGTCGAGGCCTACAGAATTGTCGAGAAAAAACGGAAACTTTGAACCTGTTATTGTTGATTTATGTCGATACGTACGGATAGAGTAGCATCGCTGCTGCAGCAGGAGCTCGGGGCAATCCTTCAAAAGGAGCTGCCTCGCTCCGGGGCGATTGTTACCATTGTTGATGTGAAGGTTACCGCGGACTTAAGTATTGCGAGGGTCTATGTTTCAATTATCGGTAAGGGTGAGCAGCCGGAAAGCGTGATGGCATTTTTGCGGGATGAAACAAAGAGTATCAGAATGATTCTTTCGTCGAAAATCAGGCATCAATTCCGCCGTATTCCTGAACTTGAGTTTCATGAAGATCACCTTTATGAACGGGCAAACAGGATTGAACAGCTTTTGAATCAGGTGAGAAAGGGCAGTGTTGAACAATAAGTGATTGAAACTTTTTTTGTAAACTGTGTGCATGGATGAACAGCATAAGTGATACTATCATTCATGATGATGGTGATTTTCTCCTGATTGACAAGCCTTTTGACTGGACTTCGTTTGATGTGGTGGCAAAAATCCGCAATACCTTCAAGAGCTGTGGCCTGAAGCGAAAAGTTGGTCACTCGGGTACTCTGGATCCAAAAGCAACGGGCCTGCTTGTTCTTGCAACCGGCAGGAAAACAAAAGAAATTGCCGGTCTTGAAGTGCTTGACAAGGTTTATGATGGCGCAATAAAGCTGGGCGTCATGACGGAAAGTCATGATGTTGAGACTTCTGAATATGGTCATTGCAGCATTGATCATCTGACGGAGCAGCAGATCATATCTCTGGCGTCAGGATTTGTCGGGACACACTTGCAGCAGCCGCCAATGCATTCGGCGGCCTGGCACAATGGAAAACGCCTCTATGATCATGCCCGGAAGGGGGTGGTTATCAAGGAACGAAAAGCTAAAGAGATTGTTATTTACCGCTTTGAGGTTACCCGCGTTGAGCTCCCGCTTGTGTATTTTGTGCTTCATGTCTCCAAGGGGGCTTATATCAGGGTCATTGCCCATGAGTTCGGTGCTGCACTTGGCGTCGGAGGCTATCTGGCTTCTCTCAGGAGGGTTTCTGTCGGCAGCTATCAACTGAGTTCTTCGAAAAGCGTGTTAGAGACCATTGAGGCAATTCTTCAGCAGGCATCAACCATCCCTCAGGGTGAAGGGAAATAAATTTTTGGTATGCGTATTGTTGAGTATAACAATGGCCTTGTTTACAGTTATGGTTCCCTGACCCCGATTGAGCTGTCGGCAGCTGCTTCTGTTGTTACCGTAGGTTCTTTCGACGGAGTGCATAAAGGTCACCGGCAGATTATTGCCCGTATGGCCGATATCGCTCAATTACGCTGTCTCAGAAGTGTGGTTGTGACGTTTGAGCCACATCCGAGAAGGGTACTCAAGGAGAGAGTTTCAGGGCCGCTCGGGCTTCTTACTACTCTTGAAGAAAAGATAGATCTTCTGGCAGGGGAAAATATTGATCTTCTTTTTGTTATCCGCTTTACTCAGGATTTTGCATCACGCAGCTCCGATGATTTTATCCGGAATGTTCTGGTCGGGCAGCTCGGTGCAAAATCCATTATCATTGGCTATGATCATGCTTTTGGCCGTGACAGAAGCGGGAGCGTTATGACGCTGGAACATTTGGGGTCTGAGCTTGGTTTTGAAGTGGAGGTTGTGGATGAAGTGCTCATTGGCAATGAGCATTTTTCAAGTACAAGGATAAGGCGATTGCTTGAAGCCGGAAAGATTGAGGAGGCCAATGATTTTCTCGGTTCTCCTTATATGATCAGCGGCAGTGTGGTTGAGGGTGACAGGCGCGGACGCGAAATAGGGTTTCCAACGGTCAATTTGAGGCTTTCTGACCCTGACAAGCTGCTGCCCCGTTCGGGAGTGTACCTGGCTCAGACAAAGCTTAACGGTAAACTTTTTAACGCGATGATGAATGTAGGAGTTCGTCCTACGGTTTCTTCAGAAGGGATCAAGACAGTGGAGGTCAACATTCTGGGATATAGCGGTGACCTTTACGGGGCCGACATGATGTTTACACTGCACAGATTTATCAGGGAGGAGAAGAAATTTTCTTCACTGGAAGAGCTTAAAAAGCAGCTTGAAAAAGATAAAAAAACGGTAGAGTTGTATTGTTAATAATATTATATTACGGGTCAATCGATTTAAAATAACAAACGAAGAGATATGAGTCTGACAAAAGAATTTAAAGCAGAAGTCATTACACAGTTTGGCGCTTCTGAGAAGAATACAGGAAAATCTGAGGTTCAGGTTGCCTTATACACCCGCAGGATTACCGATCTTACCGGTCATCTTCAGCTGCATCCAAAGGATAAGCATTCCCGTCGCGGGCTGCTCATGCTTGTTGCCAAGCGCAAGAAAATGCTGAATTATCTGAAAAATGTTGATATCGATCGTTATCGTAAAGTGATTGGCGAACTTGATCTTCGCAAATAACAGAGGTCAATGAGAGCGGTATCTTTTTAACAAACCGAAGCAGCGAGGGATACAATGTTGGAAAGCATGACCGGATATGGCAGCGCGGAGTCGGTTGAAAGTGGTGTAAAGACTCTTGTTGAGTTGCGCTCAGTCAACAACAGGTTTGCTGAGATCAGTGTCAAGCTTCCTCGTCAGCTTCTCTCTTTTGAACTTGAAGTCCGTGAAATGATACGGGCCAATTTTCAGAGGGGCAAGATATCTGCTTTTATTCAGATTCAACTTGATGAGGAGCAGCCTATCTCTGTGGGTATCAATGCGGCAAAGGTAAAAGCGTATAAAGGGCTGCTTGATACGCTTAAAACAGAAGCCGATCTTGACACTCCCATTCTTCTTGAGCATCTGCTCCGGTTTCCTGAAATATTCGATAACGGGGCTACGTCGCTTGATTGTGCCGAGAAGCTTTGGCCGTTTATCAAGACCCTTGTGCAGGAAGCAATTGACCGCCTTAAGGCGATGCGGCGCAGGGAAGGCGAAGAGCTCTCAATAGACTTTAGTGGCAGAATTGCCGGGATTGAAAAAACTCTCGTCATAGTTTCAGCTCTTGCTGCCGATAATCTGGAAGCTGTAAGGAAAAGACTTGCGGCAAAAGTAGAGGCAATTGCCGGAAAGGATTTGACCTACAGTCGGGACCGGCTTGAAATGGAGCTGGTACTGGCGGCTGACAAACTCGATATTACTGAAGAGCTGACCCGCTTTGCCAGCCATAACAAGTTTTTTATTGAAGAGCTGAAAAACGATGAAAGCGGTACTGGCAGGAAGCTGAATTTTCTTCTTCAGGAGCAGTTGCGCGAAGCCAATACCATTGCTTCAAAATCACAGAATGCGGAAATATCCCAGAATATAGTGCAGATCAAGGAAGATCTTGAGAAGATCAGGGAGCAGCTGCAAAATATAGAGTAATATTACAATGGCTGCAGAGCGGAAACAGCAGGGGAAACTGATTGTCTTTTCAGCTCCGTCGGGTACCGGTAAATCTACAATAGCTAAACGGGTGCTTGAGCGTATACCGGACATAAGATTTTCGGTATCAGCCACAACAAGGCAGAAAAGGGATGGTGAGGTTAATGGCCTCAATTATTATTTTCTGAGTAAAGAAGAATTTGAAGAAAAAATTCGCACCGGGGGTTTTATAGAGCATGAGTTCTTTTTTGGAAACCATTACGGGACCTTGCTTGACAAAACGCATGAAGTGATTGATTCAGGCATGAGTATGCTGCTTGATCTTGATGTGAAGGGTGCATTGAATCTCAAAAAGATTTTTCCTGATAATTCATTATTGTTGTTTATAAAGCCCCCTGGCATGGAGGTTTTAAAGCAGAGACTTCAAGGGCGGCAAAGTGAAGATGAAGAGAGTCTGAATGCACGTCTGGAGAGGGCAAGGCTGGAGTTGGAATACGCAGACCGTTTTGATGAGGTCGTCGTTAATGATGATCTTGAGACGGCGGTTGAGAGGATTACTACTCTAATCACTACATTTCTTTCAAACACGAAAAAATAAAGTGCAATGTCGGTTAAACCAGTTGACCTGAATAAGTTGAGAAGTGCGCACTCGAATTTGTATGAGACGGTGGTCGCCATTTCCAAAAAAGCAAAAAAATTGCATGATGAAGAGCGTGCTGAACTTGAAGACAAGCTTCTTCCATACAAGGAGATGATTCGTAATCCCACAAGCGAATCTGAATCTGACAAGATATTTCCTGAACAGATAGCTATAAGCCTTGAATTTGAAAGCCGTGAAAAGTCATCGCATAAGGCTGTTGCCGAGTACTTTGAGCATAAATACGATTATACCATAGAGAAGCCTGTTGAGAAAAGGGTCGTCCCAATTGATGAAGATGATGAAACTGACGGGGATTAATCAGATAACCCTTCGTGTCAATGACTTGCTTCTTGCTGAAGAATTCTATGGTGGTATTCTTGGTCTTAAGCTTGATCACAGGGTTGGTGCCAACATTTCCTATCTCCGAATTAACTCGGATATGCTTGTGCTTGTGAAAGCGGAAACCCCCGGCTCTCTTCAGGCTCGCGATATAAGGGTTGATCATTTCGGGTTTCGGCTTGCAACAGACGCCGAAGTGGATGAAGCTGCTCGCTACATGGATGAAAGAGGGGTTCATATTGTTACCCGTCCTGCTCACCGAAGAGAAGGACGGGCATTTTTTGTGATGGACCCCGATGGCAATCTTGTTGAGTTTTATTCCATGCATGAAGGCGGCATACAGAAAGACAGTCCGGATATTGATCTCTCCTCTCCAAATTCTCACGCTATCCCGACCCGGCAGAAAATGGTTGAAGAGATGGCGCAAAAAAAACCTCGTCGTTCCAGGAAATAACTTACAACTGCTCCATCATCAGCCGTTCAGCTTCCTTGAGCTGTTCCGGGGTGTTGATGCCGATAATTTCGTTTGGATTATCTGTTTTGAAGGCGCATACCCGTTTGCCGCTCTGGAAGCAGATACTGAAAACATCGGTTAAATAGTATTCATTCTGAGCATTGTTTGTCGTGATCCCGGCAAGAGCTTCGAAAAGGATACGTGCATCGAAGAGGTAAATACCGGAATTTATTTCCCTGACGGGGAGTTCTTTCGGGGAGGCATCTTTTTGTTCTACAATTTTCTGGACGCTGTCACTGCCGTTCTCCCGGATAACCCTTCCGTATCCTGTTGGATCAGCCATATCTGCAGTCAGGACGGTTGCTGATGCATTTTTTTCATGGTGAAATGCTATGAGCTTTTTGAGGGTTTTGGTATTGACTAACGGGGCATCTCCGGAGAGGATGAGTACCTCTCCTTCAAAATCGCTGAGTTCAGCTTCGGCCTGCATGACTGCATGGCCGGTTCCCAGCTGCGGCTCCTGAACTGCTGTTTTCACCCCGTACCTGGCGGTCGCGGATTTTACCAGTTCGGACTGGTGTCCGATAATAAGGACAACTCTGTCGGGATGCAGGCAGTATGCTGTGTCAAGAACATAGTCTATAAGGGGACGCCGGTTTGCCTGATGCAGTACCTTCGGGAGGTCTGAATTCATTCGTGTGCCTTTTCCGGCGGCCATGACGATTATTGCAAGTGCCATTATGAGTGTTGGAGAGTTTTTAGGATAGCTTTTCGCCTTGCTCACCTACATGATGTCGACTTTTCGGGTTGTTTTTTTTGTCGACAATGAGAACCATCGGTTTATGGCTGCGTGCTTCTGCGGGGTCCATGGTGGCAAAGGTCATGATAATTATTTCATCGCCGACCAGGGCGCATCGGGCGGCGGCTCCATTGAGCTGGATTTCCCGGGAGCCATGTTCACCTTTGATAATGTAGGTTTCAAACCGTTCGCCATTATTGTTGTTGACTACAAGGACTTTTTCGTTTGGAATCATATCTACCATTTCAAGAAGCTCATTGTCAATGGTGATGCTTCCTTCATATTCGAGATCTCCGCTGGTAACGATAGCGTTGTGGATTTTTGATTTTAAAACATGTAATTTCATGAACAGACAGACTTCAAATTTATTTTATGAATGCGTTTCCGCTTCCCCGGAAAATCCGGTATTTTTTTAAGGCTTGATCACTTTCAAAGCCTTGGCCAGTGATGGTTTCTTCTGGCTTGATAATAGTAACAAGCTTGTTTGAACGGATCATTCTATCGTTGGCGGTCCGTTTAACATACTCTGTTTTTATGACCGTTGGGCCGCTGGATGCAATAATGACATTTCCCTGAGCCTCTATATCCTGATTGTCGTGAATAACCGCCTTTTCGGCAGTTATTGTTGTTTCAGGTTTACCAGTGATGTCAAAGAAAGTAACGTTGATCCCGTTATCAAGATGATGTTCAGTTCCGATGTTTGTTTTGTATTCCGCCTGGTGTCCGGCTTCTATGACTCCACGTTTTACCCCGGATTCAGTAAGAATAAGGCTGACTGTCCAGCTTTCCTGCAGGGGATGATTGATACCTATAAAACCTGTTTCAGGAGAACGGCGAGCCTTATAGGGATCGCCGCATCCTGATGCCATGATAACAAAAACATGCAGAAAAAGAACAATAACTTTTTTCAAATCAGGAGATAATTACTTGATATTCAGTTCGTTCATCACTTTGAAGGTGAGATCATGGTCCTGTGTTACATAAACTGATGCGCTTTTCTCGATGACCAGGGTAATTCCTTCTTTTTTTGCAATCGACTCAATAGATGACAATACTTTCTGGCGAATAGGTATTAAGAGCTCCTGCTGTTTCTTTTCAATAATACCTCCGCGGCCGAACTTCTCCTGCTGGTATTTTTCAAGTGCCTGCCCCTTCTGGCTCAGCTCTTTTTCTTTCTGGTCTCTTGCTGCTTTTGTCAGGGAAGCGGCTTGCTGGCGATAGGCAGCAACAGACTTCTGGTAGTCCTGGTTCAGGCGGTCAAGCTCTTTCTGTAAAGGTGCAGCGGTCGATTGTAAGGAGGCTTCAGCCTGTTTTGTTTCAGGGAGCTGTTGCAGAATCTTACCGGAATCTACAACGCCTACTTTTCCACTGTCCTGTGCAGCAAAGGAACGTGGAGCAGCCAGCACCAGGCTGAGGGCAACCGCCATAATGATACGGCGAGACAGTGTCATAAATCTTGTTGAATGCGTCATCAATTTCAAGGTTAAGGTTATCATGTTAGTATGTCTATACCGTATAATGCTCAAATTGGTCACAATTATACATTAAAAGGTAAGAATTCTCTGTTAAAAAACTATAAAAAGCTGAAAAGCCTTTATGAATGAAGGCCCGGAAGGAGTAAATGCTGTTTAACGTCAGGGGGTTGTCAGTTTATATGATGATTTATTTGAAAGAGTTGACCGGGTTGTTGAGTGACTGCTCTTTTCAGTTCAAGTTCAAAAAGATGTACCAGAAGTGATGAGACATCAATGGCTGTTTCAGATGCAAGTGCATCAATATGAACGGGTTCTGTGCCCATTGCGTGCAGGATGGCCTGTTCCTGCGCGGACAGGCGGGCGAGAGTGGGATTGGCGCGTTCATCCTGTTTTGTACTGTAACTTGTTATGAATTGAGTGCCAAGTTCGGATATGATATCGGCACCATTCATGACTGCTTTTGCACGCCCTTGCTGGATAAGAGTGTTTGTGCCCCTTGATGTTCTTGAAAAAATGCTTCCTGGTACTGCAAAAACTTCACGATTCTGCTCAAGGGCGTTTGCAGCTGTGATGAGCGATCCACCTTTCAGGTCGGATTCTATGACAATGGTTCCGGCTGTTATTCCTGATATAATACGGTTTCGTTTAGGGAATTTTCCGGGTGAGAGTTCTGAGCCAAGCCATTCTTCTGAAATGAGGGCGCCTTGTTCAATGATTTTCGGCCATAGTTTACCTTTTGGATCTGTATAGATGCTATCAATGCCGCTTGCAAGCACAGCAACGGTCAGTCCCGAATGTTCCAGAGCTGCGGCATGTGCCGCCATATCGATGCCGTAAGCCATTCCGCTGTAGATAGTGATTCCGTAATTGACCAGCTCCCGGCAAAGCATTGCTGTACATTGTTTGCCGTATTGTGAGGCCTGTCGGGTACCCACTATTGCGAGGCCTGCAGAGTTTTTTGGTGGAAGTGTTCCCCGAACAAAGAGGCAGGGGGGTGGATCATATATTTCCTTTAAAAGAGCCGGGTAATCAGGGTCAAGAATCGTTACTAATGTTGCGTTGTAGCGATGAAGTCCGGAAATCTGTTCTTCGGCGCTCTTCTCTGCTGCCTGGCGGGTTGGGGGGTGGTGAAGAAAATTGTATATCTGCCGTGCAAGAGGTTCCCCGATTCCCGGCACTTGCATAAGGTCTGTCACATCGGCCAGCAAAACATTCGCCGGCCTGTTATGCAGATGCTCTATGATCGCTTTTATTCTTGCGGGCCCTATACCCGGTATAAGAGTCAGGACAAGCAGAAGAGTGTTGTTTTCCATGAACAATTGGGGTGAGATAATGCATGGAGTTAAAAGTCTCTTTTCATGAGCATATTGGCAAAACCTTTCAGGTACTCTCTTCCTTCGGCATGAGGGAGTTTATCAATTGCCTGCAGTGCATCTTCGGTATCACGGTTTATCAAGGCCGCAGTTTCTTTCAGGACTCCGCATCGTCCGTAGATTTCTTTGATGTCTGATACACGATCGGTACTGATGCCTTTATTGATGATGACGGAGCGCAGAAGATCATGATCAACGCCTGAAGTCAGTTCGAGAGATCGAAGGAGGAGGTAGGTTTTTTTGCCGTTGATGATGTCGCCACCGGTCATTTTGCCTGATTTTCCGTTTTCGGCCATAATGTCGAGATAATCATCCTGTATCTGGAATGCCCGTCCGATTTTTTCGCCGAAAAAAACCAGATTTTGAAGTTGTTCATTCGTTGCATTGCCGGCAACACCGCCTGCTTCGAGTGCTGCTGAAATAAGACGGCCGGTTTTTTTTGAAATCATGTCGAGATAGTCGGCAATTGTGGCATCTTGTTTCTCTTCAAGTTCCATATCGAGTGCCTGTCCTTCACAAATCGTTATGTTGGCATGATTTAAAATATGTATCAGTTCAGCATGGCGGTTGCTTTTGGCTTGTAGGGCAAGTTCATAGGCATAGGCAATCATCATGTCTCCAGTCAGTATGGCGGCATTGACGTTCCATTGCTTGTGAACGGTAGGCCTGCTGTGGCGGAGTTCTGCCTGATCCATAATATCGTCGTGTATCAGGGTGAAGTTATGGAGAATTTCAACGGCAAGCGCAACATTGAGAGCGTTTTCTGAAGAACCGCTTACTGATTCTGAGGCCAGCAGTGTAAGAAACGGGCGTATTCTTTTGCCTTTTCCTTCAAGAATATACCGGGCCGGTGCATAGAGTGTTACCGGGAGTTCCTGGTGGAAACAGGCTCCGAGAGCATCATTGATACGTGCGTGGTAGAGATGATACTTTTTTTCGACAAGCTCCTGTGTGATTGGCATATGTAGTGTGAAATTGGTCATTGTTTAATGATAAGGCTTTTGTTTCGAAGCTGTTCTGTGTTGGCGGAACCGGTAAGGAACATGACAGCCCGAAGATCGTTCAGCCAGGTTTCTATAGTATTTTCAAGAGTTCCCTGGTGAAGGGCTTTGAGGATATATCTGGCTGAAGCCGCAAGACGGGCTCCAAGTGCTAATGATTTGGCGATATCGGTGCCGCTTTGGATTCCTCCGGAGGCAATTATCTCAATTTCTGTGAGCCTTGGCGACTCTTTTTTGAGTGCCTTTATGTCAATTAGGCATTGTGCTGTAGGAATTCCCCAGTTCAGCAGCTCTTCAAGAGCAGGCATGCTGAAACGGGTTTCCTGTCCGAACTGTCTGGTGTAGCGGATCTCTTCAACTTTCTGCCAGCTGATGCCTCCTGCGCCGGCAACGTCAATAACTTTTACACCGGCCTCAATGAGCAGGCGTGCAGCAGGTGCTGAGATGCCGCATCCGACCTCTTTTACAATGACAGGGAGCTTGATTTTGGCGGTAATGATCGAAAGTTGTTCAAGAACATGTTTGAAATCAGTATTTCCTTCAGGCTGGAAAAGTTCCTGGGCTGCATTCAGGTGTACGATCAGTCCGTCTGCCTCCAGCAGATCAAGCATCATGCTGATTTCTTTGTCAGTAAGGCCTTTTGCGATTTCCGGAGCTCCGATGTTGGCAAAAATCTGTACAGTCGGGGCGTATTTTCTTGTAATCGCAAAACTTTCACGGTATGAACTGTTTTCGAGCGCCTGTCGCATGCTGCCAACGCCAAGGGGAATCTGGAAATGTTCAGCCGCTTCTGCAAGGTGCCGGTTTACTGTTGCCGCTTCGCTGTATCCTCCGGTCATGGAGGAGATCATTAACGGGGCACCGATTTTTTTGCCGAGAAAGGTTGTGGAGAGATCTATGTCGGAGAATGAAATTTCAGGTATCGCGTTATGTTCAAAATCCAACCGCTCAAAACCTGTTGTTTTGCGGTTGAAGGCAATATCGCCGTGCAGGCATATCTCGACATGGCTGTGCTTGCGTTCGATTGTTCTATTGCTGTGTTTTTCGCTCATTCTTTTAATCGTACGGAAAGAATACCTTCCTTGCAGTATTTGCAATACTTTATATTAAAAGTATAACTTAATAAAAATATACCATAACCTGTTATCGTATCTCTTTATGGGGTTGTCATGCTGAAAACATTGCTGGCTATTGCCATGCGTCATCTTCTCGGGCGTCGCCGGCAGACATTGGCTACGATTTTCGGAGTGGCAATCAGTACGATGGTACTTATTACTACCAATTCCCTTACCCGCGGGCTGCTTGATTCTTTTATTGAGACCATTGTGAATGTTGCGGCGCATATAACGGTGAAAGGTGAAAAAATGCACCCGATGCCGGTTAACATTCTTGCCGTTCAGAGGGCGTCAGGTGTCGCATTTGTTGAGAATAATATTCAGAAGCAGGAGCCTGAAGAGGTGCGGAATTATCGTCAGATTCTCGGCGTTTTCAGTTTGCCGCAGTATAAAAAACATGTGCTTGCAGCCTCACCTTATGTGGAGTCGCAAGTTATGGCTGTTAAAGGAAATCGCAATCAGCCGCTTACCCTGAAAGGCGTTATGATCGATAAGGAAGATGCCATCAGCGGTATCCGGAAAAAACTTCTCAGTGGAGATATTGCGATGTTTGAAAAAACCAGTAATGCGATTCTTGTGGGACGTACTGTTGCCAGGGATATGAATCTCAAGTTGAATGATGATGTGATTATTATTCCAGCTTCAGGAAAGAGCAGGCAGTGTAAGGTGGCGGGTATTTTTTTTTCAGGTGTTAATGCTGTCGATAACAGTGTTCTGGCCTCTCTCAAGCTTGGTCAGATTATTGATGGATTGGCGGCAAACAAGGTTTCAGGCATCGCGTTGAAAGTTGACAATCCTCTTGATAATGCTTTGCTGGCAAGAGATCTTGAAAAAATTACCGGATATCGGTGCCTGACCTGGCAGGAGGAAAATGCAAGTGTGCTCTCTCTTTTCGCCCGTATTGGCTATATCGTTTTTTCACTTGTGGCTTTTGTCGGAATCGTTTCAGGGTTTAGTGTGGCAAATATTCTGGTTACTACAGTGTTTGAAAAGAGCAGGGACATTGCCATTATGAAGTCGTTAGGGTTTTCAGCCCTGCAGCTGGTCGGCATGTTCATTCTTGAGGGGTTTATGGTCGGGTTGGCCGGAGCTCTTGCCGGTGGAGTGCTTGCCATAGGTTCGATCAATCTTTTTGCCAGTCTTCCTCTTGAAAGTTCACAGGGGCCACTGACCAGAACAGGGTTCAGTATGTCCTATAATCCGGTTTATTTTTTACTGGTGATCGGTGTGACCGTTTTAATAAGCACTCTTGCCGCTATTCTGCCGTCAGCAAGGGCGGCGAAACTTGAGCCTGTCAGCGTGCTGAGGGATAGCAGTTTATAGATGTCACTTTTCCCGGGAGATGGTCTGTTCAGGGTGTTGAAGCAGGTAGAGTTTGTAGTAGAGACCTCTTTTTGCGAGCAGTTCCTGGTGGTTGCCGGTTTCCCTGATAATGCCTTTGTGGAGCACTATGATTCTGTCGGCTTTTTGAACAGTGGAAAGCCGGTGCGCAATGATGATAGAGGTGCGGTTACGCATGAGATTGGCCGTTGCTGAATCTATAAGGGTTTCTGTTTCAGTGTCGACTGAGCTGGTGGCTTCATCAAGGACAAGAATTTCAGGATTATAGAGAAGAGCCCGCACGAAAGCTATCAGTTGTTTCTGTCCGGAGGAAAGTCCTGTTCCGTTTTCAAGAACCTTGTAGTCGTACTTTCCTGGAAGCTGTTCAATAAACCGGTCGGCACCGACAATTATGGCCGCTTTCCTGATAGTCTCGTCAGAAACTTCCGGATTGCCGAATGCCAGGTTTTCTTTTATAGTCCCGGAAAACAGAAAAACATCCTGCATGACAACACCGACGAGTTTTCTCAGAGAGTGTTCGTCTATGTTCTGCAGGTCAACACCGTCAATGGTTATTGAGCCTTTCCGGAAAGGATAGAGTTTCGAGAGGATATTAATAAGAGTGGTTTTTCCGCTTCCGGTTGCACCTACAATTGCAACCTTTTCACCATGCCTGATTTCAAATGAGATGTCTTTGAGTACCCAGTTTTCCTGGTTATAGGCAAACCAGACATGGTTGAATATGATGCTTTCTCTGAATGTTGCAAGAGGGTTCAGCCCTGCCGGGCTTTCTATTCCTTCCTGTTCATCGAGCAGTCTGATAATGCGGTCTGAGCTTGCAATGGCGTTCTGAATAACGTTGAATCTGTCTGACAGATGCTGCAGCGGTCGGAAAAACAGCCAGATATACTGAACAAATGAGATAACCACTCCAATGGTAAGATCGGCCTTGAGCAGACGGATGCCGCTGTACCAGAGTACCAGGCCGGCGGCTGCAGCGCTCAGAAACTCAATCAGAGGGTAGTAGATGGAGAAATAAAAGACAGTTCGAATATTTGCATCCCTGTGGTCGGCATTGATAGCTTCATATTTCCTGAATTCACGTTCTTCACGGTTAAACAATTGAACGATTGTAACCCCGGTAATATGTTCCTGAAAAAACGTGTTAAGGCGGGCCAGATGGGTGAGGACATCCTGAAATGCCGCCCTGACTTTGTTCTTGAATGTTATGGTTGCATAGACCATAAGGGGAAGAATGGCAAGGACGATAAGGGTCAGCTGCCAGTCTATCCATACCATGAGGACAACAATGAAAAAGAGCTGCAGGACGTCGCCGAGAATTGTGATTATTCCGCTGGAAAGCATTTCGTTCAGCGATTCAACATCATTGGTCGATCGTGTTATCAGCCGTCCAATAGGGTTTCGGTCATAGAACCGTGCCGGCAGTTTCTGCAGGTGGGTGAAAATATCCATCCTGATGTCGAATACGGCTTTTTGTCCTATAATCTGTGTCCACCAGGTTGTGATATATTGTTTTATACCGTCAAGAAGAATCGCCCCTGCAAGAAATATGCTGATTGTCGTCAACCCCTTGAGGTCGCCTTTGGCGATATACTCATCAATGGCGATCTTTGTAAGATAAGGCCTTAAGGGTCCGAGAAAGGAGCCTGCGATTGTTACCGCTATAGCTGCGCTGATTAGCGTTTTATAGGGCTTTAAATAGGTTAAAAGGCGGGAGGCGATGTAGCGGTCCACCGAACCTTTTCTCTTTTTTTGAAGCGTTTCATCCTGTTGGGGCTTGAAACTGTTTTTAGTTGAGTCGTTACTCATGAGATTTTACGGGACATCATACCTTTATCGGGCCGACTCAATGTTTGTGTGTTCGTTTTTCTATCTCATGCTTCAGTTCGCTGGCAAGTTCTTCGGCCTGTTCTTTTGAGGGTGCCTCGGAATAGATTCTTACAATGGGTTCTGTATTTGAAGGCCGTAAATGAACCCAGCTATCTGCAAAATCAAGTTTCAGCCCGTCAAGAGTGTCTGCTGTGGCGGTGTGGTAGTGTCGGGCGATATCGGTAAATATTCTATCCAGAGAGCTTCTGTCTGACGAGGTAAGCGTAATTTTCTGTTTTGACATGACGTAGTCGGGGAAATGCTTTCTGAATTGAGAGAGTGACCCGCCGTTGTTTTTTGTGCGCCAGAGGGTGAATGCCTGGACTATCAGTGCTATACCGGCTAAAGCATCCCGTCCGTAATGGAGCTCGGGAAGAATGACTCCTCCGTTTCCTTCTCCTCCTATGACTGCATCCATTTGTTTCATGACCTCAATGACATTAGCTTCGCCGACTTTTGCACTGTAGCATTTTACGCCGTGCTTTTCTGCGATATCGCGCAGCGCCCGACTGCTTGAAAGGTTGTTTGCGACGGGGCCGCTTTTCTGGTTCAGGTAAAAATCAGCGCAGGCGACAAGCGTGTACTCTTCTCCGAAAAGGGATCCGTCTTCACAGATGAGAGCGAGCCGGTCAACATCCGGATCAACGACGAGGGCAAAATCGCATGAGCTCTCTTTAAGTGCAGCGATGGTCGTGGAGAGATTTTCCTCTATTGGTTCGGGATTCCGGGGAAAAAGTCCGCTGCCGCCGCATGCAAACGGGACAATGCTCTCTATTTGAAGTTTTTTGCAGAGTTTTGGAACAATCGAATAGCCTGCACCTTCGACACCGTCTACGAGTACCCGGAAGTGCTGTGCTGCAATAGAGGCCGGATCAATACAAGGCAGCTGAAGGACTTTTTCAATATGAAGCTCATCATACAGGTTATTTCGGGAAATCGAGCCGATTGTGTCCCAGTGCGCATAAACAAAGAGCTCTTTTTCAGCAATTTCCAGGAGTTCTTCAACCTCTTTGCCATTTAAAAACTCACCTTGGTGATTGAGCATTTTAAGCGCATTCCAGGCGACAGGGTTGTGAGATGCCGTAATGATAAGTCCTCCATCTGCGCCTTCGGCAGAAACGGCAATTTCAACAGTTGGCGTTGTTGCTATACCGATATCGATGACATCGCAGCCGCAAAGCAGAAGAGTATTGCTGATGAGCTCTCCGATTGCTTTGCCTGTGGGCCTGGTATCCCTGCCGATAACAATTCGTGGTTTTTTTTCTGTCGGAGTGTGTTTTTTGTCTGTTTTTTTGCGCAGAATCCACGAAGCAAAGGCCAAGGCAAAGGTTGTGAGGTTTTTTGGGGTCAGGCTTTCACCAACAATTCCTCTTATCCCGGAGACGCTGATCATCAGGCTCATAATACTTGTTATTATTATGATGAAAATTTGGCGCAATATAAGAAAAAGAAGGGATGTCTTTCCTACTGGATTGTTCTCTTTGGTCTTAAGGCAGGGTTCTTTCGATTTCCCTCTGTTACCTTTTGCTTTGTTACTTGATTATTTTATATTGCAGACCGTTTGTTATTCAAAATTTATTCTATCCTAACAGCAACGCTATATGCCTTTACACAAATCGGCTGAAAAAAGACTACGGCAGTCAGAAAGAAGAAATGCCAGGAACAGATCAAGGAAAAAAGAGCTGAAAGTTCTTGTGAAAACCATGCAGAAACTGATTGATACCAGTGCAGACAAAGCTGTAGTTGAAGTTGCCTACCGCTC
>JBAWYL010000018.1:0-55732 GCA_037143555.1 Chlorobiaceae bacterium
TTTGTTTGAGAATCACCAAAAAGGTAGTTAGTAACCATGCCTTTAGTTCCACTCAAATTATCACCTCCAATCACGGTATTATGACCTCCAGTACTTGAATTATACATTGAATATGCAGTGCCCTCCAGAGTATTCCAAACGAAAGATCCATTGATATTTTTTGAGTCTCCACCAGTCACTGTATTATATCCACCGTGGGAAGAACCAAACATTGTCCCTGCCGAACCCATTATTTCATTAAGAACTGAACAAGCAGTACCACTACTAAGTGTTACGTAACTGCTACCTCCAGTCAAGGTGTTATGTTGACTTACTGTATTATCATAAATACAATAAGCGCCACCAATGATTGCATTCCATACTGTAGCAGGATTTATCGCTCGTGTACCGGTTGCGGCACCAGTATTGTTTCCGCCATAAAATACGTTATTGCTAGTTACAAGAGTACCTCTCATATCTGAACCATAAACACCATACCCATTGATATGGTTATCCTGGTTGTCAATACCTGAAATTGTCATTGTCATGTTACATCCCCTCCTTTTTAAGTTAAAAGTAAATACATTATGATGCTACAATTCCTCTACCGGTTCAGACTACAGCCTCTTTCTGAGTTGGATCAAGTCCTACGGTTTCCCTAAAGTCTGAGTCGGCTGACACAGTCTTGCCTATAGCACGCTCGGCAATACCCCCTCTGGTAATAAGCTTTTGTGAAATCCATCAAAAGTTAGAGTGGTTATTATAATCAACGGCACCTTAATAATCCACTAAATTACTTCTAATTTTTCACTAATATCACTCCAGCCCCTTAATAACACATCAACCTCTGGCAAGTATGGCACTTGCAATACGAAAACCATACGATTGGACGTCATGACCTGTATAGACCAGTAATTTTTTTGATTTGATTGGTAAGGAAGGAAAAAGAAGAAGAGCTGCTATGGGAGTTACATGACTTTAGGGGCTTGAGGGAAAAGAGGATACTTTTTTTTCAGGATCATTGAGGAATAATGCTGTTTGAAGAAAAACTTTATATTACGTACTCAACATCAGATAACGGCTTTATCTTTTTTACTGGCCGGAGCTGGATTTCTGGTAAAAAAAATTACTACTATCTACATATATAGTTATATGATTACAATATTTAATTTCCTATGAAACACATCATATCAGTACTCGTTGAAAACAAATTCGGAACCCTCAACAGGGTTGCTACAATGTTCAGCGCCCGGGGGTTTAATCTGGCGAGCATTTCCATTGGCGAAACCGAGGACCCGGAAATTTCACGCATGACCATCGTGACGTATGCTGATGATCAGATCATCAATCAGGTCATCAAACAGTTGAACAGACTTGTTGATACCATCAAAGTTACTGATTTGACCAAGCAGCCTCATGTTGAGCGGGAGCTGTTATTGATGACTTTGAAGTTAAGCAAGATACAACAGCATGAGATTTTCGAACTTATCAATGTTTTTAAAGGAAAAGTCGTGGATATAAAACAAAAATCCATTACTATTGAGGTCATCGGTTCTCCGGATAAGATCAACACAACTATTGATATCTTCAAGCCCTACGGCATCAAGGAGTTAGCCCGTTCAGGCGCCGTAGCAATACACCGGGGAGAGTGACACCATTTTACTGTATTATCAATCAAAACCATTTTAGTGATGAATGTTTATTACGATAAGGATGCCGATCTTGGTTTTCTTCAGGGAAAAAATATTGCAATTCTCGGTTACGGGAGCCAGGGCCATGCCCATGCCTTAAATCTGAAGGATAGCGGTTTGAATGTTCGCGTAGGTCTTCGCACAGAGAGCTCATCCTGTGCAAAAGCAAGAGAGGCCGGACTACAGGTTGACACTGTAGCCGAGGTAGTCAAATGGGCAGATATCGTAATGGTGCTTCTGCCTGACCAGAACCAGAAGGCAATCTATGACGATGAAATTGCCCCGAACCTTGTAGCAGGAAACACTCTTGCTTTTGGTCATGGCTTCAATATCCATTACAAACAGATCATACCGGCAGAGACGATCAATGTTATCATGATTGCCCCGAAAAGTCCCGGACACCTTGTACGTCGGACGTTCACACAGGGTAATGGTGTTCCCTGCCTTATCGCAGTGCATCAGGATGCTACCGGAGAGGCAAAACAGCAGGCACTTGCCTGGGCAAAAGCTCTTGGCGGCACCAAGGCCGGCGTGATCGAGACATCAATTAAAAATGAAACTGAAACTGATCTGTTCGGTGAACAGGCTGTGCTTTGCGGTGGTTCAGCCGAGCTTATCAAAGCCGGATTTGAAACCCTTGTTGAGGCCGGTTACCCTGAAGAACTTGCCTATTTCGAATGTATGCATGAGTTGAAACTGATTGTCGACCTTTATTATGAAGGAGGACTGTCGAGAATGAACTATTCAGTCAGCGATACAGCTGAGTATGGCGGCATGACACGCGGACCGCGTCTTATTACTCCTGCAGTCAAGGCTGAAATGAAAAAAATACTTGAGGAGGTCCAGGATGGTCGTTTTGCCAAGGAGTTCATTGATGAGTGCAATGGCGGCTACAAACAGCTTAACAAGCTCAGAGAGGAAAACCGTAACCATTCAATTGAAACGGTAGGGGCAAAGCTTCGCAACATGATGAGCTGGCTGATTAAAAAATAACCTACCCTACAACGTAATGTATAAGATCGTATCAATCCCGGGTGACGGTATCGGCCCGGAAGTAGTTGCCGGAGCTGTTTCAGTACTGAAGCAGCTTTCAAAAAAACATGGCTTTGATATCGTGATTGAGGAGCATCCTTTCGGGGGGGCTTCGTATGACCTGCATGGCGAGATGCTCACTGATGCTACAATCGATGTATGCAAAAAATGTGACGCCGTATTGCTTGGCGCTGTTGGCGGTCCGAAATGGGAAATACTGCCTCATGAACACAAGCCGGAAGCCGCACTGCTGAAAATCCGAAAAGAACTTGAACTGTTTGCCAACCTCAGGCCGGCCAAAGTTTACGAAGCCCTGCTTGGAGCATCTTCTCTGAAGCCTGATGTGGTTCGCGGCACGGATTTCCTTGTTTTTCGTGAACTGACCGGCGGCATTTATTTTGGCCAGCCGCGCGGATACGATGAAAACAGGGGCTGGAATACCATGGTGTATGAGCGTTTCGAGGTCGAACGTATTGCCCGCCTGGCGTTTGAAGCTGCCAGAAAACGCGACAAAAAAGTAATCTCTATCGACAAGGCAAACGTTCTTGAAGTTTCTCAGTTCTGGAGAAATGTTGTCCATGAGGTGCACAAGGATTTCCAGGATGTTGAGTTGAGCGATATGTATGTGGACAATGCTGCGATGCAGATTGTACGGAATCCGAAACAGTTTGACGTCATCGTTACCAGCAACCTTTTTGGGGATATTTTAAGCGATATCGCAGGAATGATAACCGGAAGCCTTGGTATGCTGCCGTCAGCAAGCATTGGGAAAAAACATGCTCTGTATGAACCTATCCACGGCAGTGCTCCCGATATTGCTGGACAGAACATGGCAAACCCTATAGCCACAATCGCATCGGTAGCAATGATGTTTGACTATAGCTTCTCTTTACCGGAGATTGCAACTGAAATCTATCAGGCAATCGAAGCGACACTTGCTTCAGGCCTGCGGACAGCGGATATCGCAAATCCAGGAGAGAGTGCTGTTTCAACAACAGTTATGACAGAGGCAATTGTCAGGCATCTGGGCGCTTGATTAATTAAAGGCGGGCAGATACTGTGAAAGAAAAAATTATTGTATTTGATACGACACTGCGCGACGGGGAGCAATCTCCCGGTGCAGCTCTGAATGTTCAGGAAAAGGTTGAGATTGCCAGACAGCTTGAAAAGCTCGGGGTGGATGTTATTGAGGCGGGCTTCCCTGCTTCCTCACCCCTTCAGCTCGAAGCCGTTCAACGGATAAGCTCAGAGTCATCAGCTGTTGTGGCAGCCTTGGCCAGAGCGGTGGAAAACGATATCACTGCAGCCTGGAAAGCCCTCAGTCAGGCAAAAAAGCCTCGCATTCACACCTTCATAGGCACTTCTGATATCCATATTACCGGAAAATTCGGCAGTGACCGTTACGGAGTGAGTCTGAAGGATAAGCGACAGACTATTTTGAAGATGGCTGTAGATGCTGTAAACTTTGCCAAGACATTCACACAGGATATAGAGTTTTCAGCTGAAGATGCCGGCCGTACAGACCAGGGCTACCTTGCTGATATTATTGAGGCAGTCATAGCTGCCGGGGCGACAACCGTCAACATTCCTGATACCACCGGCTATACCTGGCCATCGGAGTTCGGAAAAAAAATAGCCGACCTTCGCGACCGTGTACAGAATATCAATAAAGCGGTTATAAGCGTTCACTGTCATAACGATCTCGGCCTTGCCGTGGCAAACACGCTCAGCGCGCTCGAACATGGTGCACGGCAGGTTGAATGCTCTATGAACGGTATTGGAGAGAGGGCAGGCAATGCTTCGCTCGAAGAGATTGTCATGGCACTGAAAGTCAGAAGTGACCTTCATAACTTCTATACAAACATTGTTACCGAGGAGCTGTATAATACAAGCCGGATGGTCTCTACCTTTACAGGTATAATCATTCAGCCAAACAAGGCAATTGTCGGGGATAATGCATTTTCGCATGAATCCGGGATTCATCAGGACGGTATGCTGAAAAACCGTCAGACTTATGAAGTGATGACTCCGGAATCAGTGGGTGTACCGCAAACGAACATCGTACTTGGTCGCCATTCCGGCAAACACGGACTCCAATCAAGACTCCATACCCTCGGCTACGACTTGCAGGAGAGTGAACTTGAAGCGGTGTACAAACGTTTTGTCGATATTGCCGACAAAAAGAAAGAGGTTTATGATGATGATTTGAGAGTATTGATGGGGGATGAACGAAATAAACCCCGCAACGCTTTTGAACTGGATTATCTTCATATCAACAGTGGTACAGCCTCGATTCCTACAGCAACGGTGAGGATCCGGCATGATGCTCATGTATTTGAAGAGTCAGCGACCGGCGATGGGCCGGTTGATGCCTGTTTCAGGGCTATCGAAAGGGCTCTGGGCATTGATTCAATGGTCACTTCCTATTCGGTACGCTCAACGACTGCCGGCCGTCAGGCTCTCGGTGAAGCGCTGGTTCGGATCAGAGACAAAAACATTTCATTTAACGGAAGAGGTGTATCGACCGATATTATTGAAGCAAGCGCCAAGGCTTATTTACAAGCTCTTGGTCTGCGTCAGTATCATTTTGATAATAACATACCTGAAACCATAGACAGCGGGGTTTAAAAAATGGCACAAACAATAACCCAAAAAATCCTTTCAAAAGCAGCAAACAGAAAATTTGTCGATGCTGGCGAAAGCGTGTGGCTGAATGTCGACATTCTGCTTACGCATGATGTCTGCGGTCCGCCAACCTTTGATATTTTCAAAGAAGAGTTCGGTTCCGATGCAAAAGTATGGGATCCGAAAAAAATCGTTGTTCTTCCAGACCATTATATTTTTACGGCGAACGAACATGCCCATCGCAACATTGATCTTTTGAGGCAGTTTGCGAAAGAGCAAGGGCTTGAGCACTACTATGATGTAGGAACAGATCGATACAAAGGGGTATGCCATGTTGCGCTTGCCGAAGAAGGGTTTAATCTGCCAGGCACTGTCCTTTTTGGAACAGACTCTCACACCTGTACGTCAGGAGCTTTCGGTATGTTCGGTACGGGTATCGGCAATACGGATGCTGCGTTCATTCTCGGCACCGGCAAACTCTGGGAAAAAGTTCCTGAATCGATGAAGTTCACTTTCGATGGTCCTATGCCTGAATACCTTACAGCAAAAGACCTGATTCTGCAGATTCTCGGAGATATAACAACCGACGGGGCAACTTATCGGGCCATGGAGTTTGATGGAGAGGCTATTTTTTCACTCCCTATGGAAGAGAGAATGACTCTGACCAACATGGCTATTGAGGCCGGAGGTATGAACGGCATTATTGCGGCAGATGAGATTACTGAACATTATGTCCGGGCAAGAAGCAGCAAACCCTACGAACTTTTCACGAGTGACGCGGATGCAAAATACCACAGCAAATACAGGTATGACGTCTCTAAACTTGAACCGGTGGTCGCCCAACCGCACAGCCCTGACAACCGTGCTACGGTCAGAAGTGTACAGGGGACAAAAATCACCAAGTCTTATATCGGTTCTTGCACCGGCGGCAAACTGACCGATTTTATGATGGCTGCAAAGATTCTGAAGGGGCAGAAGGTGGCAGTTACAACAAATATTGTACCGGCAACCGTCAAAGTTGCCCTTGACCTTGAGCGTGAACGCTACGATGGGCAGACCTTGAAACAGATTTTTGAGGATGCAGGATGCAGCATTGCGCTGCCGTCATGTGCAGCATGTCTAGGCGGACCTGCAGATACGGTTGGAAGGTCTGTTGATAACGATGTCGTTGTTTCGACAACCAACCGCAACTTCCCAGGTCGCATGGGCAGTAAACACGCTGGTGTATACCTTGCTTCGCCTTTGACAGCTGCCGCATCGGCAATTACCGGAAAACTCACCGATCCGAGAGATTTTCTCTGATCGGCACATATGGACTAACTTATTCTCTACATTCCAATGGAAAAAGTCATTCAGGGAAAAGCCTATGTTTTAGGTAAGAATATTGATACCGACCAGATTATTCCGGCCGAACATCTTGTGTACAGCCTCTCTAATCCTGAAGAGGTAAAATTATACGGAAAGTATGCGCTTTCAGGGGTTCCGCCGGAACAGGGTGGACTTCCTGCAGGTAATATTCCATTCATTCAGGACGGAAGTTTTGAATCAGAATTTACAATTATCATTGCCGGACCTAACTTCGGATGCGGATCGTCAAGAGAACATGCACCTTTCGCCCTGAAGGTTGCGGGAATTAAAGCCATTATTGCAGAGTCTTATGCAAGAATTTTTTACCGCAACTCTGTTGATGGCGGTTTTGTTATTCCCTATGAAACCTCAGAGCATCTCAACCAGCTTATCAATACCGGTGATAAACTGAAGATTGATGTGGAATCCAACACGATCGAAAACCTGACCCGAAAGGCTACCTATACACTCAATCCTCTCGGTGATGTATTCAGCATTGTAGAGGCTGGAGGAATTTTCGCTTATGCCAGACAGGAAAACTTAATGGCTCAACGCTGATTTATGACTGTTACAACAAAGCCAATAGAGCTTTACGATACCACACTGCGTGATGGCACTCAAGGTGAACATATCAACCTTTCTGTACAGGACAAGCTTCTTATAGCTGAAAAGCTGGATGAGTTTGGCATGGACTATATTGAGGGCGGATGGCCGAGCAGCAATCCAAAGGACGAAGAGTTTTTCATCAAGGCACGTCTGCTTCATTTCAAGCATGCAAAACTCTGCTCGTTTGGTTCGACAGCCAGAACGGTAAAAACCGTTGAAAGCGACCCTAACCTCCTTGGGCTGCTGCACTCTGAAACTCCTGTCATAACAATCTTCGGAAAAACCTGGAAAGCCCACTCTGTAAAAAGTCTTGGCATTTCTGATGAAGAGAATGCGGAATTGATTTACCGCTCTGTTGCCTTTCTTAAAGCGCAGGGACGGGATGTTTTTTTTGATGCCGAACATTTTTTTGACGGGTTCAAGGACAACCCGGAGTTTGCTTTAAAAATGCTTATGTCGGCTGTTCAGGCAGGGGCTTCAAGAGTTGTGCTCTGCGACACTAATGGTGGATCACTTCCTCATGAAGTAAGTGAAATCGCAGCACAAGTGCTGGCAATGACGGGAGTGCCTGTAGGTATCCACAGTCACAATGACGGCGATCTGGCAGTGGCGAATTCCATAGCAGCCGTCAAGGCCGGTGCAACTCATATACAGGGGACCATCAACGGTATCGGTGAGCGTTGCGGAAATGCCAACCTCATCAGCATTATCCCCAATATCATCTTGAAACTGCAACGCTCATTTTCGCATGTGGAGCATCTCAACCAGCTTACTTCCCTCTCGAAGTTTGTTTATGAGATTCTGAATATTCAATCGAACAGCAAAGCGCCTTTTGTCGGGAAATCCGCATTTGCGCACAAAGGCGGCATCCATGTCAGCGCAGTTATGAAAGAGAGTTCTCTCTATGAACATATCGACCCTACACTTGTCGGAAACCGTCAGAGGGTTCTGGTTTCAGAGCTTGCCGGTCAAAGCAACATCCGCTACAAGGCACAGGAGCTTGGCATCAGAATCCCGGAGAAGAGTGAGCTTATTAAAAATATTGTACATCATATTAAAGAACTGGAACACGAAGGCTATCAGTTTGACGGAGCTGAAGCCTCTTTTGAGCTGATTCTGCACAAGGAACTTGGCAATTTCAAGCCATTCTTTGAAGTACTGGAAACCAAAGTTCATATTGAATCGAGCAAGAGTGCAAAAAATGTTGACCAGGCCATACTTAAGGTCAAGGTTGGAGAAGAAATTGAGCATATTGCTGCCGATGGTGACGGGCCGGTCAATGCGCTTGACAAAGCTCTGCGCAAAGCGCTGATACACTTTTATCCTGAAATCAAAAGCATCAAACTGGTTGACTACAAAGTCAGAGTGCTTGAAGAAAAACGGGGAACGAGCGCAAAAGTCCGGGTATTGATAGAGTCAAGCAACGGGCGCTATACCTGGGGAACGGTCGGCGTATCGACCAATATTATTGAAGCAAGCCTGCATGCCCTCGAGGACAGTATGAACTATCATCTGTTCACCATGAAGGCATCAGTTCCAACAATTGAAACTCCCCTTCAGAAATAGCCAAGGATCAATGCCGACGAGCGAAAAGGACTATACTGGAGTATGGTCCTATAAGAAATGATGCTCCGGGTTCCAGTTCAGGGGCATCATCGTCATTATTGATATCTAAGGGAGCTTCACACCCTGTATTGACAGCAACTCTCCAATGAAAAGGCTCAGGAAGAACAGGGAGCTCGAGCATATTTACTGTAGAAGCGCTGTTCCACGCATAATACAGCACATCTTCACCAGATGAAGTCATCGATGCAAAAACAACTGCAACGAGGTGAGATTGGGGCGACCAGTCAGGTGACCATGGATGGCTTCCATGCCAGGATATTTCCGGGAATCCAAGTGCACCGGCAATATCACTGCGCGGATGCCTTGAAGATCGAAGAGCAGGGTGCCGGCGACGTAACGCGATGGCAAGACGAGTAAAATGAAACAGTTCGGACTCTCTCTCCAGCAGTGACCAGTCAAGCCAGTTTAAATCGTTGTCGTGGCAGTAGACGTTGTTGTTACCCCATTGTGTGCGGCCCATTTCATCTCCCATAAGAAGCATAGGGGTACCCCGGGCAACCATGAGCATGAGCAAGGCATTCTTTATCTGGCGCAAACGGAGTGAACATATTCCCGGATCGGTGGTTTCGCCTTCAATTCCACAATTCCAGCTTCTATTGTCGTCACTTCCGTCACGATTATCCTCCCCGTTTGTATCGTTGTGCTTGTGGTTGTAACTGACCAGATCCCGAAGGGTAAACCCATCATGACAGGTAATAAAATTGATCGAGGCAAGTGGACCGCGCCCCCCTGCTTCATAAAGATCTGGGGAACCTGCTATACGGGTGGCAAGAAGCGCAGCATGATCAGGTTCACCACGAAGGAAATCACGGGTGTCGTCACGGAATTTCCCATTCCATTCGGAAAACCGGCCATAATTAGGAAACTTTCCAAGAAGATAAAGACCGCCAGCATCCCAGGCTTCTGCGATCAGCTTGCACTTTTTGAGAATCGGGTCGAGAGCTACCGATTCGAGCAAGGGCGGATTGTTCATGATGGCTCCCGATGGATCACGACCTAAAATAGCCGCTGCATCAAACCGGAAACCATCAATATGGTACTCTGAAACCCAAAACCGTAAACACTCAAGAACCAGGTCACGCACAACAGGATTATTACAGTTGAGCGAGTTGCCACAGCCACTGAAGTTGTGATAATAACCCTCCGGGGTCAGCAGGTAATAGATCTGGTTGTCAAGACCTCTGAAAGAGATGGTAGGCCCTCGGTGATCACCCTCACAGGTATGATTAAACACTACATCAAGAATGACCTCAATGCCTGCTGCATGCAGAGCACGAACCATGCTCTTGAATTCGTCAGCCTGCATTCCCAAACTGCCTGTCGCAGCAAAGCCGGCTTTCGGCGCGAAAAATCCGACCGTACTGTATCCCCAGTAATTCATGTTGGTACCTCCGGTAAAGGAGTTAGGTACCGAAAGTTCAAATTCGTCAAATTCGAAAACCGGAAGAAGTTCAACACAATTGACACCGAGACCAAGCAGATATGGTATTTTTTCAACAACTCCAGCATAGGTACCAGGATGTGCAATACCGGATGTCTGATGTCGGGTAAATCCTCTTACATGCATCTCATAGATGATAAGATCTTCCGAAGGAATTTCCAGTGAACTATCCCCGCGCCAGTCAAAGTCTTCCGGGATCACAAAACCACGATAAGGAAACTCATCATTCCAGTCAGGCGGCGCACCCCAAACGTTACGGCCGGAAATCGAACGAACATAGGGATCAAGCAGAACTTTGGACGGATCAAAGCGGTGCCCGATTAAAGGATCCCAGGGGCCTTCCATCCTGAATCCATATTCGAAACTTTCCGGGTCAAGGTCGAAAATAACAACGCTCCAGACATCTCCGATACGGAACGAATCAGGAAACAAAAGTTCAGCCATGATCTTGCGACTCTGCTTATCGAAAAGTACAAGGGTACAGGAAGTCGCTGCGCTGGAATAAATTGAAAAGTTTACGCCTCCCGGTACAAGTGATGTTCCATATGGCCGTACTCGACCAGGCCGGACTTTCCAGCCGGATATTTCACCTGTCGGGTAAAGATCAATACGAGCACTCATAACAGTATGGATTTGGAAACTTGCTCAATAGCCTCATTTACGCTATTGAGTACAACAAACTGTTCTAAAAAACCGGTGACTGACATGACATCCTTTACCGATTCGGGAATTGCGACAAGAACAAGTTTTTTCCCGTTCACTTTGGCTTCGCGATAGAGTATGAGAAGCATCCTCAGCCCTGCACTTGTGAGAATACCTATGCCAGCAAAATCAAGCACAAGGAAATCGGTCGAGCACAAAACGGCAAGCAGTTTTTCCTGAAGATCTCCTGCAACGGAATGGGTTATGTCACCGGTAATAACAGCAACTTCAGTGCTGCCCTGCTGAGAAACGGTTATATTCATGTTAGGACTCCACATTATAGATAGGGGCTGTTTTTTCAAAAGTCTTCACGATCTTTTTGCGAATAAGGACACGGCCATCGGCAGGCAATCGCACCAGTTCAAGATATTGACGGGAAACTGATGCCTCATAGTGACTTGTGGCTTCTCCAGGATTCCACCGGCGCCGTTCCCATCTGACCACCAGATCAACTATGGCAAGCTGACCGGAGATCTTGATATCCCAGGACTCAACTTTATGAATCTCATCAAAATACTTTACAAGCACGTCTTCATACCATTTACTGAATGCCTTTTTGCCTGTGAACGGTACCGAAGTATCTGGATAGCGCATCTCTACATCATCAGTGAGAAGAGCCAGCTGATCGGCTAATGGCTTATGGTCATTTGTACCCTGATACCAGCTCAGAATCACATTTTTCACCATGGCTTCCGTTAGTGACGGCTGGCTGGCAACAGAGGGCGAGGCAGAAAAAACGGTTATCAAAAAGATCAATAGGAGATAAAAAATAGCTTTCCTGTTCATCATCACAAATCCCTCCATGGATTATTTTTTTTGCCCAAAAGTCGGGCGGTTTCGGAAACGCACAAGTGTCAGTATGTTGGTATCAGATGAACGAAACATGCGGACATCGTCAGTATACTGCCTGATGAGAAACCAGCCCATGCCGCCGATCTGACGATCTTCCAGCGGAATATTGGTATTAACAGGAGCAAGGGCGGCAGGATCAAAAGGTGGTCCGGAATCCTCAATACGAACCACGAAATCATCTCCGGACCATGAGGTGAATACACTGTATAAAAGAGTAGAGTCCTCATGAAGCGAGTATGTAATTACGTTGGTAACAGCTTCACAGACGGCAAGAGAGATCTCACGGATTGCTGAAGGATCCATCCCCCCTTCCAAGGCAGAACGATCAATCAGCTCGACGACCTCTTCTATTGTTGAGTATGACGCAGGGAGCCGCAGTTCACGAGCATTCTCTGATGACCTGATGAGCGTCAACGTGATATCGTCAAACTGATCTTCTTCGCCCTGCCAGCTCATAACCTGCCCCACCAGCTCCTCTGCCGATTGCTTCAGTGAAAGTTTCTGGCTCTGCAGGAGAAAAGCGGATAACCGGTCAAGACCGAACTGTTCGCCAGAAGGATCCATCGCTTCACTGATCCCGTCAGTATAGATCGCCAGAAGATCCCCTTGCCTGAACGGAACATGCCAGGCTGTAAACTGCTTTCCAGGCAAAACGCCAATTGCAGGCCCGCTCCTCTCCAAGAGAAGGTCGACTGTTCCATCCGCCCGTACCAATACCGGCGGATTGTGCCCGCCATTAACACAGATAAGTCTTTGGGCCAACGGATCCAATACTGCAAGGAAAAACGTTACAAACATCATCTGAGGATTGGATTCCGCAAGCATCGAGTTGAGTCGGGTAACGGCTTGATGCGGCTCCATGACAGCGGCAATAGTGCGAAAAAGCAGGCTCACCCGCATCATAAACATCGCGGCCGAAACCCCTTTACCCGAAACATCCCCGATCGTAAAGACTGTTTTGCCTCCCGGCAGAACGAAATGATCGAAAAAATCCCCGCCTACTTCCTGGGCAGGAATCGAGAGGCTGAAATGACTTCCGCCCATAAGCTTCATTGGTCCAGGAAGAACTGAGTTCTGGATGTTGTGGGCAAGCTCAAGTTCAGTTTTCAAGCGCTGCTGACTGCGAGCCATCTCCTCCCTTCGCAAGAGGGAGAGCTGCAGTTCAGCTACCATACCGTTGAAGGCATCAATAACATCAGCAGTTTCGTCATGTGTTAATGATGCCATCGATATGGCGGTGAAATTTCCGGCCTTCACACTTCCAACACCTTTACGCAGAACATCAAGATTGCGAGTTGCCAGTCCGGCGCTCCATCGGAACAGCAATCCCATTCCTCCAATACAGGTCAAGCCAACGAGAAATACTCCACCGGCAAGCCACCATGCATCTCTGCTAAGATCCTGAACAGGGAACACATAGACAAAAATGAGAGGAACGCCGGGTATCTTTCTGGAAAGAAAAAAACTTTCTACTCCATTACTCGGATTTATAGCAATGAATGAACCGGATAGAACTGATGCTTTCCGAAGTTCCGGAAATGAGGCCATTGCAAGAGGATTCGATCGAATGAAATCCTGTAAACGTCCGTCAGACCTCTTATACCCTGAAATCCCATGCATTCCTGACAGAAGACGGCATTGGGGATCGAGAATAAACAGCTGAAACTCTGTCTTGATATCGAGCCCGGACATTGTTTTCAACATGGATTCAAGAGTGATGTCGACAGCCAGCACTCCGTCAATAACAAGCGAACCGGATTCTTCACGGTTGATCGGCACTGAACAGGTGATTTCCGGCAGATGGCCTTGATAGGATGATACGTAGGGAAGACTCCAGAACCCCTCGATGAATTCAATATTACCCTTACGTGGAGGAATATACCATCGGGCGCCGAGCGAAGCCGGATCATTGGGGTCATAAGATAATTGCCCTCTAATGAAACGGCCCTCCACAGTACCCCTCCGGTACACTAAAATGTTCCTCACTCCTTTCGGGCCTAAACTGTTGTCGGGTTCGAATGCAACAGTTACCGCATGAGCATCAGGCAGGCGGTTAAGCATATTTTCCATGGCGACATACCATGACTCCAATCCGGAAGGATTCCACTGCTGCACCAGATCCGTTATAGTGTGGACCTGCTGTCGAATGGAACGCAAGTCCCATCGAAGCTTGTTTACCTGTATATCCAGACGGTTATCAAGATCATCTAAACGGTTATGAAGCATAATCTGACGACCCTGCCAGACCGTCAGTGGTGCCGTGCAAAGGAAGATGATGCAGGAACAAAACACTGCGATTATGGTGAAGCGCTCCTTCAGTCGTCTGGGCAGAATGCTGTGGAGGTTCATGCTCATGCCAGTTTCAGGATTACCATCCGTAGCGCGTCAACCCTTTTTCGAGTACTTCGATGAGTTTCTGACCGCATAGTGCCGAATCGCCTGTAGTTCGGGCGGTGATGATCGGATAATCAACAATAACTGAATATTTTTTTCCGACATTACCAATAAACTGCCCCTCAGGCCCAACGGCATCTTTGAGAATAAATTCAAGCTGGTATGGAGCTCCCTGAAAACCATGATCAATCTTTATATATCCATGGCCATCGTTATAATCGAAAGCAAGCGGGTGACCAGTAACCCGTTTACCATAAACAATGCTCTTTTCAGTAATCTCATCACGCGTGAAGGCCAGAACAGCAACGCCATAGCACTCTCCAGCAACAGGTTTTCCTGCTTTAAGGAATATTCTTACAAGGTCCTGCAGGCGCTTGTTGTTGGCCATATCGAGAATGGGCCCACTACCGCCTACCAATAAAAGGGCATCATATTTCTGCACATCAATCGCCACCTTGTCCAAGGCGTCATTGTAGGCAAAAAGTTCATTGAGATATACCGGGGAACTTACATAGGGCTTTGAGGGAAGCCACTTAGTCAGATTGACGGGATGGTCGAGCTTGACGGATGCTTCGATTGCCCTGACCTTTGCTGCCATCGCGGGAGTTGTCACCGTGCGGGCCAGAGGGGGATCGACAAAGCCAGGATCCATACTTGGCGGCAGCGCAAGCGGCTTCGTTCCCTTGGGTGTCGCAAAATCAACGTTGTACCCTGCAGCTTCAAGCGCTTCAAGCGGTCCGATAAGCTCTTCACCCCAGTAACCGAATTCTGAAAGCACAAAAAGAACACGTTTGTTCAGTTGTTTTTTTTTGGTCTGCACTTCACTTGCCATAACCATGGCAGGTACAGCAATAAAGAGCAGAAATATAAAAGCTGCTCTTTTCGATATTTTCATCTTCATGAAGGGCTCCGATTAGCACTGTTTATGTTATTATTTAATACAAGGGGTAATCGATTTAATTATCAAGGTTTTCGGCGTTACTCAATCCAGTGAGAGCTTGATGGCTTCGTCGGAAGAAGATGCCAGTTTGAAGTATGGGAGAAATCCGGTTACATCCAAAGTGTCGAGCATCGTCTGGGTGAGAGTGCAGAGCACAAGGCTTCCCTCAAGCTTCTGTATTTGCCGGACGACAAGAAGCAACATCCTGAGACCGCTGCTTGCAAGATAGGTAACCTTGCCAAAATCGAGAATCAGATATTTTTTCCCCTCCTGGATCATCTTGATAATACGAGCTTCAACTATGGGAGTTGTCGAAGCGTCAAGCTTGCCTTCCAGATCAACAATAGTTAATTCGCCTTGAGACCGTTCTTGAATGTCCATTACATCTAATAGCACCTGTTTATTACCATCACGTCCGGCAAAATTCTGATGAAATGACCGGTCCGGACTGGCTGGTTATTGCATTTCCATCTAATTTAATAAAGGTAAATTGTATAACCTATTTCCGTGATTACGGTCTAATCTTTGACAGCTTCGTCTGCCGCTATGAACATGATGTCCTACCATGAAGAAGAGGCAAGCTCAAGTATATTGCCATAAGGGTCTGCACAGAAGGTGATGTGAATACCCCTGAGAATTGAACGATCGAGTATCCGACCCCCGTGTGCCGCAATACGCCCGGCGACAGTATCGACATCTCCGACAACAAGACATGCGTGCAGAAAACCGGAACGGGTAAATTGAGATTTTGGAAGTGCAGGAGATACTTCAAAAAACTCAAGCGCCTGAAGCATGGGAGCTCCAGGAGACCGGAGACGAACACTTCGAACTTTGTTAATGCTGCTTCCAAAAAGAGCGGTTGCTCTTTGCCACTTATCAAGATCACCTGGTTCATGAGTCACCGGCTTACTTAGCGGAATGAATCCAAAAACATCTCCATACCATTTAATAGCAGATTCCAGGTTACTGACGCCGATAGCTACATGGTTCCACTGAGGGGCTGTCACTGCAGGTTCAAGTGCATCAAGAACAGCTTTGCGATGTTCAAGACCGACAATTTTCTCCCCGTACCGGTGCTGTGTGAGCCCTGAAAAGTCTTCAATATCCGATCGTGCACCTGAAGCGACTTCCCAACGAATCTGTTCGATATAACGATGAAACCGTTCTTCATTCGCAGTGCCTGCACGAAGCACCGCATCGTGCAGGGCAGTGAGACCGTTCACCACCGGCCGCTGGTTAAGTGCTCCGGCTAATTCAGCGGAAGTGAGCCTGGAGCCCATGAGTTTAAGAATATCAAGATGGCCGAATACCGAAGCACGGATAATGGCATTGGCACCCATAGGATGAAGCTCGTCAACCAGGGGACTGGCTCCACGATCAAGCAGCATGCCGGCAATGCGCAGTCTAAGCGAAGAAGCTGCTTCAGGATGCGGATTCATATTGTTTCCCGTAACAGTGACGACAAGAGGCGGCTGCCTGAGATCCCCTCCAAGACGGTTTACATCAACACCATCCATGCTCAAGGCGATAGTAGCGGAGAGAGCTTCGATCTTTTCAGGATCACTGGCAACCTGCTTGAGAGCATCCTCAATGAGAGCAACAAGTCTATCGGATTTTTTCTGGGCATCCTCCTCTCCTGAAGGAACCGGTACCCGGATCCGCTCGAGCAATTCTGCATAATAGGCCTTTTTGCCTGATTCACTAACCTCACCGGAAGAGAGTGCTCGAAGAAGAGATTTATTGTCAAACTGCTTTGCAAAATCAGCAGCTGTAATGCCGCGCAAGGTTGTAGCCGCAGGGTTAGCGCCCTTTGCTATTGCAAATGCAGCAAGCTCGGCATGCCCGTAAAAAGCAGCCTGAAGAAGCAGGGTATGGCCATTGAGCAGCCACACAGCATCCAGATCCTTCGGTCTTGCTGCCAGTATGAGTGATGCAGTTTCGACGCTTCCGGAATGTCCGGCCATGTGAATCGGCAGGGCGCCGGAAGGTGCAAACGGCACACCAGGATCGGCCTTACGCACCGGATTATTCAACAGAAAATCAACCGTCTGTGACTGCCCGCACACAGCTGCCTTGAGCAGAGGTGTCCATCCTTCTGTATCAGCCATATCGGGGTTTCCTCCTTTGGCTATCCAATCTCCGAGGAGCTTTACGTCTCCCCTTCCCGCGGCGTCCACAGCAATGGAAACAGAAGATCCTGCAACAGCAATACCAGTTCCAATATCCGGAAGAAGTATAAGTGTCAAAAGTATCCAGAGCTTATTCATAATTTATTTGTGCCAGATGAGAACTACTGAATATTCGCCGGATTCGATGTCTGCCGTGAACCTGTATATCCCGTTCCTTGGACACTGAAAAGAGAGTGGCGGCGGATTGCCATGTAACGCTAGACGACGGTATCCGTCATAAGGATAATCTACCAAGGACCATGACCATCCCGCGTGATTTGCCGTATATTTATAATGATAGAGTACCCCTCCGGCAAGAAGAAGATCTTTTGTGAAAAGATGTCCATTTGAAGTGCCCATATCATGCAGTGGGTCAATGGGGTTCCAGCCTTCTTTACCGTCTTTGGCTAAAGTTTCGAAATTGCCTGAAATTTGCAATGACTCAATTTGGGTGATCGGTGTAACTGGCGGGTCTACTGCAAAGGAGCCTTTTGCGGGATCAAGAGTCACCATATACTCACCATCTTTCTCTACCCGGAAAAGGATGTTCGATTCCTGGGGGGCTGAATGCCATGTTTTACCCCAGAGGCCGCCAAAACCGATACTGTCAAGCGCCCAGTCGGAATTGATGGAGAAGTTCATTGTATAGACTCCCTTGCCGATACTGCCGCCGGTATTTGTCAGATTCAGCCGCTTTCGCCATAAACCATCTTTCCCTTTCTGCATTTTATGGCTTGGTGCAGAAGGGTTCCATGGATCATTCACCACGTCCCCGTTTATCTGAAAATCAGGGTTATGGTAGAAATCTACTGCCGGTGAAACGCTGAAACGATAGCTCTCCGGCCACACTGTAAAAGTATAGCGACCATCAGCATGAACACGAAATACGATGGCGGTTTCATCAATATTACCGACCCTGCTGTCGTAGCCGTTCCCTCCGGCAAGACGTCCCGGTTTATCGAGAATTGCACTGTACCCCCAGTCTGCGTTGTGATTGGCTGAAAAAAGGCACTGGTACACCCCGTTGCTCTCATGCCCGCCCTTAGCGGAAAGAGGAAGCGTTATCGTCCAGGAACCATCCCCGTTATTGGTAAATTCATGGGAAGGAACCCACTCATCCCACTTTTCGGCAGCTCTTGTCAATCGACCATCAAAACATTCAGTACTACCCTGCTTGTCGTGCACAAAGCCATTGACCTGTATCGATTCGATTTTCGAGAGTTCATCGACATGTGGTGAGACCGCATAAGTAGAGGCTTGCGGGTTGAACTTAATAACATAAGCGCCATCGTGGGACACCTTAATAATAATGTTGCCAGCAAAGACCGATCCAGGACCACTCACAAGTCTGCCGGTCTCCCGTCCACGTTTGTATACCGAACGGAGATCCCTCCCTGTAAAAAATCTCATGGAATAGATGCCGTCATGGTTTCGCCCACCTGTCGCGCTGAGCAAGAGAGTTTTTTTGAAGTTTCCGCTGCTCTCGCACTCCATATCATTACGTGGATCAAAAGGATTCCACATGGATCGTCCATCCATTGGAGTCCCGACAAGCTGTGCACTCAAAAGAGCAGACTCTTTTGCAAACACGTCAGATTGTGCTAAAGGCATCAGGAAAGATGTCAGAATCAGAAGTCGATAGATCGTCTTTTTCAGTACCCTTATCAATAGCCTCTTTCCTCTCATGAGTAACCTTGAAATTAGTTTCAGCCGATAAGCTTTCTATGAAAATTTCCCAGCCTGAGTTATGGTTTCAGATACTGAGATCCGGCTGTTCAAAACATCATAGATACCACTAAGAAGAGACGAAACACGGACTTTCTCCTCTGTGGAAAGTCGGGCTACACCAAACAGGATCTCGTCAATTGCCTCTTCACCCAGATCAGGAAGCAATGGAAGCAACTCGCGCTGATAGAGTCCGGCGTATTCTTCTTCGGCCATGGTCTTGCATACGACCCCGATGGCCTTCTGTCTGAGTTCGGGATCAGCTCCGAAACGAATCAGAGCCGCACCGGCCAAAATACGGGCAATCGAATTCGGCGAACTGAGCATACGTGCCGGTGCAGAAGGATCAGGACAATCACCTACGAGATGACATACGGCCAAAGCAGCCCGGTGGGCATCGGGATCGTCACCTTCGAGAAGTTCTGAGAGTACCCTGCGAGCGTTTATTCTCACTTCCGGTTCGTCCCATAGTGCCTGTACGGCCGCAGCCCTTACCATAGCGGACTCATCCAGAAGCATCGGTTCAAGTAACGCCTTTTTATTGGCGCTGAGAATTCCGATGGCTTCAACTACTCGAGCGCGAACTGGAACAGTGCCGCTTGCAAGCCATCTCCTTGCCATCTCCTGCCACTCACCGGCCGGCTGCTTTAGAAGAACAAGCTTGAGAGCATCGGCGCGAATGGCCGGTTCGGGATCAGATTCAACCAGGCGATGCAGGATCTCGAATGCTTCAGGGGGAAGAGAACGCTTTTTTAACAGATGAGCCATTGAGCGTAAAGATTCTGCGCGAACATGAATAACTGGGTCATTTAACAACAGGTAGAGAGCCTGCAGTGAAGCATTTCCGGCAATACTGGCCCTCACACGCGCTACGGCAGCTCGTTTCTGAGGATCCTGCATTTTTGCGACCTCTTCGAGCATCGCTGCAGCTCTTGCGTTTGCGGGTTCCACAAGGCAATCTATTGCATCCATGACGGTACGCTGCTCAACACTTTGAAGGTTATCAGCAATCATATCCATGTAATGCTTTTGCGAATTGACAACCACAATAATCCAAAGAGCGGAAAGAACGATTCCGGAAAGCGTTACAGGATCCTGCCAGCCGGATTTGTTTACCGTGTCGAAAGCATTATGCAGAAAGATGATGAGCAAGCCTCCAATCACTCCGCCAAGGGGGTTTATGACCCCATCTATGAAGCCGCGAATACGTGCACGGAGCGCACCGGGAATTGCATTGAGAGCGAGTTGATAAGAATTACCCTGAATTGTCATACCGACCAGATCCCACGAACAGCGCATAAGAAGTCCGGACCAAAAAACGAAATACGAACCTACAAGGGCAAAGCCGGCAAGGATTGTTACCGGAAGAGCTAAAAGCCCTCGTGAAACGCCAATACGGCGAATGAGATAGCTGCTGAAAAAGAGCTGCACGAGAAGTCCGGCTGCATTAATAATCATCCCGTAAACACCATAAAAACCAGCCAATTTTGCCTCGGAAGGAAAAGAGATGTTCATAATACGCGAGAACTGAAAATCAGCCAGAGAACCAACAACCCAGAACATGACCGCAATGAATCCAAGAGTGACTGCCATTTTGGAGCGAAAAAAGAATTCCCACCCTTCAAGCAGTCGTGAGCCAGCCGGTTGAGCGGCGGAGGCTCCTGATTTTCTACCTCGCAGCTCACCCCCGAAACGCTTGCGCATCCACCATGTAAGCGGAATTAAAGCCAATATGGCCGCAGCCCATATAAGAACAAGGTTGGCGGTACCGAGGGAGCTGGCAAGATAGTGAATTGAAGCCCCTCCCGCGATTCCACCGATTGTCCCTGCTGTTCCAACAATGGGATAAAGTCTTCTGCCCTGAGAAGGACGGAACAGATCATTTATAATAGTCCAGACTTGTGTTCCCAGTGTAGAGTTGCCCACGCCTTGAGCAAAAAAAACCACGACAAAAAAGAGAACAAGCTGAACTGAAAGGTCTTTTTCTCCATCATGATTGGCGGCAACCAAAGTTCTGGCAAACAAAAGCATGAGCCCGGTTACAAGGGAAAAAATCATCAGAAGGCGATCTCTGCGCACTACATCGGCAAACATCAGATATACGGATGATCCAAGTACACCTAAAAGGCTGATACCAATGTATGTGTAGGGCAGATATTCGATTCCCATTCGCTTGACCAGCATCGAATGTACTGCACTCCAGCCAATTGCATAGCCAATCGCAAGAAGCGCGACCATTGACCAGGTAATGAAAACCTTCGAAATTTCGTCTTTCTGTATCACCATAAAAATAATTCTTGAAATCCTTGTTCAGTTCTAAGAGTTCCGCACTTCCGTATGCGAAGTTATATCGGAGATAACGTCACGGTCAGCGGTTCCGGCACCGTCCATTTCGGCAATTTTACCATGAAGGCTTTTGCATTGAAATTTTTGTATTCACGGCCACCAAGTGTAACTGAGGTCACCTTCACGATACCGGGTGGAAATGAGATGGGCTGTACGTAAAAATTGGTTCCGCCAGCTTCAACGCCCGGATTGAAATGCAGGATAACCGGTCGCTTATGGACAAGAAGATTTGTATAAAAATGGGCAAAATAGGTCAGCTCCATGTTATGATAACCACTTTTGGAGTGACTGCCCTTGTCAGCCCTGTCACCAATGAGATAGGGAGTTCCATCAGACTGGCTGTCAAAAAAGATGTCACCATCATCATGATCAGGAAAAGCAAGATTGTAAAAGCCAGCACCTGCTCGGGCTGATTCAAGGTATTTTGGCTCACGGGTTTCGGCGAAAAGTATATAATAACCCAGAATACCCTGTTCCTGCTGCCACCAGGCCTTTCTGTCGTGCCAGGCCAATTCATAACGGCCTGTGACGGGATCGGGCATGCGTTCGATGACATCGTACCATCCGCCTCGACGGGTATCCTGACCATGGATCAGCATCTCGTCTGCACAATGTTTTGCGACTTCAAGATAACCGGTATTACCAGTAAGGTGATAGAGACGGGTCAAGCACCAGGTAATCTTCAGGTTATGTCCGACAACACCCCGATTCTGCTGCCAGGCGTAACCGTGGTCAGGCTCCCACCCGGCGTTGAACCGTTCATTGACGAAAGGACTTTTCGAATCAGGAAAGTGGGCAACAATGAGATTGGCAAGATCATTCAGTCGCAGAAGATGTTTTTTGTCATGTGTACCGAGATAGAGATTTTCCAGGTAGGCTGGCAAATGGTCACCCACTGAGTTCCAGTTTTTCTTTAAGGCATTGGCACCGGCATCAGAGGAACGAAACGTTCCCGGATGAATATGGGAGAAATATCCACGCTGCAATGGATCCTGATGCGAACCATCCCAGTAGTGATCATCCATAAAACGAATCGTCTTCTCAATATCGGCAAGAATTACCGGATCGCCGGTTACCCGATAGTACTGGGTAAGCCCGGCCAGAGCGTAGATCTGCTCATAGAGCGGAATCGTCCCGGCATCTTCAGCAAAAAGGGATGCTAAAACAGGCCGGCCGTCTCGCACAGCATGAAGCCAGTAAACATGTTTGCCATCAGGCGTTTCAATACGCATTTTCTGGCGCTGGTAGCGTACAAGTTCCGTTGCTGCCCTAAGGACACGCGGATTACCATTAATAAGGTAGGTTGAACACAATCCATAGATCAAACGCGACAGGGTATCGGTTTCCTGCAGATTAATCGATTCAGATCGTTTTGTGCCGGCCTTGGTGATATTTGTGCGATAACCGGAAGGATCTCCGATCTCGCCGGGCCCGAATTGAGTTCGTATCCAGAATTCAGCAAGTTCCATAGCTTGCGATGACCACCAATCGGCATCTTCGAAGACAAGCGGAGTGCTGCCTGTATTGAAAAATGTAACCTCTTTGGCTACGAGTTCAGGTCTATCTGAATAAACCATACCTGAAGCTGCAATGCGAACACCCGGGGTAAACGCGTTAATCCCTTTAGGATCAAGTCGCCTCATACGCTCGTCAAGACCGCGCAGAGTGTGAAGATAGGCGTTCGATGCAACCCGCACCCGTTGCAAGGAACCATCAGTGAGCTTAACCTCCACCAATCCGCTTACCTGATCCACAGTATTGACTATACCCTGAACCCGGTCGAATCGAACAGTTGGTACTGTCTTTTCAACATCGGCCGCCACGGCCAGTGTTGAAAAAAAGAGAAAAATAAAACCAATTCTACAGCAGACTTTATAGATCGCATTCATAAAAAGCTCCCTCTGTTGCAATGTATGGATAAAGTTCAACGACTTAAGCCTTCCCCATTGCAAGCAGTAAAAGAAACCTTCCTCAAAAAACGACTATCAGCACTATCAATATAAAATGAAAATAAAAAAACATTATCGAGATAGTGACCAACATGCATGGGGGCTCCTGAAAAAGATACAAAGATTTATTGCTTTGGCATAACCTTAAGAGGGATAAGTTGAACGATCAAGAAAATCAAGGCTTTTTTTACCGATCGGGTTCTCCGATAATTGAGCTAAGAAAACATTTCAAATTCTGCATCCTTTTCCTTATTTTTTATTACTTTTTTTTTACTTCCTACATGTAAAGGGAGCCCATAACCATTGCAACCATCTTATAATAATGAGAATTCATGATCTGGACCCTGAAAACAGGCCGAGTGAGAGGTTTCTAAGGGGGGGACCAGCATCACTCAGTCCTGCTGAATTGCTTGCCCTGATTTTGCGTTCGGGATCGAAAAACCACAATATCATTGACACCTGCAATGAAATTATAACGACGTTCAAGCTTGAAAAACTTGCTGACACAGCACAGGCGGATCTTCAAAAAATCAGGGGAATCGGCAAGGTAAAAGCAATGCAGATCGTTGCTGTCTTCGAACTGAACAAGCGATTGCACTACTCAAAAAATATTAACAAAAAAATCAGGGCGGCACGGGATATTGTTGAATACATGGCAGGCAGGATACCGGATGAGACAAAAGAACATCTTTTTGTCCTGCACCTGAACACCAAAAACCAGATTATTAAAAACGAACTGGTTTCAGTAGGAACACTCAATTCCGCACTTATTCATCCCAGGGAGGTATTCAAGTCGGCCATCAGAGAGAGTGCTCACGCAATCATTCTTGTCCATAACCACCCTTCAGGTGACGTTGAACCAAGCAGTGCCGATAAACAGGTTACCGATCTGCTGAAAAAAGCAAGCTCTATTATCCAGATTGACCTGCTGGACCATGTCATCTTAGCAAAAACGGAGTGGTTCAGCTTTCGGGAACGATCCCTTCTTTAATGCTGACAGTTCGGCTCCGGTCTAAAAAAAAGAGGATTATGGCAAGCCTCGATTACCTTCAACCAAATGAACCCTGGTTAAAAGAAGGTGTTTGTAATAATCCATCGGAAGAAACTTCCCTGACATTTTTAGCCTGCAATCCTTTCTGGGTTTTATCGAGTTCAAAGTCAACTTCAGCATCCTGATTCAGTACCTTGTAAGTCTGATCAGACTGGATAGCCGAAAAATGAACAAAAATATCCTCTCCCCCTTCTGGATTTAAAAGGAACCCATATCCTTTTTTTCCATCAAACCATTTAACTTTACTTATAGCCATGATAAATAATAAGATTTATCAATGTTAAAGATTTGCAATGCACGATGGGGGCCGCAGTGCATGTGCGGATTAATTGCATACACAATATATGTACATTCTCTTTTTTTTCACATATAATTAATATTATTACACCTGATTTTTACGATATCCATCATAAATAACCAGTACAAAAACCATACTGACAGCAGCAGGAAATTGAACCACAATACAAATCAATGAAACAGATCATCATCATAACAGGTGCCGGAAAAGGAATCGGAAGAAGCATTGCTCTTGATTTTGCCAAAGCAGCTGCCATCAATAACAACTTGAACCCCACCCTGATTCTCGCTTCAAGGACAGCTACAGATCTTGAATCTGTCGCAACCGAATGCCGTTCTTATGGCGCAGAAGCAGATATCATTCAGACCGATATTGCCAAAATTGACCAGATTGACCGGCTCTTTACTACGGTGCTTGAACGATACGGGACAATTGACTGCCTGGTCAATAATGCCGGTGTCGGACGATTCAAGGCGCTCGCAGAGATGACGGAGGAGGATTTTGACTATACCATGGCGACAAACCTGAAAGGAACTTTTTTTCTTACACAAAAGGTTTTTGCTGTCATGGAAAAGAAGAGATCAGGCCACATTTTCTTTATCACATCAATCGCTGCTGAAACAGCATTCAAAAGCTCTTCGATCTACTCGATGTCAAAGTTCGGACAGAAAGGGCTGGTTGAGACAATACGACTCTACGCTAAAACCTGCAATGTCAGAATTACCAATGTCATGCCTGGAGCAGTCTATACCCCGATGTGGGGCGAGGTTTGCGATTCTATGAGAAATGTTATGATGATGCCTGAGGATATTTCACTTCCTATAGTCAATGCTTATCTGACGCCGCAGCGAACATCGGTTGAAGAGATTGTCTTAAGGCCAATTTGCGGTGATATCAATGAATGAACAATGAAAAGCTCTTGTGGGAAAGCCGCATTTTTTCCTGTATTTTCAGTTACTCCTTTTTACACAATCAATTTGAACTGACAACAGCCATGAGTCTGAAAGAAAAAATAGACCAGGATCTTAAAAATACCATGAAAAGCGGCGACAAAAACCGCCTTAATGCAATTCGTTCAATCCGGGCAGCTTTGCTTGAAAAAGAGGTGTCGATTCGCGTTGGAGGCATCGGGGTTCTTAATGATGAACAGGAGATGGAGGTACTGGTCAGTATTGCAAAAAAACGCCGCGATGCCATAGAGCAGTTCACTGCAGGAAACCGTGCTGACCTTGCGGCTATAGAGCTTTCGGAACTTAGTGTTATTGAAGAGTATCTGCCTGAACCGGTATCCGATGACGAGGTGATTGCCATTGTAAAGGACGTTGTAACCAAAACAGGCGCCACATCCATGAAAGACATCGGCAAAGTGATGGGTGAAGCCATGAAAGCACTCAAGGGAAAAGCTGACGGCACCAAGGTTCAGCAGATCGTCAAGTCACTGCTTTCAGCATAACCTCCATTTTTTTTACCATCATGCTTGATATCAATATTATCCGTCAGAATCCGGAAGAGGTAATCGACATGCTGCGCATGCGCATGCTCTCTTCCGAAGAACCAAAACTTGCCGAACTGCTTGCCTTCGACAAAAAGCGAAAGGAGCTGGTACAGCGTTCAGATGATCAGAAAGCCCTGCGCAACAAGGTATCCAAAGAGATCGCAGAGATTAAAAAAAGCGGGAAAGGTTCAGCCGATGAGCTGATCATTGAGATGAAAAGAGTTTCAGAGAATATCTCCGAAATGGACACAGTGCTCAGCGGTCTGGAAGAAGATATTGAACTTATCCTTCTTGGCCTTCCAAACAAACTTCACCACTCAGTTCCTGCAGGACGCTCTGCGGAGGAGAACGTCGTATTCAAAGAGCCTGTGCATTTTGAGCATCATCTGAGCTTCCCTTTAAAAAACCATCTTGAACTTGGCAGATCCCTTGGAATCCTTGATTTTGAAAGGGGAGCAAAGGTATGCGGAGCAGGATTTCCCGCTTATATCGGAAAAGGCGCGCGTCTTGAACGCGCACTGATCAATTTCATGCTTGACGTTCATACAGAGAAACACGGATATACCGAAGTCTTCCCTCCCTTTTTTGTCAATCAGGAGTCGCTCAGGGGAACAGGACAGTGGCCGAAATTTGCCGATCAGGTATACTATATGCAGGAGGACAACCTTTACGCTATCCCGACAGCAGAAGTACCGATAACCAATCTGCACAGAGGGGAGATGCTTGATCAGCAAGCACTGCCGATATCCTATGCCGCCTATTCAGCCTGTTTTCGACGCGAAGCAGGAAGTTATGGCAAGGACACCAGAGGATTTTTGAGGGTTCATCAGTTCAACAAAGTTGAGATGGTGAAATTCACCCGGCCCGAAGAGTCCTACGAAGCTCTTGAACAGATACGACAGAACGCAGAAGCAATCCTTATTGCCCTGAAAATTCCATACCGAGTCCTTTTGCTCTGCAGTGGAGATATCAGCGCCAATGCCTCGAAATGTTATGATATTGAGGTCTGGTCACCGGCGGAAGATAAATATCTTGAAGCCTCAAGCTGTTCGAACTTTGAGGATTACCAGGCAAGGCGCGCAAACATTCGTTTCAAGCCTGACAGCAAGTCGAAGCCGGAGTTCGTGCATACCCTGAACGGTTCCGGACTTGCGACCTCCCGGTTGATGGTATCGCTGCTTGAGCACTATCAGACTCCGGAAGGCAACATAAGGGTACCAGAGGTACTCAGGCACTATACGAGATTTGACGAGATCACTCAGGCTGCCGGATGAGCCTGAAGTGCCCTGCCATCAAGAAAATCTCGAACCATACGGCTGACCTTATCAACATCGATAAGAAAAGAGTCGTGCCCGTATGGTTCATCGAGATAGAGTATGCTTGATTTTGGAATCAGCCTTGCCAGCTCTTCCTGCTCCTCTTTGGGATAGAGGATGTCGGAGTTGATCGAAAGTATCTCTACCGGGATATGGAGGGAACGAAGAACCTCTTCGTACTCTCCCCTGCCCCGCCCGAGATCGTGCATATCCATGGCTTTGGTAAGAGTAACATAGGTATTGGCATCAAACCGCTCAACCAGCTTTCTCCCCTGATGATGCAGGTAGCTTTCGACTTTGAAAGCACCCTTGCCACTCTGGACTTCGCGACCGAACCTTGACTGGAAGTTCTCGAAACTGCGGTAGGAGCACATGGCCATCATCCTTGCCGCTGAGAGACCTCTTGCGGGAGTATGACTCTCATCATACCATCCATTATTCCAGTCACGATCAGCATAAATTGCCTGCCGTTGAGCCTCACTCTGACCAATACACCATGCGGAATGACGCCCGGAAGCGCCCATGGGCATCAGTGCCTGAACAACTTCGGGATAGAGAAAGCCCCACTCAAGCACCTGCATACCGCCAAGAGATGCTCCTACAGCCAGCTTAACCCGATCAATACCGAGACCGGCAAGTAAACGGCGCTGTATATGAACCATGTCCCTGATCGTAATCAGCGGAAAATCAGGACCGTAGTGCCTGCCGGTAAGAGGATTGAGAGAGAGCGGGCCAGTCGTACCGTAACAACTGCCAAGTACATTGCTGCAGATAATGAAATCTGTCGATTCATCAAAAGCGCCCCCACGGGAAAACATTCCTTCCCACCATGCATCTGCATCAGCAGAACCTGTCAGGGCCTGACAGATAAGGATCACATTATCTTTCCCGGAATTCAAGGTACCCCATGTCCTGTAGGCAACCCGAACCGAAGGGAGCAGAGCACCAAGTTCTGTGGTATACGATTCACTTGAATCGAAATAGTGCGTTTTTTCGGAAATGATTTCTGTATATGCTCTCATTCGCTCTTTGTCAGTTTTGCAAAAGCCTGCTCAAAATCAGCCTTGATATCATCAATATGTTCTATACCCGTTGACACACGTACCATATCTGCCGTAACTCCGGCTGCCTCCTGTTCATCCACAGTAAGCTGCGAGTGAGTTGTTGATGCTGGATGAATCACCAGAGTTTTTGCATCGCCCACATTGGCAAGATGACTGGCAAGGGAGACATTATCGATAAACCCGACGGCTTGTTCATATCCACCCTTTATACCGAAGGTCAGCACACAGCCAAAGCCGTTAATGAGATATTTTTTGGCCAATCCGTGGGTTGGATGGCTCTCAAGACCGGGGTAATTGACCCACTGAACCGCCGGGTGACCCTGAAGCCAGCTGGCAAGTGCCAACGTATTGTCGGCATGGCGCTGCACTCTGAGTGAAAGCGTCTCAAGTCCCTGCAGGAGCATAAAGGAGTTGAACGGACTGATTGCCGGACCGATGTCACGCAGTCCCTCAACACGCGCCTTGATAATAAAGGCACTGTCACCGAAGGTCTCATGAAACTTCAAACCGTGATACCCTTCTGAAGGCTCGCTGATCAGCGGAAACTTACCGTTACCCCAATTAAAATTGCCTCCATCGATAATGACACCTCCCATTGATGTGCCATGCCCTCCAATCCATTTGGTGGCTGATTCCACAACAATGGAAGCTCCATGCTCAAGAGGGCGGCATATATAGCCTGAACAGCCGAACGTATTATCGACGATCAAGGGTATTCCATTCTCGCGAGCAATGGCCGCGATTGCCTCAAAATCCGGAATATGAAAAGCCGGATTGCCGATCGATTCGAGATAGAGTGCCTTGGTATTACTGTCGATAGCGTTCCGGAAACTTTCGGCACTGCACCCTTCAACAAACTTGACACCGATGCCGAGACGGCGAAAGGTAACTTTAAACTGGTTATAGGTGCCACCATAAAGATGACTTGAAGAGACAATGTTATCTCCGGCTTCGCAGAGTGTGGTGATGGCAATAAACTGTGCAGAGTGCCCGCTTGCTACTGCAAGAGCGGCCTTACCCCCTTCGAGTGCGGCGACTCGCTGTTCGAAGACATCGGTCGTCGGGTTCATAAGTCTGGTATAAATATTACCAAACTCTTTCAGGGCGAAGAGGTCAGCACCTTGTCTGGCACTGTCGAAGACATAAGAGGTGGTCTGGTAAATAGGAACCGCCCGGGACTTTGTTACCGGATCGGGGCGCTGGCCTGCATGAACCTGAAGCGTCTCAAACCTGTATTGCTGCGGAGTCTCACTCATTGAAGAGAATGGTTGAAATATGCAGCTATCGCTCCCCGAAAGCGGAATACAACCCTTATCAAAGGGCTTAACGGATAATGTCTGAAGAAAGGTATGAACCTAAAGAAAGGCATGCATACCATCATCATTCCCGGTTATTACTCCGGGATGGAATTGGCACCACTCATTATGTAATGACGGTTGCCAAGGCTTCTCAGGGCCAGTCCCTCCACCTTTCTGGATGATAGCTTAAAAACTTGAAAAGAACATTTTGTTCAGTTAATCTACGACAGGGAATAGTATTTTACAAACGGCCTGATGAGAGCAATGCACTTAAATGTTTTTTATTATTACCCATGATCACAGCACGAGAACTGGCACTGAATGTCCTGCAGGCACTTGAAACAGAAAACAAAAGATCAGATCAGCTACTGCACCAGATGCTGCAGCACACGACCTTAAACCGTATCGACCGGGCACTGGCTACCGGGCTGGTGAACGGAGTCCTCCGATACCGCAGTCAGCTTGACTTCATTATCGCACGCTTCTACCACCACACTCTGGAAAAAGCGGCACCGGTTATGAGAAACATTCTCCGACTTGGAGCCTATCAAATTCTCTTTTTCGACAAGATTCCCGACTGGGCAGCTGTCAACGAATGTGTAAAGCTTGCCCGAAAGTATAAAGGCGAAAGAATGTCGAAACTTGTCAACGGCGTCTTAAGAAAAATCACCCCGGAAAGTGCAACCCTTGACGAATGGCTGAAGGATAAAAGCCCAGAGGAACAGCTTGCCATCAAATACTCGCACCCGCAATGGCTGGTGAAGCGATGGATTGGCAGATACGGAAAGGAGCAAACCGAAGCTATACTCAACTATAATAACCAGTTCCCGCTTTTTGGATTCCGCATCAACCGGCTCAGAACATCCGTCAGGGAATTTTTTTCAAACCCCCTTTTTGAGACAGCAGTGCATGAAGAGTGCGGTATGGAAAACTTTTTTCTTTCAAAGGAGTTCAACAGCTTTGAGCCTGCGGTGACTGACGGACTCTGTACTATACAAAACCCTACCCAGGCACTTGCCTGCCTGGTGCTGAAACCCGCACCAGGAAGCCGTGTGCTTGACCTGTGTGCAGCACCGGGAGGAAAATCCACCTTTGTGGCTGAACTGATGCAGAACAGCGGGGAGCTTACCGCTGTTGACCTGTACGAACAGAAACTGCTGAAAACAGAGAACCATTCCAATGCTCTTGGCATAACCATCATCACCACAGCAGCAGCTGACGCCCGGAATTACATGCCCGAAAAACGCCCTGACAGCATCCTTCTTGATGTGCCCTGCACGGGAACAGGTGTCCTTGGCCGACGTGCTGAACTGCGCTGGAAACTGACCCCCGCGACGCTTCAAGAGCTCCAGACGCTGCAGGCAGAGCTGCTTGATCATGCTGCAGAGCTGCTGGACGAGGATGGCATCCTGGTTTATGCCACATGCTCTATCGAGCCTGAAGAGAACACGATGCAGATAGAGGCATTTCTCCAAAGACATCCCGATTTTACTGCTGACCCCGTCAATGAGAGTGTGCCTGAAACATTCCTGAAAAACCAGGAAGGCAAGGGTTCCATCCTCACCCTGCCGGGCAAGCATGCAGGTTTTGATGGCGGGTTCTGCCAGCGGTTACGAAAAAAAAGAGAGTCGGGGAATGAACACGCTGCATAACCAGTACAGGAGCGCTCTTAAAAATTTTCTGAACTATATGCAGATAGAGCGTAACTTTGCCCAAAACACGAGCGAGGCTTACAACAACGACCTCAAGCGCTATCTGCTGTTCATGCAGGATAGTTCCTGTGAAATGGGAGCCATAACGTCTCATCATATTGAGGAGTTTATCAATGAGCTTTATGCGACAGGATTAGAGGCACGTTCTATAGCCAGAAACATCTCGGCAATACGATCATTTCACAAATTCCTGGCTATCGAACGCGTGCTTGATACAAATCCGGCGGAAACCCTCCATCTACCCAAACAGTCCAGATACCTTCCTGCCGTTTTGACAGTCGAGGAGACCATGCGTCTGCTTGAAGCACCACTCGGCACTATCACGCCTGGCAAATACTGTACAAGGGACAAAGCTTTGCTCGAACTGCTTTACGCTACAGGCATAAGGGTAAGCGAGCTGGTCAACATACAGCAGCAGAGTCTTTATCTTGAAGCCGGGTTTATAAGAATTTTCGGGAAAGGATCGAAAGAGAGAGTGGTTCCGGTCGGCGACTCAGCCATACAGTGGATCAACCACTACAGAACGGGGCTTCGCCTGTCGCTGGTGAAGCGCGACTCCCTGGACTATCTCTTTCTGAATTCAAGAGGGAAAAAGCTATCAAGAATGGCTATCTATACCATGGTGCAACAATACGGCGAGCTCGCTGGGATTGAAAAAAATATCAGTCCGCATACCTTTCGCCATACCTTCGCAACCCATCTGCTTGAGGGGGGGGCTGATCTTCGCGCCGTGCAGGAAATGCTTGGCCACAGTTCGATTGTTACTACCCAGATTTACACCCATATCGACCGTTCTTTCATCAAGGAAGTCCATAAAACCTTTCATCCGAGGGGATAAAAGGTTTTGCTGGTTCAGTATCCTTTTGTTTCCAGAATAAGCCTCTTCTTATCATGACTATCCATCTCTATACTGAAGGCAGCAAGATTCATATTCACATCAAGGAAGAAAAAGAGCAGTGAACAGCTCAGGCAGAGCATACTGCCGATAAATACAGCCGACAGCACCATAGGCAGATCTATATTGACCAGAGCGCTGAGAAAGAGCATGATAATCAGCAGTGAAGCGCCAAAACAGGTCATACAGGCAAGCAGAATAGCAACACGGATGTATCGGGCCCGCTTCCAGAGAATAGCCACCTCCCTGTTTATCCGCAGAACATAGGACTCAGGATTGGACTCCAGATTATCAAGCAGCGATCTTGAGCGGTCAATGATACGACCAAGCCTGTTGGTCATGGTAAGCAGGAGAAGACCAAGCCCGGAAATAAGAATCATCGGTCCAATCGAGGTCTGAAGAATAGGGACAAGCTCCCTGAATGAAGTAACTGACATAGTATCTTTGTTAAAAACATAAAAAAACGATCATCATCATCAATGCAGTATTGCAATCGACAACCACCATCAATAACCCACTGTTAAAATAGCAATGGTTCCAAGACTCGCAACTCCGATGCAAATGTTTTGCAAAAGAGTAACAAAGAGCTGATTACAGAATAGCGGATAAAAAAATTTACGAACCGAATGTGATCACATCACCCGATGCAGGAGTTGTTGCCTTCAGGTGCAAATGCTCATTAATTGCATCCTGGAAAATTTTTTTAACCGGTTCATCACCATGAACGATAAATATTTCCGGATTATTGACAAACCCGCCAACCCATCGAAGCAGATCATCCTGATCTCCATGTGCTGATAAACCACCGATAGTATGGAGAGCAGCTTTTACCTGACAGGTTCTGCCATGAATAACAACCTCCCTGTCTCCATTAACAAGTGAACGCCCAAGGGTTCCTTCCGCCTGAAAACCAGTTATGATCAAAGAACATTCAGGACGCTCAATATTGTGTTTAAGATGATGTAAAATTCTTCCGCCATTACACATTCCGCTTCCTGCAATGATAATCGCACCGCTTTTTATAGCATTGATAGCCTTTGACTGTTCCGGCTTCGGGGTAAAATGAAGGTTTTTCAAATGAGGCATCATGCTTTTGTCATTACGGAATGCAGCAGCCTCCTTATCATATAATTCCGGATAATTCCAGTAGATAATACTTGCTTCAATAGCCATGGGACTATCAAGAAAAACCTGCCACTGATCAAGCCCCCACTCTTCATAATACTTTCCAAAAAGGTAGAGCAGTTCCTGACTTCTTCCAATCGCAAAAGCAGGAATAAGAATGTTTCCGCTGCTACTGCCTGCCGCCCGGATAATCTGCCCTATTTCAGCAAGGGTAAGCTTAAGTTCCCGGTGAAGACGATCTCCATAGGTACTCTCAAGAATGACTGCATCTGCCTCCTCAATTGTTTCAGGATCGTTCAGAATCGGACCGCCATATTGCCCGATATCGCCGCTGAAAACCAGTTTTTTTGTCAGGGTATCTTCTTTTAGCCAGACTTCAACAAGAGCTGATCCAAGAATATGCCCGGCATCACGGAAGCGAACGGTTATCCCTGGAAGAATTTGCTGCTTCCTGCCAAAAGGCAGACCTGTCATGGTGTTAAGTGCGCGCAATGCATCATCGCGAGTATAGAGAGGTTCGGCATGTTTATCCGACTTTGTTTCAGGATGCTTCTGACGATACTCGGCGTCCCGCTCACCAAGAGAGGCCGAGTCAAGCAGCAGTACCTTGCAGAGATCAACGGTTGCCGGTGTTGTATAAACCGGCCCTTTGAACCCCTGCTTTACAAGTAATGGAAGACGACCGGAGTGGTCAATATGGCCGTGAGTAAGCAAAACAGCATCTATTGATGCTGGATCAAAAGGAAAAGGCAGGTGATTAAGCGCTTCATCAACTCGAGAACCCTGTATTAGACCGCAGTCCACTAAAACTGTCAACCTATTCACTCTAAGAATATGAGAGGAACCGGTCACCCGTTCGGTTGCGCCATAGAATTGGAGCTCCATTATTTGTCTCCCTGATATCGGAAAGTTCACTCAACACTGAATGTCTCCATGAATCGGCAAGAATGAATCAGTATTTTTAATGTACGATCATCGGCATATTACCGAAATATAAAACATAACAATGCGACAGCATTGTAAAAGCCGCAATCAGTAGACCTTGACTTAACAAATAGTTGCATACATATTGTCTCAGGTTCTATATTAAGAGATACAGAAAGCAAATTTGTACTTTTTTATAATGTCCCCCCTTGAATACCCTGCGGAATAAAAGTCAACACCCCTCTTCTGCTCAATAGACGGCAGGCATGATGCCATTGTCTCTCACAAACCAGCATAATATTTGACTGTGCCGAAATCTAAAAGGCCTTGATACCATGCCTAACAATAATAGCAATCGTACGATTCCCTCACCTTTCGACATTATTCCAGAACCGGTATGTATCCTTGATGGTGCCGGCACAATCCTTGATGTCTTTGACTGCTCCGTCCCCGTTTTCATCAATAACCGGCAAGGACGACCCGGTGCACGTATTTACGATATCCTTCTGCCGGAGATTACTGCCGCCCTTAGAAAGAGCGTAGATGAAGCACTACGAAGCGGCAGGCGGGTATTGCTTGATAATAGCGTGGAAGCAGGCACCTTGAGACTTACGATCCACCCTCTAAAATCACCGTCTGAAATTGTCGATCGCATGTTGCTTATTGCAGAGGAGATGATTGATAATGATCGTACTAAAAGTTTGCTGGAAAAGGAGCGGATTTTCAACAAAACTATTATGGAAAGCATCCCCGGTACTTTTTATATGCTTGATGAAAACTGGCATTATGTCAAGTGGAATGCTTACGTTGTCATGCCAGGAATGAACGGAGCTGAGCTTTCCAAAACACTTACTTCACAGTGCCCTGGCCTTAAAACCCTCTTTATCTCAGGCTACACGTCCGACTTCATTGGACATAATGCATTTTTTAATGAAGGTGTCAATTTTATTACAAAACCATTCGGCATTAAAATGCTCATGAAGAGCGTACAGGACATACTGAACAACCAGGTTTGCTGATACTGTTATATTCTTTTTGTGTTGGAATTACAGCTTAAGAATGGAGGACGGATGATGAATATATCACGTAATAAATATATAAAAAAGAGTATTATATTGTCGTCAACAAGAGTCCGTAATCTCTGTTAGAAACAGATACTTCCGGCTTTATGACCAATTTTTTCTGTTGCGTTTAACCGGTGACATGAATTTCTACATACAGCTAAAACATGGAGAAAAAGGAACCCATCAGAGAGGAGATCAACCCTGAACGACTCGAATCGTTTGAGGGTCTTACCATTCTTATAGTTGAAGATCACCTGATAAGCAGTTACCTGATGAGTAAGTACTTTAAAGGGGAGAACCTCAACTTTCTCTATGCCGGTAACGGGCTGGATGCAGTGAATCTGGTCAAGCAATTTTCGGAGATCAACCTGGTTCTCATGGATATAAAAATGCCAGTGATGAACGGGTTAGAGGCAACAAGACAGATCAAAGCGCTGCGGCCCGACCTGCCGGTTATCGCCCAGACTGCATATACTTTACCAGAAGACAGAAATAAAGCAAAAGAAGCCGGCTGCGACAGCTTTATCACAAAACCAATCAATAAAAACGAGCTGCTTGAACTGATAAAGCAACTTGTACAGAGGTAGCCACCCTATCACCTGAAAATCCTTTGTGACGTGCACAAGAGGAGAGATCTCTCTTGCGGCAATTCGTCATTCCCCCCCCCGTTAACCCGTATCTCAACAGGACATTTGGTCAATTATCCTTTGCAACGTACCAGCGCTCCTAAAACATATTTCCATACCATTTTTTTATATATATTCAAATGCATAGGGCTGCATCAATATCGCTTATATGCATAAATAATATATTATCGATTATAACCTGAACGCTTCTTCTCAACTAAAAAACAGCCCTTAATTACAATGAAAATGATGAAAAGCAGATTTCAAGGTGAGTGAGATTTTTATGATCGGCCGTAACAAAAGTGCGTTCCCCATGCAACATAAGCAGCACAGCAATACACGAACTATCCCATCTGATTTACGTTCTCTTGCTCAAGAACGACTGTTGCACAACAGGCTGAGCATATCGGATTATTCTTTTTTACCGAATGAGATGCGGACGGCATTTACTTCTAATGAAGAGAATATAAAAGCCAAAAAGGCAGGATGTGATCGCTTTATAAAAAAAACCATGAAAAAGAGTGAACTACTCACTTGCTGACCACCCTGTTCAGGACATTGTGGAAGTACCGGCCTTTTGCATATAGGTTAACGAAGAATCAGCAGGGCCTGATCAACTCTATCTTCAATCAGTTATAATGAAACACTCAAACACAGAGACCACCGCGACAAATCAAAGCATTTTGAAGGTATTAATACTCGACGATGAGGTTGATTTCACGGAAGAACTGAAAGAGTACTTTGAAAATTCAGGGTTTATCGCTTATACGGCAAACACCGTGGAAGCTGGGTTTGAGGTATTGAACCATAATGACATTGATCTGATTATTCTTGATATTCGACTGCCAGGAACGAGCGGACTGGACGTTTTAAAAAAAGTGAAATCGCAATACCCCGCCATTGAGGTTATTATGGTTTCGGCGCATGGCGATATGGATACCGTCATTGAGTCAATAAGGCTCGGAGCGTTCGACTATATGCGTAAGCCATTACGATTTATAGATCTGCAGATAGCAATCGAACGTACCCAGAAATACCTCTATATGCAGCAGAAGTTAGCGCAAATAGAAGAAAAACACTCTTTGATCACAAAAAATATTCAGGCATCGATAGGACGTCATTTTATCGGCAAAAGCCCTCAGATCATCAAAATTTTTGAACTTGCAAAAACTGCTTCCAAATATGTTGATGTCAATGTCCTGATAACAGGAGAGAGCGGAACAGGAAAAGAGATCATTGCACGAATCATTCATTATATGGGGCCACACTGTGATAATTATTTCGGGGCTATCAATTGCAGTGCCATTACAGAATCTCTTATGGAAAGTGAATTTTTCGGCCATAAGAAAGGCGCATTCACAGGGGCAGTCTTCGATAAAAAAGGATTGTTTGAGCTCTGTGATGGAGGGACTCTTTTTCTTGATGAAATTGCCGATATGCCTTATATGCTTCAGTCTAAAATATTACGTGCCATTGAAGAAAAGGAAATAACAAGAGTTGGTGATACAAAAACAATAAAGACCAACTTCAGAGTCATTGCCGCAACCAATGTTGACCTTGAATCTCTTGTTGAAGAAAAAAAGTTCAGGCTTGATCTCCTGCACCGGCTCAACACTCTTCATATCCACATTCCTCCTCTTCGCGAACGAACTGAAGATATCGCCCCCTTACTTATTGATTTTAGTGTAGAGTTTTCAAAAAAAATCAACAAACCAATTAAAAACATTGATGATAAGGTCTTTGATAAGCTTGTCGGCTATAGTTTTCCGGGAAATATACGAGAGCTGAGGAATATGACTGAGCGGGCGATTATCCTCTGTTCAGGCAGTATACTTATGCCTAACGACTTTACCTTGCCTTCACGGCAGAGCACAATTCCAGCAAAACAATCAACCCGCATAAAACTGGTACAAAACGAGATAGAATGTATCCGAACAGCCCTGGAAAATGCCAGATACAATCAATCGTTAGCTGCAGAATTTCTTGGGATCAGCCGCTATGCACTTATTAGAAAAATAAAAAAATTAGGAATCATCATCGTTAAAAAAGAGGGCGAGGAATAGAAATGGGAACTGTTGCCGCGTCTTGATTTCATGACGCTTAGACAGTCCACTGATACCTCATGAACATTAAAAGAAACTAATGCGGAAAAAGTCGTCTGAAAGAAAAAAACATAACAGTCCGCCGGAACTCCAGAGGCCAGCACATTCTATAATCGCCAGTAAGAATCATCATCGCAACCTCATTGATTATATGCAAAGCGGTTACGCATTCTGCCGGATGATTATCGATGAGGGGCGTTCTGTTGATTTTATTCATGAAGAGGTCAATAAGGGTTATGAAACACTTACCGGCTTAAAAAACGTTATCGGACGAAAATTGACCGAAGTTATGCCCGGAATCGCAGAGTCAAATCCTGATTTTATAGAAAAACATAGACAAGTTGTGGAAACCGGGATTCCCGTTCAGTTTGAAATATACCTTGCAGCGTTGAATAAATGGTTTGATATCAATATTTACCGCCCCAAAAAAGGATACTTGGTGGCAATATTCTCTGATATTTCCGATCGCAAACTCATAGAGGCGGAACTTCAGAGGATGAATCGAGCGCTCCTGGCAACAAACAATTGCAATAGTGCACTTGTTCATTCCAACGATGAAATGGAACTGCTGCAAAAAATCTGCGATATCATCGTCACAACCGGCGGATACCGGATGGCATGGGTCGGATATGCGGAACATGACAATGCAAAAACCATTCGACCGCACGCTCAGGCAGGTTTCGAACAAGGGTACCTTGAAACATCAATGATTTCGTGGGCTGATGTTCCTCTCGGACAAGGCCCTGCGGGACGCGCTATCCGCAACGGACAACCGTCATTCTCCTATGATATCCAGGAAGATTCACAGTTCGAAACATGGAAAAAAGAGGCGATAGAGCGAGGGTACGCTTCCATTCTGAGTTTACCATTGAATGTGAACAATATGACGATTGGGGCATTAACTATTTATTCCGGAATACCCGATGCCTTTAATGCAAAAGAGACAGCGCTGCTCACCTCCCTGGCTGATAATCTGGCCTACGGCATTACGATGTTGCGAAACAGCGAGGCACAAAAAATAATGGAAGATGACCTGAAGCAAAGCGAGGAGAGATTAAAAAAAATGTTTGAAGGCCATTCTTCAATCATGCTGCTTATAGACCCCAAAACATTTAACATCATTGATGCCAATCAGGCTGCTGCTGATTTTTATGGCTGGACGGTTGAAGAGCTCAGGCAAATGAGCATTCAACAAATCAATATAGACTCATACGAAGAGAAAATGAGTAACCTCGATAAAGTCAGAAAACTGAAGCAGAACAAATTTGTGTTTCGCCACCGAAGAGCTGATGCATCTATCAGAATAGTAGATGTGGTAAGCAGTTCTTTTGTAATTCATGGCAGAGAGGTTTTCTATTCTATCATTAACGACATCACTGAGCAAAAAGAGGCAGAAGCTGCACTGAAAAAAAGTGAAGAACGATTCAGGATGCTGTTTGAAAAGCACTCAGCAGTCATGATTCTTCTTGACCCTGATACAGGGAAGATCATTGATGCCAATCGAGCCGCAGCTGAGTTTTACGGGTGGACAGTTGTAAAACTGCGTAACATGTCTATCCAGCAGATCACTAACGTTACAAACAGGGAAGTCAAAGCTAACCTGAGCAAAGCAAGAAATTCTGAGCAAAACCAGTTCCTGTTTCAACATAAAAGAGCAGATGGATCAATACGGGATGTAGAGGTGTTCAGCAACAATATCGTGATTGAAGGAAAAGATATTCTCTATGCAATTGTTCACGACATCACGGAAAGGAGACGCTACGAATCATTTACGGCGTTCCGCCTGCGACTCTTGCTTATGGCAGAAAACCATTCAATGGAAGAACTGCTTATGGCTGTTCTTGATAAAAAAGAAGATGACCTGTCACTTCTGAACCTGTTCTATTCATTTCCAGGAGCGATGATTCTTATTGATCGAAAAGGCACCATCCTTATCTCCAATGAGTCATTCTCAGAAAGCGTCAAGGAACAACAGGAAAATATCATCGGCTCAAATTTCTATACTCTACTTCCTGCAGAACTTGTAACAGACCGCAAAAGAAAGATAGAAGAGGTAATTTTTTCCGGCGAACGACTTTCGTTTGATGATGAGCAAGAGAACCAAATATTGCGTCATACCATTTTCCCGATCCCTGATAAAGATGGTGCCATTAACAAACTTCTTTTTTTCAGCATTGATATTACAACTCTGGCTCTTTCTGAAAATGAAGCGATTGACAATAGAGTACACTACCGAAACCTCTTCAATAATATGGAAAACGGGTTTGCCTATTGCCGAGTGATTTTTGAAGATAATAGCCCTGTTGATTTCATTTACGAAGTGGTCAACATGAATTTTAAAAAATTGACCGGACTAGAGAGGGTTGAAGGGCGAAATATGTCTGAAGTGCTGCCAGATATCATCAATACAAATCCTGAGTTTTTAAACAGGTTGGGGCGAGTCGCTTTGAGCGGTGTTTCGGAACAGTTTGAATTTTACTATCCGCCACTGACCAGATGGTTTGATATAAGGGTTTACAGTCACCAGAAAGGGTACTTCGTCATGGTACTCTCGCCTATGATTACCTTTAAGACAGGGAACTGGGAGTGGAATCTCGATAATGGAGAAATGATCTGGAATGACGATCAGCGCATGCTTTTTGGACTTGACCTTCATTCAGGCTTTCCTTCTTATGAGCTCTGGCTGAAATCAATTTTGCCGAGCGACAAGGAACACACAGAAATTATTATAAATAATGCTGTCGGGCAGGGTGAAGCATTTAATGTGGTTTACAATATCATTGATCATAATGACACAACCCGACGATTAATGACTCAGGGATTTGCAGTTAAAAATGATGCCGGATATGTAAAGCGGTACGTTGGCATCACTATTGACACATCTGACTACAAAAATGTCTACTCAAACCAACTGATCAATACGACCAACCTGGACAGTCTTTTGAATTCATGCGAAGAAGCTGTCTGTTCAATAGGACGCGATGGAATAATACTTGAGTCAAATGATAATTTCAACAGTATTTTCTCTACTGAGAAACTTGCCAGTCTAAACGGATATGATTTTAACAATCTTTTTTCTCTTCAACTTCTTGAAGAGAGAAAGGACAAATTTCAACATCTTTTCGAGTCCGGGGAGCCTATTCATTTTAAAGACATGTTTAAAGGTATAGAAAGCCTTGCCGATCAGGAAAATGAGCGCATATATCAAATATCTGCTTATCCAGTTATTGGTGAATTCAATAAAATAGACTCCGTAGCAGTTTTTATAAGTCTATCGAATGAACGTAATGAAGCTGAAAAGGCAAGAAGGCAGTTTGACAAACAATATCAAACCCTTATTTCGGCATCACCTGACAGTATTATAACAACAAATCTTGAAGGAATAATCAGCAGCATCTCTGATATAGGTTTAGAAATATATGGATCAAACAACAAATCCGAGGTCATTGGAAAGCCTTTTTCGAGTCTGGTATATGAAACGGATATTAAAATAATTGATGATATTTTTGATATAACCTTTCGAGAAGGTTTGATTCAAAATAAAGAGATACTTCTGAAAAAGAAAAATAACACTCTTTATTCAGCAGAAATAAGCGCAGCATTAATACAGGATTATAATGGAGCACCATCATCGTACATGATAATCATCAGAGATATTTCTCAGCGCAAAATTATTGAAGCAGAACTATTTCACGCCAAGAGATTAATAAGTCTTGGAGAGATGGCTTCCGGCATTGCGCATGAAATTTATCAGCCTATTAACAATATTGGGCTGATCGTTGATAATATTTTATATGAAGCGAAAAAATACAATTGGAGTGGTGAAAAAGACATCAAAATCAAGTCAGAGAAGATTTTTGAAAACATTATAAGAGTTCAAACAATAATCGATAACATAAGATCGTTCACAAGTAAGGATAAAAATTATGTATCATCAGTTATAAACATCAATAAAGGGATTCGAAATGCGCTGATGATGTTCACTGAACAATGCAAAAATAAGTCTATAACACTTTTTTTCAAACCGGAGAAAGAAAATATTTTAGTCAGTGGAAATATTTACAAGTTTGAACAGGTAATAGCTAATTTAATTAAAAATTCAATCGACGCTATTCAAGAGAAAATAATTTCAGAGACAAGTTACATTGACAGGAAAATAACCGTAAATTCCTACGAGATTGCAGACACGGCAACAATAACTATAGAAGATAACGGAATAGGCATCAGCGAAAAAAATATAGATTATATTATGCACCCGTTTTTCACAACTAAAGATTCCGGTAAAGGCACTGGCCTTGGACTTTCTATCAGCCATGGAATAATTAAAGAAATGAATGGGAATATTAAAATATTAAGTGATCTCAAAAGCGGAACTAAAATTATTATTACTCTTCCGAAATAAATATATTAATGAACAAAGAGAGGTGCCTATTATAGATATATACATTACATCAGATCACCTAATGGTCCAAGATTAAGGTTAAGGTCTTTATCAGTCAGATTAAATATTTTTTTAAGCTCCTCCATTTTGTTTTCCAGTTTCATAAGGGTTTCTCCAAGGTTTTCAATTTGATCATCTGTCAAAGTATCACCTTCAATTCTTCGCATCGCCTGTTTTTCCATCAACTTCCTTATTAACTCTATAAGAGTCAACACAAGTTTTGCAAGCCCAGAATCAACATTTTCAGGTGTAGCATTGATTCTTCCTTCTAAACCTGGCTTTATTTTTTCAAGTTCCTCTATTATCTCACCGACTGAGCCTGCATGAAATATGATTTTATCATCATTCATTTCAATGAAATTTATATTTTTGTAAAATTATATGGCGGCCACGGACCTGTCAAAATGATATTGTGTTCGGGATATAGTGCCTGCATTTTTAATACTATATCGAGGAGCTCATTTTTTTTTGATTTTTCAATCAATATTACAGCATCGATAATAATTGTGGAAGATAGTGGCTTTTTAAAATCAACATATGTTGCTATCGTATGTATTTTACTTGCAAAATACGATTTAATATTTTCAATATATTTATCTCTTTGCACTTGAACTGTATAATTTTCATATTTGTTCAATAGATATTTTTTGCTCTCAGTATTACCTTGTAAAACAGCAGGCAGTGACTTTTTTTGACAGGAAAAAGTATCTTTAACAGGAGCATTGTTTTTTTTTGCTGAGAAAAGGAGTTTAACAGCATACTCCTCTTTATTATATAATAGTTCTAAAGAGTCTGTAAACGAACTTTCATTATTTTTCAAATATATTACCACATCATTATCAGCATCTAAAACAGATCCATAACGCATAGGTAATACAGTATACTTTTCTGAGATTTTATCGACAATTTCAGCATAGATCAAAAGATCATTTCGAGATACATCCGATTTTTCTCTTGATATAGATGAAACAAGCGCAGAAAGGTTATTCAATCTTATTATCTGAAGCCTTACATTTGTATCAAGTGCAAGTTTATCGATAAATTCGTTTATTTCATAATCAACTTTTTTATTATCGATAATTGCATATAGAAGTAATGACATAAAAATAGTATTTTTAGCTAGCGATCTACTGCCTTCATGTTCTCCATTGTCTCAACGGAACTTAACAGTACTCTTAGACCAAAATAAATCAAGTCTATATCGGCAACTGATATTACAATATCGCCGGTAATAACGACTCCTTTTGTCAGCACACGATCTAATATATCAAGTATGGTAATTTCCTTGTTTACGTCGTAGAGATCTTCCTGCATATCAGTTAGAAATATTTAAAAATGTATATGGTGGCCAAGGACCTGTAAGGTCTATATCTAAACCTATATTTTCATATTCAGTCATAAAAGCATCGGCTTGATAAATAAAATTATCGATATTTTCTTTTTTTATAAAATAACTTACATAAAGGATCATATCATCAGATCTTCCTGATATTTCATTAGTCAAAAGTGTATGTAACTTATACTCTTCGCTTAACTCATGAAGACGTGTAAATATTAATTTTGAAATAGAATTATAGATAACCGTTATTTCTTTTTCAATAATTTCATTTTTTTTCTTTCCAAGGATATAAGCTTTACCTGGAGAACTCTTTTTAATCTGCAGATCAATATCAGCAATATTTATACTCAATAAATTAATATTATTGAGCACTTTATTTTTATCACAATATATTTTAAGAGCCCACTCTTGTTTATTTTCAAGACGCATTAAAGCATCCCTTAAATCATGATTATATTTTTTCATAAACTCGGTTAAACTCTCTTTCGACGTATACATAGTACCGAAATTAAAGGGAACTACAGTAGTAGTCTCCATTATATTTTCAATTACAGATATATGCAATCTAGCATTTTTATCAAGCCATGCCTCGTTGGATATATTTATCTTTAAATTTTCTTTTGAATATTCGTTATTCCATACATTTTTAACTGTTATATATAATCCATTATTCTCTATGACGTATATATTATCATTTAAAAATGCTTCTCCTTGCGCAGGTGGAGTACCGGTTACGCAATAGACATAAATCAACTGATTACTCTCTAAATTCACAGTATTTCAATAATTAATTGTTTTCATTTTCCGAATCGTCATACCCAGCAATCCTGTTAAAAGAAATTACTTCCAATTCAGAGTCGAGGACGACTGCATAAAATAACCTGACTTTTTTTGGAGGGAGGTTCATGGATTTCAAAAATGAATCATCTTCATATACCTCCGCAACTGTCTTCCACACCTCTTTCACTTTTTCTATTTTTATTACCGTAACTTCCGTAGTTTGGATATTTTCTTTAAGAAAGCTGATAACCGCATTTCGAACATCAATTATCTTACTCATTACATTCTCCGATAGGGTTGCCTAAAAATATTTACCGATTTTTTTTATCTACACGTATTTGTTCGAGTTTTCTCAGAAGATCGTCCTCTTCCCTATCATAATCCTCCTCACTTATCTCATCTAACTCAAATCTGAGTTGAAGTGCCATAAGTCGTTCCTTTATCGTACCTTCATCGGACGTCTCTTTCTCAACAACATCATTGATTTTTTTTGCTACAAATATCAGTCCGTTTATTGGAGCAAATAATATATCGTCTAAAATAAAAATATTACTCTCCTTTAGTATTAATTGATAAATTAACAAAATTATATGGCGGAAGAGTGCCTACATATTTAAATGTCATAATATCTCCATATTTTCTATCCAACTCATTTACCGCGGCATCAAAGAGGGGCTCATTCGTTTCTTTTATAAGAAAAGCAGCATTAAGTATCATTAGATTTCCATAATTTTCAGTGATCTTAACATCATCTGCGATTGGATTCAATGAATCAAGTATCAGTTTCTTATAAGTCTCAATTTCATTTTTAAGCGCTTCAGCAACCATTTCACCAATCTTTACTCTCTGATAGTGTATTTTATCTGATGGCTGATTTATAAGTTTATCTCTCAATGACCTTATATTATCATATTTTTGTATAATATTTTCATATATTTTTGACTCTTCAGCTACAACCTTCAATCCAAGTTCTTTTTTACCCTTCATTTTATCGAGCAAATCATTGAGCCGTTTATAATCTTCGGTCAATATTTCAACTATAGCGTCGTTGTTGTCATGTGGCGATATTGTTGAAAATCTGACAGGCAATACATTAAACCGCTTCATTACTTCTTCAAGTACTTTTTGATGAGCAATCATATTTATGCGTCGCGCTTCATATTGTACAATTGGCGATGAGCTTACAATCGCACATATATCTCTATATATAACACCGTACACATTATCATGTCGACCACCAATGCCAATTTGACCAAAATCAACCTGATCGGAATTACGAATAATACCATAAATGTATTTTCCTTCTTTTACGCTGTCAGCATTCATTTTTAATTATGGTATAGTGGAATCAGAGCTCCCATTTTTCGGGAAGAATTCTCAAGTCAATAAAATTAAATATCGGCAAAGGACCTGTATAAAAATAATCACTTCTATCTTTATATTTTTCACCTATTGAGGTTAAAATATTATCAAACTCAACTTCTCTGCCTTTGTTGATCAGAATAGCTGTATTCATAAACATGGACTCGCCTGTAGTCTTGTTATGCTTATATGCGACTATCGTCTTTCGAAATGCCGAAACAATTTCTTCCGCTTCTGATTCTTTCTTTTTTTGAACGGCCTCTTCTATAATGTGTCCAGCTTCAAGGATAAGTGTATCTTTTTTCTCTTTATCCTCCATGGCGTCAATTTTACTTTTAAGCTCTTTGAGTGCTTTATTCTCCTTATCAACCTCCTTATAAATCACCCCCATTTTACGCCATGAACCTTTAAGATTGTATTCAACTTTATTTTCAAAACGTTGAAGAAGTTCTATTAACTCACTATACCGTCTATCAAGCAGATTACGGATTTCATCTGGTGTAGCAGCCACTGTACCAAATCTTACAGGAATTACACTATTAAACTGACTCATAACAGCCTCGATGACTTTTTGATGTGCCAGAATATTCTCGGGATTCACTACAAAATGATTTAACGGATGATCACTGACTACCATGCTCAATCCTTCGAATCCTACTGAACTGACTAAATCACCCCTTCCGCCTATTCCAATTGGTCCAAAATTGCACTCATAGGCAGTTGCAATTATACAATAAACATATTTTCCGTCCTTTTGCATATCAATTTTTTATTTTAACAAGATATAAAGGGTCTTTCGATACATTTTCGGGCGATTGTGTTATGATGCTAGCATATTCAAGTAATAGTTTATATGCGTTATTAGCTGCAATGAAACTGTCGTTTTCATCATTCGCATTATCAACCAGTTTATCAGGATGCGTCATGGATGCTTTTGTGCGATACGCTTTTTTTAAATCATAGTCTTGATTTAACAGATCAATACCAAGTATTTTTTTGGCTTTTTCAATATCATCCTTCTTTATCAACTTGCTTTCAATCGTATAAAAACTGTAGCATGGAAGAGGCCCGACAATCTTGAAATTCAGCTTATTCGCATATCCTTGATCAAGTGCATCAATTTTTTCCATAAATAATTCATGTTCTTCTTTTTTAACCAGAAACGCACAATTTACAGGCATTTCATCATTCATTGTGTCATGTTTTTTTGCACTAATGCAGAATGGCATCACTGAATTAATAATATCATTATTCACCTTGTTGTTTTTTTGATCAATTTTTTCTTTCATCAACTTTCCTATACTAATGCTATCGGCCTCATCATAACTTTTTTTATTAATAATATTTTCTTTCAGTTTTCTTATTTGAGCATTTTCTGATATATTCTTTATAATCCCGCCAAAATCATTCCACACTACGACCAAATCAATCTCTTCAACAGCGTCTATATTTTTAAACGTATCATTAAGTATACTGCTTCCATTTTGTATTATCTTAACTACATCATTTCCTGAACTAACAATTGTACCAAACTGCATCGGAATTATCTTTGAACACCAACTGCTCATTATTTTCTCGATCTTTCGCTGGTGATCAACAAGAAGATGCGCAAGCTCTTCCCTATTCATATATTCGATGTTTTCGATCTTTGTATCTGATACTACTGCAGCAATCTTGTTGAACTCTATTGTATAGATTCCGGATTCTGTCAATAGATTATCAGCTGTAGCGATACATTCATTTGGAACAAATCCATAGATATATATACCTTGCTTATTCATATCTAACTAATTAAAAATATTACTGTTTTGAAGCAGCACTGTTTGTATAGCCTCTTCGAAGTGTTTATTTTGAATATATATTTCGGTAGTTTCTGATGATTCCTCTTTATCTATCACTTCACGAATAGCACACATCTTTGCTTTTTGACAAATAAACTGAATATCCGCACCTGTCATATTTTCTATCTTTTCCGCCAAAGTTCTCAGGTTGACATCATCTCCAAGCGGCATTTTTTTTGTATGAATGTTAAATATTTTTTCTCTTGTCACTCTGTCAGGCAAGGGAACTTCAAACATGAGATCAAATCGACCCGAACGCAGCAGTGCCGGATCAATGATATCAATCCTGTTTGTTGCGGCAAGCACTGTTACACCCTTCAACTCCTCAATACCGTCCATTTCTGTAAGGAACTGACTGATAACCCGTTCAATGACCCCAGACTCTGTTCCGTCATTCCTTCTTCGCGGCGTAAGGCTGTCTATTTCATCAAGAAACAGGATTGTCGGCGCTGATTGTTTTGCAAGTCTGAAAAGTTCACGGACTCCTTTCTCTGATTCTCCAATAAAACGACTCAATATCTGAGGTCCTTTAACTGAGATAAAGTTTACCCCACTTTCACTTGCGAGTGCCTTCGCAAGATAAGTTTTACCTGTACCGGGTTTACCATAAAGGATTATTCCTTTAGGAGGCCTGGCATCTGCTTTTTTAAACAGCTCAGCGTATTTCAAGGGCCACTCAACCGTTTCTTTCAGTGCCTGTTTAATTTCTTCAAGCCCTCCAACATCTTCCCACTTTACATCAGGAACTTCTACAAATACTTCTCTTATAGCAGATGGCTCAACCTCCTTCATAGCATCCAGAAAATTATCCATGGTAACTTCAAGCTGCATTAACAGCTCGTATGGTATTTCTGAGAGTTCAAAATTAATCTGAGGGAGGATTTTCCGCAGTGCTGTCATGGCAGCCTCCCTTGCGAGAGCTTCAAGATCTGCTCCAACAAAACCATGGGTTATGTCGGCAATCTTCGGCATATCGACATCTTCTGATAATGGAATGCCCCTTGTATGGATATGAAGAATCTCAAGTCGGCCTTTTTTATCCGGGATAGAAATTGATATCTCACGATCAAATCGGCCAGGTCTTCTCAGGGCAGGGTCAATAGAATTAGGAATATTGGTCGCCCCAATAACAATGACTTTACCTCTCGACTCTAATCCATCCATCAATGATAACAGCTGCGCAACAACCCTTTTTTCAACCTGCTTTTCACCTCCCATATCCTCTCGTTTGGGAGCAATGGCATCTATTTCATCAATAAATATGATCGATGGAGCATGTGCCTGGGCTTCTGCAAAAATATTGCGAACCCTCGCCTCACTCTCTCCATAATACTTCCCCATAATTTCAGGGCCGGAAATATTTATAAAGTAGGCATCGGTTTCCTGAGCTACAGCTCTGACAATGAGGGTTTTACCTGTTCCAGGAGGGCCATAGAGAAATACGCCTTTTGGTGGTTCGACGCCAAGTCTCTCAAAAATTTCAGGGTATTTAAGGGGAAGCTCAATCATTTCGCGTATTCGCTGAACCTGATTGCCAAGCCCTCCTATATCTTCGTAGGTTACCTTGTTGGTTCTAACTTCGTTTTGCTTTGACAGCTCAAGCTGGATATTGGTATCGGGATGTATCAATACAACACCTTCAGGGGCTGTCGAAGTAATTGTATAATATATTGACCCCGATCCAAACAGTGTTGCTTTTATTTTATCGCCTTTTGTAACCGGCAATCCATTAATAAGGGAGCCTATGTATTTAGCATCGTCTGCCTTTATGAGTGAACTGGATTTTGTTACCGGCTTAAGCTTTATTTTTGAGGCCTGTCGAAAGGATACTTTATTGATTACTACCTTTTCATCAATACCAACAGTGGCATTCTCTCTGGTTATGCCATCAATCTGTATAATCCCTTTGTTTCTGTCTTCAGGGTAGGATGGAAGTATCTTAACAGCCGTAGCGCGCTTGCCTTCAATCATAACGATATCACCGGACTCTAACCCACACCGAGACATATCATGCGGATCTATTCTGGCTATTGCCCGACCAACATCCTTGACAATAGCCTCCTTTACCTTCAAGACTAACTCATCGGAACTCATGGCATCTCCGTCTTTTTCTGTTATCGTCCAAAAAGAACCTCTTTTAACCTCAGCAATGCCGGCACACCTTTAATCTCTTCGGGAAATACCGGAACAATGACAACCTGCATTTGCTTAAACAGGACAGAAACCTTTTCTCTATACTTTGCCTGAGCGGCTTTTCTTTGCCTGCAAAATCCCGAGTCTTCCATTTCCATGACATTATTCAGAATCATTTGACGCGATGTAATCTTAAAGCTCTGAAGTTCTTTGAGCAACCGTCCTGTCTCCATAATTGCCATATCTTCAGGGATACAGACAGGGATGAATTCACATTGTTGACTGTTGCCCATAAGGGCAGCTATGCGTTTAACGGTTTTTTTCAGCTGCAGAAGCATGACATCGGCCTCGTCTTCTTTATAATCGCCGGAGAAAGATTCAATCATGTACCGATACTTCCACCTCATTTTTGCTGCCATCTTAATCCACTCATCAAGCAGTACCGGAGATGACAATAGTCGTAATGCATGGCCGGTCGGCGCTGTATCAACTACGTATTTGTCAAAATTATTTTCTTCCATCAAGTCGATAATGGTTTTAAAACTCATGACTTCATCAATACCGGGTATTGAAAGACTCATCATTTGCTGAATATCTTCATCGTCAAAATTTGTGGAGGTATCAAAAAGCTTAATCAGTTCTTTCTCGTGTTCTTTTTTAAACTTTTTAAATGCCTTGTCTGCAGATATTTCTATTGCGGTAAGGTTCGGAACCTTGTGAACCGGCTGGAGCCTGAACCCTATCTCCTGACAAAGACTATCAGAAATTGAGTGCGCAGGGTCAGTTGAAATGACCAAGGTTTTATATTTTTCAGCTAAACCTATAGCACATGCAAGAGAACAACTGGTTTTTCCAACTCCGCCTTTACCGCCGAATATGATCATTTTTAGCTCTTTGCTCTCTAAACCTGTCAGCGGCATTGTATTATTTTTTGATTCTTATTTCAAGTATGCCATTAATGTATTTTTGTTGAATTGTATTTTTGTCAGATTTAAATGGTAGAAGCAATTCCTTCTTATAGCTTTTTTTGGCGTTTTTTGTTGATATTTCAAGAATATCATCGTTAATGTCTATAACTATATTTGCTTCCTCAATACCTGGCATCTCGGCAATAATGATAACTTCATCCTGCTCATCAAAGACATCAGTGATAGGTTCGCGCTCTTCATTAACTTTTGGACCCTGAGGGGTTTTTGTAATATTACCAAAAGTCTCTACTTTAGGTGCGCCACCAACAGCTGATTTGATTGTAAAGCCATAAACGCCCTTCATTCCCTTTTTCAAATGATCGAGATTCAATTCACCTTCGCGATTCAGTGTACCACTCTGCTCAAGTTTGCTTGCAAGATCTACAAGTTTATCAATTCCTTTAAACAGGCCTCCCAAACCTAAAAAGTCAAATTCGGATTCACCTTGACTATTACTATCTTTTTTGTTGTTCATGGCAGAAGATGTTAAGTTGTCTTATTCATGGCTTCCAGCTTTTCTATCCTCAGTTGCAAATCGTCCTGTAATAATTTTTGTTCTTTATCTTTTGCCTTGACAGAGAGATAGGGGTCTTCCTGCCACCAGTTTATACCCATTTCCATAGCTTTATCTACGGATGCGACCAAAAGCCTGATTTTTATGGTCAATAAATCGATATCGGCAATCTGTATTTTGATATCTCCTGCTATTACAATGCCTTTATCGAGCACTCTTTCAAGTATATCGGCAAGACCTGTCGCATTAACAGCATGTTTTAATTCAGGCATAGTGGTTTATTTTTTAGTACTCTATTTGTATAGTAGTAAATTCAGGACTTGAATTCAGATCACCATATTGACTATTGCGTCCGCTATTTTTATGGAGCAAATGAGAGCTGTGTTCGTAAATATTCTGTATAATCCTCAATCGACTCTGTACATAATCCAGTCTATGCAATAGTTTAACTTCCTCACTCATAAGTCGTTGTTTTTCTTTTTCAAGCATGTACAATTCAAGAAAATCAGCCGTATCATGCTGCTTCACCGCTGATTTAGTGACTGTGTGAAGGGTTTTAATGTGATTAACGCCCTTTTTTGGATTGCTTATCCGCATAGTTTGTATGGATTACGTTTTATGGAACTAAGAGTGCATTTCGATAAGCTCAGTCACAATAGCACGCACTTTTTCCTGATTTGTTTTTGACCCAACCCGACTGGTTTCTGAGGTTAAAATGTCCTGACAGACTTTTTTAAACATTTCATTTTTCCTGTCAGGTCTTGCTTTGAGTACATTTAATGTTTTGGCAATCATAATCGAACCACGAATAGTGGGATCAAACTCGGTTTTTCCTGACTCACGCAATCCTCTGACAATATTGACTATCTTTTCAGCATCCTTTAGTGACATCCCTGATTTAGCATGTGTGATCATCAATTCAGTCTCATAATCAAAATAATCAAGATCCATAGTAACCATTCTATCACGAAGCGCATCCTGAGTCCTATTTACACCGGCATACTCCTCAGGATTTGAAGTAAATATTGCCCTGAATTCCGGATGAACTTTCATGTAGTATTCTTCTTCATTTGATGAAGAGGTGCTTAACATCTTTTCCTGAAGAATCGGGAGAAGAATATTATTTGCTTCAGGACGTGACCGTGTAAATTCATCATAGACCAGGGTAAACCCTTTCTTGATTGCGATGGTCAAACGATTGTTCACCCACTGCTTTGTCATATCCTCTTCATACTTGTGTACAGAGTGAATAAAATTATCGTCCAGCCGTCTATACTTGTACCCCTGCTCGCTTCCTATGAGATCTGATGTTTTGTATTCAGAATCACCATGTATGATTACTACCGGCCGACCGATCTTGCTTGCCAGATGTAATGCTACGGTTGTCTTTCCCGTTCCTGACGGACCTCTGAAATGCACTGGAAATCCAGCCTTTATATAGGTCAACCCGCGGTTCGTTATGTCTCTGATGTAGTCTGTTTCGACGAAATTCGGCATGGGCTTTGGCTCAAGCACTGTATTCATCTCATTATCATATCCCTCGGCACGCATAGTTACAAGTTTTTGAAATGTTATAAAAACTTATGGGTCAATAAACGACAAAAGCCAACAAAGCAAAACGAAGATTCCACGCAAGCAGAATCTTCAGTCTTACTTTATCGGGAAGTATCAAAAAAAGGTTTTCTTTACAGGATAATACAGATTGTCAACCTTTGATACTTTACCTGCATCAAGCAGGCATTTAGCTGCAAAACCAATTTTCATCCTGGTTTCTTGCAATGGTGCTTCCATATCAGAAACCTTTACACCTTGAGGATGATTATTGATGTACTGAAAGATTTTATCCTCCAGGTTATTCTCTTCACTGCCTTTTATAGCAGGTACAACAACATCAGGTGCTTTTTCAACAATCACAGGCATCTCTTTAGGCGCAAAAGCTGCTTCTGTTTTGAGTTCACTTTTTTCAATTACTTTTTCAACTTTTTTTGCACTTACTTTTTTTTCTTCACCCTTTATTGCGGCAATCTTTTCCTGCATCTTGTTCCAGTGCTCTCTGCCTTGAAACCTGTCTTTCGAATAATGATCAAGCAAACTTGATGTCGATTTTCTTAACTCATTCACTTCACTGCTGATACGATCAAATAAAGCATTGTACTCTTTCAGCCTTTCAGCCTCACCATGGTTTAAATCATTTTTCAGTTTACGTGCCGCATCAAGATTTTCATTACTGATTTCAGCTATTCTACCCTGAATACTTTTAAGCAGTGCATGAGTATATTCAAACCTTTCACGACTTGCATCGCTCAATTCTTTCCTTAAGTTTTCTGACATTTCCTGATGTTCACTTCCAAACTTTTCAAGCATTTCATTTGTATAGTTGAAAATACTTGTTACCTCATCACTTATTTTACCCATGTAAACCTCATAATCGGCCATTCTTGATTTTTCATTTTCTGCTCTTGACTTATTTTCATCAGCAAAAAACTTGTCAAGATCGCGACTCATGATTTTACGTACTTTAGAAAAGTCTTTTATCAAAGCATTTGCAGATGACTTAGAACTTTTGACATCCTGCTCTATACTTTTAATATCCTTCTGTATGGAACCCATTAATTTATTATAGCTGTTTAAGCGATCTTTTTCGCCAACTGCGAGATCATTTTTCAATGCAACTGCATTTGCATTTATTTTTTTTGCTGTATTTTTCTGTTCATTGCGATATTCGTGAAGTTTTTTCCCAACATTTACTACAAGCTCCTCATTGCCTTTTACACGATCTTTAAATGAAGAAAGCATTTCTTCACTCAAGTTTTTCATTTCATTTGCTAATGACATTATTCTCTCCGTTTGGCGTTAGGTAGTATTAAATCAATAATCAGCTTACTATATATTTAGCTTTTTTTATATCCCTAATTGTTATATCTTCACCTTTTTCAATTAATGACTCAAGATATTCCATAACTTTTTTATGAGTCTCTTGAAAATCGGTCAATATTTTTACAACCGCTTGTTTTCTTTTTTCCTGCATTTCAGCTATTTCAGTCAACTCTGCTTTTAATAACGCATTTTTGCCCCCCAGTTCTTCCTTACTATAATCAGTAATATGCAGTATTATATTTTTTAAAGACCGGGTAAATTCTTTTTGATCCTCTATATAACCCAGAAAATGGTTCTTAGCATTATTTTCTTTTTCATCAAGCATCATGTAAATATCATCCATAATGCTATTGTAATCTTTTTTTCTTAACGACTCTTTTTTAGCAAGCACTTCACATAGTTTTGAGCTCACATCGACGCGTCTTTCTTTCAAATATTCCAGTGAATCTTTAACACTGTCAACTAATTCATGACAGGACTCTTTAATATTTTCGGAACTCTGAAAAGCATTTTGAATTTTCTGAATCCTAACTGTATCCGAGTCTCCAATATTTTCTGAAACCCCTATTGGACTATATGCTGCTGCCTTTCTCTTCATTTTGACTTAATGTTATATCGCTATTGCCTGTAACATTATCCACTGACCAATTGTAACTGATATCTGCCAACCCTTCCGCCTTATAAATGTGTTCTTGGTAAATCATGCTCGCCGGACATTATTCGCCTGAGGATGTTTTAGCAAGAACAGTCATTAAGCGGCCTTTTTTACTTAAGCTGCTTTTGCTGTCAAACCGATTGCTTCTGCATACTTCAGGTAGGTCTCAACAGAGGCTACTACTACCCTTGCCTCGATTGCAAGAAGTTCGATACCTACGAGCGATACTCTTACCCATGCGTCAACAACTACACCCTTGTCAAGGATACGATCAATAACCTCTACGAGGCTTGATGAACCGATTGTTTTTTCTACTGCCATGATAGTCTCCTGTTTTTGATTTCTTTAACCGCAGATCCTCTCTGCTTCATTACGCTGCTTTTGCTGTCAAACCGATTGCTTCTGCATACTTCAGGTAGGTCTCAACAG
>JBAWYL010000019.1:0-54409 GCA_037143555.1 Chlorobiaceae bacterium
ACCTCATAACCGGTGAAATTGTCCGCCATAAAGGTGACTTCTATGAAAACTTGCTTGAATCTCTTGATGAGTGATCGTAATCTCACTCCCACATCAACTGATAGTCACAGCATTTTTGTTTTTTTCTTGCAATTAACCTTGCAGGTCTGCTAAATTAAGCAACACATTCTATTTTTTTTAACATAAGCATGGCGTTTGAACCTTATGGCTAACCTGTTAGGCAAACTTTTTGGAGACTCACAGAAAACCACTGAAACTCCTCAAGCATTTACCATCAAGATCGATCCTGTCAAGTTTGGTCTTTCCATAAAACCACAAGGGACGGTCTATGTTCAGCTTGAATCACTTAAGCAGAAGCTTACCAAGCTTTCATCAAATGTTGAAAATAACCTGATGCTCAGTATCCGGGCATCAACAAAGGGCAACATCGAACTTGCCTCTTCAGCTTTCAAGTTTGATGAAGCATATATCCGGAAAGGGAAGTTCGAGGTTGAATATCTGACACTTGCCTATGTAACCTTCCAGAATCTGGGTGAAGAAGATCTTAATGCGATCAAACAGGCCAGAATGATCCTCCGTGAGCTTGAGCGACTTGCCCAGTTAGCACTTAACATAGCCGATAAGGCTGAATATGTGAAATTTGCCAATGTCCAGGAACTGCATAAGGATGAGTATGGTTTAAAACCGATGGGCGACATTACAGCTGAAATGATCAAAAAAGCGGTAGAGGCTTACGTTAGCGGCAATTCGAAGCATGCCAGTGAAACGCTTGTTATGATGACAGAGATCCAGGAACTCTACGACTCTGCACTTGCAACGATCAAGTCTTCGGTTAATGACCAGAACATTATAAACCTGACAGGTATCCTTTCCATTGTTGAGCATGTCAAGGCTTCTGCAGATATATCGTGTTCTATTGCAAGCCACTTCTGCTGAGACGTCTCCTCTTTTTGCCGATAAAGAAAAGCGGGCTTCGGTTCGCTTTTTTTTATCAAGCTTTTGTTCATCTTATTGAACTCTAACTCATGAAGATCGTTCCAACAATAGCTGGAAAACTCAAAAAGAACAAGCTCTTCTCTGTCATATTTTTGATGTTGCTTCTTCTCTCACTATTCTGGTTTTTTCAGCATCGGGAGCCGCAGAAAGCTTTTGTCCAAAAGTCTTTTGACATTATTCCGGTAACTGTTGCCCTGGTTTCAAAAGCAGCTGTTCGTGACAGCTTCAGTACAGTCGGTACCGTTGAGGCTTTCAGAGAAGCCGACATTTTTTCTGAATCTGCGGGTCAGATTCGTAAGGTATCGGCTGAACCGGGTTCACACAAAAATGCCGGAGAAGCTTTGTTTATTGTCGATGATGAACTTGCAGCCTCACGCCAGCGCAAAGCAGATGCTCACTATCGCCAGACCATGCGAGATGTCGAACGCTACAAGACACTTTATGCGGAAGGAGCTGTTCCGCTTTCAGCCTTTGAAGCCGTGCAGCTTCAGAACGAAGAGGCTCAAGCAGAATTTGTCGCAGCCACCCGTAAGGTCAGCGATACTAAAGTCAAGGCTCCATTTACAGGGATCGTCACCTCTCGCTTTGTCGAGCAGGGTGAGTTGCTTCATGAGGGTCTGAAGGTTGCACACATGGTCGATATGACAAAGGTTAAGATCATCATCTTTGTTTCCGAACGCAATATTATCAAATTTGTGCCAGGAACAATGCTTACGGTGACCTGCGACATCTATCCAGGTCAAAGATTCAGTGGTAGGGTAAGTGCGGTGAGCGACAAGTCAGGTCGTGACCATACCTGTAGAGTTGAAGTGCTTCTGCAGAACCCTCAAAAAACTGCGCTCCGATCAGGTATGTTTGCCAGAGTAGTCACGACAGGCGAAGGCAATCGTGAGACTGTTCTTGTTCCCCGTATTGCCCTTGTTTCGGGTATTAGAAAGCCAGAAGTGTTTGTGGTTCGTAACGGGAAGGCTTTTTTAAAGTCTTTTGTTGCCGGGATGGAATTGCAGAAGGAGCTGGAGGTGCTCGAAGGACTGAATGTAGGCGAAAGTGTTGTGACGAGCGGCCAGACAGAACTTCTCAACGGTTCACCTGTTCTTGTCATTGGCCAAAAGAAAGGGCAGACAACGCCATGACGCTTACCGAACTTGCTATAAAGCGTCCGACGCTGGTTGTCGTTATCTTTACGGTACTTACCATTCTCGGCCTTTTCAGCTATGGCCAGCTGCAATATGAGTTGTTGCCAAAAATGACTCCTCCGGTTGTTACCGTCTCCATCCGCTATCCAGGAGCTTCGCCGGGCGAGGTTGAGACATCGTTGACTAAACCGGTTGAAGAAGCTGTTTCAGCTATTGAAAAAATAGCATCAATCACCTCAACATCAACCGAAGGATTATCGGTTGTTGCCATTGAGTTTTCCAACTCTGCCAATATCGAAAAAGCACTGCAGGATGCACAGCGCAAAATCAATGAGGTGCGTGACCGTTTTCCAGACGATGCAAAACCACCGGTCATTACCCGTTTTGCGCTTGATGAGGTTCCTGTTCTTCGTATTGGAGCCACATCATCCTTGCCCGATACGGATTTTTACCGGATGCTCAAAAACGACATCAAGCCTCTTCTTTCAAGTGTTGCCGGGGTAGGGCAGGTCTATTTGCTCGGAGGACGTGAACGCGAAATTCGCGTCAATATTGATCTTCAACGCCTCCAAAGTTACAGCCTGACAGTTCCTGATGTGCTCAAAGAGGTTGGAAAAGCAAATCTTGATTTTCCAACAGGGAAAATTGATGACCGTGACCGGCAGTTTGTGGTCAGACTTGCCGGCAAATTTACAACCCTTGATGAACTACGGGATCTTGTTCTACGCTCCACCCCATCAGGAAAAGTAACGCTGCGTGATGTCGCAGAAGTCGAGGACGGTTTCAGAGAGATTACGACTCTTACAAGATTGAATGGCAGGGCCTCCGTCGGTATCATGGTCATGAAGCAAAGCGATGCCAATACTGTTGATGTGAGCCGCCTGACAAGAGCGACGCTTTCCCGGCTTGAAAAGCTTTATAAGGAGAAAAACCTTTCCTTTGATATTGCACAGGATGCCTCAACATTCACGCTCGAAGCTGTTACTGCAGTTCAGCACGATCTCATGCTTGCCGTTCTTCTCGTCGCACTTGTAATGATGCTGTTTCTGCACAGTCTGCGAAACTCCCTTATCGTGCTCGTTTCTATTCCGACATCGCTCATTACCACATTTACGGGCATGTATCTTTTCGGGTTCTCACTGAACCTCATGACACTTCTTTCCCTTTCACTTGTTGTAGGTGTTCTTGTAGATGACTCTATTGTGGTTCTCGAAAATATTTACCGCCATCTTGAACGTGGTGAAGAGCCTCGTAGTGCGTCTCTTATGGGTAGAAATGAAATCGGTTTTACCGCGCTCTCAATTACCCTCGTTGATGTAGTAGTATTTCTGCCGCTCTCCCTTGTTAGCGGTATAGTCGGAAATATCCTGCGAGAGTTTTCAGTTGTCATGGTTATCTCCACTCTGGTCAGTCTTTTTGTCTCTTTTACCTTGACACCGCTTCTTGCCTCACGGTTTTCTAAAGTTGAAAAGCTTTCCGGCAAAAACCTCTTCGAAAAGTTTGCTATTGCTTTTGAGCAAAACTACCAGCGATTCCGCCAGCTCTATTTGGATCTCCTGCAGTGGAGCCTGAGTAACTCCCGCAAAGTAATTTTCAGCGCAATACTTCTGCTGGCAGCCTCATTCAGTCTGCTTGTTTTCGGTAGAATAGGAGGAGAGTTTATTGAAGTATCCGATCGTGGCGAGTTTTCTGTAATGCTTGAGCTTGAACCTGGCACTAATCTCGAAGAGACCAATCGTCTCACTCGGATGGTCGAACATCGTCTATCCAAATTGCCTGAGGTGAAAAAATTACTTGTCAATGTCGGAGCATCCAGCGAAGGCTTTTTCAATCAGAGTGCCGATAATATATCCGAACTCAATGTCAGGCTTTCCCCAAAAGAAGAACGTAAGAGTTCAACGGGTGATGTCATGCAGATTATCCGTAAGAGTCTTAAAGATGTTGTGGGACTCAAGGCAAGCATCAATCCAATTGGTATATTCGGAACTGCCAATGAAACACCCGTTGCCGTTATTTTGAGTGGTCCCCTGAGAAGTCAGGTTACCCGAGTTGCCGAAGCTCTGCGGGATAGCATCAAAACAATTCCCGGCACAGCTGATGTCAAGTTAACCTCCCGGGTTGGCAATCCTGAAATGCGCATCGTTGTCGATCGGGAAAAAATGGCATCTTTCGGTCTCACCATTGCCGATGTCGGAGCCGCCCTCCGCACAGCTTATGCAGGTGATGAAGCCGGTAAATACCGTGACGGAGGTGACGAGTACGATATAAGGGTTATGCTTGACAAGTTCTACCGTCAGGATACCTCGACGCTTGACGATATTACCTTCCGAACTCCCCAAGGCGATATGGTTCGGCTCGGTCAGTTTGTGAGCTTTGAACAGGATCGTGGTTATACGTTGCTGCAGCGTAAAGATCGCAACAATGCTGTATGGGTTAAGGCCCAGGTTGTCGGACGCCCTGTTGGCAGTATCGGCCAGGATATCGAACGCGTATTGGCGAATATGAAAAAAAGCGGTCTTATGCCATCAACTCTCTCCTATGCCTATGAATCCGATCTGAAACGCCAAGGTGAGTCCTTTTCCACCCTTCTTATGTCCTTTATAGTGGCAATTATTTTTGTCTATCTAATCATGGTCGCACTCTATGACTCATATGTCTGGCCAATGGTTGTGATGTTCTCCATTCCGCTGGCTATAATCGGAGCACTGTTTGCCCTTGCCCTCACTGGTAAATCTCTCAGCATTTTCACTATTCTCGGCATCATCATGCTTGTCGGTCTGGTTGGTAAAAACGCAATTCTTCTTGTTGATTTCATTAATAAATTCCGAATCGAAGGAATGGGTCTCAATGAGTCGATTATTGAGTCGGCAAAGGAACGGCTTCGTCCTATTCTTATGACCACCCTTACCCTGATATTCGGGCTTCTTCCTATTGCACTCTCAGGAAGTTCTGGCTCTGAATGGAAATCTGGCCTTGCTGTTGCCCTCGTTGGCGGTCTTGCAAGTTCCATGTTGTTAACGCTTCTGGTTATTCCAGTTGTTTATGTCTGGTTCGATAAATTGCGCACCAAATTTTCCTCTATTCATTGGAGCAAAGGTATAACGAAGGATTAATAATATTTCCGATGCATTTTTTCTCAAATCAGTCACCCGCTCTTATCCTTTGCAGGATTGTTCTTGCGTTTTCATGGATATACCAGGGTGCTGTCCCTAAAATTGTATGCCAGAGCAGGGGCGAAATAGATCTTCTCGGTCATGTAATTCCTCTCTATCAATGGGTTTGTGAAGCAATTATATGGATTGGGGCAGGGGAGATTCTTTTCGGACTGCTGCTTCTTGTTGCTGCATCGACTTGGCTTTTCAGATTCAATATAGTGGCGTTGACCGGTCTGCTTCTGTTCGTGCTTCTTTTTGAACCGGCTATGTTTACCCTGCCGTTTAACCCGCTGACACTCAATATTTCGCTCATAGCACTCTCTGTGATTGCCCTTATAGAGATGAATAAAATAAAACCCACTCACTCAAATGAAAGCGCACCTTTATAATGATCAGCTCAGTGCCGTTTCCCGGCGATTTCTTTCTGTTTCAGTCACAGTCATTACTGTAGCCTCTTTCCTTGCTGCAGTCGGAGTTATACTTGGTAGTCACTTCCTTCTGAAGCTCCATCCTTATATTTTCTTCATCGGCTTCGGAAACCTGGCTATTCTAATTCTCAACCGCTATCTCACAGCGGCCATCTATCCCGAACTTAAAATTGATCCACAGAAGCAGCAGCGCTATATCTATACGGTCATACTTTCTCTTGTCATGATCACCGTTGCGATTGCTATGGAGTGGCCGCAGCTCAAGGCTCTTACTGGTTTGTTGCTCATGGTTGTTGTAGCCATACCAATTAAGGAGATTTTCACAACCCTTTCAATCCCGAAAATCTGGAAAGAGGTCTCCGTACGCTACTACATTTTCGACGTTCTCTTTCTTCTTAATGCCAACCTCGGCCTATTTACCCTTGGTCTCAAAGAAGCCTTTCCCCATCAAGGTATTATTCCTTTTTTTGTCACACAGTCATCCTATTTTCTTGGCTCTTCGTTTCCTTTGAGCATCAGTGTCATGGGGTTCCTTTATACCTATGCATGGCGCAAATCATCAAAGCGCGAGTTTATCACGCGGCTTTTCAGCCTCTGGTTTTATATGTTTGTTGGTGGGGTTCTGCTATTTCTTATCGTTATCCTGACGGGGTACTATGTAGGGATGATGCTCATCAGCCATATTCTGCTCTTTGGCGTCATGGCACTTCTTGGAAGTTTTGCTGTCTACCTGTACAATTTTTTTAAAAAGAACTTCCATCATCCCGCACTGGCATTTCTCCTTGGAGGTCTTGCCCTTCTCTTTGCAACAAGTGGTTTTGGTATCATGAATATCTACTTCCTCAAAGGGATCGCTTTTGGTACAGTGCCACCCCTCCGGATCGACAGAATGTGGATCTATCATGCGCATACCCATGCTGCGCTGCTTGGTTGGATAACGTGTTCATTTATAGGTATGATCTACATAGTTATTCCTTCCATTGTTCGCGCAAACTCCCTTGAACCGCTCAGAAGCGATTCAGTACTCGCAGCAATCCTTGGCGAGCAAACCAGAAAGAATGCTTTCCGGCAGTTGACAGTGCTGTTACTGGCAGTAACGGCCATCATTATCGCCTTTTTTCTTGGAAATGATATACTGCTCAGCATCAGTGGTTTGGTCTTTGGAGGCGCACTCTATTTTCTGAACATCAATCTTCTGCCTGAATTTTTAAGGCATCCGTAAACACGAGAATACAAACCCTATTGCATCATGACAGAGCGAGATCTGAGAGGTAGGTTTTTATGGACTCGTGTTTTCCAAGTCCAAGCTTTTGATGCATTCTGTAGCGTATACTTTCCATTCCTCTTGTTGTTATACCGATAGTACGTGCAATTTCCTTTGTATCGTAATTTAACTTCACAAGTACGGATATTCGCAGTTCACGCTGGTTAAGATTGGGGTGTTTTTTCTGAAGTTTTGATAGAAAAACTGTATCGGACTCAGTTAATTCCATGTTCAGTCGTCTTTCGTTAATCTCGGTCTCAATCAGACGAAGACAGGTATCAGTCATCCCTCTTTTTACGCCAGGATCGATATCAAGAGCATGTATCTGATCAAGCAGATTACGCAATGCGGATGCTTTTTCATTGATTGCTGTCGCAACTCTTGTTAATTCGGAATCCTGAGACTGAATCGTTGTTTTCAGGGCTGCTATCTCATTTTCAAAATCTACCGGTGATTTTTTATTTGTCTTTAATTCTGTGCTCATTGTTATCGCCTTAAGGGTTTTACAATTATCTCTGTCAGGGTTGTGCTGAAAATTCGAAACATCACAGACCAGTCTGTTTAATAATACAGAAATAATGCTTGATTGACAAGGTGAAAAACGGGAGTAGTATGAGGTTTTAAGATAATGTCAGTCAATATTCTTAGTTTGAACAATGCGTCTTTCAGGAAGGATAATCGCTGACAGCTTTCCAAACTGCTCATTATCCTTATAACAACATCCGGTATCGATCGCTATAAGCCTCTCAAGCAAGACGGGTTCAGCTAAAGCCGTATGCGCACAGACAACTGTTTTTTCCCATTTATAGCTCTGGCTTTCCAGAAAAAATGGTTGCATGTGCAGACGTTGCCAGCAAAATCTTTCAGGGTCGTAGTAACGAAGGTTATCCGGAATAGAGAGTTCAGGATCGAGTCCTCCATGCGTAAAGAAATAGTTTTCGGTTTCAATAAAGTATTGGCAGTTTTGAAAAAAATCAAGATGTTCCTTTGGAAATCCAGAAACTGAAGGATTAGAGTATGATTTTAACATAGCCTTTCCACCATTTGACAGCCATTCATTCGATCCTCGTTTTTGAAGATAATCGAGGCACATCAACTCATGATTGCCCATGATAAAATAGCATGAATATAATGAGCTGATTTCAATCAGATAATCAATTACCTCTTTTGAGTGATCTCCACGATCAATCAAATCACCTAAAAATACCAATTGTTCGCCAGGTTCAGGATTGATCAGTTCAATCAGTTTTTTCAGAGACAAAACACATCCATGAATATCTCCGATGGCTATAATGCGTCGCAGTTCAGATAATATAGAGTGCATACCATTTACAATCTTATGGCTTTTGTTATAATCAAGGTTAGTATATCCATTTGTCTTCACCAAATCAATCGAACAGTTTGCCATCAGCAGGTACTTCCGAAAAGCTTTTTGAACACTAAATGTCAAATATAGTAAATAACAGAAGGGGTTGGTTATATGCTTATTTTCAATAAAATTCTTCCGTTCCTTGTTATGCCCTCAGGGCTTTGTCTTTTGTTTTTATTGACCGGCCTTTTTTTTCGTAAAAGGTTATTATTATGGTCAGGTCTTCTGGTTTTTTGGCTCTTCAGTATGCCTGTTGTAAGCAGAAATTTAATGAGAGTTGTCGAGGGTGAGCAAAGGAGGACTTCTGTCAGCAAAATATTAAAAGCTGATGCTGTTGTGGTGCTGAGCGGAATGCTTCGTAATGTTGATGGAGCTCCGTTAGGAGAATGGAACGATGCTGCTGATCGTTTTGATGGGGGAATTGAATTAATCAAGTCGGGTAAAGCTCCTGTTATTGTGTTTACCCGAGGACAGCTTCCATGGGAGCCCGATAAGATACCTGAAGGTGAGTTGCTTTCAAAAAGGGCGATATTGCTTGGCGTTCCGCAAAAGATGATTCGTTTAACCGGCGTTGTTGGCAATACCGCTGAAGAAGCGGTGGCTACATGGAGATTATTGGGGTTTAAAAAAGGAGATTTAAAAAGCATTATTCTTGTTACCAGTGCGTATCATATGCCCAGAGCTCTTTTGCTGTTTGAAAGGGTCGGATTTAAGGTTGTTCCCTTCAGGGTGGATTATCAGACGGGGGACACATCAGAATTAAAGGTTTTAAGCTATTTGCCCAACGGGGGTTCACTTGAGGAGTCAGAGCGAGCTTTAAGGGAAATGATTGGTTGGCTATATTACTGGGGCACATTTAACCATTCAATCGATAAGTTATGAAAAGAGTTCAGTGTATATTCGTGTTTTTTTTGTTAATGATATTTTATGGTGATATATGGGCTGAAGAGTACAGCAATGTAGAAGTTCAAAAATTACTGGCATCGACAACAGCAAGCAATGGTCAGCCATTGAGTTATCTTAAAACGGATCAGCCTGAAGTGACGGTTCTTGTCGTTCGTGTTCCACCAGGGAGTTCAACCGGCTGGCATCAGCATCCTGTTCCGGTTTATGCGTATATGCTGGAAGGGGTGTTGAACGTCGAAATTAAAGGTGGCAGGACGTATGTATTCAAAAAAGGAGATGCAATTCTTGAGGTTATGAATACGTTCCATAATGGATATAATTCAGGGAGTGAACCAGCGGGTCTGGTAGTGTTTTATTGTGGAGCTAAGGGGATGCCTAATGTCGTTAAGGAGAAGGTTGTGGTAGTTCCCGACAAGCCTTGATGATATATTTTTTCAAATCATGCAAGAGTTAATGCCGGAAACCAATATTGCTGTTGGTCTTGATATTGGAACAAACAGGGTGTGTATAGTGGTTGCTGAAAAAGATGAATTCGGCAACCTTAAAGTACTCGCCAAAGGGTCTGCAGATTCGGATGGCCTTAGGAGATCTACTGTTGTGAATATCAATAAGACTTTGGCCGCGATTAAAGCAGCAGTGGATGAAGTTGAACAGGAGTCTTCTCTTCTGATCAAATGTGTAAATGTTGCGCTTTCCGGAACACAAGTGCGTTGTATTCAAAGTAGTTCTGAAATCAGTATAAACCAGACTGGAGTTGTTAACGAGTCGGATGTGAATCGCTTTCTGGAAAAGGCCACGTCCAATATTCAGAATCTTGATGTCAATCATGAAATTATTCATGTTATCCCTCAGGAGTTTATTGTCGACGATCAGGATAAGCTTCATGATCCGATAGGCATGGCAGGGATGACCTTGAGAGGTAATGTTTATATTGTTTTAGGATTAAAGACAAACATACGTAATATCAGGCATTGTGTTGAGGGGGCGGGCTTGAAAATAGGGGGACTTACTTTTAAGCCTCTTGCTTTAGGTTTGGCTGTTATAAAGGAACGAGAGAAGAGAGGAGGTTTAGTCGTCATAGATATTGGAGGTGGAAGCACTGAGGTTGCCGTCTACTTTGATGGTGCGATTCATTACTCTGAAGTTATTCCTGTTGCGGCAAATGATATTACGCTCGATATCGCCCATGGAGTAAAGGTGCATGAAGATGTTGCTGAGGAGCTGAAAATAAAGTATGGTTGTGCTGATAGCCGGATAAGAAGTGAGGATATCGATATTGTAATAGAGGGTTTGCGTGGTCATTCGCAAAAAACATTTCCGAAGAGCTCTTTGACCTTGATTATCGAGGCGAGGATGATGGAGATCCTGGAGCTTGTGCGGGACGCTTTGACTGTATCAAGCTATTATGGGAATATTAATTGTGGAGTAATTCTCACAGGTGGAGGTTCGTTATTGCCCGGAGTGGTGGAACTTGCTCAGCTTGTTCTTGGTCTTGATGTTCGGATCGGCTATCCGGAAGGGGTATCGGGAGAGGTGAACAGGAAGGGATTTGTAAATAATCCGATGGATGTCACTGCTTTGGGTCTTGTGGCTTATGTTTATCGGAATAACTTTTCAGGGAATCATTGTTTTGTGAAAACAGTAGAAGAGCCTAAGAGTCCGCCCTTAAAAGAGAGTGATGATATTGTTTTGGGACAGGAGAAAAATCTTGCATGGAAAAAAGTTGTCAACAGCTTTCATGATTGGTGGGCAAAGCTATGATATCATTGAGTGATACAGATTTGTTTGATACTCTCCGCAGGGTGTTCGGGTTTCGTAATTTTCGGCCTAATCAGGAACGGATTGTAAGGGCGATTCTGGAAAAAAGAGATGTTTTTGCCGTTATGCCGACAGGGGGTGGAAAATCGCTCTGTTATCAGCTTCCCGCTGTTTTAATGTCAGGTACGTGTATTGTGATAAGCCCGCTTATTTCTCTGATGAAAGACCAGGTGGATGGAGCACGGGCTAACGGTATTCGTGCAGCTTTTCTTAACAGCTCATTGTTACCTGATGACCGTGATCGGGTTATACAAGAGCTCTTTTCAAACTCCCTTGATTTGCTCTATGTCGCACCTGAGCGGTTTACGCTTGAAAGCTTCAAGGAGATGCTGTGCAGGGTAAAGATCAGCATGGCAGTGATCGATGAAGCTCACTGTATATCGGAGTGGGGGCACGATTTCCGGCCCGACTATATGTCTCTTTCCGCTTTGGTTACCCTGTTTCCCGATCTTCCGGTTACTGCTTTTACGGCAACAGCAACACATCTTGTTCAGCGGGATATTCTCGCTAAACTCGCTCTTCGCACTCCACTTATTATCAGGGCCTCGTTTGACCGGCCAAATCTTTTTTACGATGTCCGTTTTAAAGAAAATCCTGACACGCAGCTTGTTGCGCTCTTAAAAAAGAATGCTGGCAAGGCTGGCATTATATACCGCACCAGCCGCAAAAGTGTTGACGAAACGGCAACTATGCTGAAAGCAAAAGGGTTTCGTGCACTTCCTTATCATGCAGGTCTCAGTGATGACAATCGCAAACGCAATCAGGAAGCGTTCATTCGTGATGAAGTGGATGTTATTGTGGCTACTATCGCTTTTGGCATGGGTATTGATAAATCAAATATACGTTTTGTGATTCATGCCGACCTCCCTAAAAGCATTGAGAATTACTATCAGGAAACCGGAAGGGCAGGTCGCGACGGTGAAACTGCACAGTGTACTCTTCTTTTTACACAAAGTGACATCAGTAAATTGCGTTTTTTTATTGATGCTATGCTTGATGAAACTGAACGGAAAAGGGCGCTCGAAGCTCTCTCGAAAGTTATATCATTCGCTTCAACAACAGTATGTCGGCGCCGAAGTCTGCTGGAATATTTCGGTGAGCACTACCCGCACGATAACTGCAGTTCCTGCGATATATGCCTCGGTAATCGGGAAGTTACTGACTGCACCAGAGATGCTCAGATGCTGCTTTCAGCCATTGTTCGCACTGAAGAGCGGTTTGGAGCAATGCATATTGTGGATATCGTTATTGGAAGCAATAACCAGAAAATTCGTGATTTTGGACATGATCGCTTGAAGACGTATGGGATTGGCAAGGGGCGAAATAAAAAATACTGGCGGCAGCTTATTGATGAACTGATTGCTCAAAAAGTTATTGACAAATCTGAAGGTCTTTATCCAACTCTCGTTCTTCTGCCTAAAGCAGTACAGATTCTAAAGAATGAACAGAGCATTCAAATTGTCAGGGTTTTTGATAAAAAGAAAGAAAAAGTCCTGTATGGAACACTAGAAGCGCCAGGAGGACAATATCATCAAGAGTTGTTTGATCTGCTTAGAGTTCTTCGCAAGCAGATAGCTCATGAACAGGGGATACCACCCTATGTGGTTTTTTCAGACCGTTCTCTTCATGAAATGGCATCAATATTTCCCCGGACTGCAGAATCCATGCTTTCGGTATCAGGAGTTGGAGAAGTTAAGCTTGAACGTTATGGCCGTCAGTTTCTCAGTATTATCGATCGATACTGCACTGACCACCCTGAGCCCGCAGCATAATGCTTTTTGATAGTGATAGTTATGCCCGGATGAAATGAATGGTTTACTCTGTGAAAAAATCTCTATTCAAATATTAAATTAAAAGGCGTTCTTAAAAAAAGTAATGATGCCCCGTTCTGATTGTTTTTGTTGGGATGGGGTTTTTGGTAATAGTGTAGACAGTAGTAATCTTATGCAACTTACAGCTAAACTTTCTGAAATTCTTCCAGAACAGACCGGGGCGGGAAAGAATGGTCCTTGGAAAAAACAGGACATTATTGTTGAAACTGATGGTCAGTACCCTAAGAAAGTCTGTATCTCTTTGTGGGGAGAGAAGTTTGATAGAAATCTCTTGAAGGTTGGAAACAGGCTGGCGATCTCTTTTGATATTGAAAGCAGGGCGTTTAATGGAAAATGGTATACCGATGTAAAGGCATGGAAGGTTGAGCCTGCCAGTCAGGCCGCTTTATCACCGGTTCAGCAGACGGGATCGTATACACCTCCCGTTTCTGATCATGAGGGTGGAAGTGCCATCGTTGATGATGATTGTCCTTTTTGAAAATTTTGTTGTTTACGTGTTATCAGTTCAGATAAACAAGGCGGGATGTATTTATTTTTTGATACGGAAACAACTGGTTTGCCGATAAGTTGGCGCGCACCGGTGACCGATGTAAATAACTGGCCAAGGCTTGTGCAGTTGGCTTTTTTATACTGTGACGGTGAAGGTAAAACCTTATTTTCCGGTGATTATATTATTAAGCCTGAAGGATTTTTGATTCCGGTAAGCGTTTCCAGGATTCATGGTATATCAACAGAAAGGGCAAATGCTGAAGGCGTTTTACTGAGAAATGTTCTTCAGGAGTTTCAGAATATGCTCTGTAAAGCGGAAGTTCTCGTGGCTCACAATATGTCGTTTGATGAAAAGATTGTTGGCTGTGAATTAATTAGAGCAGGAATGCACAATACACTGCCTTCAAAAAGAAAAATATGCACGATGCAAAGTGCTACGGATTTTTGTGCTCTAAAAGGCCTGTACGGGTATAAGTGGCCGAAATTGACTGAACTGCATTATAAATTGTTTGGTATGGGATTCGAAGAAGTGCATAATGCAGCTCTTGATATTCAAGCCACTGCGAAATGTTTCTGGGAGTTGAAAAGAAGAGGCATTATCCTATAAAGAGGCAATAATGGTAAAGTTTTTTGAAAATAAAAGAGATGCCATGGAGTGATTATGCGACTGTCAGGCATGATAGCTCTCGTTACAGGGGCTGCAGGTGGAATTGGGAGGGCAGTGGCGCTCCGTTTTTCCGGGGAGGGAGCTTTTATCATTGTAAGTGATATTGATGTTTCTGGATGCTCTGAAACTCTTGAGCTTCTTGAAAGATCAGGGGGGTGTGGCTTGTCGTTGAAAGCAGATGTTATGCATGAAGACGAAATCCGGTTGTTGTATAAGCAGATAATGGATCGATTCGGAAAACTTGATATCGTGGTAAATATTGCCGGCGGTGATTGTGAACCCGCTGCTGAAGTCGAGGATATTGATTGCGGGAGGATGAGTGCTAATCTCGATCTTAATCTTAAGTCCTGTATTCTTTCATGTCGGGAGGCCGCAAGGGTAATGAAACCAAAGGGTTTCGGCAGGATAGTCAATATGAGTTCAATTGTGTATCGCGGGAGTCCAAATCAGTTTTCCTATTCTGTTGCAAAAGGTGGAATATATACTTTAACCCGTTCGCTTGCCATGTCACTTGGTAGGCATGGTATAACGGTTAATGCTCTTGCGCCGGCTCTTGTGGAAGTTCCGGCTTTTGTCAAGGCTCTTGGTCATGAACGATGGGAGATGCTTCGGAATGATTGTGCCCAGCGTTATCCGCTTGGGCGGGTCGCAACACCTGATGATGTCGCCAGGTGTGCTCTTTTTCTGGCATCCGATGATGCGGCGTTTATTACAGGGCAGATTATTGAAATTTCCGGAGGTGCAAGGCTTTGAAAATGAAGAGGTCTTTCTTCATCTGTTGGATGCGTACTAACGCAGATAATTAACATTCTTTTTGATTTAATGACGATAAGAACAGGCAATAATATCGTGAAGCCAATAACCGGCGTCCCTCGAGAAATCCCGTTTAATTATACCTCTGCCGGAGATCGGCAGGCGATATCTTTTTTGCTGGGGACAAATATCGTTCGCATGCTTGATGAACTGCGTGAACTGCGTGTTACTGGCAGGTCCGCACGTCTACTTATGGGTATTATCGGAGAGATTCTTATTCACCGCCGCAACCCCTATCTTTTTCAGGAACTGGTTGATTCAGTTGCTCGCCGTAATCGCCTTTTTGAAAGGGCATTGAACGAGCTGGATGCTATTTCGAAGATGGCAAACGGCGAAAGCCGTGTTTCGGCTATTGTTGTGGCGGTGCGCGAACAACTTGAGCGGTTCCGTTCTGCAGTTGAAAAAACACCCGAACTTCGCAGACGAATTAAAAGGGAACTTGGTGCTGTTGTTGGAACTAAAAATGTCCTTTTCGATCCTTTTTCCCTCGCTGCTCATGCAACCGATGCTACTGACTGGAGGCTTCATCTTCCGATTGCGGTTCTGACACCGGATCATGAGTCCCAGGTTGCTCCTCTTATTACAGCTATTGCTGTACTTGGTCTCAATATTATTCCTCGTGGTGCCGGTACAGGACTGACCGGTGGCGCTGTGCCTCTGAGATCAAAGTGTGTGATTATCAATATGGAAAAATTGAATCACATCAAAAGCATTTCTGTTCGGGATTTTCAGCTTGAAAATGGCCAGATTTCTCAGGCCTCGGTAATTGAAGTCGAAGCTGGTGTTGTTACTGAAAAGGCTATGGAAGCAGCCGACGAGCATGGACTTGTGTTTGCTACCGATCCCACAAGTGAATGGTCCTGTACCATTGGAGGCAATATTGCCGAAAATGCAGGTGGAAAGATGGCTGTACGTTGGGGTACTTGTATCGACAACCTGCTTGAGTGGCGTATGGCAATGCCATCCGGTGAAAACTGGATAGTAAAACGAGTGGATCACAAGCTTCGAAAGATCCTTCATGAAGATACTGTTATTTTTGAGGTATGGAATCAATCGGGCAAGAGGCTTGACCGTATTGAGCTGCTTGGTACCGATATTCGAAAAAAAGGACTCTGGAAAGATATTACCAATAAGGCACTCGGGGGAGTTCCCGGTCTTCAAAAGGAAGGTACTGACGGGGTGATTACTTCGGCTGTTTTTGTGCTTTATCCGAAGTATCCTGAAAAGAGAACACTTTGTCTTGAGTTTTTCGGGCCTGACATGGATGAGGCAAGTCGGGTGATTCTTGAGCTTTCGAAAATATTCCCCCTTTACTCGGAAAATAAGGAAGCACTGCTCGCGCTTGAGCATTTTGATGATGAGTATATAAGGGCTATCGACTATAAAGTGAAGGCCCCCAAGGCTCAGACTCCGAAAGCAGTGCTTCTGATCGATATAGCCGGGAATAGTCCTGCTGAGGTGCAGAGTGGTATTGATCGGTTGGAAAGTCTACTAAAGCTCCATCCCAATACTATGATGTTTCTGGCTAGAGACAGTGCGGATGCCGTTCGTTTCTGGGCTGATCGTAAAAAGCTAGGAGCAATTGCGCGGCGAACCAATGCATTCAAACTTAACGAGGATATTGTCATTCCTCTTGAAGCACTTGCTGTATTTTCCCGATTTATTGATGAACTCAATATTACAGAGGAACGATATGCACAGCATTGCTTTGTGGAGCGTTCACGCACTATTTTTGCTACGGCAAAAGTTAACGAGGACGGTGACCGGTTTGCCTCGAAAATTCCTGCAGGGCTCGAGCTTTGCCGAGTTTTTGATGAAAGGATTTTATTGGCCCCGGAGGATTCCCTACGTTCACTTGAAATTGTCCAGGAACTCAGTAATGAACTTGGGGAACTAGTGCAAGGGTATCCTGAGATGGAAGTGGCCTTTAAAAAAGCATATACTCATGTTCGAAACAGACGTATAGTCCTGGCGACACACATGCATGCCGGTGATGGTAATGTACATGTCAATGTTCCGGTTCTTTCAAATGACAGACCAATGCTTGAGCGTGCAGATAAAGTGATTGACAATGTCATGGAAAAAGTGATTTCTCTCGGCGGGGTTGTATCAGGCGAGCACGGTATAGGTGTTACCAAGCTTAAGTATCTTGATCCGGCTATTATCGAACAACTTACACAATATCGTCGCAAGGTTGATCCGAAAGGGATTATGAACCCAGGAAAGCTTGAGGACTATGAGGCGCTTAATCATATTTTCACTCCATCTTTTAATTTGCTAGAACTTGAGGCGCATATTCTCAGGCGTGCCCAGATCGAGGAGCTTTCAAAAAAAGTTGACTACTGTATTCGTTGTGGTAAATGCAAAACCGATTGCTGTGTTTATTATCCGTCGCGGGGAATGTTCTATCATCCTCGAAACAAAAATCTTGCTATAGGCTCTTTGATTGAGGCGCTTCTTTTTGATGCCCAGCGTGAGCGTTCCACTGATTTCGCACTCTTAAAGTGGCTTGAAGAGGTTGCCGATCACTGTACAATCTGTCATAAATGTCTGAAGCCTTGTCCGGTTGATATTGATAGTGGTGAGGTTTCAGTGCTGGAGCGTGAAATTCTTTCGGAATGGGGCTACAAGCACTCTTCACCATTAACCGAACTGACCTTACGTTATCTTGATAGTCGCTCGCCAGTTTTCAACGCGATTTTCCGCAGAGCCGTTCTTCGGATTGGCGGGGCTGTTCAACGTGCAAGTAATAAATATTCTAAACAGCTGCAGCCGGAGCTTGATCCGCCAGATCTTTATCCGTTAAGACTTTTGCGCTCTCCTGTGCCGCCCGTTCCCGAAGAGACATTGCGTAATGTGCTTCCTGATTGTGGTCCGGATCAGGTAATTGTGTTTGAACCTTCCGGAGAGGTGAAAAGTAATGTTTTTTATTTTCCTGGTTGTGGTTCCGAGCGCATGAACTCCTCAATTTCGATGGCGGCAATTCATCTGCTCCTTGAGCTTGGTGTGAGGGTGGTGCTTCCGCCACCGTTCCTATGCTGCGGTTTTCCAGCTCATGTTAATGCAAAGACTGACCAGTATTCAAGTATTGTACTTCGGAATACTGTTATGTTCAGTCAAATCAGGGAGATGTTCTCCTATCTGGATTTCGATGCCTGTGTGGTTACCTGCGGCACTTGTATGGAGGGGCTTGATGCCATTGAAACAGGCAAGCTTTTTGGTGGAAAAATTATTGACATTGCAGCCTATGCTTTTGATAAAGGTCTGAAGCTGGAGGGCAATAGAGATTACCTTTACCATGCTCCATGCCATGATTCGCTTTCCGGAAAAGCACATCAAACGCTTTGCAATATTGGTGGTTTTGGATGCGTAACAGCAGTGCCGCATTGCTGTTCTGAGGCTGGGACTCTGGCATTATCTCGACCCGACATTACAGATTCCATGCTTCATCGTAAAAGAGATGCCGTTATGGAAGTTATGCATGGAAAAGGGAAGGCTGTCATACTTACTAACTGTCCTTCATGTGTGCAGGGACTGGGAAGGAATCTCGATCTTGGCATTGAACCGCGTCATATTGTGGTTGAACTCGCAGAATTAAAGTCAGGTGCAGGATGGATGAACATTATGAGGAAGCAAGCTGAGAGGGGATTAGTGATAAGCTTTTAATGCCGCTTATTTCGCGGTTAAGTCTTATGATTTTAACATTTATTCGATAATTACATTTATGTCAGGATGTTTATGTTTTATATAGATGGTTATTTGTTAAAATAAGAGTGTGAAAAGGACTGAATAACCTTGTTTAAATGAAGGGATCTATGAAGAAATTGATCTGGCTGTTTGCAGGAATAATCGGCATTTTATTATGTAATCCACAATCCGATGCTCAAGCGGAAATCGGTATTCGTATTGGAGATGTTCGGGTAGGTGTTGGAGATAGGTCGCCGGATAGACCTCATTTTGTTATCGATAGACGCCCGAGATTTGTTTACCTGCCGGATCAGAGATTTTCTATCTCAATTGGGGGTCCTTACGATATCATCTATCATAGCAACCTCTATTACCTCTATAGTGATGGAATCTGGTACAGTTCTGCAGACTTTCGGGGACCCTGGGTTTTCATTCGGGACCGTAATCTTCCCTACATTATTAGAAGACATGGTTGGGATGATTTAAGAAGATTTCGTGATATTGAGTACCACAGGCATGATCACAGATATTGGGATGAGAGGGATCGCCAGGATGGGGAGCGTTACGATAGAGGCCCACGTCATGATGATAATTTTAGAGATGGGGGGAACCCTCGGTACAACGATGGCAATAGGTCTGATGGAAGGGGGAGATAACGGATACTCTTGGACGAAGAATATAGTGGACCCCAAATTTTAAACAGCGGTTTAAGTTGTTAACTTGCCCCAAAAAGGAGCTGGTAATGACAAAAAGTACCCGACAAAAATTTAGCAGTGACTTTAAGGCGAAAGTCGCGCTTGAAGCTATTCAGGGAGTCAAAACGCTGAACGAAATCGGTCAGGAATTTGGAGTACACCCCGTTCAGGTCGGTAAGTGGAAAAAAGAGCTGCAGGAACAGGCTTCGAGCTTGTTTGATGCCAAACGAGGCCCAAAACCAGTTGAACCGGCGGCTGATCCAGAAAAGCTCTATACTGAAATCGGTCGATTAAAGGTTGAGTTGGACTGGCTTAAAAAAAAGTCCGGACTCTCCCTATGAGCAGTAAAAGAAGGTGGATTAGTGACCAAGAGCCATTGCCAGTGGCAAAACAATGCGCACTTGCATCCGTTAATCGTTCGACGGTATATTTGTCCTCTATCGTTTTGTTTCCTGCTGCAGAAGAGCTGCAGTTGCTTGAACTGATTGATAAAGAGTATACCCGACATCCATTTTATGGCAGTCGTAAAATCATGCACTATTTGCGTAGAGAAGGGCACAAGATCAACAGGAAACGGGTACAGCGACTTATGAAAATGTTGGGGTTAGCCGGAATAGCGCCGGGCCCCAACACCAGCAAGGCGCATCCGGAGCACAAGATCTACCCCTATCTTTTGCGGGGGGTTAATGTCACAAAACCTAACCAGGTCTGGTCGACTGACATCACTTATATTCGCCTCCCAAAGGGCTTTATGTATCTGGTGGCAGTCATTGACTGGTATTCTCGGAAGGTACTCGCCTGGAGGTTATCGAACTCGATGGAAAGCACCTTTTGCGTTGATTGTTTACAGGAAGCGTTACGGAAATACGGGACACCCGAAGTGTTTAACACTGATCAGGGTGCCCAGTTTACGAGTACCGCTTTTATCGTGGCGCTTACGGAACATCCGTCGATTAAGATCAGTATGGACGGGCGAGGCAGAGCACTGGACAACATATTTGTCGAACGGCTCTGGCGCAACGTAAAGCATGAAGATATTTATATGAACGGTTACGCGACCTCGACCGAATTGCATGAGGGATTAAAGAAATATTTTCGAGATTACAATTACGAAAGATCGCATCAATCGTTGGATTATAGTACACCGGTTAAAGTTTACCGGACAGCCAGCGGAGGTGGTGCAAGAATAGTTGACAAGTACAGCAAAAAAGAAGAGTTAACGGTAAAAGAGGAGCAGCGCCTTTCAGCTGCATAAACAGGTCAGGTTTCCAACTTAAACTCAGCACCTTTTTGTCTACCGAGTGGGGTCCACTTCAACCGTATTCCGATTTGTACCAGAAATCATTGCCGAAACGGTGATTTATGCATAAATAGTTGTAGATCTTTTGATTTATACAAGATATATCACCATAAACAAAACAATAGAATTATATGGGAATAGAATCAAAACTGCAGCTTGCCGTTGCCTCCATTGAGGACGCAAAAAGGCGACTGAACAGGGCAAAAGATGATGCGGATGACGATTATGAGATACGTCAAGCTATTAAAATACTTGATGATGCACTTGAGTATATACATGGGTGCTTTTCAGAACTTTCGAAGTAGGTTTGCACATTAATAACAAAACAGCTCTCTTCTTTTTCTTGCCTACCCAAAGCCTGATCATAAAATGACAGGCTTTAGACCTACCTTGATACTCCTTTTTTTTCAAATTAAGTTCCTTAAATAACCTGACTTTACAACGCCTACAAGTGCTGAATGGCAGGTTAATATGTATAGATATATTTCTAATTGAGACACTAATGTGCTAAAGCGCCTCATAAAGAGACATTCTTTTTGTTGAATATCATTTATGATAGCGACGTCGTTATTGCCATAGAACTATATCGAATCATAAATTCCCACGAGATCATTGTAAACAAGTATGGAACCGCATCGGCAGAGTTTAACTATTAAGATCATTGGCATGCAATTTGAGGTATACTTCAAGGTGTATGTAAGAAGTTCGTTCGTGAAAAATAAAATATTAAAAAAAAATTCAGCTGTGACTGAAAATTGCGAAGCTTAAATCTATTTTTTTAACATAAAAACTTATAGAGCTAAGCGCACAGTATCAATGGAAAAAGTCAAAACATGTACATGAAAAACTTCTCAAACCCTAATTATCCGGTTATGAAACTGATAAAAATAATCATGATAATGATGCTTTCAATCCAGTGCATCATTATTTCTACAGTAAATATGAAGGTTATGGCAGCACCAAACATTACTCCCAGTGCATTTGGTTCCTTGTTTTCTCAAGAGCAATCACCACCTACGCGCAATGATTATAACCCTCTTTCTGGTCCAAATTACCCAATGCGTCAAGACGCTTATTTTACCGATGATCGTGGTAATATTCTCATGATTGTAAATGTCCTTGGGGAGGTCAACAGACCGGGCCAGCTTGTCGTGCGAGAAAATGCAGATTTCCCTACGATACTTTCACTTGTTGGTGGCTGGAAGGAAACCGCGAACCTTAAAAAAGTACTGGTTGCACGTCTGGATCCCGATAACAAAGCAGTGCAGGCCTACAGGATCGATATCAAACAGTACTGCGAAAATGGTGATCGCGCTTCTTTCATAGCATTAAAACCTAATGACACTATCATTATTCCAAAGAGTAATGGGATCAGTCTTAGTGATCTCTCACAGATTGCAGGTCTTATCTATACGGGCTTTACTGGTTATTCTGTCATTCATAATCACATGTAAAACAACCTAACTCATGGATGTAATAGGAAAAAAAAACCAAAAAAAATCGTTAATCAACAGTTATAAAAATTCTGCGAATAATCTGACGATAGAAATGCTACTTAAAATAGTTCAGCGCAGAAAATATGGCATGATTGCGATTTTTTTTGTTTCAATGGCAGGTGCATTCATATATCATTTAGCACAGATACCTGAATATTATGCCGAATCGATTATCATTATTAATAGCTCAAAAGATTCATCAAATTTTACTGATGCTGTTGTCGGACCGAGTAAAGACGCAGAAAATATATCTACCAAAAAAGATGTTGAGCTCATAAGTTCCATGCCTATGGCAGAGTTAACCGTCAAAGAGCTGCATAAGCTAAAGGGAAAGAAAGCTCTTGAGATTTTTGGAGAAAGGACTTACAGTACGCCGATTGCTTCATTACTCAATGAACTTACACCGATTGCTTCATTACTCAATGAACTTAAAGAGAGTATTTCGATTGAAGTTCTGAGTGCTAGCCAAAAACCTTCAAAAAGAACTGATCCTGATGAAATTATACGCCATCAAGCATTTAATTTAATCTCTCGACTTAATATCGAACCTATTCGAGATACGAACATATTGAAAGTAGCGGTGGCAAGTCCGTTTCCAGATGAAGCCGCCTTGTTGACGAACACTCTATGCCGCGTATACAAAGAAGTAGATGTTAGAAGGAATTCAGAAAAGTACGCCCAGGCTAACAAATTTATCAGTGATATGCTTCAAGAGCAGCAAAGCAAAGTTAATGAGGCAGATAGTGAGCTTTCGCAGTACATGACTCAACACGCAATCTATGAGGGTTCAGGAAATACTCAGCAGTTACTGAGTAGCCTCACAGAAGCAGAAGCAAAGTACAAAGAGGCTCTTTCTGAGTATAATATTGCAAAAAATGGCCTTAATTATCTCGAACATAAGCTTTCGGATACCGATAAAGCTGTGAGTTTGCATATTACTCAAAATGTGAATACGCAGCTTGGCACTATTATGGATGAAATAAGAACCCGTGAAAATGGGTATGTGCAACTTTTGCGAGAAAAAGGTGCTGATGATCCCGAGGTAAAGACAAAACGACAGGAGCTTGAAGTGGTTAAGACAAGGTACGATCTGCTTAGTCGCAGCAAGATTGCTGGAGAGATTGGGTATGCCGGACAGGCACAAAAATACAGTTATGATTTAGCTTCAGAGAAGCTCAAGGTTGAGAAAAAACTAAATGAGCTTAACTTTAGTGCGACAGAGTTCAACCGATTGAAAAAATATTATGAAAATCAACTCTCATTACTCCCTAAAAAACAGCAAAATTATACAGCGCGCCAAAGAGACAAGGATGTAATTGGCAAAACCTATGTTGCACTAAAAGAAAAACTTGACCAGACAAGGGTTTTGATAGGTTCTGAAGTTGGCGGCATATCGATTAACGGAGCGGCAATTCCTCCGTTTTTTCCAGATAAACCCAATTTAGCAAGAAACATACTTATGGGAACCATACTTGGAGGATTTTTTGCCGCTTGTTATGCCTTTGGTATGGAGACTATAGATGATACCATCAAAGACGAAGAACTTTTTACGGCTATTGGCTTTTCTACGCTTTCAGTTATTCCGTTTATCGAGACTGATGTAAAAGTAGGCTTATCATACAATCGATTCAAGCTAGTTCAACTTCCCGTTAACAAAACGTCAGATAAAAAAGCCCTCACAGATGGCAGTAGTTGTGGTGTCAATGAAGGATTTACGGCCATAGATAATATTACAATGCCATTGTTAACTGACAACTTAACATCGGCATTTACTGAAAGTTTCCGTATGCTTCGAACATCGCTGGATTATTATGCTCTTTATAATCCTCTTAAATCAATTTTGATTTCTGGGACAGCAATGTCAGAAGGAAAATCTACAGTTTGCACAAATCTTGGATTAGCGTATGCACTGATTGGGAAAAAAACGTTGATAATTGATTGCGACTTACGTCGGGCATCGCAACATAATCGATTAAATTGTTTGAATGAGCCAGGATTGACCGACTACCTTACTAGTGAACATGAGAGTCTTGACAATGTAATGATACAGTCGACGCATATTCATAATCTTTTTTTGCTTAGTTCTGGTAAAAAAGTAAAGAGTCCCAATGAATTACTTGCATCAGAAAAAATGCAACATCTAATTGAAGAACTTAAAGATCAATTTGATATGGTTTTAATTGATAGTCCGCCATTATTCTTAAGTGACGCAGCACAAATTATGCCATCAGTTGAAGGTATATTACTTGCGTCACGTTTAAAATACACAAACAGTAAGCCAATTCTGGAATTAGTCGATGTAGAAATGGTTAGATCCAGAGTACTTGGAGTTGTACTTATCTCTTCTCGCGACCTGACGAAATATGGATATGGAAAATATGGATATGCTAAATATGAACATGCTTCATAGGAGGGTGAATTTAAATATATTTTTTTTATATATGTTTAATTGTTTTCACATGTGGCCCAATTACAGCTGATTCCGTTTTGCCGATTTCGCCCCGTTCATATATATGAATGGCTTGTTTTATTAAATGACAACTTCTATTTAACTACAAAGGAGCCCGCTATATTTACTGTAATACTTGGAGTTGAAAATTCTTGAAGTTTACCCCATTTGGTAGACAAAAAATTGCTAAGTTTAAGTTGGTAATCTGATCTGTTTAAGTAGCGGAAAAGTCCAGCCTTTCTTTTAACGTTAATACTTTTTTTGGCTTGTTCTTCTTGATGTACTTGTTAACTATTCCTACACCTCCGCTGGCTGTCCGGTAAACTTTATCAGGTGTACTGTAGTCGTTCGTATAAATGTCTTCATGCTTTATGTTGCTCCAGGGCCATTCGACCAATATGTTTTCCAGTTCATCTGTTACATCCCATCCATATTAATACTGATCAAAGGATGTTCAGTAATCGCCCCTATAAAAGCGGTACTCGTAAACTGGGCAGCCTGATCAGGATTGAAGATTTCGGGTGTCCCGTACCTCCGTTACGCTTCTCGCAGACAGTCAACACAAAAGGCGCTTTCCATTGAGTTCGATAACCTCAATGAGAGTACCTCCCGAGAATACCAGTCAATGACTGCCACCAAACACATAAAACCCTTTGGGAGTCGAATATAGGTAATGTCATTCGACCAGTTCTGGTTAGGCTTTGTGACATCAACCCCCCCGCAAATGAAAGGGGTGAATCTTGTGCTCTGGATGCGGTTTGTTGGTGTTAGGGGCACAGCGACATACCGACCAGCCCCAACATTATCATAAGTCGGTGAACTCGTTTACTGTTGATCTTGTAATCCTGGCCGCGCAGATAGTGTTTGGTTTTACGACTCACATAAAATAAAAGCCGGGTGAACTCCTTATCAATCAGTTAAAGCAACTGAAACTCTTCTGTATAAGGAAACGAAACGATAGACGGAAAATACCGTTGAACGATTAACTGACGGAATGAAGTGCTCATTGCTTTGATACCAGCGTCGTGGACGTGCCCCCGTCTATAAGACCACTTCTGCTTGGTATAAATTCTTTTGCTGAACCAGAAATTCTTCCGGTGTCAGCTTCCCTAAAGAACTGTGCGGGCGGATCGAACTGTAATCCTCCTGCCATTTCCCGATGATATCCCGGGCATGATCAAGACTCAAAAACCAGTTCACATTCAGGCATTCGTCCCTGAGCCTGCCATTAAAGCTTTCGATGTAGGTGTTGTCGACCGGCTTGCCAGGGCGACTGAACACCAGTTTGACTCCATGACGATGCGCCCATGCATCAAGTGCTTTGCCGATGAATTCCGGGCCATTGTCGACCGTGATTATTTCTGGCATACCTTTGAACCAAGCAATCCTTTCCAGAACACCGCATACCCTATTGCCATTGATTGATGTGTCGACTTCAAATCCAAGATAATCCCTGCTGTAACTGTCCAGAACGTTGAGAACCCTGAAACGACGGCCATTATAGAGGTTATCGCTCATGAAGTCCATTGCCCAGCATTGATTCCTGCGTTCTGGCTTCGGTGGCGCTACCCGAGTATCTGCAGCTGTCTTTTTGCGTCGTTTAACCCGCAGCATAAGATTCTCTTCACGGTAAAGCCGCTCAGTTCGCTTATGGTTGATGTCAAATCCCTCTCGCCTTAAAAGGTAATGCAATCGCCGATAACCCCAGCGTTTTCGCTCGTCGGCCATTTCCTTCAACCGCTTGCGAATCGGTTCATTGGTATCAGGTTTTGGCTGGTAATGCCAACTCGTTCGGCTCAGGCCAACCAGAACACAAAGCTTTCTGAGACTCTGCCCGAAGTGTTCATGCAAGTGCTTGACAGCGTTGCGCTTGACCTCGGGCGTTACCATTTTTTTGAGTTGATCTCCTTAAGCATCTGGATGTCAAGGGCATAGTCAGCGACCAGCTTTTTCAGGCGACGGTTCTCTTCTTCAAGATCCTTTAGTCGCCTTGCCTCGCTGACCGACATGCTGCCATACTTCGATTTCCAGTTGTAAATCGTCGCATCACTGATGCCGTATTTGCGGCATAACTCCTTGACGGGCATGCCGCCATCAGCTTCCTTCAAGATGCTGATAATCTGTTCTGTGCTGTAACGCTTGGTTTTCATGCGTGTAACCTCCTTGGTTGATTTTAATCATTTTTTCCACAACCAAGTGGTCCCGTTTTACGGGCTCACGTCCATGTCCCCAATCAAAAAATGACTAACCCTGCGCTTGCGAAATTTCAACCCGTATACGGTTGATAGATAATCCCGTTCGAAATAACACCAGCCACATTTGCGATATTTTCTGCTGATTCGGAAAAGTGAGCAAGTACCTGCGCTCGTGTCTCAACCTGCAGGTCATTAAGCCAGAAATCGTATCCGCCCTGATCAGGAGTTCGACCAAGCACGTGTTGGTATAAAAGAGTGACAAAGGTAGTGTCGGTAGGGTTGTTTCCGTACATAGCCCTAAATTCAGAGCTATTAATAAATCCTGCAGCAACATCGGTTAATAACGAGCCATGATTAATGGAATTATACCAGAAACCTAATCCCCCATAATCTGGTGTACGATCAAATGCTGCCTTGTAGATGCGGTATGATTCTAAAAGATTAAAACCGGGATGTGAATCAATGATTAGAGTATGGTCAGCGAATTGAAGCTTTTCTATATTGACAACAGTGTCGGTACCATCAGACCCGACATTATCTTTGACTGAAAACCCTGATCCTGACTTGGTGATTGTGTAGTTAGCTTCATTTCCTGTAAAAAGAACAGTTTCAACACCGGTACCATTGAAAATGTCGTTACCTGATGTACCGGTAAGAATTGTTGGTGTTGGAGTGACCGGAGTTTGGTATGACAAGGAAACGGTTTTGTCTTTGAAGATTATAGTTTCAACACTAGTCAGATTGAAGGTAAATTTATCACCCCCAGCACTAGCGCCTGAAATTACTATGAGTCCGTTAGCGTCAGCTGTACCTATTGTAAAATTTGTGCTGACAAATCTGGATGCATAGGAATTGCCAGTAACTAGATCAAAAATATCGGTACCGGTCAGGCCATTTAAGGTATACGTATTTGCTGAACCAGGCTGGCCATAAGCAGCTAATCTTATGGTGTCATTCCCGGTAGTCCCCGTGTAGTTAATTGTCGACATATTTCCCTCCTTTGAACATCAATAAAGTATTTTCAGTATAAATAAAGAGAGTTGTAAAACTTTATATGAGAACTTGTTAACGGATATCCCAGCATAAGACCTGATGTAGATTGAGAGAACGCATCTTTGACATTGAAATAAATTAACCTAAAGCGTAATCCTTTTGAAATTATACTTGAGAGACGAATAAAAACAGATCTTGTCTTTAGAAATCAGATGGGCATCTCTATGAAACGTTATTTTGATTATTCTGAAGATGCATAAATCATCTCCGACTCACTTAGATCATTTTAGCATATCCAGCTTAAAAAGAAGCTAATCAAATCTTAAAAAACGCTAAAAAAATAAAAAGATTTCAGTATTTAGCCTCAATATGAACCGGCGTTCTGGATTATAGACCAAAGCGTTATTTTTTAAGAGCTCAATGAATACATAGAGGGAAGTGTGAAAAGCATATCTTATTTTATGATAAAGTCTTTTCTTTAGAGAATTTTCTTTCAAATTCAGGAATTAAAACAAACCGCAAGCACATGTTTTCTGACAAAACGATTTACCTGATACGCAAAAACACTGCACCATTGCTCGTTGCGTTTTCTGTTGCACTTTCATACCCTCAGGTTTTGCAAGCTGCTGATGAACACTCCTATGCTCAAGAGATACAGCAGGATGTTGCTGAAGATAAGGTTTATTTGTTGGAAAATATTCGTCAAAAAGCCACCATTCCGGCTGAAAAAACAATTCTGGAAGCACTTTTTTGTGAAGACGCTCCACAGGCAGTTATGCTCTTCCAAAAACAGTTACGGGAATATCCTGATCCAGCACTCGACAAGCTCAGTTCGTCACGAATAGCTGCGTACAACCTTGCACTTAATCGTACAACAACACCCCTAAAGACCTCACGCCCTTTAACTGCAACAAAAGCTCAACCCATAGCTGTCAAGGAGGACTCAACACGTCAGTCCTCAAAACTGCGATCAAGTGCTTTGCTGCCATCTTTAGAGGCATCGAAAGAGAGTAAAATCGTTGCGGGCCCGACGACCTGTACTCTGCAGTTTGGAAGTTTCGAGAACCGCAAGAATGCGGAAAAACTTGCCAGTAAAATCTCGCAATATGTCACTGTAGATATTGTCAAAAAAGGGCAGGTGTATAAAGTGCTACTGAATAATAATTATGCATCAAAAGAGGATGCCTCTACTGCAGCAAAAAAACTGCCGGTCAAGGCAATTGTTGTTCCATCCATATAATCTGAAATAAGCTTGAATCCAAGGCAGAAAACCCCGATGAAACGAGAGATTAACATTATCGGACAATCCGTCCTGATCTTACAGCTCAAACAACTGGCTCTCCAGGTTGCTGAAACCGATATTACAGTGCTGATCATCGGAGAAACGGGATCCGGCAAAGAGGTGCTGGCCCGCTACATACATAATAACAGCCTCCGGGCTGACAAAAGCTTTATCCCTGTCAATTGTGGCGCCATTCCTGCAGGCATTCTGGAATCCGAACTGTTCGGCCATGAAAAAGGAGCCTTTACCGGAGCTGTACAAAGCAGAAAAGGGTACTTTGAATCTGCTGATAGAGGTACAATTTTTCTTGATGAAATCGGCGAGATGCCTCTTGAGACTCAGGTAAAATTTCTCAGGGTTATTGAAACCGGAGAATTTCAAAGGGTCGGATCATCGGAGACCATCTATTCCGATGCGCGCATCATTGCTGCTACAAACAAAAATATGTATCAGGCTGTCGCTGAAAAAAACTTCAGGGAAGACCTTTTTTACCGACTTCGCAGTGTTGAGCTACAGATTCCCCCTCTCAGGGAAAGAGGTAAAGACATTCTCCTGCTTGCCGAAAATTTTGTTCATGAGTTTGAGCGCAAACATAAAATTATCTTTGAGGGTTTCAGCCCTGAAGCCGGAGAAATGCTGATGAGCTATTCCTGGCCCGGGAATGTAAGAGAGCTCAGAAATCTTATGGAATCACTGCTTGTACTGGAAAAAGGAACGTATATCACTCCTGAAATTCTTGAAAAACATCTGGTTCAGCGCAACCGCTATAAAAGCCTTGTCCATGACCCTTCAAAATCTGAAAAAAACGAACTGCAGGTCATCTACAGCAGTATTATCCAGCTTCGACAGGAAATAAGCGATATCCGTCAGCTTCTGCAGCATCTTATTCAAACAAGGCCTCACGTCCCGCTTCTTCTGCCCGATACGTCAGTATCCTCTCCTCCAGTAGTGAGCCGTATGAATACGGCAGAAGAAGAAAACGGCAAAAAAAACGAAGCCGCAACGTTTCTTTCACTTGACGATATAGAAAAAAAATCTATTGCTGATGCACTGGAAATATGCCATAGAAATAAAAGGAAAACCGCCAAGGCACTCGGCATTACCGAACGCACACTCTATAGAAAAATCAAGGCTTACGGACTTTAATAACAGTAGGCAGTGGACGTTGGGCAGGGCTTAGTAAAAAAAGGGGGCCTTCGCTGCAGCTCAGGATGACATGGATGAGCGGGGTTTATTGGCTTTTTTGAGAAATGCTATAAGGAACAGGCCGGCTGAGAATACTGCCGCCGATTTTGGAAGAAGATCGGGGTTGGCGGTATAAAAAGTCAAGCAGCTCTCAAGCGGCACTTCAGCTGTTAATGTCTGCTCCTGCCACCAGGGTATTTCTGTCATGATACTGCCATATTTACTGATGATGACAGTAAGTCCTGTATTGGCACATCTGGCCATAGCCCTGCGGGTCTCAATACATCGCATTTTGCCTATGGCCAGATGCTGGTAAGGGCCATATGAGGTTGCATACCATCCATCGTTGGTTACAAGAGTAAGAACCTGCGCTCCTTTTCGTACAAATTCGGAAACCAGGCCGGGAAAAATGGATTCATAACAGATAACATTGGCGATGCTCACCTTCCCATACCTTGAAGAATGAAGCTGCATGACTGTAGTATCACGACCTTTCCCCCACCCGTTAATGCCTGCCAGAGAGAACGTTAGGTGCCCAAGCCATGGGAAATAATCAACATAGGGAACACGTTCTGCAAATGGAACAAGCCGCATCTTTCGGTAGATCTGAGGGATCCTATTACCAGGTTCGACCAGCATCGAGGCATTATAGGTTTCAAAAAAACGGTTCATCGAATCATTGCCATTCTCAGGATATCCAGGATCCGGATGATCAACAGCAGGATAGTATTTGATATCTGAAAAACCGGTCAAGAGAGCTGTATTCCATCCCCTGAGCGATAATCGAAGAGCTTGCAGATCATCGACATAAGCTTTGTCGAGAATATAAAATGGAATAGCCGTTTCCGGCCACATCACAAGATCCGGCCGATTTTCACGAACTGCCCTGTTGGTCATACGGTAATACCGCTCCATAATATCACTGCTGTTATGGCGCAGCCATTTTTCATGTGGATCTATATTCGGCTGTACAAGAGTGACCCGAAGCTGCATATTTTCTCCGGTAAACGAGCTCTGTCGATGAAATATGGCTGAAGCATAGAGCAGAGGAAACAAAATCATAAGCGCCATGAGCCCGACGGAACGAAAAGCATCTTTGCGGCTACCGATCACAGCCAGGACAATCAGTACATTAAAACACATCAGCCAAAAACTTACACCCCATACACCGGTAGTGTCGGCATACTGAATCATGAGATTAAAATTTGACTGTGAATTTCCAAGGGTTAGCCATCCGAACGAAAGATCCTGCTGCATATAAGCCCATTCCCATGCAACCCACAAAAAAGGAAGAGCAAAGAGTGCGAAATGAAACCCTGCCATTTTTTTTATCGCATAAAAGCCAAACAGGGGAATCGTCAGAAAAAAAGCCTGAGCCACAATAGTCAGAACTCCGCCTGGCAACGTAGCGAGGCTTACCCACCAGAGAGTGATCAAACAAAAGATCAGCATTGTCAGGTAGACCCGGCGGAACAACTCACCAACTCTCTCCACATCACGAAGGGAGATAAGCAACGGGACTAAAGCAACCCATGCAAGCACTTCCAGACGGATAAACGGATAGGAAGGAAATGAGACCCCAAGAAGAACGCCGCTCAAAACGGAAGAAGCGTAACGGGAATGACCCAACTGGTTCATTGTCCGGAATAATAAGGTCATCTGATGATCAAAAAAGTTAACAACCAGAAAAAAGAGCGATTAAAATAACCACCGGAAAGCGGAAACAGCCGTAAGTATAAGATATTTCAGGGAAACAGATAATCCTGTTCAAACTTATTTTACTTTATTTATTGATTATTATTCTTTAAATTTGTACTAATCTGTTATTTAACAGGAATTATATCAAAGTACTTTCCTGAAAAAATCCAATTTCAACGCCATCAGAAAAAGGAGAATTCATTATGGCTCTTTTCGGCACTAAAGACGCAACCACCGCACACTCGGATTATGAAATCATTCTCGAGGGTGGTTCAAGCTCGTGGGGTAAAGTAAAATGCCGGGCAAAGGTTAATGTCCCCCCTGCATTGCCCTTGCTGCCAGCTGACTGTAACATCAAAATCAATGTAAAACCTCTCGATCCGGCAAAAGGGTTTGTCAGGTTTTCCGCTGTTATTGAGTCTATTGTTGACAGTACAAAAAACAAGCTGGTTATTGAGGCTGACATTGCCAATGAAACCAAAGAAAGAAGAATCTGTGTTGGTGAAGGCTCGGTTACCGTCGGTGATTTTTCCCACAGTTTCTCTTTTGAAGGCTCAGTTGTCAACCTCTTTTACTACCGTTCAGATGCTGTCCGCAGAAATGTCCCGAATCCGATTTATATGCAGGGACGTCAATTCCATGACATTATCATGAAGGTGCCTCTTGACAATCCTGATGTTATTGACACTTGGGAAGGCACCCTGAGGTCACTCCAGACAACAGGAGCATTTAACGATTGGATTCGCGAGTTCTGGTTTATCGGACCGGCCTTTACAGCATTGAACGAAGGCGGTCAGAGGATTTCGAAAATCGAAGTCAACAGTATTGGCACCGAGAGCGGAGAAAAAGGACCTCTTGGTGTTACAAGATGGCGTTTCTCACATGGCGGATCAGGTATTGTGGACTCCATTGCACGCTGGGCAGAACTGTTCCCGGCAGATAAACTTACCAGACCTGCATCTGTAGAAGCTGGTTTCCGTTCCGACTCTCAGGGTATTGAGGTTAAGGTCGACGGCGATTTCCCTGGTGTTTCAGTTGATGCCGGCGGCGGCCTGCGCAGAATCCTGAACCACCCTCTTATCCCTCTGGTCCACCACGGTATGGTTGGGAAATTCAACGACTTCACTGTTGATACCCAGCTCAAGATTGTTCTGCCTAAAGGATACAAAGTCCGTTATGCAGCACCTCAGTACCGTTCCCAGAACCTTGAGGAGTATCGCTGGAGCGGAGGAGCATATGCCCGTTGGGTAGAGCATGTATGCAAAGGCGGAACAGGACAGTTTGAAGTGCTTTACGCTCAATAAGCACACTTTATTACTTTTTTCAACAAAAAGACCGGCTTATTGCCGGTTTTTTTGTTGCTATCCCAACAAGTGAAGAATATCCTCAATCTCCTCTTTTATTTCCTGCAAAAGCACCATGCGCCTTTCATCAACCATATTATGGCGATTCTTTTCCTGACCGATCTGCTTCTGGAGCTTTAAAATTTCTGTGGTTTTATGATCACCTGCAGTGTCTTTAAGTACTCCTTTAACTATTTCACTTGCCTTTCCAAGCTTATAGCCTTTTTCATGCACAAGCTCCTTTATATTGAGTACCATGGCAATGTCGCGATTGGTATATCGTCTGTTCCCTCTTGTATCGCGGGCCGGAGCCAGTTCATCAAAAAAACTCTCCCAATACCTCAGCAGATAGGAAGGAATACCGGCGATTTTACTTGCCTCGCCAATCGAGTAATAGTTTTTTGTTGAATCAAATGCCATAAAAGAAGAGATAAGGATGGAATTTTGTTTTCCCTATTTCTATTATACATTATAGCGGCTTTTCAAAAAAATATGACTGATGAAAAATTTACTCAGCCTGAAACCTTACTTGCTCAGGTATAAAAAAAATCTCATCACGGGCTTTGTCTATATTATACTGACAAACCTCTTCTCGGTAATCGGCCCAACATATATCGGACGTGCTATAGATATCATGAACAAACATTTCGAACTTCGGGATGTTCTTGAAGATGCAGTAATCTATGTCCTTTATGCACTGCTAAGCGGCTTTTTTCTCTTTCTTGTCCGGCAGAATATTATTGTTGCTTCCCGCCATATTGAATTTGACCTGAAAAACGATTATTACAACCATCTTCAAAAACTGCCACGCAAGTTTTACAATACCACCAGTACCGGCGAACTTATCTCAAGAGGTACCAATGACCTTAACGCTATAAGAGAGTTTCTCGGGCCAGGCATCATGTACTCGCTTAACACTTTTTTCAGGCTTTTTTTCGCACTGATTGCAATGCTTTCGCTTTCCCCTAAATTGACACTGTTTGCACTCCTGCCAGCTCCGCTATTAAGTTATTCTGTTTACAAAATAGGCAGTTCAATGCAGAAGCGCTCCAAAAGCATTCAGGAAAGCTATGCCGCAATAACCAATCTTGTTCAGGAAAACCTTTCAGGTATCAGAGTTGTCAAAAGCTTTACCCGTGAGCCTTTTGAAATAAAACGATTTGAAGCGCTCAATAAAGAATACTTCCGAAAAAACCTTTCACTCGGAAAACTTCAGGCACTTTTTTTTGCATTTCTTACCTCACTCACCGCAGTCTCCCTGCTCCCTGTGGTGTGGGTAGGCGGGCTGAGCGTCATTGAGGGAAAAATGACTGTTGGGGGGATTGCTCAATTTATCGTCTATGTTTCAATGCTGAGTTGGCCGATTATATCCATAGGATGGGTCACCAGTATTATCCAGAGAGCCGCGTCGGCCCAGATAAGGCTGAATGAAATTTTCAATATCAAGCCAGACAATACAGATGAAAATGCCGACATCTCCATTATGGCAAATTTTCATGGTACTGTATCATTTCGCAATGTTCAATTTCACTACCCCGGTCATGATGATAATCTGATACTCAACGATATAACCCTTGATATTGAAGCCGGATCAAAAGTTGCGATCGTCGGAGCAACAGGGTCAGGTAAAACCACCCTTGTCAATCTGATACCACGACTCTACGAGCCTGTAAACGGCAGGGTACTTTTTGACGGCCAGGACATTAACAGCCTGCCACTGAAAACGCTGAGAGAGCTCATTGGCTTTGTCCCCCAGGTTAACTTTCTCTTCTCAGACACTATTGAAAACAACATCAATTGGGGCAGCAAGGACAATGAGGCTGATGAGGTCATTGAGGCAAGCAGGATAGCAATGCTCTATAACGATATCCAGGACTTCCCCGATGAATTTCAGACTATGCTCGGAGAAAAAGGCATCAACCTTTCCGGCGGCCAGAAACAGAGAGCATGCATTGCAAGAGCAATTGCATGGAAACCGCGTCTCCTTGTGCTCGATGACGCCCTTTCAGCAGTTGATACCGACACAGAAGCACGTCTTTTTGATGCCCTTCTGCAGAAGCTGCCAGAGACCACTATCATACTGATAAGCCATAGAATTTCAACGGTAAAAAACTGCGACCGCATCATTGTTCTCAAGGATGGGAAAATTGCTGAAAGCGGCACACACGAAGAGCTTTTGCGACAGCAGCAAATCTATGCAGAACTTTACAACCAACAACTCCTCGAAGAAGAAATTCTTTCCATTTCATAGCCTTTCGCCGGGCACTGCTTCAAAACAGTATCTTCAACAGCTAATAGCCACCTTTTCGCTTGAGAGCCTTCGCCTTACTCACTGATCACCTTCACTTTCGATGCATTGTCAATCGCCTTTTCTTTCACTTTTTGCACATCACTGCCCAATTGGGCGTACACGAGCGTTATGCCCATTCTCCGATAAGGGCGGGTTGTTGGTTTTCCGAAAATACGAATATCAGTACGAGGCTCTTTCACAGCATCTTCCAGACCTATATACTGAGGATTGCTGCCAACTCTATCGGCAAGAACAACCGCACTTGCACCCATCTTCATTAAGATAATTTCCGGAATCGGCATACCTAACACCGCCCGTGCATGAAGCTCAAACTCGGAGAGGTTTTGCGTGCCTGCAAGTGTAACCATTCCGGTATCGTGCGGACGAGGTGATAGTTCGGAAAAATAAAGACCATCTTCAGCCAGGAAAAACTCGACACCCCATATGCCTGATCCTGTCAGCGAACGAGTCACTTTTTCAGCAATCGTCTGAGCCTCTATTAAATGAGTATCGCTGATAACACAAGGCTGCCAGCTCTCCTGATAATCGCCCCGTTCCTGACGATGGCCGATTGGCGGGCAGAAAAGGGTTGTCCCATTTTTTTGTGTCACGGTAAGCAGTGTGATTTCAGTATGGAATTTCACAAAGGATTCTACAATCACTTCCGCAATATCACCTCGCTTGCCGCTTTGAGAATAGTTCCAGGCTGTTTCAACATCCGCATCAGTTTTGACTGTTGACTGCCCCTTGCCCGATGAACTCATCAGCGGCTTTACCACGCAGGGAATTCCAACCTCACTGACTGCTTTCTGTAACTCTTTAAGTGAAGCTGCATAACGATACTTGGCAGTCCGAAGACCAAGCTCAATAGAAGCCAGATCACGAATGGCTTTCCGGTTCATCGTAAAGTTGGCGGCACGGGCCGAAGGAACAACCTGTATACCTTGATTCTCATAGTCGTAAAACCTCTCGGTGCGAATGGCTTCGATTTCAGGCACTATAATATCAGGCTGATGACGGGCAACTATGGTATCGAGAGATTTGCCATCAAGCATGTCGATCACTTCACGCTCATCTGCCACCTGCTGTGCCGGTGCATTATTGTAGCTATCCACAGCTATCACATAGTGGCCAAGGCGTTTTACAGCAATAACAAATTCTTTGCCCAGTTCCCCGCTGCCAAGCAGCATAATTCTCTTTGACATTACAATCTATTCGTTAATCGTGTTAAAATATTGATATCAAATAAGTTCACGCAATTGGCGATGAAGATCCTTGCGAGAAAGAGCGTACATGTGCACGTAAAGCAGATTGAACATAAGAACAGCTGAGCGAAGCCGGGGGGCGCGCATAGCCCGTTTCAAAGCGTTCTGTATTGTAAAGACCCGACTGGTCAATGAGGTATAGCTGGGAATAAACTCTTCAAGAGCAATCCGCTGCGGTTTGTAAAGCATCTCCTGACCCCATGAAAACCTGAATGCATCATGATCATCCCTCGAGTGAAGCAGACGTCCTTCATTAGCGAGACGGTCAAAGACACCCGTACCGGGAATCGGTCGCAAAAGATTGATACCTGGTACATCAATACCGGTCTCTTTGATAAACGCCTCAATCCTGTCTGGCAACTCAAGCGTATCCTCATCAAGGCCGTAGATAAAGCTGCCATAGACACAAATACCGGCGTTACGGATATTTTTAATACACTCGACCTGACGGTTTGAGGGATTATGAAATTTCATATGGGCATAGTTGCTGCCATCGTCAAGGCTTTCAATCCCGACAAGAAGCGCACCGCACCCTGAACGTGCGAAAGCATCAAGCAGCCTTGGCTTTTCACCAAGAGCCGTTGTAGCCTGGCCAACCCAGCTGATTCCAAAAGGGACAAGCTCACTGAAAAGTTTTTCTGCATAGGTGTCGTCAGCATTGATGGTATCGTCCAAAAAGAAAAATATTCTTTTGTCTTTTTTCAGAAACGCTTCAACCTCCCTGAGTACCTCAGGAATACTCCGGTGACGAAGCCTGTGACCGTTCATAACATGCACATTGCAAAAATCACAGCTGTAGGGGCACCCACGTGTAGTCTGCACCACGTTGGTGGTAAAATAGCTCTGGATATCAAGCGCATGTTTATCGACATAGCGACAAATGGAAAGATCGGGAAACGAAGAAACCCTGTACTCTGCTTTTAAGGTACCGGCAAGAAGGTCTTCCTGCACTTCGGTCCAGATATCATCAGCCTCTCCGATCACCAACAGGTCAGCATGATCGCGGCACTGTTCGGGAAAGATGGTGACATAAGGGCCTCCAAGCACGACTTTTATCCCTTTAGAGCGGAGCGTCCGTGCCAGATCAAAGGCAGGTTTCACTGCACCAGTCTGAACACTGATGCCAACTAGATCCCAGTGACGCTGAAGGGGAATTTTTTCAAAACGAAGATCGCAGATGGTCTGACTCACACCCGACACCTTCTGAGAACTGAGAATCATCAGGGCAAGCGGCGGAATGGCAAATTGCGCCCGACGGATAACATTGCTCAATAGAGAGTCCTTCAGTGAACTGAAAATACTACGTCCGGAAAAAGTACTGTCCAAAAGAGATGTTCCGTCAACACCACTGTCAGCCTGAATAAAAACGAGCAGCACCTGCTTGTCTTGTTCCATACCGCCCTTCATCAGTTAATTCTGCCTGTCCGTGCAAGTTCCTGTAATTTTTTCAGCTCAAGCAGTGCATCAATCGGTGTCAATCGATCGAGATCGAGTCTTTCAAGAGTATTGCAGAGAAGTGTTTCAGATTCTTCAAAAAGACTTATCTGCAAGCTTTGGATTTTAGGCGGCCTGTCGACAGGTATTTCAATATCACGCTTTTCCATCCCTGCCAGTATCTCCCTGGCACGCGTTATAACATCCGAAGGCATACCTGCCATTTTAGCCACTTCAATACCATAACTGTTGTCGGTAGAACCTCTGACAATCTTCCTTAAAAATATAACCCGGTCAGTGGTTTCCACAACCGTGGCATTGTAGTTCACAACACCGGGAAGACGGGTTTCAAGCTCAGCAAGCTCATGGTAATGCGTTGCAAACAGTGTCCTTGCCTGAATGGAGCGGGATATATATTCGCTCATCGACCATGCAATCGACATGCCGTCAAATGTGCTGGTACCCCTTCCTATTTCATCAAGCAGCAGCAAACTGCCCGTGGTTGCATTGTTGAGAATGCTCGCCGCTTCATTCATTTCCACAAGGAAGGTACTTTCACCCGATGTAATGTTGTCGGAGGCACCAACCCGTGTAAAAATCCTGTCCACAAGCCCGATTTCAGCGCTCTCAGCCGGAACAAAACTTCCAGCCTGCGCAAGCAGTACAATCAGGCCGGTCTGGCGCAAAAACGAACTTTTTCCAGCCATATTCGGGCCGGTTATAATCAGCATCTTCTGTTTTTCATCCATCAAACAGTCATTCGGCACATAGGGCTCATCGGCGCTCGTCATTCTTTCAAGTACAGGATGACGTCCATTGACGATAACAAGCTTTTCATGTGCCTTGATCTCCGGCTTGCAATACCCGTATTCGACGGCAGAGAGCGCAAATGAACAGAGAGAGTCGATTTCGGCAATTATAATCGCATTTTCCTGTATGGCAGAAGCATGCTCAGCTATAATCACACAAAGATCATGAAAAAGCTGAGCTTCAAGAATCATGCTTTTCTCTTCGGCATTGAGAATCTTTGCCTCATACTCTTTCAACGCAGGAATGGTATATCGCTCGGCATTGACAAGCGTCTGTTTTTTTTCATAATAAGCGGGAACCTTGTCACGGTTCGCACGACTTATTTCTATATAATAGCCGAACACCTTGTTGAAACTGACCTTAAGCGAAGAAATCGAAGTACTTGACCGCTCCTGCTGCTGAATTTCCATTAGACGATCCTTGGCCGTCGAGGCAATAGAACGAAGTTCATCAAGCTCGGCATGATAACCAAGGCGGATATAACCACCATCACGCATCGAAGCTCCTGACTCAGGATCAACAGCCTCCTGAATGCGTTCGGCAAGTTCCTGCAGAGGACTTAAATTGCCAGCTAGAACACGAAGTCTCATCGAACCTGTTTCACCAAGCAGTTCCTTAAGAAGAGGAATGACAGAAAGTGAAAACCCAAGCTGACGAACCTCCCTTGGAATGGTGCGGAAGGTAGCAATACGAGCAAGTGAGCGCTCAAGATCATTGATCCCCGATAACTGTTCAGAAAGACCATCCCGCACTGTCTTTGATTCAGCCAGTTCTCCAACTGCATCCAGCCGCATCTGGATATCCTCAATTCTTTTCAGAGGCCTCTGAAGCCATCGGCGGATAAGTCGCGCACCCATAGGATTTCGCGTGCGGTCCATCACCTGAAGAAGGCTGCCGTTTAAAGTTCCGTCCTGCATTGAAGAGATAATCTCAAGATTTCTCTTGGTCTGCAGATCAAGAGTCATATACTCGCTGCTGTGCAACTCACCAATCCGTGTAATATAAGCAAGACTGTTCTGCCTGGTCTCCTCCAGATACTGAAGAATAACACCTGCAGCCACTTTGCCTGCACGGTTACCATCAATGCCAAACCCTTTCAGGGAGTGGGTCTTGAACTGCCGGGACAGAACTTCCTGTGATTGATCTTCACTGAACATCCACGTATCTAATTCAGTAAGAAGAGTCTCCCGGGAGAGTCCTTTTTTAAGCAGTTCCAATTTTTCTTTATCTGCAGCTGATACAAGAATTTCTGAAGGATGAAGCGACAGCATAAACTGAGTCAGCTCTTCTGGCTGCATCGAAGATATTTTAAATTCGGCTGTAGTAACGTCAATAAAGGCAATACCGGCAACCGGCGACCTGCCCTCTTTTATAAAGGCGACGGCACAGAGATAATTATTGTGCCGATCGTCAAGAATCTTGTCGCTATAGGTAATCCCCGGAGTAACAATATCAGTAATTTCACGCCGTACAATCCCCTTGACCGATGCTGGATCTTCAACCTGATCGCACACCGCGACCTTGAATCCTTTTTTGACAAGTTTTGCAATGTACCCCTCACTGGCATGATGAGGAAACCCGGCCATAGGAACCTCTGCAGAGCGCTTCGTCAAAACAATATTCAGAGCGGCAGAAACCTTACGTGCATCCTCAAAAAAGGTTTCATAAAAATCTCCCACCCTGAAAAGCAGCAAAAATTCAGGATACCTCTCCTTTACCTCCAGATACTGGCGCATCATGGGAGAATGCTCCTTTTGCACCATACCCTCTTCTCTGCTCATTATGTAATAATCAGTTATTAAACCCGTTAAAGAGCGGCAATCCCTTCAGTTTCATGAAAAAGAAGCTACTGCAGCACAACTTAATAAACAATATCCGGAATTGCGCTCTTAGGCTTGATATGAGGTTTAGAAAAAAGTATGTTCAGGAACAGGTTTTCAGGATAATGTTTCGGTCATTGCCCATGGCTTTTCATACAATACTTCGGTTTCTGCACATCATTTTTTTTGCTTCCTGGTTTGGCACTGTTATGGCATCGCTTTTTGTTCTGAAAGCCCTTGAGAGCAAACTTACAGGCAATGACGTCTACAATACCGAGTTTGCTGCACTGCTGCAACGGTTTCTCAAACTGGAAACAAAGGTTGCAGACGTTGCCGTCATAGGGGTAATTTTCTCAGGCATCATGCTTGCCGCATTTTTCCACGGATGGACAATCTGGGTATTTGTAAAATCTTTTCTTATCGTTCTTCAGGTTACCCTGACCATCGGTTATATCATGCATTCAGTCCGCACAATCACCTACCCATGTTCGAAGCGAGAGTATGCAAACTGGTATCGTCTCTTTGGAATTTCTCTTACCATGTTTGCATTTATACTTATTGTCACTTTTTTCATTCTCTGAAACCAGTCATACTATAAGCGTTTGGTAATTTGATTTTCAGGTAATTAATACTATATTACAGTCCTTTATCACTAAAATATTTGTATACGATGCAGGCGCTGATCAAGATTTCCGATAAACAATTTCTGGTAAGACAGGGGGACCGGCTTTTCGTCCCTAAACAAAAAGCTTCAATTGGCGACACCTTGGATATCAAAACCATGGCTGCTATTGACGGAGCAAATACCGACCTGAACCCTGCCGGCAGTATTCAGGCAAAAGTTCTTGGTCATGTCAAGGATGACAAGGTCATCGTTTTCAAGAAAAAACGCAGAAAACGTTACCAGTCAAGAAACGGTCACCGTCAGCAGATGACTCAGATCGAAATTATTTCGCTTTAAAAAAGTCCAGGATCTTTAACGTTAATTTTTTCTCATGGCTCATAAAAAGGGTGGCGGATCGACTAAAAACGGTCGTGACAGTAATCCGAAATATCTCGGAGTAAAAGCTGCAGGAGGCTCAACTGTGGCTGCAGGTACAATAATTGTTCGTCAGAGAGGCACGGTTATCAAACCGGGCGACAATGCCGGTTTAGGACGTGACCATACAATATTTGCCTTGATTGACGGTGTAGTTACCTTCCGTAACGGGCGCAATAACAAGAAACAAGTCAACATCCTGCCTTGTTAATAATAGTTGAAATAAGCCTATACTAAAAAAAAGCTGCTTTTTTTAAGGCGGCTTTTTTTATTCTGTGATCAATACTTTTACAAGAACTTCTGAATACTATAAAAAAACATTTACTACTTATGAAAATCACCGTTATCGGAGCCGGAAATGTAGGAGCTACCGCAGCTCTCCGCATCGCTGAAAAACAGCTCGCAAAAGAAGTTGTACTGATTGATATCGTCGAAGGTATACCGCAAGGCAAGGCTCTTGATATGTATGAATCGGGCCCGGTCGGACTTTTTGATACTCATGTTTTAGGGTCCAATGACTATAAGGATTCCGCGGATTCTGATATTGTACTGATTACTGCCGGTCTTGCAAGAAAACCGGGTATGTCAAGGGAGGATCTCCTGAATAAAAATGCCTCAATTATCAAAGAGGTAACAACTCAGGTGATGAAATACTCCAGGAATCCGATTATTGTGATGGTTTCAAATCCCCTTGATGTGATGACCTATGTTGCCCAGGCAACAAGCGGTCTACCTAAAGAAAGGGTTATCGGTATGGCGGGTGTGCTTGACACTGCGCGCTATAAAAGCTTTATTGCTGAGGCATTGGATGTCTCCATGCAGGATATCAGTGCACTGGTATTGGGCGGACATGGCGATTCCATGGTACCTGTTGTTAATTATACCAATGTTGCCGGTATACCGTTAACTGAACTGTTGCCACAGGATAAAATCGATGCACTTGTAGAGCGCACAAGAAATGGAGGCATAGAAATTGTCAACCATCTTAAAACAGGCTCAGCTTTCTATGCACCGGCAGCTTCAGCTGTAGAGATGATTGAAGCGATTGTCAAGGACCGCAAGCGTATTATCCCCTGCACAACCCTTCTTGAAGGTCAGTACGGTATCGATAATGTTTTTGTTGGTGTCCCGGTTAAACTTGGCAAAAACGGCGTTGAGCAGATTCTTGAAATTAATCTCTCTCCAACTGAACTGGAAGCACTTCAGCAATCTGCTGCGATTGTTGAGGAAAACTGCAAAAGCCTTGCAACTCTGCTCGCATGAGCTCTGAGGGCTTCGATGGAATTCGCTCAAAAATGAAAAAGCGGCTCAAAAGCCGCTTTTTCAACGATCAGATGTCCCCCATTACATCTGATCAATCTCACTGGCGTGAGAAGTTCTAAGAGTATATCCACAACTCTTGTACCAAAAGCGCATAAGCTCACACAAAAATAACCTTATGTCTTTATATAGTAATACATTAAAATTATTTCAAATTCTACGGCAATAACGTGTCGCAGACGGTTAATTGTCTCAAATTATTAAGGACTACCTTAAACATGGGACACTGCCTCCCCTTTAGAGACAACACTGTTTCAGCAAGAGGCTAGTTCCGGCTCTTCATGTGTGATGCAATGAATTGCCCCGAGCCCCCATACAAGATCAGAACAATCAATACCAACAACGTTTCTTTCAGGAAAACATTCCTGAAGTATCCCTATGGCAACCAGGTCTTGAGAGCATCTGTAGGTGGGAACCAGAACCACGGAATTGGCAATATAGAAATTTGCATAACTTGCGGGAAGACGATCGCCATTGCAATAAACAGGGGAGGGCATGGGAAGTTTCAACACTTGCAACGGATTTCCTCTGAGATCGTTATATCCTTGAAGTCTATTGTAATTCTCCTGCAACGCGCCATAATTATCATCAGATGGATTTTCCTCGACGGCAATCACAATGGTCGTTTCATTTACAAATCGAGCCATATCGTCCACATGACCGTCAGTATCATCACCGACAATACCATCGCCAAGCCAGAGAACTTTTTCAATACCAAGGTACCGCGCGAGTTGCCGCTCAATATCTTCACGACTCATGGCCGGATTGCGGTTAGGATTCAGCAGACAAGCTTCACTCGTCAGCAGAAGTCCTTTTCCATTAACATCAATAGAACCCCCTTCAAGAACCATACCGGGAAAAACAAGAGGCAACTGGTACAGTGATGCAATTCTTTCAGGCACAGCATTATCGTCGGCATAGAATGCATACTTTTCACCCCATGCATTGTAATCCCAGTTGACAATAATTTTCTCTACCCTGCCATCTGTATGTCGGAAAACAAAATTCGGCCCATGATCCCTGCACCAAGCATCATTTGTCGGAATCTGATGAAGATAAATACGATCCATCTTAATCTGATGATGGCGTGAATTGAGAAGCAATGCATAGACCTCTCTTTCCATTGCCTCATCAAGAACATTGACATGCACCTCCTCGGAAGAACTCAGCCATGATATAATTTCCACAAACACTGGAGGGATAGGATCAAATTTGCCCGGCCACGTTGCGAGCCTGTGAGGCCAGGACAGCCAGGTTGCCTTATGCAACGCCCACTCAGGAGGCATAAAATAACTACACTCAGTCATAAAAAATCAATAACGTTCAGGGTTTTGCATGATAATCTGCTGAATACCCTCTAATACGCATAATGCGCTGCATTACCGGTGGATGGGAATAATTCAGAAAAACATATAACGGATGCGGTGTCAAGTTTGACAGGTTATTGCGTGATAACTTTTTGAGAGCATCGCCAAGAGCAGTTCCTTCTTCAAAAGTCGACACGGCGAAATAATCCGCCTCGTACTCATGTTTTCTTGAAAGTGCCTGTATAAAAATAGAAAGGATCCACTCTACAGGAGTATAAAGCAGCGAGAAAAAAATCAAGCTCCCATACACAGAGAGATCATGCATGAAAAAGGCATCAAACAACAGCCGGTTATTCATAACAAGGGAGAGAAGAAAAAAAAGAACACCAAGATTACTGAGACTGAGAATCATATTGACAATGATATGCTTTTTTTTGAAATGGCCTATTTCATGGGCTAGAACAGCAACTAACTCATGCACCGGATGACTGGTAATAAGCGTATCGAACAGGGCAATTCTCTTGCGTTTTCCAAATCCGGTAAAAAAAGCGTTTGCTCTGGCTGAGCGCTTTGATCCATCAAGAACATAAATACCGGTAAGAGGAAATTGTACCTTTGAGGCATACTTCATAATGGAACTCTTCAACTCTCCCTCTTCAAGAGGCACAAACTTGTTGAATAGCGGCATAATCCAGGTCGGAGCGACATATTGAAGCAACAGAGAGACTAAGGTAATCCCACACCAGGCCCACAACCAGGCCATCGGACCAGTCTCTTCAAAAAACCAGAGCACCGCTCCAAGTAGAGGTGTTCCGATAAGAAGAGCAAGCAACAGCGTTTTCAGGATATCAGCAATAAAAACCTTTGCCGTGGTTTTGTTAAACCCGAATTTCTCCTCGATAACAAACGTTTTGTAGATGCTGAAAGGAAGATCAATCAACGACTGCATGAAAAGTAAACCACCGATATAAAGAATACCTGTAGCAATCGGATGAAAACCGCACCCTCTTAAAAATTGGTCAAGCAGGTTAAATCCACCCAGAAACCAGAAGAGAAAAAGCACAGTGAGATCAACAGCTGCACTGAACAAGGAAAAATAGGTTGAAACCCGCAGGTAGTCCCTGGACTTCCTGTAGGCATCCTCATCAAACACGTCTATGAACTCATCAGGAAGTCCGGCTTCAGAGGCCTTGAGATTCAGAAGTTCGGAAACCAGTTTAACAAGAAAAGTAATGATCAGCGTAAAAAAAACAATGACCCCAAAAATATTCATAACAACAACTGAAATTTATAAAAAGAGGAATAGCAATAACCCTGTCACGCGTCATTCGTCAAGAAACCGCTTTTGCAACTCTCCATAGGTTTCGATCCTCCGATCACGTAAAAAAGGCCAGTGCGAGCGATAATACCCTATGCGACTCTTGTCACACTGGGCAAGCAGAACAGTTTCATCGTGATGTGAGGCCTCAGCCAGGATTTGACCAAAAGGATCACAAACGAAACTGTTGCCCCAGAACTCGAGTTCGTCTTCTATTCCAACCCTGTTAGCCGCTGCAACAAATACTCCGTTGGCAACAGCATGACTCAACTGTATAGTTTTCCATGCCTCCTGCTGCGAACGACGCACTTCAGCAGAAAGCTCTCCGGTTGACCACCCGATTGCCGTTGGATAAAAAAGAATTTCCGCCCCTTTGAGCGCTGTCAACCTTGCCGCTTCAGGGTACCACTGATCCCAGCAAATCAGGACACCAATCGTAGCATAGCGGGTTTTAAACACTTTATAACCAAGATCGCCGGGTGTAAAATAAAACTTTTCATAAAATCCCGGATCATCGGGAATATGCATTTTACGATACTTACCAAGGCAGGTACCATCGGCATCAATGACAACTGACGTATTGTGAAACAACCCCCTTGCCCTCGCCTCAAATAACGAGGCTATAAGCACCACTTCAAGCTCACGCGCAAGATCCTGAAGCACAAGGGTTGAGGGCCCGGGTATTGACTCAGCAAAGGCAAATGCCTCATAATCCTCTGTCTGACAAAAATAACGGGTGGCGAAGAGCTCCTGCAAACAGATAATCCGGGCACCTTGAGAAGCCGCTTCACGTATTTTTCCACAGGCTTTAAGAAGATTTTCAGCCGGATCACGCTGAGCAGAGGTCTGAACAAGTGCGATAGCAACGTTATCGGAATGCATGAAAAAAATTATTATTGAATAACAAGACCGGCGGCCAGCAAAATCCCATGAAGAGTCATCAGCTTTCCCGTACCGGCCAGAACATTGTTCAATTCCGTGCCCTCGCTTGCATAAAGTACTTTGATCATCCTGAATGCCAGAGGCAATGACAGAAAAGAGAGAAGACACCACGGCGAATAACCATCAAGCCAGAGAATAGCTGGAACAAGGTAGGCAACAATAGTCAATGCGACATAAAGTCTGCGCGCCCACTCGCCACCAATGCGGGCAGGCAGCGTCATTTTTTGAACCTTACGGTCAGTGGCAATATCGCGTATATTGTTGACAAGAAGAATATTGACAGAAAAAGAGCCTGGTGCTGCCGCAGCGATAAGAACGGGAAAAGAGAGATTGAGAGTCTGCACGTAGTAAGTACCTCCAACAGCCACCAGCCCGAAAAAAATAAAAACAAAAACATCACCAAGGCCGGAATAAGCTATCGGATATGGCCCTCCTGTATATGCCCACGCAAACAGAAGAGAGAGCACCCCGATCAGAAAAATCGGCCACCCGGCAGTGTAAACAAGATAAAGACCAAGCAGAAACACAGAACAAATCAGTGTAACCGATACCTGTATCATAATCTTCTCACTGATAATCCCAGCAGCTACCGTTCTTGTAGGCCCAAGCCTTTCAGCAGTATCAGCTCCCTTGCGAAAATCATAAATCTCGTTAATGAAATTTGTTGCTACCTGAATACCAAGCGCACAAATAAGGGCAATAAAAGCCGGAAGCAAGCGAAATCGACCAACTGAAGCAGCAAGAGCAGTTCCAAGTATCACCGGCACCGCTCCGGCAGGCAATGTTTTCGGGCGTATAGCAAGTATCCATGCCTGGAGTGTTGACGGCATTGGCAAACCTGTTTCAGCTGTTTTCAGGTGCATTCCTTTTTTCCTTTGCCTTTTTAAGGCTACTGAACGTATGTTTGATCTTTTCGCCAGGTTTGATATAGGTTAAACTATGGCGCACGGCCATTGCTGCATCACTCAATCCTGTCTGGATAATTTTTAGTTTGCCCTGATAATAAGCTATATCACCGGCGGCATAAAGCCCGTCAACTGATGTTTTCATATGACTGTCAACGACAAGAGCATTATCTGTCAGCTCAAGGTCCCACTCAGCAAGAGGGCCGATATTGGACTTGAACCCGATTAAAAGAAGCAGACAATCAGCTTCCACTCGATGTATTTTGCCGTTCTTCGAGCAGAGATGAACTGCTGTAAGCACTCCACCCCCGGAATCAACAGCCGTGACCTCGGTATGCAAAAACACATCGATACTCCCGTTTTCTTTAGCCTCAAGCACCTCCCTTGCGGTCTTCCCATGGCCCTGAAAATCATGCATGCGGTGAACAAGAGTCACTTTGGCGGCCGTGTTCATGAGCCCTACCGTCCAGTCGAGAGCAGAATCCCCTCCCCCGACAATAACGACCTTTTTGCCTGCGAAATCAGCGACATTCTTGACCGCATAAAACACAGAGGAACCCTCAAGATGGTCAATATTAGTGAGCTGAGGCAGCTTGCGAGGCGAAAAAGCCCCCAAACCGGCCGCTATCAGCAAAGCCCTCGAAAGAAAGACCCTGCCTGAGGAAACTGTAACCTCAAATGATCCATCGGCAAGTTTCCGATACCGGGTAACCGTCTCATCAAGAATGACTTCCGGATTATACCTTTCTGTCTGTTTCCACAAACTTTCAACCAGACCGGCAGCTGGAACTTCCTGAAACCCGGCAACATCATAAATATGTTTTTCAGGATAGAGTGCAGCAAGCTGTCCTCCAAGCTGAGGCATGCTTTCAATAATCCGGCAACTGATATTGTTCATGCCACACTGAAAAGCCGCAAAAATTCCGGTTGGACCACCACCTACAATGGTAAGATCACGGATCTCTTCACCGCCATCAAAATAAAGTTTATTTAAGGTCATTGAGTTCGAGAATACCGGATTACTGGATATTATCCTGATTATGAGCTGTTTCAGAGTCTGACTTTTTCAGATAAATCATTCCTTCAGGATCGACCATGCCGTAAAGGATCGTCATTAGATGACCCTCTGCATCAAGCTCATGAATCTCCACGTGTATTGCATCCCGTTTCCTGACCTGGTTTCCTTCGTTATCCTTGAAATAAAAGAGTGCCTGGACTCCACCATGGGGAGTAGCGCCCTCAAACAGGTAATTTCCATCCTCAAGTTCATCAAGAGCGCAACCAGGAGAAGATGAATCAATGGGACAGGAGGCACACTGAGAGTAAAAACCTTCCGCTGATTCAGCGAATTCACAAATGGGAAATTTCATAATCTTTTTTTTTCGTCAGGATAAGCTGACTGCAAATATAGACATTTAAAAAATATTGTTGTAGAGTTCAATCTTTATTGATTTCTTAAGTCATTGGTTTCTACAACAGAATTAAGCTCTATAAAAAATGTTAGCTAAGCGGATCATACCCTGTCTTGATGTTCGTGATGGAAGGGTAGTAAAAGGTATCAACTTTGAGGGATTACGAGATGCCGGTTCCATTCTCGAGCAGGCACGGTTTTATAACAATGAGCTGGCTGACGAACTTGTTTTTCTTGATATATCAGCATCGATTGAATCCCGTAAAACAACACTTGAAGAGGTCTTGAAAGTTTCTGGAGAAATCTTTATTCCTCTCACTGTCGGGGGAGGAATAAACTCTGTTGAACGCGCGAAAGAGGTTTTCCTGCATGGTGCCGACAAGGTTTCCGTCAATACCGCGGCTGTCAACGATCCTGCCCTGATCACCCGCATTGCAGAAAAATATGGCTCTCAAGCCGTGGTGGTGGCCATCGACATCAAAAAAACAGGAACAGATTACCTTGTCCATACTCACTCGGGAAAAATACCGACCCGTTACGAAGCACTTGAATGGGCACATATCGTCCAGGAACTCGGTGCAGGGGAAATTCTCCTGACCAGCATGGACAGAGACGGCACAAAAGAGGGATACGATAACGACATTCTCAGCAGGGTATCTACGTCAGTACATATCCCTGTCATCGCATCTGGCGGAGCGGGCAATCTGGAACACCTTTATGATGGTTTTACAAAAGGCCACGCCGACGCCGCACTTGCCGCCTCTATCTTTCACTTCAGACAACACTCCATCCGTGAAGCAAAAGAGTTTCTGCGGGATAAAGGCATTCCTGTCCGGCTTTGAATATCTATCCATAAATCAATCCCCAGACTCTTGCTCAAGCAGGTTGCGGATATTGAGCAGCTCCTTGAGTCGTTGTGCGTTAGTTTCAGGGAAAGATAACTTGAGATCAGTCAATGTTTTGAAAACAAGTTGTGAAACGATGAGTCGGGCATTCTGTTTGTCATCAGCAGGAACAACATACCATGGAGCATGACTGGTGCTTGTTGCACCGAGGCATTCCTCGTATGCATGCATATAGTGTTTCCAGTATTTTCTTTCTTCAATATCGGCGATACTGAATTTCCAGTTCTTTGCCGGTGCATCTATCCTATCAAGAAACCTTTTCCGCTGTTCCTCTTTTGAAAGATGGAGAAAAAATTTAATAATCCTTGTACCATTAAGAAAGAGATGATTTTCCATATCCACAATCGATTGAAAACGGTGCTCCCAAACCTTCCCTCCATTAATCAGCTCATCTGGAATACCCTGTACTGAAAGTATTTCCGGATGCACCCGAACAATAAGCACCTCTTCATAATAGGAGCGGTTAAAAATCCCGATATGACCACGCTCGGGCAGACACTGATTGCTCCTCCATAAAAAATCGTGATCAAGTTCCTTGGCCGAAGGATGCTTGAAGCTGAAAACCTGGCACCCCTGAGGGTTAATACCTGACATCACATGTTTTATGATTCCATCCTTACCTGCTGCATCCATCGCCTGAAAAATCAGCAACACAGCATATCGATTATCTGCATAATGAACCTGCTGCAGCTTACTCAATTGCTCGACATGACTGGCAAGCATCTCTTTATACTCTTTTTTGGAGCTGTAAAGCGGATCAATAAACGTGGGGCGCTTGACAAGGCTTACCTTTTCGCTTTCTCGAACACGAAGAACATCTAAGTCAAACTGCATAGGAATGGGGTTGAATGCTTTGCTATCTTAACCAAGAGTACTTCAGATATATCCTAAACCCCTTTTAATAACAATCTGAGGTTTTTTTAGCCAATTTTAAGTTTCGTATTACTCTTCTTTAAGAATCGCCAAGCTACATTTTGTGTTGTAAAAGCAGTCAAATCAATGGCAAATAAACCACAGTGAAAGTTAATTAAATAAATTGATACTATGAATACGATACCCTTGAAATCATGGACAACACCTTTAGCTGCAGGTGCATTTATTATTTCAGCTGTGAGCGGAATTCTGATATTTTTTGATATTGAAATGGGCATTGTTGAACCAGTGCACAAATGGTTAAGCTGGCTTTTGCTTGTCAGTGTTCTTTTTCATTTACTCACAAACTGGAAACAATTCACTGGATATATCTCCCAAAAAACCGGCGGAGGAATCATAGGGGCAGCACTATGCTTAACAATTCTTTCTATCCTGCCATTCTTCAACAACGACAAAAAAGAACATGGGAAAGATAATCCTGGAAATACGGCAGCGCAGGCGCTTGAATTGTCATCGCTGGAAACTATTGCTCTTGTTGTAAGAGCAACACCAGAGCAACTGGTTGAACAACTTAAAAAAAAGGGTATCATTGTTAATAACACGTCATTAACAATTCGGGAAATTGCAAAAATAAACGGTAAAATCGACAAAACGGTTCTTGGCACCCTGTTACAAGCCACAAATGGCTCCACAGCAAAAAACAGTGATAACGATTAATAGTAAAACAACAACACCGATGAGACTTCTGATTATTGAAGATGAACCAGGAATAGCCGGTTTTCTCAAAGATGGGCTTGAAGAAGAGTACTTTGCTGTCGATATTGCTTACGATGGCAAAAAAGGACTTGATCTTGCCATGACCAACGACTATGACCTGATCATCATTGACTGGATGATTCCTGCCCTGAGCGGCATTGAAGTCTGTCGGCAGATACGCAAATCAGGCAGTCTGGTTCCGATCATGTTTCTGACAGCCAAAGATACACTTGAAGACGTGCTCTTCGGCCTTGATGCCGGAGCTAATGATTACATAAAAAAACCTTTTGCCTTTGAAGAGCTGCTCGCACGCATAAGGGTTCAACTCAGAAATAAAAATCAGAGCGATGACTCGCTTAGCGCCGGCCCCCTTAACATAAATCCGGCTACACATCAAGCTTTCTGCAATTCCAGTGAAATCACTCTCACTCCAAAGGAATTTGCCCTGCTTGAATACCTTGTCCGTAACAACAACAAGGTGTGTACAAGAAGCCGCATCATAGAACACGTCTGGGATATTCATTTTGATTCTGACACTTCCGTAATTGATGTCTATATTACCTTTCTGCGTAAAAAACTCGAAAATGCAGGATGCGGAAACATTATTCAAACCATACGCGGCGTAGGATATATTATTCGTGAATCTTGAGGATAGAGTATGAACTCTGAAGTAAAACATGCACTCAAGAAGACCTCCATCCTCTTAAGAAAATGGTCGGCAATGAGTTTGCGCAACCGTATCGCATTCTACTATACCATTGCAACAGCTTTTCTGATCGCACTTGTTTTTACAATACTCTACTTCATGGTTGAGAGCATTGTTTATAAGCAATTCGATGACGAAATAAACAATGAGGTTTCTGAAATTTTTTTAGATGCACACGTAACGACCCACGATTTTACGAGTTTCTCACGGTTTAAAAATTTTATTGACGATAAAGCCACCAATTTCACAGAGACGAAACATGTAGAAAAAGAGAGTGTAAAAGTTGATACTGAATTTATTCAACTGGTCAACAATGAGGGGCAAGTCGTAAATAAATCAGCAAATCTGGCCCGAAACGTCCTGGCATTTAAGCCCGGCCATGCCAAAACGATTTACTTCAATAGCGCTATTAACAATTCAACCATTCGTCAGGGACAGCTTCCCCTTTTCAGTCACAATGGCATCATTAAAGGATATATCATTGTTGCTGTGCCCATGACAAAAGCTATTATTGTCCTGCAAGACCTGCAGAACGTTTTTCTATTTTCATTTCCCAGTATTATCCTTACCCTTTTTGTTCTTACCCGTTTGATTGCCGGCAAAAGTATACGCCCAATCGAAAGGGTTATAGCGACCGCAGAAAAGATGACACAGCCAAACCTTCACCAACGTGTTGAGCTGCCATATCATCAAGACGAATTGTATCGCCTGTCTGCAACCATCAATGCCCTGCTTGATCGAATGCAGGATGCATTTCAGCGTGAAAAGCAATTTACCGCTGATGCTTCTCACGAGCTGAAAACACCTCTTGCTGTTGTAAAAGGAACCCTGGAAGTTCTGGTTCGCAAGCCGAGAGAGAGAGATCACTACGAAACAAAGATCCAGTTCTGCCTGAAAGAATTAAACCGAATGGCCCGACTGATCGACCAGCTTCTTGTGCTTGCCAGATACGAAAGCAGCAGAATGAATTCGCATAGGGATCAGGTGCTGCTCCAGCATACTCTTGAGAACGTTACAACACGACAGCACCCTATCGCACGAGAAAAGATGATCGAAATACAGATTAAGGGCCAAGAAAAGTCCACTGTTAGCGCTGATCCTGAAATGCTTGAAATAATTCTTGAGAATATTCTCTCTAATGCCATCAAGTACTCTCCGGCAGGATCTGTTATAACAATATCCGTTGAGCAAAAAGAGAGAAGCACGTTTTGCAGCATTACCGATCAGGGAATCGGAATTCCTGAAGAAAAAATGCATGCTATTTTTGAACGCTTTTACCGGGTAGATGAGTCAAGAAACTCGAGCACAGGAGGGTTCGGACTTGGATTGTCTATAGTAAAAAGACTTGCTGACCTTCAACAGATCAAGGTATCAGTGAATAGTGCTAAAGAGTTGGGTACGACATTTACCCTCACTTTTCCGTTTACATAACTATTATACAAGCCCAAGAAATCAGACACTCTCTTCTTGCTTATTTCTCCTTTTATTCAGTCTTTTTCCTGTATCCCAAACCCGAGAACGATGCTATCAACGTTCCATCTTCATCTTTTATTTCAACTTGATATCCGCATATCTTTTTATTTTTACTTTCTTCCCTTGCTTCTGCCCTTATATATACTCCTTCGGGTGCTTTGAAATAAGAAATCGAGGCATTTATTCCCACAGTTGTACTTCCATCAGCATTACTCGCCACAGCAAACGCATAATCAGCGAGCGTAAATATTGCGCCACCCTGAACAATATTGATTCCGTTCTTATGCTTTTCTTCGATTTTCAACTCAACCAATGCATATCCCGGTGAGGCTTCAACTATCTCAATACCTAATAACTGTGCAAACTTGTCGTTTTTCACATTTTTAAACATCTCTTTATCCATCTGTATTTCTGACAAATTTTGTATCTGCAAAAAAGAGGTCACGCTGACAATAACTAATTTGAGTCACCTGAAGCGTAAATCATTGAATTTTAATTCATAGAAGATATTGAAATATATAAAGAAATATGCGACATAAGTATCTTAAAATAAAATGGTTAACTGCGTTTTTCGTTGGGACGTACCCCCGTCTATAAGACCACTTCTGCTTGGTATAAATTCTTTTGCTGAACCAGAAA
>JBAWYL010000020.1:0-49210 GCA_037143555.1 Chlorobiaceae bacterium
GAGCGTCTCGTTCGCAATGAGAAGGTCAGGGGTTCGACTCCCCTAAGCTCCACATTTCTGCCTGTTGCAGATTTTTCAGGTCCATGGACCCTGTAAGGGGGTTTGAAAATCTCCAGGTATTGCCTTAAAGAGTTCTGTTTCTTTTTCTTCAGTTTTGTATTATACGGTTCGGGTTTCAAAAAAAGAGGATAATGGAGTTGATCTATGTCGGTTGCAAGATTTTTTTCACGCTCGGTTTCGATGCTTTGTGTTGCAGGATTATTGATCAGTTCCGGCTGTTCCTCTTCAAAACCTTTGGTTCCTACTCCGGCTGCCCTTGTCAGTGAAGGCTATGAAAAAGCGGAGAAGATGTATGCGAAAAAGGATTATGATGGCGCAGCCCTGATGCTTGAATCATTGCTCGTTACCTCACGGGCAACGCCGCTTGAGGATCGTGTGCTTTTTCTTCTGGGGCAGAGTTATTATAATTCCGGACAGTATCTGCTCTCTTCGGAGATATTTACACGTCTCTTGAAGCAGGTGCCCTCTACTCCGTATGCTCCTGCCGCCCAGTTCCTGATTGCAAAGTCGCATGAAAAGCTCTCTCCGAATTATGCGCTGGACCAGCAGGAGACCGTAAAAGCCATCGATCAATTCTCCATCTATATGGATCTCTATCCTTCGCCGGATGATTCCAAGATATTAAGCGATGCTGAGACATACAGGGAGCTGCTCAAGATCAATCCTGATAACCCGGTTTACAAAGAACGTTACGCGAAGGCATCCGCGGAAATGGGCAAGATCGATTCCTTGAAATATGCTGAAAAGGCAATTCCTGCATTGAGAGATAAGCTTGCAAAAAACGCCTATTTTATTGCCCGCCAGTATGTTAAACTAAAAAAGTATAAGGCTGCAGTTCTTTATTTTGATGAGGTCATAAAACATTATTCTGATACCGGTTATGTTCAGCAGGCCTGGAGAGGAAAAATTGATGCGTTGATAAAACGAAATAAATGGTTTGAAGCCGGACAGGTGCTCGATCAGTATCTGCAGTTCTATCCTGGAACTCAGCAGGAGATGAAAGGTGAAAAAGAAAAAATCAATCAGAATCTCAAAAAAAGCTGAACGGAGGCTATAAGTGCATCTGGCGGTTTTTGGCGGGACATTCGATCCACCGCATAATGGTCATCTCGCTCTCTGTCTTTTCGCCAGAGAGCTGCTTGAAATCGATAAACTGATTATTTCGGTTTCCAATAATCCCTTTAAGCAAAATCGGGGCGCTGCTGACGAACATAGAAAGCGTATGGCAGAGTGCCTTTCCCGGGAAATCAATTTCACCGGTTCCTGCAGTCAGGTCAGCGGATGGGAGCTTGAAAAACGTCAGCCCTCCTATACTGTTGATCTTATAAAGTATGTCCGCCAGCTCTATCCTCACGACAGGGTCACCCTGCTGGTCGGTGAAGACAGTTTCAGGGAAATTCACTCATGGAAAGATTATGAAAAGCTCTTTTCATTATGTGATATTGTCGTATTCAGCAGGACCTCAACAGAGGTAGAGGCTCCGCCTCATGACTCTTTACGACGGAATGGATCAATAGCTGTTATCGATTTTGCCTATGAAGTTTCATCAACTGAGATCAGGGAGCTCGTCGCCGCTGGGCAAAGTATTGCCAGGCTGGTCCCCCCCGAAGTGAATCGTTATATTCTTGAGCATGGCCTTTACTTGCAGCCATAGCGTTCTACATCGATTCAGGAGCTGAAATGCCGAGAACCCTGAACCCGTTCCGGAGCACCTGACGTGTTGCGACCGACAAGAACAGTCTAGCCTTGCAGATATCCGGTTCTGCTTTGATAATGGGGCACTCCTGATAGAACCGGTGAAAAAGTTCAGCCACTGAGTGCATATATTCTACCATTTTTTGCGGTTCAAGCAGGCGGACGCTTGTTTTTATCATATCAGGGTAGTCAAGCAGAGCAGATCCAAGTTGACGTTCTGCAGGAGAGGTGAGCAGTTCCAGAAGGTTGTACTCTGTGCTGGATTCCGGATCAAATCCGGTTTCCTGAAGCGCCATTCGCAAGAGACTGCAGATTCGGGCATGGGCGTACTGCAGATAGAAGACCGGGTTTTCCTTTGACTGTTTTTTTGCAAGTTCGATATCGAAGTTCAAATGCGAATCTTTACTGCGCATGATGAAAAACAGTCTTGTAGCATCCGGTCCGACATCATCAATCAAATCGTCAAGCAGATCCGCATTGCCTTTTCTTGTTGACATTTTAAGAGTCTCGCCGTCAACGGTCGTCGTCACAAACTGATTGATGGCGATTTTGATACGATCGGTATCGTAACCGAGAATTTTCAATGCTTCGATGACATCAGGGTACTCATCGATATGATCGGCGCCGAAAACATTGACAATCATGTCAAAGCCGCGTTCGTACTTGGAGATATGGTAGCCGATGTCGGGGAGACGGTAGCTTGGCTCTCCGGAGGATTTGAGAAGTACCTTGTCTTTTTCCTGGCCGAGCTTTGTTGTCAGAAACCATGTGGCTCCGTCGTATTCAGCAATAAAACCGTTTTCTCTCAGTGCATCAATGACTCTCTGGTTGGCCGTTATGCCGGCTTGATCGGGAGTGTAAAGAGTGTGCTCGTTAAAAAAGGAGTCGTGCCGTATGCTGAGGCGTTCAAGAGTCTTTTTTATCGAGCTGAAAAGGATCGTTTCAGCGATGTTTTTAAAGGTGAGCACTTCGGCGTCTGCAAGGGTTGCGCCATGTTCATTGCATATATGTTCAGCAATATCGCTGATGTATCCGCCTTTGTAATGCGTTTCAGGGAACTCTATCTCTCTGCCGCAGCGTTCCTGATAGCGAAGCCGGACTGATTCTCCGAGAATCTGCATCTGCCGTCCTGCATCGTTGAAATAGTACTCCCTCGTGACTTCGTAGCCCTGGGTTTCAATCAGATTTGCAATACAGTCTCCAAGTACCCCGCCCCGGCCGCGTCCAATGGTAAGCGGGCCTGTTGGATTTGCGCTGACATATTCTACGATAGCCCTCTTTCCTTGTCCGTCTGCCCCTTTGCCATAGGTATCTGCGTCTCGCAGTACCTGCTGGACAGAACGCATGATAAAGAGCGATGTAAGATAAAAGTTAATGAAGCCGGGCCCTGCCACTTCAATTTTAGCAATGGTGTCGGGCGGAAAAGCCAGATGCTCAATAATCTGCTGTGCAAGTTCACGAGGGTTTCGTTTGCACTCTTTGGCTGTCAGCAAGGCTATGTTTGTTGAAAAGTCACCGAACTTCCTGTCTGAAGGCTGTTCGATTATAATATGTTTGTCGGTGTCAATATCTGTCGAGCGAAGTGCGCGTCTGATGACAGGACGAAAAAATTCATGCATGTTGCTTCTATTATAAAAGGGTCACTGGATGCCTGTTATCGAGAGACTTACAAAGGGCATCAACAGAGAGCCCTTTGAAATCATCGATAATCTTAACAATATTGTCGAAACTGCTGAATGCATCGGCGCTGTTTGTTGTTGTTACGGCAACACATCTCATTCCAGCTCTTCTGGCCGCTTCAACTCCCGGAAGGGCATCCTCAAAAACAATACATGCCGAAGGATCAACCTCAAGCAGTTCAGCGGCGCGCAGAAAAATATCAGGATGAGGTTTTCCGTTGCATACCTGAAACGGGTTCACGATGGCCCTGAATTTATCTGTAATGTTCAAAAGATTGAGGACATAATCAATATTCCGCGGGCCGGCCCCTGTGCCGATGCCAAGCCGGATCTCTTTTTTATCTGCTGCATCCAGAAATTCACAGAGACCGGGCATTGGTTTGATGAGGTCGCGTGATTTGACACGGTAGAGGAAATCTTTGAGTTCGGTAAACCGCTCGGCTTCGGCTTCACTGATGTTCGGGTCGAGAAAGTAGCGAAGCACATCAAGACCCTTCATTCCTGCAGTTTCTACCAGGTACTTTTGGGCATCGAGCCCCTCCATGCCGTAATCCTTGAAGAGTTCCACCCAGGAGTCGGCATGAAATCGCATATTATCTGTCAGTACCCCATCCATATCGAAAATAAAGGCGTTTTTTTTATTGTTCATCATTCAGGTGAAAAATTTTTGCATCAGTACGATTCGCCGAGTTTCATCGCGGTTCTTACTTCCTGCATGGTATGATTGGCAATGACTTTTGCTTTTGCTTCGCCTTCAAGAAGAATGTTTTTTACAAGATCCATACGTGATTCGTAATAACGCCGTTTTTCAATCAGCGGGGCGAGTTCCTGTGAAATATTCGCGGCACACATTTTTTTGCAGTCAACACATCCAAGTGAACCGGTACGGCAATCCGCCTCTATCTGGCTGAGCTGATCGGGTGATGCAAACTTGCCGTGGTAACTGAACACGGTGCATACTTCAGGATGTCCAGGATCGTTTTTACGGATTTTAGCGGTATCGGTTACCGCTGTGCGCATTTTTTTCAGGACATCTTCAGGGCAGTCTGAAAGCAGGATGGTATTGCCCAGAGACTTTGACATTTTCGCCCTGCCATCAAGACCGACAAGACGCGAAAATTTTGTGATTTTAGGTTCCGGTTCAGGAAAGACATCACCGATAACAGGATGCGGATAGTGATTGTTGAATTTACGGGCGATCTCTCTGGTAATTTCCACATGAGGAATCTGGTCCTCGCCAACGGGAACAACGTTGCCCTTGTAAAGAAGGATGTCGGCAGCCTGTAAAACAGGGTACCCGAGATGACCATAGGTCAGTGACTCCATATTGAGATCGCGAACCTGCTCTTTCAGTGTGGGGTTTCTTTCAAGCCGCGATGAGGTTATCAGCATGGCAAACAGCAGAAAAAGTTCGGCATGTTCTTTGACTTGCGACTGGCGGAATACAGGGCTTTTTTCAGGATCAACTCCGGCTGCGAGCCAGTCTATGAGCATGTCTAGCGTGTTACTGTATATGTCAGCGGTTTCAAGTGAGGTCGTCAGGTTATGATAATCGGCAATGAGAAAGCAGGTTTCATAGACCTTTGAGCCGTCTTTGGCAAGCAGGTTCTGTTGATGAACCCAGTTTTCAAGGGCTCCGGTATAATGACCGAGATGGAGTTGGCCGGTAGGCCTCATCCCGCTTAAAATTCTTAGTGTTGCCATAAAATAATTATTGCTCGTTTCAACCGGGGAGAGTGCGGTCTGTTCAGGCAAGTCCAGGCGGTTAGTTTTTTTAAAGCTGTAAATGCCAAAGAAGTTATAACAGTTGAGAGAAAGATAAAAGGCCTTTATTTGTTTTTTGTTTTCATTGGGCTATATTGTCGAACTTGTTTTTGATTTCTTTAATAAGAATTCAAAAACCGATATATTTAGAGAGTAAGTCCTATACAACACTCAGTTGCCCAACCATGTCAGATCCGGAAGGAAGCAGCATCCGGTAATTTGAGTGTGTGATATAGTAAGCTTACTCTCTTTTTTTATTTTCGTCACTTTTTAACGTAACGGGTCGGGAGCGGTTATGCAGCCAGAATTGAGAAAAAAAGAGTTATTAAGCTCGCCGGTACGTCATATCGATATCAAAAAGCTGAATATTGTTTCTCTCGTCGAGCAGATGGGCGATACAGCTTTTCAGGCAAGAAATCTTGCCAGAGCCGCCTCCATAGTGGACCTCATGCAGCAGGACAGGGAATGTGCTGTCATTCTCACCCTTGCCGGCTCGCTGATCAGCGCAGGATTGAAACAGGTCATAATTGATATGATCGAAAACCATATGGTTGATGTCATTGTCTCTACCGGGGCGAATATTGTTGATCAGGACTTTTTCGAAGCACTTGGGTTCAGTCACTATCAGGGAACACCGTTTATCGATGATGCCACGCTCAGGGATCTGCATATTGATCGCATTTACGATACCTATATCGACGAGGATGATCTTCGGGTCTGTGACGATACCACGGCTGTCATCGCCAGCACGATGCAGCCGGGCATTTATTCGTCCCGCGAATTTATAGTTGAAATGGGAAAATATATTGAGGTAAACAATCATGACAGGAATTCCATTGTCTATAAGGCCTACGAAAAAGGTGTGCCGGTTTTCTGCCCTGCATTTTCTGATTGCTCTGCCGGGTTCGGGTTGGTGCATCATCAATGGAACAACCCCGAAAAGCATGTCTCGATAGACTCGGTGAAGGACTTTCGTGAACTTACCAAAATCAAAATCGAAAATGACAAGACCGGTATTTTCATGATTGGAGGAGGTGTTCCCAAAAACTTTACACAGGATATTGTTGTTGCAGCAGAGGTGCTCGGGTATGAGGATGTTTCCATGCACACCTATGCTGTACAGATCACTGTTGCCGATGAACGTGACGGTGCGCTTTCCGGTTCGACACTCAAGGAGGCAAGCTCATGGGGGAAGGTCGATACGGTTTACGAACAGATGGTTTTTGCCGAAGCGACAATCGCTCTTCCGCTTATTGCCGGCTACGCTTATCACAAGCGCAGCTGGGAAGGTCGCAAGGCCAGGAACTTCAATGCCATGCTGGATAGTCAACAGGTAAACGTCTAAGGAAATTACCATGAAATTTTTTATTGATTCAGCAGATCTTGACGAAATCCGGAGCGCCGGGGAACTGGGAGTTCTGGATGGCGTGACGACCAATCCGTCGTTGATTGCGAAAATTGTCGGTGATGCAGCCAGGTTTACCTATCAGGATTTCAAGGACCATATTGCCAGGATCTGCGATATTGTCGATGGTCCCGTGAGTGCTGAAGTGACCTGTCTTGAAACCGATGAAATGATTATAGAGGGTGAGGATCTGGCGGCAATTCATGATAACGTCGTTATTAAATGTCCGCTGACCATCAACGGACTGAAAGCTATCAGGCATTTTTCCGAACAGGGTATCCGTACTAACGCCACACTGGTTTTTTCACCGAACCAGGCGCTGCTTGCAGCCAAGGCCGGAGCCAGTTATGTAAGTCCTTTTGTAGGAAGATTGGATGATATAAGCACAGACGGGATGGATCTTGTCGAGCAGATTGTGACTATTTATGAAAACTATGGCTTTATGACCGAGGTGATTGTCGCCAGTGTCCGGCATCCTCAGCACGTTGTTGATTCGGCCATGCTTGGTGCAGATATTGCCACTATTCCCTACAGTATTATCCGCCAGCTTGTCAACCATCCGCTGACCGATCTCGGTCTTAAAAAGTTTATGGAAGATGCTGCTGTGATGAAAAAATAAGGATATCAGCGGGAGATCACCTCAATCTTGACTTTTGCCGTGCCTTTTTCAAAGAATCCCAGTTGTTTTGCGGCTTCGGCGCTCAGATCGATAACACGGTCATCAACAAATGGTCCCCGATCGTTTACTCTGACAATAATCGATGCATGGGTATTAAGATTGGTTACCTTTACAAGTGAAGGAAGGGGAAGATATTTGTGTGCCGCGCTTGGTTTTGAAGGGTCGAATATTTCCCCGTATGCTGTCGACTGTCCATTATGCTGGTCGAGGGTTTCCTGGCCATACCATGAGGCGGTACCGGTTTCCTCGTAGGCGTCAGACTCTTCATAGCTCATGGGCACATAGACCCGGCCGTTGATGATATAGGGCGTGTTTTTGATTTTGCCCAATCGGTAGGCCTCCTCCGGTGATATGCCTATGATGCTGCGCTTTGTATAAGGAGCGCGTGTTGAAGAGCACGAACTGAGTGCCAGAGGCAGAAATACAAATCCCGCAAAAATAAACTTTCGCATTATCACTGTTCAATGTGGTTACCTTGTTATAAACATAGCTATTTTACGGGAAATTCCCAGATAACATGTATGTTTCATTACTGCGGCGTTCAGTTGTTCGCCGTTTTACCTTGACAAGCAGATTTTCGAAATGTTATGGTTGAACGAACCAATATTCAGCATCCTTTCGGTGTTCTTGTTATTCATGGTTTTACAGCGACGCTCGACAGTATCAGAGCACTCTATCTGCCACTCAGGGAGCTTGGAATTCCAGTTGTCATGCCTCAGCTTGCCGGACATGGAGCATCATCTCCAGAGGCGCTCCGGGGTGTTACATGGGAGGCATGGATGTCGGATGCCGAGCAGGCGTTTCAGAAGCTCAGTTGTGAGGCAGAGCGGGTTATCGTTATTGGTCATAGCATGGGCGCTCTCATAGCGCTGAACCTTGCCGTCAGGTATCAGGTTCAGGTTGATTCTCTGGTGCTTGTTGCGCCGGCCATCAAACTGGCCTCTCTGCTTGCTCCCGGACGTCCTCTGCATTTTGCGGCACCGCTTGTCAGCAAAATCATAAAAAAATGGGATCTGAAAAATGACATTTTTGAAGCGGGGAATGCAGGCTGCACTCCTCACTATGCATGGGTGCCGACTGACGCGATTGTTTCTTTTTTCGAGCTGATCAAAAAAAGTATTGCGCAGCTTGGCAAGGTCAATGTTCCGGTTTTTGTACTGCATAACCGGAGGGAGAGTACCGTTCTTCCGGAGAGCGCAACCATACTCTGCGATGGAATTGCTACTGATGCAGCAGAAAAGTCCATTATGTGGCTGGAACGCTCGGAACATCAGACCTTTTGTGATTGTGAAAGGGAAAAGGCGGTTTCAGCGATCATAGACTATGTTTCAGGCCGGATCGCTCGAAAATCAGTGCCTGTCTGACGATGCAGGTTATAGATTTGAGCCGGACCATTGAGCCGGGCATGCCCTGTTATCCCGGTACTCCTCGACCGTTATTTCAACAGCTCTCTTCTATCGAGCAGTATGGATTTACTGAACAGCAGCTTACTATTTCTTCTCATACCGGCACCCATGTTGATCTGCCCTCACACATCCTTCCGGCAGGGAGCTCTCTTGATGCCTTTAGCGTTGACCGGTTTACCGGAAAGGGCTTCGCAATTGATCTCCGTGGTTCAACCTCCGGCACAATTTCTCCCGGACACCTTCAGGGGTTCGAAGGTTATATAAAAGAGTGTGATTTTCTGCTGTTATGTTCCGGGTGGAGTCAGTACTGGGGAACTCCTGAATATTATGCCGGTTATCCGGTACTCTCATCTGATGCGGCACTCTGGCTTGCCGGATTTCATCTGAAAGGTGTCGGTGTTGATATGATTTCAATTGATGGTCCCGATTCCTGTGACTTTCCTGTTCATACGATTCTTCTAGAGAAGGGAATACTTCTGATTGAAAATCTTGCCGATCTTTCTCCGCTCCTGGGCTTCCCGTTTACATTTTTTTGCTTTCCCCTTAAAATCGCAAAGGCAGAAGCTGCGCCACTCAGAGCTGTTGCTTTCCTGGATGACGAAGGTCATGCCTGATTTATTTATTGGAAGTTAAAAAAGAGGTCGCTACATTAAGGGCCTCAGGAGAAAATCCGCTGTTCTTTACCATCGAAATAACCATTGTATGAACACCATGCTTTTGTATTCATCGATTACCAAAAAAGTGCTCATGGCGCTTGCAGGCCTTTTTCTGGTAACTTTTTTATGTGTGCATCTCGGCATCAATCTTATGCTGCTGAAAGATGATGGAGGGCGTACGTTTACCGAAGCGGCAGCCTTCATGGGAACAAACCCGCTTATTAAAGTTTTTGAGATTGTTCTTTTTGCCGGATTTCTGCTCCATATACTCTTTGGTTTACTGGTTTCCGGCCAGAACCGTGCAGCGAGGCCGGTCGCCTACGTGAGCAGCAACAGCTCTGAAACGTCGTTCTTTTCAAAGTACATGTTCCATACCGGTATCATTGTTTTCATCTTCCTTGTCCTGCACTTTATTGACTTCTACTTTATCAAGGTCGGCATTGTAGCTCCCCCGCCCGGCATAGAAAGTCACGACTTTTACCATCGCACCCTGCTTCTCTTTTCAACTCCCTGGTATTCCCTGCTCTATATAATCTGCTTTGTCGTTCTCGGTATTCATCTCAATCATGCCATTCAGTCAGGATTTCAGACCCTCGGCTGGAACCACAGCAAATATATGGATGCGGTAAAGTTTATCGGTTCAGCCTATTCGGTGCTTATTACTGTCGGGTTCAGTATTATTCCTGTTTATCTATTTTTATTTAAATAACATAATGACGCAATTATGACTATGTTATTTGCTGAAAACAACACTCACAACACTCATCAATGACACGCCTCAACGCCAGAATCCCTGAAGGACCGGTGGCTGAAAAATGGACTGCCTACAAATCGGGCTGCAAACTGGTAAACCCAAGCAATAAACGCAAACTTGATATTATCGTTGTCGGGACAGGCCTTGCAGGGGCTTCGGCTGCAGCATCGCTTGGACAACTCGGCTACAATGTCAAGGTATTCTGTTACCAGGATACTCCCCGCCGTGCTCACAGTATTGCTGCGCAGGGTGGAATCAATGCTGCAAAAAACTATCAAAATGACGGCGACAGCGCATACCGTCTGTTTTACGATACCATCAAAGGCGGGGATTACCGCGCGCGTGAAGCAAACGTTTACCGTCTTGCCGAAGTCAGCAATCAGATTATTGACCTTTGCGTGGCACAGGGAGTGCCTTTTGCCCGTGAATATGGCGGCCTCTTGACAAACCGCTCGTTTGGCGGTGCACAGGTGTCAAGAACCTTTTATGCCAGAGGACAGACCGGTCAGCAGCTGCTGCTGGGTGCCTACGGAGCGTTAAGCCGTCAGATTGCTGAGGGAAATGTAACGCTGTTCAACCGGCGCGATGTTCTCGATATGGTGCTTGTGGATGGAAAAGCACGCGGGATTATTGCCCGCAATCTGGTAACCGGTGAAATAGAGCGCCATGCCGCTCATGCAGTTGTTCTTGCCAATGGCGGTTACGGGAATGTATTTTTCCTCTCCACCAATGCAATGGGGTCCAACGTGACGCCGGCCTGGAGCGCCTATAGAAAAGGGGCGATGTTTGCCAACCCCGCATTTACCCAGATTCATCCTACCTGTATTCCGGTGCATGGTGATGCTCAGTCAAAGCTTACCCTTATGAGCGAAAGCCTGCGCAATGACGGCAGGATTTGGGTACCCGCAAAGTTAAAGGACGTTGAAAGGCTCAGGAACAAAGAGGTGAAGCCCTCTGATATTCCGGAAGCTGATCGTGATTATTATCTCGAGCGCCGCTATCCTGCCTTTGGTAATCTGGTGCCAAGGGATGTCGCGTCAAGGGCAGCCAAGGAGCGCTGCGATGCCGGGTTCGGTGTCGGCAGTACAGGTGTGGCGGTCTATCTTGATTTTGCCGATGCCATAAAGCGCAAGGGTCATGACACTATCGACTCTCTCTATGGTAATCTTTTTCAAATGTATGAGCAGATTGTGGCTGAGAGTCCCTATGAAACCCCGATGATGATCTACCCGGCTGTTCATTATACTATGGGTGGTTTATGGGTTGATTATGAGCTGATGACCACGATTCCCGGTCTGTATGCTATCGGCGAATGCAATTTTTCCGACCATGGAGCAAATCGTCTCGGTGCTTCTGCGCTTATGCAGGGTCTTGCTGATGGTTATTTCGTGCTTCCTTACACCATAGGCAACTATCTGGCTGCTGAAATTCATACTCCCCGTTTTGATACCGCATCTTCTGAATTCAATAGTGCAGCTCAAGCTGTCACTGATCGGCTGAAGGCCATAAAAAACAGCGGAGCAAAGGAGTCTGTCGACCATTTCCATCGTCGTCTTGGCAAGATCATGTGGGAGTATTGTGGAATGGCTCGAAACGAGGCCGGCCTGAACGAAGCGCTCTATCTCATTGCCGAGCTGCGCAAGGAGTTTGCTCAAGGTGTTAAAATTCCAGGAGGACTGGATGAGTATAATCCTGAACTTGAGAAAGCCTGCCGGGTTGCCGATTTTATTGACCTTGGTGAGCTCATGGTGCGTGATGCCCTGCAGCGTCGTGAATCGTGCGGCGGACATTTCAGGGAAGAGTTTCAGACCAGCGAAGGCGAGGCACTTCGCAACGATGATGAATTCGCATGTGTCGGTGCATGGGAATACAAGGGGCGTGATGCCGCTGCAGAGCTGCACCGCGAAGAACTTCAATTCAATGAGATCAAGCTCTCCCAGCGGAGCTATAAATAACAGGTTATTATGAATTTTACGCTGAAGATCTGGCGACAGAAAAATGCAACGGCTAAAGGGCAGATGGTTTCCTATGATGTATCAGAAATCTCCCCCGACAGCTCTTTTTTCGAAATGCTTGATACCCTGAACCAGAAACTCATCATGAGTGGCGGGGCCCCGGTTTCTTTTGACCATGATTGCCGGGAGGGTATTTGCGGCACCTGCAGCCTTTACATCAACGGACGTCCTCACGGGCCGGTCAAAGGTGTTACGACATGCCAGCTGCACATGCGTTCGTTTAAGGATGGCGACACCATCCATATCGAGCCATGGAGAGCTAAAGCTTTTCCTGTCATCAGTGATTTGATTGTTGATCGAAGTGCGTTCGACAAAATCATTCAGGCAGGAGGTTTTGTTTCGGTTAATACTGGCGGTGTGCCGGATGCCAATACTATTCCGGTGCAAAAAGAGAAGTCAGACGCTGCTTTTGATGCTGCGACCTGCATCGGCTGCGGTGCCTGCGTGGCAGCCTGTTCAAATGCAGCGGCCATGCTTTTCATCGGAGCAAAAGTATCGCATCTCGCCCTGCTTCCGCAAGGACAGGTAGAGGCGGCTAAAAGGGTACAACAGATGGTTTCCTGTATGGATGATCTTGGATTTGGCAACTGCAGCAATACCTATGCCTGTGAAGCTGAATGCCCCAAAGGCATTTCAGTCTCCAATATTGCCATCATGAACAGGGAGTTTCTCAGTTCGAAACTTTTTGCCGAAAAAGAAAAGATTGTTCATGACTCTCTCTAAAAGAGATAACCAGCCTTGCCTGTTTAAATATACCGGAAACGGGCAGGTTGCCGGACACGATTTATAGTATCCTGCAGTAAAAAAGTGTTGCTGTCAGGCTGATTTAACCTGCTCAGCCTTCATCCCTCGTACATTATTCACAAGGATTTCGGTTTACAGTTCCGGTAAAATATATTACCTCAGCTTCATAAGTTTTCGAAATAATACAAGAACCGCCGGGTAATGGTTATTTTTGGAGTAAACATGAATTCTTTTGATTGAAAATCTGTTGTTTTATTTATGTGAATTAATAAAACATAAGGAGGGTGACAGAAATGAAAAAAAATACAGGACTCTGGATTGATCACAAAGAGGCGATTCTTGTGTCAATTGAAGGGGAACAAACTGTTGTTCAGCGCGTTGAATCAGGTGCGGAGCGTCACCATAAACCGACTGGCGGCTGGAAAGCAGGGGGGACAAATGTCGCGCAGAGCGTCTCTAATGAGCATGTTGATGAAGAACGCAGAAAACACCAGTATCATGCGTTTTACAAAAAGGTGATCGAGTTGCTTGGTGATTCTGCGAAACTTGCGGTTTTTGGTCCCGGGGAGGCAAAAATAGAGCTCGCCAAAGAGATCGAAAAGGTCGCTGATGTTTACAAAAAGCAGGTTGCTGTTGAAGCGTGTGACCGTTTGACAGAAAATCAGCTTATTGCGAAAGTTAAAACATTTTTTTCTTCTTCAATGTAAACTGTTTGTTGAATGTTTGGAATTAGCAGAATAAAAGTGTAGTTGGTAGCATAGTAAAATTGATTAACAGCGTAACAACAGGAGGCTAAAGGATCATGCCGTGCGGATTTTACGGCAGCTGACGGGCAGTGATCTTTTGTCTCGCAAGGTTCAAACACGAATGTATGGAAGTATTGCTTCTGTTTTTTCTGATTATTATTAACGGACTTTTTGCCATGTCGGAAATCGCGCTGGTTACGGCAAAGAGATCCCGTCTGTCAAAACTTGCCGAGGATGGGGAAAAATCTGCGGCCGTTGCCATGAAACTGGGTCAGGAGCCTTCCAGTTTTCTTTCGACCATCCAGATTGGTATTACTTCCATTGGAATCCTTAACGGTATTGTCGGGGAAGGCGCTCTGGCAAGTCCATTCGCTCTCAAGTTTCAGGAACTGGGCATGGATCCGGAAATAAGTCATATTGTCTCTACTGTAGTTGTTGTACTTTCAATTACTTATATCACCATTGTCATCGGCGAACTTGTTCCCAAGCGGCTTGGTTTGTTTAACCCTGAAGGAATCGCTTGTCTGGTAGCGCGCCCGATGCGTACACTTTCAGCGATAACCCGCCCCTTTGGACGGCTGCTGACGGCGTCGACAGACGCTATTTTGCGTTTGATGGGAAAACATCCCCAGACCATTCCGAGTGTTACGGAAGAAGAGATTCATGCCATGCTTGAGGAAGGGTCTGAAGCAGGGGTAATTGAGCAGCATGAACATGAAATGGTGAGAAATGTCTTCCGTCTTGATGACCGTCAGCTTGGTACCCTGATGGTACCCAGGGCGGACATCATATTTCTTGATGTTTCCCGGCCGCTTGAAGAAAATATCAGCAGAGTGACAGAATCGGATCATTCGCGCTTTCCTGTCTGCAACGGAGGCCTTCAATCCCTGCTCGGTGTTGTCAATGCTAAACAGCTGTTATCGAAAACATTGAAAGGTGGGCTTACAGAATTTACCTCCCAGCTGCAGCCTTGTGTTTACGTTCCTGAAACCCTTACGGGCATGGAACTGCTCGACCATTTCAGGACTTCGGGTACCCAGATGGTCTTTGTTGTTGACGAGTATGGCGAAATTCAGGGGCTTGTAACCCTTCAGGATATGCTCGAAGCGGTTACCGGGGAGTTTGTTCCTCACAATCTGGAGGATTCATGGGCGATCCAGCGCCAGGACGGGTCATGGCTGCTCGATGGACTTATCCCTGTTCCCGAGCTTAAAGACACCCTTGAGTTGAAATGTGTACCGGAAGAGGATAAAGGGCTCTATCATACCCTTAGCGGTCTTATGATGTGGCTGCTCGGGCGAATGCCGAGAACAGGAGATATTATGACATGGGAGCATTGGACGCTTGAGATCGTCGATCTGGATGGCCAGAGGATTGATAAGGTTTTGGCCACAAAGCTGTCTGAAGTTCCTGCGCCGACGGAAGGGCAAAGAGATGATGCCGTTCTCGCATCGTGATTATTTTCCTTTTCCCTGAGTATATTTTTGAATAAAGCATTCGTAAGTTTCAAGAAAAATAATCTGTATGACACACAAGAAATCCGACTGTTTGTTTTGCAGGATTGTCAGCGGAGAGATCCCTGCAGAAATTGTCTACCGGAACGATTATGTTATGGCCTTCAGGGATATAACGCCGGTATCTCCTCAGCATGTCCTGATCATTCCCCTGAAGCATATTGCCTCGTTGAGCGATCTGAGCCCTGAAGATGAGACGGTTGCCGGTCAGATTATTCTTGCCGCCGGAACAGTGGCCGGAATTCTTGGTATCAGGGAGTCGGGCTATCGTCTTGTATTTAACAACGGTAAGGATGCCATGCAGAGTGTTTTTCATATTCACGGGCATCTGATCGGGGGACGCATGATGGGTTGGCCTCCCTTTCCCGGTTTGGCTGCTGTACACGGATAGTCGTCACCCCTGCCTTTTTACACCGCTTTAATCAGTAACAAGACTGTTTTGTCGCGCACAGGAAAAAGGTATGCAATTTTTCCTGTGCGCAGATTGTTATGTAGGTTATAATTAATCCTGTTTTATTTTTTTACTGTTTTGCAGAAGATGTGTGTATGCGGTTATCGGAATTGAAAGTTGGTGATAAAGCTGAAGTTACTGCACTAAAAGCAGAGAGTGCCGTACGGCGGAGGATCATGGATCTGGGGCTGATAAAAGGCACCAGATTCAAGGTGCTCCGGGTTGCTCCGCTCGGTGATCCGATGGAGATCGTGTTTAAGGGTATCTATCTTGCCATGAGAAAAAATGAGGCGGACGGGGTTATGGTGCGTAAGGTTGGTGATGGAGGTGCCTGTCCGGTGGCAAAGCAGTTCTGGCGTTTCGGAGGCAAGGTATGAGTGACTCTAAAGAGATCAGTATCGCGCTTGCCGGCAATCCGAATTGCGGAAAATCCTCTCTGTTCAACGCGCTGACCGGGGCTCATCAGAAAGTTGGGAATTTTCCGGGTGTTACCGTTGAAAAGCATGAAGGTTATCTTGATTACAAGGGGTACAGGATCAGGGTGGTGGATCTGCCCGGAACCTATTCACTGACCCCGTATTCTCCGGAGGAGATAGTTACCAGAGAGTATCTTATCAAGGAGCGCCCTGATGTTGTTGTCAATGTGCTTGAGGGGCCTAACCTTGAAAGGAACCTCCTGCTGACAACCCAGCTTATGGAGCTTGAGGTTGATTTCATTGTTGCGCTGAACATGATCGACGAGGTGCAGGAGAAGGGTATTGTTATTCAAATAAAGCAGTTGCAGGCGCTTCTCGGTTGTCATATTATTCCGACTTCGGCTAAAAAGAAGACGGGACTTGAATCGTTGCTTGATCATATTATCAGGGTTTTCCTGAAGGACATCCGGATACGTAAAAACAAGCTGTTTTTCCGTCCGGAACTGGAGGTTTCGGTTGATAAGATAACAGCACTTCTTTCTCATCAGACGGAGTTAGGCGGTTTCAATCCCAGATGGCTGGCCATCAAGCTCTTGGAGAATGACAGGGAAGTTTATCACCAGGTTCAGCACTATCCGGTATGGGTTAAAGTTGAACTTGTTCTGCAGGATGCAATCAGGGAGGCCGAGCATCTGCACGATTCGGAACCCGAGATTCTTATTACTGAAGACCGACACTCTTTTATCCGAGGCGCCATGAAGGAGTGTGTCAGGCAGCCTGATGAAGGAAAGGCTTCGTTAACTGACTATATCGATATGGTTGTGCTCAACAGGGTGCTGGGACTGCCTGTTTTTTTAATGGTGGTCTGGGCCATATTTCAGTTGACGTTTACTCTCGGTGCGTTGTTTACAGGTTGGCTTTCCTTACTTTTCAGTACAATTGCCTCCATTATTGGGCCGTTGCTGTCGAATGGAACTCTGCGCTCAATAGTTGTTGACGGTGTTATTGCCGGTGTCGGCGGTGTCCTGATTTTTCTTCCAAATATTGTTCTGCTTTTTATTGGACTCTCTTTTCTAGAGGCTTCGGGCTATATGGCACGGGCCGCCTTTGTGATTGATCGGGTGATGCATCGTTTCGGTTTGCATGGCAAATCATTTATTCCGCTGATAACGGGGTTCGGTTGTTCCATTCCTGCCATTATGGCGACACGGACGCTGAAAAGTCCGACGGACAGGCTGGTCACCATCATGATTATTCCTTTTATGAGCTGCGGGGCAAAACTTCCGGTTTATGTCATGCTGACCGCTGCTTTTTTTGCGCCCGCTGTGGCCGCTAACGTCCTGTTCGGTATTTATCTGCTCGGCATTGCTGTCGGGCTTTGGACCGCCTGGCTCTTGAAGTCGACCATTCTTAAAATCGATTCGGAACCGTTTGTTATGGAGCTGCCTCCTTATCGCTGGCCGACGCCTGCTTCAGTTCTTTTCCAGGCAAAGATGAAGGCCCTGATGTATGTGAAAAAAGCAGGGACGCTTATTTTAAGTGCAGTCATCATTATCTGGGCGGCAAGCAACTACCCCCGCCAGTCGTCTCTTGATGCAGCGCTTTCGGCTGAAACTGCGCGTATTGCCGGAAGCAGTATGACTGCAGCTGAAAAAGATGCCGGGATGAAGGTGCTTGACGTTCGCATCAGGTCTGAACAGCTCGAGTACTCTCTGGCTGGAAGAGCAGGCAAGGTGCTTGAACCTCTGATCAGGCCGCTTGGCTTTGACTGGCGCATTGGAATCGCCCTTGTAACCGGGCTGGCCGCAAAAGAGGTGGTTGTATCCACCATGGGGACGATTTATTCGATAGGGCAGAGCAATGGTGCCCCGAAGGATCTGAAATCAATTCTCAGAAATGATCCTTCATTCAGCCGGGCAACCGCCCTGAGCCTTATGGTGTTTGTATTGCTCTATATTCCCTGTGTGGCCGCAATCGGGGTCATGAAAAAAGAGGTAGGACGCTGGCGCCCTGTGCTGCTTTATTCAGCGTACTCTTTGTCGGTAGCCTGGATACTCTCTTTTGCAGTCTACCGACTGGCCCTTCTTATGCCGTGACTTCGGCGGGCTCCGGAGCAGCCGTCGAAATCAAGCCGGATTCTTCTGCTTTCAGAATAATATCGTCAACAGGAATGGTCATTGGTACTGGTTTCCCGTCCGTCATGGTAAGCATCACTGCAGGGTGAGCTTTCAGGTGCTCTGCCATGATCGACTCCCAGTGTGTGTGTGCACTTTCTTCGAGTGTGCTCCACGCAAGACGGCCCCTGCATTTTGGAAATTTTGAGCAGCCGAGCCAAAGTCCCCTTTTTCCGCTTCTGAGGTAGAGCGGAGAGCCGCACTTCGGACATGCAAGATCTGTCAGAACAGGAGGGGTTTTCAATGGTTCGATGTGGCGCTGTTTGTTGAGATTAAGCAGCGTATTGCACTTCGGATAGTTGGAGCAGGCGAGAAAAGCGCCAAGTCGGCCCTTTCTCAGGAGCATGTGTCCTTCTTTGCAGGACGGGCATACAATGGCAGTATCTTTCGGCTTTTCCTTGTTCGTAGTTATTGCCTTGATATTTTTGCACTTCGGATAGCATGAACAGCCGAGAAATTTCCCGCTGGCGGTCCATTTGATGGTCATCCGGCCCGCTCCGCATTTATCACAGGTTGTTGTTTCGCTGTTTTGGGGAATAAGAGGGTCGTCCTTGCGCAGGCTGAGTGCAATTTCAAGCGGTCTGTAGAAACTGTCGAGGACCTTTTCGTATTCGTCGTCTCCGCTGGCTACTTTATCGAGTTCATCCTCCATGAAGGCCGTAAAGCCTACATTGAAAAGTTCGGGAAAGTTGGCAACCAGAATCAGTGAAACATCCTTGCCAAGTTCTGTAGGACTGATTTTTTTCTTTTCAAGCTCCACATAGCGCCGATCCTGGAGGGTTGAAAAAATAGAGGCATAGGTTGACGGTCGTCCTATACCGAAATGGTCGAGATCCTTTACCAGTGTGGCTTCACTGTAGCGTGCCGGAGGGCGTGTAAAGCTCTGTTTCTGGTCGATATCTGCAATGCCAAGCGGGTCGCTCACGGAGAGATGTTCGGGCAGTTTTACAGCCGGCTCTTTTTCGACATCTTCTTTTGTTGAGACTTGAGCCTCGTAATCAAGTTCTTTCTGGTCGTCAAAGACACGCATGAATCCAGGAAACAGGACTTTGCTGCCGGTTGCCCTGAACTGGAATTTCTGCAAGCTGTCCTCTACATCAACTCTTGTCTGCTCGATTTTTGCAGGAGCCATCATTGCAGCAAGAAAACGTTTCCAGATCAATTCGTATAATTTAAACTGATCGCTTGAAAGGTACTGTTTCAGTTGTTCAGGTTTTTTTGAGATCGAGGTCGGACGGATTGCTTCGTGGGCATCCTGAGCGTTCTTTCCTGCTTTCGCTGCTCCGCCGAATCCGATATACTCCTTTCCGAACTGCCTGTCGATATACTCCCTGGCATGTACTATTGCTTCAGCGCCTATGCGTGTTGAATCGGTTCTCATATAGGTGATGAGACCGGCAGCGCCTTCAGCGCCGAGATCAATTCCCTCATAGAGCTGTTGCGCTATGCGCATGGTTCTTTGAGATCCGAAGCCGAGCTGGTTTGATGCAGCCTGCTGAAGCAGCGATGTTGTGAATGGCAGTGGCGGCTTGCGCTGCTGCGTGCGGGGGGCGATCTCAGTGACAGAAAAAATGCCTTTTTTGATGAGAGCGGCAATCGCCTCAGCCCTGTCCTGATTGGTTATCTCAGGTTTGTCACCTTCAAAGCGTACAAGTCTGGCCCTGAAGGATTCTTTCTCCGGTGTTACAAAATCTGCGGCAATGGTCCAGAACTCCTGTATCTGGAAGCGGTTTATCTCGGCTTCACGTTCGCATATCAAGCGGAGTGCGACGGATTGTACGCGCCCGGCTGAAAGGCCTCGCAGGACTACTTTCCATAAAAACGGACTGATTTTGTAGCCGACTATTTTGTCGAGGCCCTGACGGGTCTGCTGAGAGCGGACAAGGCGGTAGTCGATCTGTCGAGGCTCCTGAATAGCCGCGATAATGGCGTTTTTGGTGATTTCGTTGAAAAGAACCCTGAACACTGGTTTCTTTGTCGCTCCAATTTCGTTGGAGATATGCCAGGCGATGGCTTCGCCTTCGCGGTCAGGGTCAGTGGCAATGAGAATCTCGTCGGCTTCAGCGGCAAGTTTTTTTAACTGCCGGACAACTTTCTCTTTTCCGGGTATGATTTCATAGCGGGGTTCGTAGTGATGGTCAAAATCAAGGCCTATTTCCTTTTTCGGCAGATCCTTGATATGACCTACGGATGCGAATACTGTATATTTATCCCCGAGGTATTTATTGATGGTTTTAGCCTTTGAGGGGGATTCGACAACAATCAAGGTCCTGTCCCTGGCAGATGGTGTTGATGTTTTTAAAGCCATTGATCAGTTCCGGTAGAAAAGGCGTTACAATTAAATTTTGAAAAAGATAGGTGTTGAAGAGCAAAAAACAAATTTTACCATTGTAAGGAGGTATCCCAAACTGTTCAATATGGGTGGGAATAATACGCTTTCTGTTATAAAACATGCTTCTACGGTGCAGAAAAATATATTTTATTATTATTAAGGCAATGTTTTCAATTACAGGAAAATAAAATGCATCCGACAACCATGATCAACTCTTCGCTTCGTTTTTATTATCGTTTTGTCGTTCTGATGACAGTGACTGTTTTGATGATTTCTTTCAGGACTCTTTCGGCAGCGCCTTCTGCACATGCTGGACAGACAACAGTTCCCCTTCATGTTTCTACCGGAAAAGATCAGGGTTATACCATCAAGGTTCTTGCCCGCAGAGACGGGGGTGTCCTGTTGATTGATCTTGAATCAATGGCAAGGGCTTTGCGGTTGAGTTTTCGTCATGATCAGGAGATGCTTGTTGTCGAGGAAGCTCTCGGGATTCCCGGCAGTTCATGCACGGTCATAGTCAATAATAATTTTGCAAAGGTTATTTCAAAGGATACTGAACATCCGGTAAGGATTATTCAGCTGCAATCGGCGCCCTCTTCCATACAGTCAAGAATCTATCTGCCAGTCAATCAGGCATGCAGACTTTTTACCGTCTGGCTTGACAGGGAGGTCGTCTACAGTTATTCAGCCGGCATGATCAATGCCTGGTTGAGCGGTAAACGTTTGGGTGAATCGGTTGGACTTATAGGACTTGTAAAGAATGAAGAGAGCCCGACAGTTCAATCAAGTGTGAAGCCTTCCGAAGACGACTCAACCGTGATCAATGGTATTGAGATTGAAAAACGGGCGAATGGAGCCATCATAAGCTTTTCGGCTGCCGGTAAACCTACCCAGTCTTCGTTGCTGAAGCCTGATGCCGACGGATATGTTTATTTTTCTTTTGAAAAGGCCTCGTGTGATGTCAATACCTTGTCAAAAATTTACAGCGGAGGTGTCGTAAAGGCCATTACCCCGAAACAGTTTACGGAAGGGGGGCTGCAATTTACAGTGGCGCTTGACAATAAGTCGTTTGTCATTACCTCTGTTGAGTTTCACCGTGATGAAAAAAACAACCGTTATGTGCTCTATGTTCGCAGCAATGCTGATGTACAGGAAATCCGGAAAAAAGAAAAGGCACAGCAGATTGCACAGGTCCTCAGCCGGGATGTTGAAAAGTGGAAGCTTAATACAATTGTTCTTGATGCCGGCCACGGCGGAAAGGACCCGGGAACTATCGGTTTCATCGGTACTCATGAAAAAGATATCGCTTTGAATATTGTACGCGATCTGGGGACTTTTATTACACAGAAATGGCCGGATGTGAATGTGGTTTATACAAGGAAGGATGATCGTTTCATTCCACTGCATGAACGGGGGAGAATAGCAAACCAGAGCGGGGGGAAACTGTTTATAAGCGTACACTGCAATTCAAGTCCAGGCCGGTCTGCCCGTGGGTCGGAGGTGTACATTCTGGGACCTCATAAAAACAAGGAAGCTCTGGATGTGGCAATGTTTGAAAACTCGGTAATCCGTCAGGAAGAGAACTTTCAGGAACAGTACAAAGGGTTTACCGAAGAGCATCTTATCATGAGCAGTATGGCCCAGAATGCATTTGCCAAGCAGTCGACATCACTTGCTCAATATATCATCAAACCTCTCGACCGCCAATCTGTCAATAATGCGAGAGGTGTTCGACAGGCTGGTTTTATGGTGTTGTGGACACCTTCAATGCCAAGTATCCTTGTTGAAGTGGGTTACTTGTCCAATCCCGAGGAGGAGCGGATGCTTCGTGATCGTCAGGTGCAGACCAGAGTTGCCTATGGAATTTTCAAAGGTGTGCAGGCATATCGCAAGAATTATGAAACAACAAGTATGGCATCCCTTGCCGAGTGACAGGCGGGAAGCAAAAAGAGGCGCGCGGATGTGCGTCTTTTTTTTATATTGAACGCTGTCAACCGCGATTTTGATACTGGTTGACAGCGTTTTTTGTTGCTTGACTACTCTCCTTTTATGAATGATGTTGCTGCCAGGATTTTAAATCGGTTGTCGAAAGCCGGTGATTTTTTGTCGGGTGAAGAACTTTGTTGCGACTTTGGTATTACCAGAAGTGCGGTCTGGAAGCATATCGGACTGCTTCGTGCCGAAGGATATCATATTGACGCTGTGACAGGTCGGGGGTATAGACTGTCGGGAATGACCGGAAGGCCTGTTGAAGCCGAGGTTGCCCCGTTTTTAACCGGACAGCGGTTCGGCAGAAACATGCGTTATCACGGTGTTACCGCATCAACCAATATCCTGGCGAAGTCTCTTGCCGGCGAGGGTTCGCCTGAGGGCAGTGTTGTGGTCGCTGATGCCCAGACCGGAGGCCGGGGCAGAATGGGTAGAATCTGGGAGTCGCCCTCGGGAGTTAATCTATACTTTTCGCTGATTCTGCGCCCTGAGGTTCCTTCAATTCGTGTGCCACAGCTCACACTGCTTGTAGCAGCAGCCATTCATCAGGCATTGACCCGTGTCGCTCCCGATCTCTTACCATTGATAAAGTGGCCGAACGATATTCTTATCAATGGCAAAAAGGTTTGCGGGGTACTTTGCGAAATGCAGTCAGAGCCTGATTTTACGCATTTTGTCGTGGTCGGTATCGGTATCAATGTCAACCAGGCTGAGATGCCGAATGAACTGCAGGACATTGCAACCTCGCTTTTTGGGGAGACAGGGCGTTTATTTTCGAGACCTGAGCTTCTGGCCTCTGTTCTGAACCATTTCGAGCCACTCTATGATGCATGGCTTTTGCAGGAGGATCTCGGTTTTATTCTTCCCTATCTCGAAAGGTATTCACTGCTTCAGATGAAGCAGGTTACTATTGATCAGCTTAAGCGGACAGTGAGCGGAACGGTTTCCGGGATTTCATGCGGCGGAGAGCTGATGCTTGAGGGTGCAGACGGGCAGACGATCCTTATTTCATCGGGAGAAGCTCACCTGCGCAAGGAAAATTATAATTAATAACTACATTCCACTCTTATGGATACAATGACCCTCCATCCTCAAATTGCAGCAGCTTATCGAGTGCTTGAAACCGGTGAACCGATCAGCCGTGCTGAAGCCCTTTTGCTGGCGGATCTTCCGGGTGAACTTGCCCTTGACCTTGCCGCTCTGGCAAACAAGGTAAAAAACCGCTATTCAAGTTGTGCTGAATCGCTTCATGCCTGTTCTATCATGAATGCCAAATCGGGAGTCTGCGGCGAAAACTGCAGGTTTTGCGCTCAGTCACGGCACAACCGTGCTGATATTGAGGTCTATGATCTTGTCGATGAAGAATCAGTGCTTATCGAAGCGCGTAACTGTATGGCGGAGGGCGTTTCGCATTTCGGCATTGTCACCAGCGGTTACGGGTATAAAAAAATCACTCCGGAATTTCAGAGGGTGCTTGCCATGATCAAGCGGTTGCATAAGGAGCTGCCTGATCTGCATGTCTGTGCGTCACTTGGCGTTCTCGGTGAAGAACCTGCGGCAGCTCTTGCTGCTCATGGCATAGCGCATTATAACATCAATATTCAGGTTGCACCTGACAGATACCATGATCTTATTGCTGATACTCATACGGTTGAAGAGCGGATCGAGACCATTAACCTGTTGAGGAAGAACAATATATCCGTTTGTTGTGGCGGGATTATGGGTGTTGGAGAGTCGATGCATGATCGTGTTGCCATGATTTTTGCGCTGCAGGAACTTGATGTTTCTGTCATTCCTCTTAATGTTCTTGTTCCGATAAACGGGACACCTCTTGAAGGAAGTGAACCGGTTTCTGTTGCCGATATTGTGAAAGCGTTTGCAATCTGCCGCCTTGCGCATCCGAATAAAATCATCAAGTTTGCTGCAGGTCGTGAAACGATCATGAAAGATTTTCAGGGTCTTTTAATGCTTTCGGGTGCAAACGGTTATCTTACAGGCGGTTACCTGACTACACGAGGCAGGGAGGTTGCTGAAGACCGCATGTTTGCAAGTCAGATTGCGAGTTTTACCTGAGGGAGCCGGCAATGCAGTTTTATGAACGGATCAGGGAGGAGCTTGATGAGCTGAAGAGCCTTGACCGGTACAGGGTGCTTCCTGATATTACGGCCCGCCGGGGTAAGGATATTGAGCTGAACGGACAGCTTCTTGTGAATCTCTCATCGAACGATTACCTCGGTCTCGGAGATGACACGGCAATGCTGGAAGAGTATGCGAATCAGTTCCGGAAGAGTTCACATGCGATGACCAGCTCTTCATCCCGTCTTCTGACTGGCAATCACCCCCTTTACGATCAATTGGAAAAAGCTTTGGCACTCCTCTACCGACGGCAGTCAGCCATGGTTTTCAACAGCGGGTATCATGCCAACATCGGGATACTTCCTGCGCTTTGCAACCGTCATGATCTTGTGCTGAGTGACAAGCTTAACCATGCCAGCATCATTGACGGAATGAAAATTGCTGAAGCTCCCTGCCAGCGATATCGTCATTGCGACTACGATCATCTTGAAGAGCTGCTTGAGGCGGCAAAGGGGAGGTATCGCCAGATTTTTATTGTTACTGAGTCGGTGTTCAGTATGGATGGCGATCTTGCAGACCTTTCCCGGCTTGTTGTTTTAAAAGAGAAATACGGGGCGTTCCTTATTGTTGACGAGGCACATGGAGTCGGGGTATTCGGGGAGCAGGGTCTCGGGTTGTGTGAAACAGCAGGGATGGTTCAGCATATCGATGTCATTACCGGAACATTCGGCAAGGCTCTGGCCTCAACGGGAGCTTTTGCCGTGATGAATTCTCTTTTAAGAGAGTATCTGCTGAATACCATGCGCCCTTTCATTTTTACTACGGCCCTGCCTCCTGTTATTCTCGGCTGGACCTTATTGACTCTTCAGCGGCAGGCTTCCATGTTTTCAGACAGAGAGGCGCTTTTACAGCTCGCAGCCAGGCTTCGAGGTGAACTGACCGGCCGTGGTTTTGATGTTCCGGGCGAAAGTCATATCGTTCCAGTAATTACCGGTGGCAATGATCTGGCTGTAGCCCTGGCTTCCCGGTTGAGAAATGCCGGATTTCTCTGCATGCCTGTGCGTCCTCCTACTGTTCCGGAAAAAGGTGCCCGCATCCGTATATCTCTTCGCTCAATCCTGAAGTGGGAAGATATTGCCGGAATACCTGAAATTATCGGAGGATAAGGTTATCATGAAAACAGTATGGCTTAGAAAAGAGGGGGCCGAAGAGCTTCTGCTTTTTTTTAACGGCTGGGGAATGGACCACCGTATTGCCGCTTATCTTTTGCATGAATCGCTCTCTGCAGGTTTTTTACAGGATCTGATGGTCTGTTACGATTACCGTACGTTGACGCCTGAACCGGGTTTTATGAACGGGATAAAGTGTTATGGCAGCATCACGGTTGTCGCATGGTCATTCGGGGTCTGGGCGGCTCAGCATTTGGAACTTCCTCCGATAGAGCTTGCCATTGCAATCAACGGGACTCTGCATCCGGTAAACGCGGAGCTTGGAATTCCTCCGGAGGTGTTTCAGGCAACACTTTCAACGTATTCTGAAGAAAATCGCCACCGTTTTAATCGCAGGATGTGTGGTTCCCGTGAAGCTCTTGAGCTGTTTTCCAGCATGTCGCCCGATCGTGAAACGTCGGATCAGCTGGCAGAGCTCGAAAGGCTCCGGGAACACCTGATGAACAGAAGTTTTAACGATAGTGCCGACTGGCAATACAATCATGCAGTTATTGGAGGAAGAGATCTTGTGTTTCCGCCACAGCAGCAGTACAATGCCTGGAAAGGTGTTTCTCAAACCGTTATCGCCGATATGCCTCATTTTCCGTTTTTTCATTTCAGAAATCTGCCGGAGGTTCTCGCATGCTGCAGAAAATAATAATTGACAAGGAGCTTGTGCGGGAAAGGTTCTGTCGAACACTCGGAAGCTATGGCAGCAATGCTGCAGTCCAGAAAACCATGGCCGCAAATCTGACTGAAATGATTTGCCTTGAGGAGCCGGGATGTGCTTTCGACAGGGTTCTTGAGGTCGGATCAGGTTCAGGGTTGCTTATGGCGGAGCTGCTGGGTCGCTGCTTTGTCAAGAGTTATTTCGCCAATGATCTTGTTGAAGAGAGCCATCCCTTTCTTCTCAAGGTACTTGATCGCATTGCGGTGGATGATTTTCACTTTATTGCCGGAGATATAGAGTGCTGTGATGTTTTGCCTTCAGAGCTGGATCTCGTGGCTTCAAATGCCACGTTGCAATGGCTTGATGATCTTGATGACTTTTTCAGAACAATGTCCGATCATCTCAAGCCAGGTGGTATACTGGCCTTCAGTACGTTCAGTACCTCAAATATGCAGGAAATCACGAGTATCGAGGATGTCGGTCTTAACTATCACACTCTCGGGGAGCTTGAAATTCTTGCCGGACGGTATTTTGATATTACAGCCAGTCGGGAAAAGGAAGAGCGCATTGAATTCAGTTCGCCTGAGGCAGTGCTGCATCATATACGTCAGACAGGTGTCAATGGTCTTCAGCGCCGTTCATGGACCAAAAGCCGATACCGCCATTTTGTTGATGAGTACAGGCGATTTTTTTCCTGCTCAAACGGTGTCTACCTTACCTATCATCCGGTTTATTGCTGTTTGAAAAAGAAGCGTTTATGAAAGGATCTGTTGTTGCCGTCTCGGGCATTGATACCGGAATCGGAAAAACATTTGCGACCGGTCTGCTTGCCAAAGCACTTCTTAAGAAGGGAACAAACGTTATTACCCAGAAAATCGTCCAGACTGGCTGTGAAGGCATTGCGGAGGATATACTGGAACACCGTCGTCTTATGGGTATCGGGCTGCAGGAGGTTGACAGGGAGGGGTTCACTTCTCCTTATGTTTTTCACTATCCCTCTTCGCCTCATCTTGCGGCCCGTATGGAAGGGATTGAAATTGATGTCCTGAACATCCGCCAGGCGACCTCTGCCCTGCAGAAACGTTACGAACTGGTTCTTCTGGAAGGGGTTGGCGGTTTGCTGGTGCCCCTTACCCATGAGGTGCTTTTTGCCGATTATATCCGTGATGCAGGTTACGAACTCGTTCTTGTGACTGGTCCGAGGCTCGGCAGTATCAGCCATACCCTTCTGTCGATTGAAGCCTGTGTGAAACGGGGAATCGTTATCAGGGGTGTTATTTATAACCGGTTTCAGAGTACCGACAAGATGATAGCTGATGATACGCGAGAGGTTATCTGTCACTATCTGAATAAAGCGGGATCAACGGCACCAGTGATCGACCTTCGGGATGGTTTGCTGGAAGAAGACGTGACCGCCCGACTCTTTTTATAACAAGATTATAAATCTTCTATTTTTTAAGCAGTCAACTGCTATGGACATATCACCCCATTCAATTGATCTCGATTTTGACCGTTGTCATATCTGGCATCCCTATACTTCGGTTACCAATCCGTTGCAGGTTTACCCTGTTTCCCGTGCTTATGATGTGTTTCTTGAACTCGAAGATGGCCGTAAGCTTATTGACGGGATGTCTTCCTGGTGGGCGGCTATTCACGGATATAATCACCCGGTGCTCAATGACGCGATAGCTTCACAGATGCAGCGGATGAGCCATGTCATGTTCGGAGGTTTGACCCATGAACCTGCAGTCACTCTGGCAAAACAACTGGTTGCATTGACTCCTCAGCCTTTGCAGCAGGTCTTTTTCAGTGATTCAGGTTCGGTTTCGGTTGAGGTCGCCATCAAGATGGCCATTCAGTACTGGGCAGCTCTCGGTGCCGCCTCAAAAAACCGGATATTGACCGTCCGGTCAGGTTATCACGGCGATACTTTTGCTGCAATGTCGGTTTGCGATCCGGTCACAGGCATGCATTCCCTGTTTAAAGGTGCAATTCAGGAACAGTTTTTTGCTGAAGCTCCGTCATGCCGTTTTCATGAGCCAGCCACCGAAGAGGATCTTGCCGATATCCGCATGATGCTTGAACGGCACCATTTAGAGATTGCCGCAGTGATTATTGAACCTGTTGTCCAGGGTGCGGGGGGAATGCGTTTTTATGCTCCGCACTATCTTGTTCTGCTGAGTGAGCTGTGCGACAGCTTTGGTGTGCTTTTGATTTTCGATGAAATCGCGACCGGTTTTGGACGGACAGGGAGAATGTTCGCGCAGGAGCATGCCGGGATTGTGCCCGATATTATGTGTGTGGGGAAAGCGTTGACCGGAGGCTATATGACGCTTGCCGCCACCCTTGCAACAGAGCAGGTTGCTGAAACCATCTGTTCCGGTAATCCCGGTCTCTTCATGCACGGTCCTACCTTTATGGCAAATCCTCTCGCCTGTGCTGTCGCATCGGCAAGCATAAACCTTCTGAACAGCTATGACTGGCAGTCATCGGTTCTTCGTCTTGAAGCAGGACTTCGTCAAGGGCTTGAGCCATGCAGGGAGTCAATCAGTGTTGCGGATGTTCGTGTGCTTGGCGCAATAGGTGTTGTTGAGCTTCACAAACCGGTAGATATGGCCGTGATTCAGAAACAATTTGTTGATAAAGGGGTCTGGGTTCGTCCTTTTGGCCGGCTGGTCTATCTTATGCCGCCTTTTATCATGCTCGATGAGGAACTCAGGTTATTGACTGACGCCGTGTGCGATGTTGTTAAAACGATGCGGTAGTTTTTGTTTTGGAGTATATTAGGGATTAATACATCAATTTATATCAGATATATAAGTTCAAATGTCAAACACCGCAATGAGAGCCAGGCCCTGGACCGGCAATTATGACAAAGGGGTTCCCCATTCGCTTCAGCCTTATCCGGAGCAGACATTGGTCGATTTCGTTCGAGCGACGGCAGAAGAGTGCCCTGAAAAGACCATAATGTTCTTCAAGGGCGTATCGCTCTCATATGGTGAATTTGAAGCGCAAAGCAATGCGCTTGCCGTAGCGCTTCTATCACTTGGTATTGGAAAAGGCGATCGTGTAGCCTTGATTATGCCTAATTCACCCCAGATGGTGATCAGTGAGTTTGGCATATGGAAATCCGGTGCAATTGCCGTCCCAATGAATCCGCTGTATACCCTCAATGAGTTTGAACATGCATTGAATGAATGCGGTGCCCAGACAGCGATTGTCTTGACTCCTTTTTATGAGAAAATCAAGACAGTTCAGCCGGATTCACGTTTAAAGACGGTGATTGCCACTTCTATCAAGGAGTATCTATCGCCGCTGAAGAGCTTGCTTTTTACGGCGTTTAAAGAACGGAAGGATGGGCACAGGGTAACATTGAGGCATGGAGATCACTGGATGGGCGCCCTTATCAAGGCCCATTGCGATGTTGCATTCTCTCCGGTGAGTATCCAGCATGACGATCCGGCACTCTTTCTTTTTTCAGGAGGTACTACCGGTAATCCGAAGTGTGTTGTTATTACTCATCATGGGCTTGTGATTACGGGGATGCAGATTGCCAGCTGGTTCAGTGTCATTCTTGAAAAAGGAAAAGATGTTATTCTCCTTAACATGCCTCTGTTTCATGTTTATGCCCAGGTAGGTATTTTGACCGCGGCATTAATTGAGAGATATCCTTTTGTTCTGGTTCCGAACCCCCGTGATATTGATGACCTGCTGCATACTATTAAAACCCTCAAACCGTCGGTATTGCCAGGTGTCCCTACCCTGTTTACCGCATTGATCAATCATCCGAAAGTTAAGCGGGACAGTTCAATCCTTAAATCGCTTAAACTCAGTGTGTCGGGTGCAGCCCCTCTCATGCTTGAAAATAAACGACGTTTTGAAGAGCTTACCGGAGGCCGGATTATTGACGCTTACAGTCTGACCGAATCGGCACTTGCTTCGGTTTTCACTCCTATTTTAGGTACGTATAAGCATGGATCGGTTGGAATTCCAGTTCCGGATGTAGAGATTCGGATTGTTGAGCAGGAGGATGGTGTTGAGATTCTTGCTGCTCTTGAAGTAGGAGAAATCATTATGCGGGCCCCCCAGATCATGAAAGAGTACTGGCAGAACCCGATTGAAACGGCTCTTGTTCTTCGTGATGGATGGCTCTATACCGGTGATCTTGGCTATCTTGACGAGGACGGCTATCTTTTTATTGTCGATCGTAAAAAAGATGTTATCAAGCCGGGTGGTTTTCAGGTCTGGCCTCGTGATGTTGAAGAGGTCATAGCCTATCATCCTGCCGTGTTTGAAGTTGGCGTTGCAGGCGTGCCTGATGCTTATCAGGGGGAAGCAGTGAAGGCCTGGGTCGTTTTGCGCGAAGGCCATCAGCTCTCTGTTGAAGAACTTCGGGAGCACTGCCGCAAAGATCTTGCGGCCTATAAAATTCCTAAACATGTGGAATTCACAGCGGTACTTCCAAAATCAACGATAGGCAAGGTGCTTCGCCGAAAACTTGTCGAAGCGCACTGCGAAGCCGGAGGGCAGGGTTAATACTTTAATAGTACTGATTTTTTTATTAGCTTGGGTCCTTGATTTTCCTGGTGTCTTTGGTGCCCTTTTGGTCCTTTGCCCGGTTATCTGCTTTAATCGCTTTATTTCCGGAGTGGTTTATGGTGACTGATGGTTTTATTCCTGCTCATGGAGGCCTGCGTGAACGAATGACCCTGGCTCGTCTGCACTGTCGGGGTAAAGGGCCCAGTGGGGTTTCATGACATTCGAAGAACTTCAGAGGCTGCTTGATCCGGAGGTGCTGTCCTTGATTGATTTGCACCAATATGATGACCCTGCGGTTTTTGCCATGCGGTTTCATAGCCGTAAGGAGCTGCCGGTAAGGGCGATTGCGGAGCAGCTTGCCTGCAGGAAGAAAGCCGCAAAAAAACTACCTCATTGTTCACAGCACAATCTGCTTTATACTCCATTGGCTCTTGAGCAGGCTTCCGGAGAGCGTACGGCAGAATACAAGGCCTCACTTATGTCGGGGAAAAGGGTTGTTGACTTAAGCGGTGGACTTGGGGTTGACTCGATGTTCCTTTCACGGGTTTTTCAGGAGGTGGTTTACTGCGAGCGGGATCCTCTGCTTTGCGCACTGTTTCAATATAACCTGAAACAAAGCGGGATTTTCCATGTTCAGGTTAAACATGGTGATAGCATCGACTTGCTTTCGGTTTATCCGGATGATTTTTTTGACTGGATTTTTGTCGATCCGGCACGTCGCGAAGAGGGTCGGCGTTCGATTGGGCTAGAATCGGCCAGTCCGGATGTTGTCGCCTGTCATGACATGTTTCTTCGTAAGGCCGGGCGGGTATGCATCAAGGCATCTCCGGCTCTGGAACTCAGCGGTCTGAAAAAGCTGCTGCCATCTCTTTGCTCGATTATTGTTGTGTCGGTTGACCGTGAATGCAAGGAAATACTGCTTTTGCTTGAGCGAAGTGTTTTACCGAAGCCCTTTACGGTCAAGGCGGTCTGTCTCTCGACAGCTTCGAATACGGTGACAGAAATTTCCGGAGGTGGTGATATCGAGAGATCTATGGTATCTTCGGTAAAAGAGTTTTTTTACGAGCCTGATCCGGCAATTATAAAGGCGAAACTGACAGCCCGGCTTTCCAGAGAGTTCGGCTTCGATTTTGTTAATAAAGCGGTTGACTATCTGACCTCCGACAGGTTGGCTGAAGCTTTTCCCGGAAGGATATTCCGCATGATTGAATGCGTTTTGTACAAGCCGAAAACCTTCAAGGCTTTTCTTGAGCGCCATGATATCGTCGGGGCGAGTATCCAGCGGCGTGATTTTCCTCTTTCAACGGACGACCTTCGAAAGAAATACCGGCTCCTTGAGAGCGACAGGGTTTTTCTGTTTTTTACAAGGGACGCTGCTGGTCGTCCTCTTTCCATTTATTGTATCAGATGCTTTCCTGCATGCGCAGAAGTTCTTGCCGGGCAAGACCGAAACGCAGGCCCTGAATGCTGACGCGAATCACTTCTATTCCGAGCAGGCGCATGAACTGATGGAGTATCAGTGTTCCCATTGTGATGACGTCCGCCCGTCCTTCGGGGATGCCAAGGTTGATGATATCTTCAAGAGTATACGCTTTAAGTTTTTCAAGAAAAGCTTCCACGTCGCGGTATCGGAGCGGAAAGTTGTGAACTTTCAGGGCATCGAAATGCTTCATTCCCTGAGTTACCTGCGCAATTGTGGTCAGGGTTCCCGCAACGCCGTACACATGCTCTCTGGCAGCGAAAAAAGGCAGAATGCTTGATGTCAATGCGTTATTGATATTCGACTTCGCAGCATCAAACTCTTGTTCCGGGGGTGGAAGTGTCGAGAAAAACCGCTCTGTCAGTCTTACCGAACCGATATCAAGGCTTACACTTTCAGTGATGGCGCTTACCGAGCCCATTGATATCTCAGTGCTGCCGCCTCCGATATCGATTACGGTGAACAGGTCGGGAATGTTGCTCATGCCTGCAACCGCACCTGAAAATGTGAGTTTTGCCTCTTCCTGACCGGAAATGCACTGTATGCTGATTCCTGTTTTAGTGGCGACCTCATCGATAACCTCAAGATGATTTTTTGCGTCTCTCAGCGCGCTGGTTCCGGCGGCGATAATTTTTTCTGCATAATATTTTTCGCTTATCCGCCGGTAATCGGACAGCGTTTCAATGAGCCGGTGAAGTGCTTCGCTATCGATCACCTTTTCTGCATCCACATTTTTTCCAAGCCGGACAATGGTCTGTTTGTGGTAGACCGGGTTGATGGTGCCGCTTTCAGGTTCAAGGTCGGCAATGAGCAGGAGTGCGGTGTTGGTGCCGATATCGATGCATGAAACACGTTTCATAGTGTCGCGGTTCTACGGCTGTTAATGGGAGCGAGGGCGAATAAGGCTTGAAAGCCATTCATCCTCATAGATGGTTTGTACAATCTCGTAGTCAAGGCCTTTCAACAGCTTTTTCAGCCAGGGTTCATCGTAAACCAGAATGCCGGAGAGCAGTACGGTTGCCATTGGCGTGTATTTCCTGATGACTGGCAGGATCCTGTCAATAACGTTTTTATTGATGTTGGCAAGGATCAGGTCATACCCTTTTTTCAGATTAACAACGAGCTCCTCTTCTGCATCGAGGAGTTCGATGGTGATATCCTGAGCGTTGTTTTCTTTAATGTTTTCAACGGCGTTTTCCACCGACCATGCGTTGTTGTCAAAAGCGAGTATGGGGTTGTTGTTGCCGAGTTTTCGGGCGGCAATGGCCAGTACTCCGGTACCCGTGCCGATGTCAATTATTTTTTTACCTTTCAGGTCAAGTGTTTCCATTTGTTTCAGCATCAGGCGCGTTGTTGCGTGATAGCCTGTACCGAAAGACATTTTCGGGTTTATTTCAATGACAATCTGGCCGGGTTTAGCGGTGATCTCCTTGTTTTTCTGGACAATCAGAAGACGATCGGATATTTCTATGGGTTGAAGGTGTGCTTCCCACTCGGCATTCCAGTTTCTATCGGCCATGAAATTTGCCTTATAAGGGGGAATGGATCCAAACCGTTCCATCAAGAGAGCGCGTATGCCTTGTTCTCTCTCTTCTGTCCATCCGGTTTCAGGCAGATAAGCCAAGAGCCTGTTATCCTCCTCCTGAAAATATTCTATACCCTCTCCGATCAGCAGGGCAATATAGAGCTCATGAAGGGTAGAGTTGATTTCAAAGGCCAGTTCGATATGGTGATGTGTTCCGGGCAGGGGCATAACAACAGTTCTGCATGGTTAATGATTACGTTGGCTTTGAATATAAGCATTTCCAATGCTAAAGCAGTTCATTCTGTTATTATCAGACGGGCTGAAAAGGCGTAGCGATAAACGAAATAACGCTCGTCAAGGTTGTTAACCTTGACGCCGCTGTTTGATGCATGCGCAAAGCTGTTTTCACCGATAAAGATGCCGACATGATCGATATCATTCCCTTGAGTACTGAAAAAAACAAGGTCGCCTGGTCGCAGTTGGCTTTTCGGCACCATAGTGCCGAGCAGTGCAAGTTCTCCGGAAGTCCGCGGCAGGAGCATCCGGAAATTTATTTTATAGAGGTATTGTACAAGTCCTGAACAGTCGAATCCGTCAGGGGTTGTCCCGCCTGGCCGGTATCTGGTGCCAAGGTAATCCTCAATGGATGAGAACAGGTTTTTCAGCGAGCGGTCAGAAACCTGTATCGGAAGGAGTCTGGTGACCGGGGAGCTGCTTCCTTCAGGCATACAGGAGATATACGATTTTCTTTTTTTTAAACTATATTTGCTCTCCTGATCGTATCCTGAGCCTTTCCTGAAGCTCTGGCAGCCGGTAACGCTTGACAGAATCAATGATGAAGTACAGAAAAGTACTAATGCTCTGCAGGCGTGAATCCATATGGGCATCGATATGAAAGGGGCTCTTTGTTTCACGAGGGTCGACGATCGAAAGTTTTGGATACAGAGAGGGTTAATATTTTCAGTGATGAGTAATAATATAGAAGAAAGCTCAGACGTTAGGTAATAGTTAACATATTCGGTGTAAGATATGGCGGTGATGAAATTCGGAGGGACCTCTGTGGGAACGGCCCGGGCGATGCAGCAGGCAATTTCCATTGTGGTCAGGGAAAAGGAGAAAGCGGTGCCGCTTGTTGTGCTCAGTGCCTGCAGCGGCATTACCAATAAACTGGTATGTATTGCTGATGCCGCCGGGCGCAGTAATCTTGATGAAGCAACGGCTCTTGCAGCGGAAGTACGCAGGCATCATGTCGAGCTGGTTGACGAGCTGATAAAAGGTGATGCCTTGAAAAAGGAGGTTTCTGTCAAGATAGAACTTCTTGCCGGTCGTCTTGAAATGCTGATTAAAGGTGTAGATATTGTTGGCGAGCTGACAGAGCGTTCCAGGGATATGTTTTGTTCGTTTGGCGAATTGTTGTCTACAACAGTCTTTGCAGCTGCCATGAAGGATCAGGGGTATAATGCCGAATGGATTGATGTCCGTACGGTCATGATTACCGATGATAATTTCGGGTTTGCCCGTCCAATTAACGACCAGTGCGAAGAGAATGTCCGCAGGATTATCACTCCGCTGCTTCAACAGGGGACTGTTGTCGTTACCCAGGGGTATATCGGCGCAACCAGAGACGGCAGGACGACAACCCTTGGCAGAGGTGGTTCAGACTTTTCGGCAGCCCTGCTCGGTGCTTGGCTTAACGATACCGCAATTCAGATATGGACTGATGTTGATGGTGTCATGACCTGCGATCCCAGGATGGTGCCGGAAGCGAGGAGCATCAGAGTGATGACCTTTTCAGAGGCGGCGGAACTTGCCTATCTCGGAGCCAAGGTGTTGCATCCCGATACTATTGCCCCTGCAGTGCAGAAAAATATTCCTGTCTATGTTTTGAATTCGGTGCATCCGGATGCCAAAGGAACTCTGATTACCAATGATCCCGAGAGGCTTTCCGGCATGAGTTATGAAGGCCTTGTCAAATCAATTGCGGTTAAAAAGGGGCAGTGCATTATCAATGTCCGCTCAAATCGTATGTTTGGCCGACATGGATTTATGAATGAATTGTTCGATATTTTTGCCCGTTACGGTGTATCTGTCGAAATGATTTCGACAAGTGAGGTGTCGGTGTCGTTGACTCTTGACGAAAAAAGCTTCAGCGATGAGCTGATTCAGGATCTGAAGAGCTTTGGTGAGGTTGACATTGAGCATGGCGTAGCAACAATAAGTGTCGTTGGCGATAACCTTCGCATGTCGAGAGGAGTTGCCGGAAGGATTTTCAGTGCATTGAAAGATGTTAATCTCAGAATGATATCTCAAGGTGCATCGGAAATAAATGTCGGTTTTGTTGTTGAAGAGCCGGAGGTCTTTACGGCGGTCAATAATCTGCACCGCGAGTTTTTCTCCGGGCCGCAGGATAAGGGCATTTTTGAAATACCGGCAGGGAGCCGATAGTCATACATAAAGGGTTTACGATAAACAATAAGAGGTGCCGCATGGATTATAAAAAAGCCGGAGTTGATATCGGTGCGGGTGAAGAATTTGTCCGCATGATCAAACCTCAGGTTCGCAAGACGTTTACGCCGGGGGTGATAACTGACATAGGGGCCTTTGGCGGTTTTTTTCAGCCTGATTTCTCTCAATATAAAAAGCCGGTACTGGTCAGCAGTATTGACGGCGTCGGAACAAAACTCAAGATTGCCATTGAGCTCGGTATCTATGATACAGTTGGCTCATGTCTTGTCAATCACTGTACGAATGATATTCTTGTCTGCGGCGCAAAACCGCTTTTCTTTCTCGATTATTATGCCTGCGGTAAGCTGACTCCAGCCAATGCGGCAGCTGTTGTTACCGGCATGGTGAATGCCTGTCACGAAAATGGCTGCGCACTTATCGGTGGTGAAACTGCAGAGATGCCGGGACTTTATCAGGAGAAGGATTTTGACTTGGCGGGCTCTATCGTCGGAGTTGTCGATCATGAAAAAATAATCAACGGTTCATCAATCAGGGCTGGTGATGTGCTTATCGGGCTTCCTTCGACAGGTCTCCACACTAACGGGTATTCCCTTGCAAGAAAAGTCTTTGATGGCAGAATGCACGAGACTTTTTCAGGCCTTGATGGATCGGTTGCTGAGGAGCTGCTGAAAGTTCACCGCTCTTATCTTTCTGTTATTGAGCCATTCTTTGGCTCACCTGATATCAGAGGCTTGTCGCACATTACCGGTGGCGGTCTGATGGGTAATACCATGCGCATCATCCCTGATGGATTGAAGCTTGATGTTGACTGGAAGGCATGGCCCGAGCCGGTGATTTTCGATATTATCCGCAGGGAAGGTCACGTGCCTGAAGAGGATATGCGCAGGACGTTCAACCTCGGCATCGGACTGGTTGTTATTGTTGAAAAAAATGCAGTTGACACTGTTTTGTCCAGTTTGAAATCACAGCAGGAAAATGCGTACATTATAGGTACGGTAAGCGCAAATTGAGGCTCATTTCTCTTTTTTTATTCAAAAAAAAGCAATAATCAGAAAGGTTTATGCTGACTTTACTGGCCATTTTATTGGTGAGTTACATCATCGGCTCTATTCCTACCAGCCTGATGGCAGGAAAAATGCTCAAAGGGATTGATATCCGGAACTTCGGCAGCGGGAATGCAGGTGGAACCAATGCGTTCAGGGTGCTTGGCTGGAAGCCTGGTCTGGTTGTAACGCTTATTGATATCTTCAAGGGTGTTATTGCCGCGGTGTCTGTTGTTGCCTTTTTCAAAAATCATCCGATCGGGGCATTTCCTGAGATGAATGAGGTTGCCCTGAGTCTTCTTGCCGGAATGAGTGCTGTCATCGGTCATGTATTTACTCTCTTCGCCGGCTTCAAGGGTGGCAAGGGAGTCAGTACTGCTGCAGGTATGCTGATCGGGATCGCTCCAATAAGCATGTTGATGGTTGTAGCTATTTTTCTTCTGACGGTGTATATGTCGCGGCATGTCTCTGTTGCCTCTATGCTTGCAGCAGTTGCCTTTCCTCTGATTATTGCCATACGTAAATATTTTTTCGAGCTTGGCAGCGGGCTTGATTATTATATCAGGCTTTTCGGTTCACCGTTCTTATTTCATGACAGTCTTGACTATCATCTCATGATTTTCGGGCTTATTGTTGCACTTGCCATTTTCTACACTCACAGGGCCAATATCAGGAGACTCCTTTCCGGAACTGAAAGCCGTGTGACGTTTGGAAAGCATTCTTGATGTCCTGATACCTGATGAATATTGCCGTACTGGGTGCAGGAAGCTGGGGAACCACACTTGCAGTTCTTCTTGCTAAAAAAGGTCATCACGTGCGCTTATGGGCTCACCGTCCAGAGTTTGCTGCACTTCTGGAATCTGAACGCGAAAATATTCGTTATCTCAAAGGTACCCGTTTTCCTGACAATCTGCAGATTGTAACGGATTTAAGGGCTCTCGTTGTCTGGTCGCAGATAATTGTTACCGCGGTGCCTTCACAGGCACTCAGGGAGACGGCTCTTGGGTTCAGTGATCTTTCTCTGGATGGGAAAATTCTGGTCAATGTTGCCAAGGGTATTGAGATCGGCACTGGAAAACGTATGTCGGAAGTGCTGCTTGATGTGCTTCCCGGCCTTCAGGCGTCACAGATTGCGGCCTTGTACGGCCCAAGTCATGCCGAAGAGGTCATTAAAGAGCAGCCTACAACGGTTGTCGCCTCTTCTCAATTGCTCCGGACTGCCGAAAAAGTTCAGGAAGTTTTTCATACCAATATGTTTCGTGTGTATGTCAATACCGATATCATAGGTGTTGAAATAGCCGGGTCAGTTAAAAACATCATTGCTATAGCTGCAGGCATTTCTGACGGCATAGGGTTTGGCGATAATGCAAAGGCGGCAATTATTACTCGAGGAATGGCCGAAATATCAAGGCTCTGTTTAAAGCTTGGCGGTGATCCTGTGACTATTTCCGGCCTTTCAGGTATCGGTGACCTTGTTGTTACCTGTTTAAGCCGTCACAGCAGGAATCGTTACGTCGGAGAAGAGATCGGTCGTGGCCGTTCGCTTCATGATGTTATCAGCCGGATGAACATGGTGGCCGAAGGCGTACACTCTTCCAAAGCGGTATTTGAGCTTAGCAGGAGTGTCGGAGTTGAAATGCCGATTATCCAGGCTGTCTACGAGATGCTTTTTAAAGGAAAACCGGTTCAGCAGGCGATTTTAGACCTGATGACACGTGATCCGAAACAGGAGCGGGACTAAACGCTTAATGGTGTTTTTTGGGAAATTCGTACCAGATGAGGTTTCCTGTATCAGGTGCAGCGTCTTTCCATGATTTGATTTCCAGATCAATCCGGACGACACCGCATGTTACGAGACTGTCGATATGGTATCCTGCCAGCAGGTTTGAAAAATCTGTTATTGTCGGGTTGTGACCAAAGAGCATTACCGTTGTGCAGCTTTCGTTGATCTGCTGAACAATTTTCAGCAGCTGGCGCGCTCCACCTTCATATATTTCAATCCGTTTTTGAATCATCTCCTTCGGGTATCCAAGGGTTTCGCAAAAGATCTCTGCAGTGGTGCAGGCCCTGTTTGCGGGGCTTGTAATAACCAGTTCAGGGGTTACCTTCTTTTGTTTCAGAATGGCAGCCATAAACGGTGCGTTTTTCATGCCGCGTTCGTTCAGCGTCCGCTCAAAGTCGCCAGCGAGGGCATTTCCCCAGTCTGATTTCGCGTGACGTACTAGGTAGAGGGTTTTCATCTGTCTGTAAAGAGATAATTTTTTTTGAGTGTCATGATTCTTTGATATGACTGGTCAATGCGCTCAGGAGTAATGATTCTTTGCTCAATCAGCGATTTGATTATTTCCGTCGCCTTTGAGGCAATGGCCGGGTCGTATGATGTATTATTGCCAAAGAGCAGCACATCGACACCCGCCTCAATGGCAAGGCGGACAGCTGTTTCAAGGCCGTAATGGTCAGCTATGGCTTTCATCTGCATGTCATCGCTGATGATGACACCCTTAAATCCGAGTTTGTTGCGCAGCAGATCGGTAAGAATCGATTTTGACAGGGTTGCCGGGTAGACGGGGTCGAGTTTTCCATTGAAGACATGTGCAGTCATTATGGCATCATTGTACCCTTTGGCAATAAGGATGCGGTAAGGCTCCAGCTCCTGAGCAGACCAGCTTGCTGTTATGTCTGTAAAATCACGGTGGGTATCGGTAGCTGAACTGCCGTGTCCTGGGAAATGTTTCAGTGTGGAAATAATGCCCTCGTTATGGTAGGCGCTGACCGTCAGTTTAAGATTGCTGATAACAGTTTCAGGGTTGTCTGAAAAGCTTCTTCCGAGTTTGCCGATAACCGGATTGTCAGGATTGGTATTCAGATCGGCGACCGGTGCAAGATTCATTGTGATATGCATGGCTTTCAGCGTTCGGGCCGTCTGTGCGGCAGCAGCAGTGGTGCTGTCGGGATTATTGAGTCTGCCGAGATACTCTGCGGAAAGGCTTGCAGGAAAACCTCTGGCAGGTTTGAGGCGGTTAACCTTTCCTCCTTCCTGATCTATGGCTATAAAAAGCGGGAGCGTTGAAAGTTTCTGTAATTCAAGTGTCAGGCTGGAAAGCTGTTGCGGAGTACTTATGTTTCGTGAAGAGGAGCGGGCAGGTACATCATAGTCAAACAGAACGATTCCACCAACCCTGTTCCGGGTGATATCGGCCGCAATCTCCGGAGCACTGCCAATGCTCATTCCCCTGAAGCCGATCATCAGCATCTGGCCGATTTTAATGGAAAGACTGTCTGGCTGTTGGCCGGCATAAGCTGGGAGTGAAAAAATGCAGAAGAACAAGCATGCCGCCGCTGTCAGAGATTTTATGTTCATGAGTGGATATTGTGCGGACAATGGGGTCAATATTATTGCTGTATTGATAAAGGCTCTGCCTATGGAGTAACAGCAGAGCCTTTGCTGTAATGTACGGAAATGTATGGCTTTAAGGCGCACTTTTGACTACAGTGATTTCGCTCCCCGTCATATTGATGACAACTGAGTCCCCTTCCTTTACTTCCCCGGAAAGAATGAGCTCCGAAATTCTGTTTGTGATGTTGCGCTGCATGACCCGTTTAAGCGGCCGGGCTCCAAAGGCAGGATCAAAACCGGCATCGGAGAGCCAGGCAACGGCTGCGTCGGAAATAGTAAGACTGATACGCTGACGCATTGCGGTAGCCTTGATATGATCAAACTGTATAAGGACAATTTTTTTCAGGTCTTCTCTTGTAAGTGGCGTAAAAAGAATGACTTCGTCAATCCTGTTGAGAAACTCGGGACGAACCTGCTGCTTCAGGAGCTGAAAAAGTTTTTCCTGAAGTCCGGAAAGCACGTTATCGCGATTCATGCCATCCATTTTTTCCATTTCAGACTGAATCAGCTGGGCGCCGATATTGCTGGTCATGATGATGATCGTGTTCTTGAAGTTCACCGTACGACCTTTGCTGTCGGTCAGGCGACCGTCATCAAGGATTTGCAGGAGAATATTGAAAACATCAGGGTGAGCTTTTTCAATTTCATCGAGCAGTACAACTGAAAAAGGTTTGCGCCTTACTGCTTCGGTCAGCTGTCCCCCCTCTTCGTAGCCAACATATCCTGGAGGTGCGCCAACCAGTCGGCTGACATTGTGTGCTTCCATGTATTCGCTCATGTCAATGCGGATCATGGCGTCCTCGTCATCAAAAAGATAGTCAGCCAGCGTGCGGGCCAGCTCAGTTTTTCCGACACCGGTCGGGCCCATAAAAATAAAAGATCCTATCGGGCGTTTTTCGTCGCCCATGCCTGCCCGTGAGCGCTTGACCGCTTCGCTGACAGCGCTGACAGCTTCTTCCTGCCCGATTACTCTTTTATGCAGTTCATCTTCTATCAGCAGAAGCTTCTGCCGTTCCGACTGCAGCATCTTGCTGAGTGGTATCCCGGTCCATTTAGAGACGATATCGGCAATGTCCTCGGCATCGATCTCTTCTTTCATGATTAAGTCGCCCGAAGCTTTTTTCTCTTCAATTTTCAGGCGGTTTTCTTCGAGTTCTCGCTCAATTGCTACAGTTTTTCCGTAACGGATTTCAGCTACCTTGCCATAGTCACCCTGCCGCTCAAACTCTTCTGCCTGAACCCGAAGCTCTTCAATCTGTGATTTAAGGTTGCGGGAAGATTGAATCAGCTGCTTTTCGCTGTCCCATTTGGCTTTGATGACAGTCTGTTCTTCGACAAGATTTGCGAGCTGTTTTTCTATTTCATTTAACCGATGTTTGGTGTCAGCGGTGCTCATGTTTATTTTGGGTTTTATTCAGGACTGTGAATAAGAATTATTGTTGTAAATTTAATGCTTATGAACTTAAAAGTCATCATCGACAAATACTTTACACTTTAAAAAAGTAACAGATAATAACGTGCAAAAGTTCTCAATCGGTTCACTGTCAGTTCCTGATGACAACAGCCCGCTTTTCATTGCCGGGCCATGCTTGATTGAAAGCCGGGCCATGGCTGTTGAGACGGCTGAAGAGCTTACGCGCATAAGCCAGAGTGAAGGGGTTCGTTTTGTTTTTAAGGGATCGTATCGCAAAGCTAATCGCACTTCAGGCTCCTCGTTTACGGGTATAGGGGACGAGGAGGCGCTTGAAGTGCTTGCCGAGATTCGCCAGACGTATAAAATGCCGGTGATTACCGATGTGCATGAAACAAAGGATGTCACTCTTGCAGCCCGTTATGTTGATGTCCTGCAGATACCCGCATTTCTCTGTCGTCAGACGGAGCTCCTGGTAGCTGCCGGAGAGAGCGGACTTGCCGTGAACATAAAGAAAGGTCAGTTTATGGCTCCTGAGGATATGGTGCTTGCTGCCGACAAGGTTGCCTCGACAGGCAATAAGAGAGTTATGCTGACCGAACGGGGATCAAGCTTCGGCTATCACAATCTGGTTGTGGATTTCAGAGGGCTTGCTAAAATGGCTGAATCAGGGTATCCGGTGCTTTATGATGCTACTCACAGTCTCCAGCTCCCGGGGGCAGGCAAAGGGGTCTCCGGAGGGGAACGTCAGTACGTGATGCCTCTTGCCCGTGCGGCTGTTGCGGTAGGCGTGGACGGTTTGTTTTTTGAGATTCATCCTGACCCCTCAAAAGCTCTGTCTGATTCCGCTACTCAGGTGGCGCTCGCTGATTTCAGGATAATTGTCAAACAACTGCTTCATCTTTACCGGTGTGTGCGGTCTTTTCATTCACTATAAATCTCTATTCTTTTGGCCGGTTTTCAATATTTTGGAATGCAGCCTTCTCAGGCCGATCCCTCTTCGAGGATAGAACATGCGCTCAAAGCAGTCAGGGCGCTTATTTTTCCGGTTGATGGCGTGCTGAATGGCGGCAGGATTACCTTTGACAGCCTGGGGGGGGAAATTTGTTCACTTTCAGTCAGGGATGCCGTTGCCATAAGGGAGGCGAGAAAACAGGGACTGCATATTGCCGTTGTTTCGGACAGGAATACCGAAGCCTACCGTCCCTTGCTTGAAGAGCTTGGGGTGCAGGATCTCTACCTCAGCGAGGGCAATCTGCTTGATGCCTATGAAGCTTTCCGGCTGCTTCATGATCTTTCCGACAACGAGTGCGCCTATATCGGCGATGATATTGGCGACATTGCGGTGCTTGCAAAAGCAGGCTTGCCCGTTACCCCTATTGACGGAGCTGATTATCTCAGAAACCGTGTCGGTTATATCGCAGGGTATGAAGGTGGAAAGGGGTGTGTGAGGGAAGTTGTCGAGATGATTCTCACGCACCAGGAAAAATGGCCATACATAGAGCGCCCTGACACTGATGAGTAAGCGCTGGTGCCTCCCTGTTATTTTTATTGTTCTTCCTGCATAAATTCAGGGTGAAGAAGTGGATTCAGGAGCTCTGCTGTTTCTGCCAGTGACAGCATGCCGACAATATTGGTGCCGTGGTTCGGTTCAACATGGACATCTCCTCTGTACTCACTCCCGTGTTCAAGTGCTTTTTCAAGTGCCTCTATTTTGCCACGAAGACTGTACGCGGCTGATTGCGGTGTTGAACAGGATACGGGAGGATTCTCTTCTCCGTGCAGAAAATAGCCTTCGGGAAGCAGTTCGCTCTGCGGATAATCATGCCAGTGGGTTATGGAAGCCCCGAACCGGGCCAGATGGCAGGGGAAGCTTGCTCCCGGCCTCAGTGTCATCAGAATGCTTGCGGCTAAAGCATTGCCCAGAGCATGTGCCAGAATGGTCAGGGTATCGAAGGATGGCTTGGCTGCATGGTCTGATGATAAAGCTTCAGGGGTTTTAAGGTAGACTCTCCCCCGTCCCTGCTCCTGAATGAGCCCGATCTCTACAAGATCTTTTTTCGGATCAAGGTTGTTTTTTCTGCACCCTGACCTGGTCGTGATGACGCTGACCTTTGGTACGTGAACCAGAAAAGTCTTCTCCCTGACTCTGATCTCTGCCATTCCCGGAGTTGGCTTGCCGCTATGCGCTATCGGGCCACTGCTGCGGCAATAGAATGCGGGTTGTACGGTGACCGGAAGCTGGCGGGCAAAAAATCCGTAGCTCATTCCGCTTCGCTGGTCGAGATATCGGGCCACAATCCGTTTATAAAAGTCGCTGCGGTATTCAAGTCCGGCAGTTGATGTATGAGATAACAGAGACGAGTTATTGCTCCATCGGGCGCTGCACTGCAGAAAATCGTTGGCAACAGTTTCAAACTCAGTGGTGCCGGTCTGAAGCAGCCCGTGTTCGATGTCAAGATCTTCAGGTCTGGGTGGAACAACCTGTGCAGTGAGTTTTGGCACCAGAGTGCAGCGCACGTCCTCTCTGGAAGGATACGGTGTATTGAAGGTTACGACTCCACCGTTCATGGTACAGATCGTCCATGAATGGCCGGTAACAAATATCAGGATATGTACCATGTCTCTGGCGAGTCTGCCGACAATGGTATCAAGGCGCTGCTGAGGCAAAGCATCTGTGGAGATCGGCGCAGGTTCGTCGTAAATGCCGACGATGATATTGTTGTAGAGGGTTGCGACACGGTTGATGGTAAGCAGGTTATCTGGAAAATAACCCGGAGCGAAAATAGCTGTTCCAGGTGCAAATCGTCCGTCATGTCCGGAGGCCTCTTCTTCTGAAAGAACGGTTATCTCCAGCGATTGCATTGCAGAGACGAGGAAATGGCAAAATTGTTCCAGTCGGCTTGAGAGAACTGGTGCAGGATATATGACGGGCTTGAGCCGTTTGCACATTTCATCGATGCTTAGGGGAGTATCGAGAGGAATGCCAAGCAGCTGATGGAGGGCGCCGGAAGAGATACTGTTACTCATGAGGATGTTCAGCCTGATTCGTTCGAAAAGATAATCGGCTGGTTAGAGACCGAAATTATGCTCGCGTCCCCAGAGCAGTTTTGTTCGCAGGACTTCACAGTAATTGCGGCTTTCATTGGCGACAAGATTGATCACCTCGGCAGATTTTTTAACAATGACGATCTCCTCAGGGGAAAGAAATTTCCCGAAATGACCATCCCAGTTGAGAGGAAACTCTCCGTCAGACGCATCTACTGAGACCTCTATAATCTTGTCATCACTGATAACGATAGGCCGGACGGTAAGCATGTGAGGGCATATCGGGGTTATGACAAAAACGCTTGATTTTGGAGCAATGATAGGACCTCCGGCAGACATGGAGTATGCTGTAGAGCCTGTGGATGTGGCAATAATAATACCATCGGCCCGGTATGAGCTTAGCAGTTCCCCATCAAGCTTTATGACAAATGTCGGAATGCGCGGATAGGTTCCTTTTTCAATGACGACATCATTCAGGGCTTTGAAACGCTGAATTTCGTGGTTAACAGTTACGGATGCCTCAAGCTGCAGACGGGTATGAATGGAGTAGCTGCCGTTGAGCACATGTTCAATAGCTCCGAACATTTCAGCCTGGGTAAACTCGGTTAAAAAACCAAGGTACCCGACATTGACACCAATAACTGGCTTTGTTACAGCATAATGCGATGTGAAAAGCAGTGTTCCGTCTCCACCCAGCGAGATAAAAGCGTCACAGTGTCTGCTGAGCTCCTCAATCGGAAGCGATTCTGCTATCTGCAGCTTTTCCGCAGATAGAGTTTCAAAAACATACTCGATACCCCGATCCGTAAGCCACATGCCAAGCTTTCTGGCCAGTTCCAACGCAGTATCCCTTGAAACATTGACAACAATCGCGAATTTCATTGCTGGTTCATCTCTTTAAGGGTTTGATAAAGCCGGTTGGCATTACTGAAACGCAACTCAAGCTGTTCAAGGTTATGCTGCCTTATGTCCAGTGACAGTTTGGCCAGCTCTTTGGAGAAAAGCTCAAGCTCGTCGGCGATGTTGTCACTGTTTGTTGCTATGATATCCCGCCATATCTGCCATGAACTACCGGCAAGCCTTGTGAAGGTGGCAAAGCCTGGTCCGGATTTACTCAATGAGTCTCCACAGTAGGTCATCAGAAGCGTCGAAAGCAACTGGGGCAGGTGACTTATTTTTGCTATGACGCGGTCATGTTCATCAGGAGTCATACAGAGCGTTGTGCACCCTGCAGAATGAAGCAGTTCGATGAGAAACGTCCCTTTTTTGCCGGAAAGAAGATTTTTGTCGTCACAAAGGATAACCCGTCGCCCCCGGAGCAGTTCCTCATGGCTTGAATGATAGCCTTGCTGCTCCTTGCCAGCCATGGGATGCATGCCTATAAAGGGAAGGTCAAGTTCCCGGGCTTTATGGGCAATAAGGGATTTTGTGCTTGATACATCGCTGACAAGTGTTGCGGGCGGTGCAAGCCGCTTTATCTCTTCGAGCAGATCAATATTGACCTCAACCGGGGCTGAAAGGATAATCAGATCGGCGCTATAGAGCTTTTTTTTGTCGTCGATAAATAGCTCAAGACCAAGTTCCCTGACCTCCTTCCTGTCGCTTTCAGAAAAGTTAGGGTCGAATCCCTGCAACAGAATATTGCTTTCTATAGCAAGCGGTGAGCTCTTTATTGCTCTCAACAGTGACATTCCTATCAATCCGAGACCAATAAACGAAATGCTTCTGATAGGTGGCTGCTCAGTCATGCATTTCAACTTTGTTTGTTTGCCCTGCTTCCGGGGGCATCGATAGTTACTCCCTTTTTGCAGAGAGGACACTCTTCGGGAGTGTAGCTTATCACTTCCATTGAAAGTACTGAAAAATGGTCGTCAGCAAGTTTGACCCTTCCGTTACTGCGGTCAACAACCGAGCCGACACCGACAAGCGAAGCCCCGGATCGGTTGATGAGTTCAATAACCTCGGCAACGGAGCCCCCGGTGGTGATGACATCCTCGATGACAAGCACCCGCTCGTTTCTGTCAAGGTTGAATCCCCTGCGGATTGTCATTATTCCATCCTTGCGTTCCGCAAAAATGGTTTTTACTCCGAGCTGACGTCCCACTTCCGTTCCGACCACGATTCCGCCGATAGCCGGGGATATGACGGTCTCAACATCCTTGTCGGCGAAATGCCGGGCAATTCTGCTGCAGACGGCTGTGAGATGTTCCGGATACTGCAGTACTTTTGCGCACTGGAAGTAGGTATTGCTGTGCCTTCCGGATGTCAGCCTGAAATGGCCATCGAGCAGAGCCCCGGTTGTTTTGAAAACATCAAGCATTGCTGAAGTACTCATGTAAAATAAGGGCTGAAAATTTTGAGCGGGGACGTTTACAATCAATGAACCTAAAGATAAAGAAGCAGTTCTGAAAAGCTAAAGGAAAAAGTCCTCTCTTCGGGCAACCGGATGAATGTGCAGTTATTTTCAATCTCACTGATGGCTTTCAAGGTATTCGCTCAGGATGACGCATGCTGCGGCACTGTCGAGCCGTCCTTTTTGCTGTCGAACTTTTCTGGAGGTGCCCGATGCAATCAGGATGCGTTGTGCATCCCTCGATGAATGATGTTCATTGATGGTTTCAACCGTTATCAAGGGGAATTCCCGGCAAAGATCCTCAATAAAGCGGTCAAGAACTCCTGTCATGGCGTTTTTTTCGCCTGAGTTGCTGAGGGGGTAACCGACAATAATTTTTTCGATATCATTATTTCCAGCCATTGCGTCAAGAACCCTGAACAAGCCTGCCCGGTCAAAGGTGCCAACCGGTTGAGCAAAGAGCCCGAGAGGATCGCTCTGAGCCAGCCCTATGCGCTTTGTTCCGTAATCGATGGCGAGTACTCGCTTTTTAAGTGTTAAAACTATGGCAGGCCCCTTTTAGTATTGAATGTTTTTGATTGTTGCTGCTGTGCATAGCTTCTGGTTATGATGCAATCATATCAAAGTTTTATAATGATAAGTTAAAGCCGATTTATGACAAATTCAATTTTTGAGGTGATCTCAAGCCATGAAAAACCTTTTCTCTGTTATGATTGTTTAGCTCTACGAGTGGCATTGATAACAAAGATGACTTAGGGAGAAGATTATGGGCGCATGGCCGGTGTTACTGATGACAAGTCTGATGCTTGCAGGTTGTTCTGTGCTGGGAAAGCGTACAGCCGATGAGCCTCATTACAAGGTTATTTCCCGGGAAGGGAATATAGAAATCAGGCAGTATGGGGAGATGATTGTTGCTGAAACTGTTGTTGAAGGCTCATACGGGCAAACAAGCGGAGCTGCCTTCAGACGTCTGGCAGGATATATTTTCGGCAAGAACCGGGCAAAACTGAAAATCGGTATGACTGCTCCGGTACTTCAGGAGTCTGTCAGTGAAAAAATATCGATGACCGCTCCGGTGATACAGGAAAAAAAAGGCAATGCCTGGGTGATGTCGTTTGTAATGCCGGAAGGGTATACTCTTGAAACGCTTCCAATCCCGCTGGACCCTGAAGTGAAACTTCGGCCGGTTCAGGGAAAGAAGGTTGGCGTTATACGTTATTCAGGATTGCACTCGGAAAATAATCTCCGGAATTTTGCAGAGAAGCTGACTCAATGGCTTGAGAAGAGAGGGAACAGGGTTCTTTCAGGGCCTCGAGCAGCAAGCTACGATCCTCCATGGACCATTCCTTTTTTGCGGCGCAACGAGGTGCATATTGATATTGAGTAAGGTAATGCTTTACAGATAAAGCGATGATGAGCTGGTTTTTTCCTGACCTTATTATTACATTTTGAAAAGGTATGGCTCACTTAATCAAACTCAGGGTATGAAGCCGCATTATTATTTTATCGGAGCAT
>JBAWYL010000021.1:0-46489 GCA_037143555.1 Chlorobiaceae bacterium
AAAATCCTGTGTTCAGCAATGGACGTACGGGTTCGATTCCCGTCTTCGGCACCACGTCTTTTCTTTTTTATTGTTTGACCACCAAGCCTTCTGGAATCTTAAATATCCAAGGGCAGGTATAGTACTTTGCGTTCTGAATGCATAGGTACCGGGGAATAAAACGAGAAAATAAAAATGCCGATCATAGGCAGATTCCTCGGAATAATCATAGCAATGTACTGGGATGATCATTTGCCGCCACATTTTCTTGCAAAATATGCAGAATATGAGATTACCGTTGGAATTCTTACCGGTATCATTGAAGGCACATTCCCGAAAAGAGCACTCCGGCATACTCTCGAATGGTATGAACTCCACAAAGATGAATTAATGACGAATTGGGAACATTGCAAAAACGATGAAGAACCCAACCAAATTGAACCACTGAAGTAATAAGTATGTTTCTTCATGTTAAAGAAGCCAAATATCTTGGAGATTACAAGGTTAAGGTTGCATTCAACAATGGCCGGGAAGGCGTCGCGGATCTGGCTCCTGAATATATTTACTTTCAGGCATTTAAGGGTGATCCCCAACTGAAACCACAGTTCAAACAATGGGGCTATATCACTTAATACTGCGGTCCCCCCTTAATGACCGGATTATTGCAACAAACAACAAATAAACACCATCATGAGTTCTGAATTTACGAAGATCCTGTTGACTGAGGACGAAATGCCCCGTCAATGGTACAACATCCAGGCTGATCTGCCTGTTCCAATGCCTCCGCCTTTAGGGCCGGACGGAAATCCTGTCGGACCGGATGCCCTTGCAAAAGTTTTTCCGATGAATCTTATTGAGCAGGAAGTCAGTACTGAACGTTGGATCGATATTCCCCAGGAGATACAGGCTATTCTGAAGCTGTGGAGACCTTCTCCGCTGACCAGGGCGAGAAGGCTTGAAGCTGCATTGCAAACACCGGCCAGGATTTTTTATAAAAACGAAGGGGTTTCTCCGGCAGGCAGCCATAAACCGAATACTGCTGTTGCACAGGCATGGTATAACAAGCAGTTCGGCATAAAACATCTTATTACGGAAACCGGTGCCGGCCAGTGGGGCAGCGCTCTTGCCATGAGCTGCAAGCTTATCGGCATCGACTGCAAGGTATTTATGGTGCGTATCAGCTTCGACCAGAAGCCGTTCCGCAAAATCATGATGAAAACCTGGGGGGCTGACTGTATTGCAAGCCCTAGTGATCAAACCACGATCGGTCGAAGAATTCTTGCTGAAACCCCTGATACACCCGGAAGTCTGGCGATTGCTATCAGTGAGGCTATTGAACAGGCTGTTGAGCGCGATGATACGCGTTATGCTCTCGGCAGCGTGCTGAACCATGTGATGCTGCACCAGACCATTATCGGGCTTGAAGCGCGCAAACAGCTTGAAAAGGTCGGCCTTTATCCGGATATCGTGATCGGGTGCGCCGGTGGGGGTTCGAACTTTGCTGGCATCAGTTTTCCTTTTATCTGTGATAAAATTCATGGACGTGAGGTTCAGATCATTGCAACAGAGCCTGAGGCGTGCCCCACACTCACCAGAGGACCCTATATCTACGATAACGGAGATGTTGCGAAAATGACGCCGCTTCTGCCAATGCACAGCCTCGGCCATGGTTTTATTCCGCCGGCCATTCATGCCGGAGGTTTGCGCTATCACGGAATGGCCCCGCTGGTGAGCCATGTCAAGCAGCTTGGTCTTATTGATGCTACAGCTATTGGTCAGACGGAGTGTTATGAGGCTGCCCTGCTCTTTGCCCATACGGAAGGGTTCATCCCGGCGCCTGAAACCTCACATGCCATTGCGCAGACTATTCGTGAGGCGAAAAAAGCAAAAGAGGAAGGGAAGGAGAAGGTCATTCTTATGAACTGGTCGGGCCATGGACTGATGGATCTTCAGGGCTATGATGCCTTCCTTTCAGGAAAGCTCAGTGATTACCCGCTGCCTGAAGAGCTTCTGCAGCACTCTCTTGTCGCAGTCAAAGACCATCCGAAGCCTCCACAGTACTAACCGCACTTCGTAAAAAAGCCCCCGGAAACCGGGGGCTTTTTGTTTTATTCAGTATCAAGCTTTTCCTCTCGCTTGCCTTTTTTTGCCTGGGCTGATCCATCAAGAAAACGGAGCTCTTTCTCCTTTTCATCAAAAGCTATCCGAATCGTGCTGCCTTCTGAAAATCGTCCTTTCAGCATCTCTTCGGCCAGAGGATCTTCCACATATTTCTGCAGCGCCCTTTTCAGTGGACGTGCACCATATTTCTGGTCGTAGCCCTTATCGACAAGAAACTCCTTGGCATTGTCGTCAATTTCAACCTCAATACCCATTTCATGAAGCCTCTTGAAGAGCTTGCCGGCAGTAATATCGATAATTTTGAAAATATGCTGTTTTTCGAGTGGATGAAAAACAATAATATCATCGATACGGTTGAGAAACTCTGGATTGAATACCCGTTTAAGGGCATCTTCAATGGTTGATTTCATCGCCTTGTAGTTTCCGGTCGAATCGTCAGGAGCTGTGAAGCCCATGCCTGATCCTGCGCCGAAACTCTTGATATCTTTGGCACCGATATTCGATGTCATGATGATAATGGTGTTGCGAAAATCAACCTTTCTTCCCATTCCATCAGTCAAAACCCCCTCATCAAGGACCTGCAGCAAAATGTTGAATACATCAGGATGCGCTTTTTCGATTTCATCGATAAGAACGACTGAGTAGGGTTTGCGGCGGACTTTTTCGGTCAGCTGACCGCCCTCTTCGTAACCGACATATCCCGGAGGCGCTCCGACAAGACGACTGACTGAAAACTTCTCCATATATTCGCTCATGTCGGCTCTGATAAGGGCGTCTTCGGTGTCAAAAATATAACGGGTCAGTGCCTTTGCAAGCTCGGTTTTGCCGACACCGGTAGGACCGAGAAAAATAAACGATCCAATAGGACGCGAAGGGTCTTTAAGGCCGGCGCGGGTACGCTGTATGGCTTTGGTAATTTTTTTGATGGCCTCGTCCTGACCAATAACCTCCTTGGTAAGGTCGGCCTCCATGGTGAGCAGCCTTTTCGACTCAGATTGAGCAACCCTTGCTACCGGAATGCCGGTCATCATGGCAATCACCGAGGTGATATCGGCTTCGGTGACATCATAAACACTTTCACTTGAGCGGTCTTCCCATTCCTGTTTAGCGTAATCAAGGGCATCAAGCAGGTTTTTTTCCTTGTCACGGAGCCTTGCAGCTTCCTCAAAATTCTGCATCTTCACGACCTGGTTTTTCTCGGTCTTGACCTCCTCTATGGATTTTTCAAGCTCCAGAATCTCTTTCGGCACATGAATGTTGCTGAGATGAACCCTTGCACCGGCCTCATCCATTACATCTATGGCCTTATCAGGAAGAAAGCGGTCGGTTATATAGCGCTCGGAGAGCTTGACGGCTTTGTCGATGGCATCTTCCGAATAGTTGACATGGTGGTGCGTTTCATACTTCGACTTGATGTTGTTGAGAATCTGAATAGTCTCGTCAACCGAGGTAGGCTCAACCATGATTTTCTGGAACCTGCGATCAAGGGCACCGTCTTTTTCAATAAACTGACGGTATTCGTCCAGCGTGGTTGCTCCAATACACTGCAGTTCGCCACGGGCAAGAGCCGGCTTGAAGATGTTGCTTGCATCAAGCGAACCGGAAGCACCACCGGCACCGACAATGGTATGGAGTTCGTCGATGAATAAAATCACGTCGCGTGAGCGTTCAAGCTCATTCATAAGGGCTTTCATCCTCTCCTCAAACTGCCCCCTGTACTTGGTTCCGGCCACAAGCGCTGCAAGGTCAAGCGCAACAACCCTCTTGTCGTAGAGCACCCTGGATACCTTACGCTGTACAATCTTGAGGGCAAGACCTTCTGCAATGGCGGTTTTTCCAACGCCCGGTTCGCCAATCAGTACCGGGTTGTTCTTTTTGCGGCGGCTGAGTACCTGGGCTACACGTTCGATCTCTTTTTCGCGTCCGATGATTGGATCAAGCTTGTCTTCAAGGGCAAGACGGGTAAGATCACGACCAAAATTGTCGAGAACGGGGGTCTTGGTTCTCTCGCCTTTTCTTGGATCCGGTTTTTTGGGCATCCGTTCAGAACCGCCCGAAGAGAAGGCACCTTCCATAGATGGTTCGTCTGACTCACTCTTGCTGCTGGTGATGTTTAACAGTTCGTCCCGGACGAGATCGTAGGTCACGCCAAACTGTTCGAGAATCTGGGCGGCAATATTATCGTCCCCTTTCATGATGGAGAGCAGGAGATGCTCTGTTCCTATAACACTGGACTTGCATATTTTTGCTTCGAGATAGGTAATTTTCAGCACCTTCTCAGCCTGCTTTGTCAGAGGAACATTGCCCATCTGGGTTGCAGGAACCTTGGGATGGGTACTTTCCTCAATTTTCTGTTTGAGGCTGAATAAATCTATCTTGAGATTTTTCAGTATCCTGGCTCCCATGCCTTCGCCTTCCTTGATAAGACCAAGGAGAAGATGCTCGGTGCCGATATAGTCATGACCTAACCTAAGCGCCTCCTCTCGGCTGAGTCGAATGACATCCTGTACTCTATTTGAAAAATTGCCTTCCATTCTTTATGTATCGATAGTATTGTTGTGAATCTTTTGTATCAAGATATCTTTACTCGATTGACTCAGCAAAAAAAGTGAGTAATAACTTACTTATAAAGATAGCGACTTATAACTCCAATTCCATAAATGAGAAAACTCTTTTGACCTGTTAAAGGTTCTCCCTATCCTGACTAAACTATGAATGTTCAGCGCATCCTTATCAATGACAGCAATCCCGAACACCGTAAATTATCGATTTACCGGACTGGAATAATAAACAGGGTAAGGCTTCAGGATAAAACCTATACAATATATCACTCTCTTGACATAGACGCCCACAACTATGCCGCCTTATTCCATTATGGTTTAGTAGAGTCTTTAAACAAACTGCCATTCCTTTCTGAAACGAGCAACGGACTTGACAGCTGGGATGAGGCCTTTCTGCATAACAGCAGCCTGGAATCGATGAAGAGCATTGTGGATGAATGTCTGGCTGCAATCAATCCGGAAAAAAAGGACATAATCCTGCTGGGTTGGCATGATGAACCCTTGCGGGTTGCATATCTTCGCGAAATTGAACATGCAAAATTTTTTACTTTTATCGATACGCTCAGGCAGTTTGTGGAAGAATCGCGAGCAGAAGGGTGCGATCTGGAGTTTATACTGTGACGGGGGTGAACAGGTATTGTGGAAAACAACGGTTTTCGCCCCAGTAGAGGTGAATGTATGAGGCTATAGTGTTTGCAGTCCGGTAGACCGGCGTTGCGACACTCTCTTTTCGTGCGTTTTTCACTGTTGCAATATTGTGGAGCTCCCCCTGCCGGCTAAAGCGTGAATAGTGAAATTCATGGCCTGACAATTCCACTTCGGGCATATCATTCAAAACAACTTTTCTGTAGCCAAGCGTCAGTTTTGAGCCCTGTACAGTCGTATCAAAATCGAAAATGCCGCACATTGGGTATACTGAGCCATCCGTGAGGGTCATGGCTTTACCCAGATACATCATTCCCCCGCATTCAGCATAGGCAGCACCGCCCTGACGGCAATATGAAGCGATTTCAGAGCGCATGGCACTATTGGCGGAGAGTTGTTCAGCGTAAAGTTCAGGGTATCCGCCCGCAAGGTAGAGCATATCGGCTTGCGGAAGCCGTTTGTCGTCGAGGGGGCTGAAAAAGACGATACGGCCATGCTCTTCGAGCACCTCAAGGTTTTCGTGGTATATAAAGTTAAACGCCTCGTCGCGGGCAACGGCAATGACCTTATCACCCTTATGCTTCGGGACCGGAAGATGATAAACGGGGGGGACAACCACTTGTGTGAGATCAAGCAGACGCGCAATGTCAACTGTTTTATTGACATGCTCCGCCATTGCTGCAATAACTCCCTCACGGTCGTACCCGGCTGAAGTGTCAAGACCGAGATGACGCTCGCTGATTGCAACGGCGTTGCTGTGAGGAAGATAACCGAGTGGTTCAACACCGGCATCACGGGCGGCTGCTTCAAGGTAGCTGTAATGAGAGGGGGTATTGACCTGATTGAAGATTACTCCGGCAAGGTTCAGCCGGGAATCAAACGTTCTGAATCCATAGAGCAGGGGGGCTGCTGAATAGGCCATACTTTTGGCATTGAGCACCATAATGACAGGAATTCCGAGAGTGCGGGCTATTTCAGCACTGCTGCCTTCGGCTTTTTCCGCGCCATCAAAAAGGCCCATTACCCCTTCTACCAATGAAGCATCTGCACTCGATACATAACGGTAAAAGAGCTCCTGGACATGCTTTTTTGATGCCATGAAGGTATCGAGATTGATCCCGGGACGCTCGTTCCCGCACCATGATGCCGCTAAGGTGTGAAGACGGGTATCAAGATAATCCGGTCCGCATTTGAAGGGTTGAACGGTGAGCCCCCGCTGAGCAAAAAGCCTCAGGAGAGCCAGCGTCAAGGTTGTTTTACCGGAACCGCTTGAGGGAGCTGCCAGAAGAAAAGCTGTTTTCTTTTCTGCCATCAGTGATCTATGCTATACCTGCTGAGCTGCAGGATCGGGATAGAGAAACTGATAGTGCAGGGCACTGGCAAGCTTGTCGCTATTGACGATTTTATAAGGTGCAGGCTCAACGGAAGATGCAATGGGAGGTAAGGCAATGGCGGCTGCTTCAGCAGCTCTGGCGTAGTAGTCACGCCGCAGGGGATGAACAGGACTGCAGGCATTGAACACTTCACCCCATTGTTGCAGACGAATGATTTCAGAGATTATCCTGACACAATCATCGCGATGAATGAGGTTCATGGGCTGATCGGGATTGACTATCTTTTTCATGGTGGTGAGATAGTGTTCAGGGTTGCGGTCGTAGCCGATCAGGCCGCCAAAGCGCAGGACGGTGGTTTGAAACCCGCTTTCCTGCATCAGCATCTCCTCGACAAGCAGCAGGGCCTTACCGGATAAGGATTCAGGATCAACAGCGTCTTCTTCGGTAACTTCCCTGTTGAGGGAAGGATAGACTGATGTTGAGCTTACAAACAGCACCGAGCGGACCGGTGATTGCCCAAGAGCATCGATCAGCGAAGAAAACTGTTCGATATGGTATTCAACAATGTCGTCGCGCCTTGCTGGCGGTATGTTGATGATAAGAATATCACTGTGCAGAAAATCGGTAATATCTTCGCCGTTCACCTCCGGATCGAGCTCTACAAGAAAAGGCTCAAGACCTGTATCGCGCAGTGTTTCGAGGTTTTCCTCTTTCGTGGTCGATCCTTTGACCGGATAACCCGCTTTGACGAGCGCTTGTGCAAGCGGCAGCCCGAGCCAGCCGCATCCGAGAATTGTGATGGTTTCTTTTTGCATGTGACTGTTTTGCGGTTACTCTCTTTCATTGATCCTAATGTACAGGATCAGCAGCTGCATTTCAACTGAATTCACTCGGAGGTTGAAGACAAACAACGTCGAAAAGTTCTGGTATGATGAAAATAGGAATATGTTTATAGTTAAGTTGATTGAAAAAAGATTAGACCGAGAGAAAAATATGAAATTCAGCGTAACAATCGATCGAGATGAAGATGGCATCTGGATTATAGAATGCCCTGCGATGCCAGGGTGTGTCAGCCAAGGCCAAACCAAGGACGAAGCACTTGTCAATAGTAAAGATGCTATTTATGAGTGTCTTCAGGCAAGAGCAGAACGTGGCTTACCCTTATCCATTGAAACCAGGCAGATCGAAGTAGCCGCCTGATGCCTCCACAGCTTCCCGTCATCAACGGACACAAAGTTGTTGCCGTACTTCAATCCTTTGGCTGGCAAGTCGTTAGACAAAGTGGCAGCCATATCTATTCCAGATCCTCGAGAAATTGCCAAAGGTAATTTACGTAGCCTTATCCGTGCAGCAGGATTGACCGTTACAGAATTTATTGATACTTATCGAGCATAATTTATTTCAGCAGATTTACTCTTTCCCCTCTGTTTCCCTGAAAAACAATCACACAAGAAAGAAATCAATCCTCAGGCACTTTCTCCGGAGCCCGCTTTGGCAATCAACTCGTCGAGACAGGTGCTGCAGACGCAGGTTTTATAGCGTCCGGCAAGATGTTCTTTCACTGCAGCTGGAACTACTCTTGTGGCGCACCAGCATGCTGGTGACAGAGTGCAGGTAAAGGATTTGCCGCATTGAGGGCATGTTACCGTTTTGCCACTGCCGATAGTTTGATCGATGGAATGTGTCATAAAGATGCAAATTTTGGTTTTTAATCAACCAGGCAAACGGTCATACTCCGCATGATTCCCGATCCAAAACCATTGAATACCGTCTGGAACAGGAATACCCAATGCTCTATATTTCATGCTGATGCGTACACTTCGATACTGACCGTTTCTCACTTTTTTGAAACACAAGGAGGGATGAGAGGGATCACTTCGAAGAAGCTGATAGTTTTCATTGGCGAGTTCCTGTATTGATTCCGGAAGAACACGGTAACAATTCCAAAACCGGCTTGATGCATAGTGTTTCAAATCTCCTTTGCCTTCCCTGATTTATATTCTGCAAGGGCTTCAGCTGCAAAAGCGTCAAGCTTTCCAGCCTTCGCATCTTGATCAATCTGGCGATCCCAATCGTCGGCATCCCATTCGAAAAACCACTCGCGAAATTCCTGTCGTTGAGTGGGGGAGAGTTGTTTGACTTGCTCTTCAAGATATTTTATTGAGGTCATGAAGACACCTTTCTTAATTGGTTACCTGTATAACATGAACGTTAATGTTGTTTGCCTGCCCGTTTTCAATGGCATGAATATTTGAGTTTAAGGTGAACTCAATAATCTCACTAAATCATCATATAAAAGAAAAAGAAAAATAACAACACCATTTTCACCATGATTTGTCCCCCCCCTCTATACCGCCATTGTCTGGCGGAGCGCCTTGTGCCATCCTTGCAAAAGCTTCTCTCTCGTTTCTTGCTCCATAGCTGGAGTGTAGGTGGTTTCTACCTTATGCAACGCAAGCAGCTCCTGGCTTGAGTGCCATACACCTGTCTGCAATCCGGCAAGATAGGCAATGCCGAGCGATGTCGACTCGATATTTGCCGGCTTCAAAATCGGAACATTCAGTATATCGGCCTGAAACTGCATGAGAAATGAGTTGCTCACTGCACCGCCGTCAACCATGAGTGAGGTCGGCAGAATTCCTGTATCGGCCGCCATGGCCTTGAGCACATCGCAGGTTTGATAGGCGATTGATTCCAGGGCTGCACGAACAATATGGTTTCTGTTTGCCCCTCTCGTCAGTCCGACAATAGTTCCCCGTGCCTCCATTTGCCAATGAGGTGCTCCAAGACCGACAAAAGCAGGGACGATATAAACTCCTGCATTCGTCGGGACTTCACGCGCCATCGCTTCAGAATCAGCAGCATGCTCCATCAGCTTGAGCTCATCCCTCAGCCACTGAATTAGGGGTTACTGATTAATAGATAAGTTATTTTATAGCAATGAATTAAGTGGTATTTTTTGTATATTGTATGCAAGGAAAACTCTGAAAAAGCCTCAAAACCCTTGCACCTCGAAATCGCCGATTCATGTACCAGACGAAGTTTCAGCAGCTCGCCTTTGAGAATTTCCATCTGCCTTTTGGCGGTAAACTCGACCCTGAAAACCGCTGGGTGAAACTGGCTGATGCGATCCCGTGGCATGTTGCCGAGAATCTCTATGCAAAGAACTTCCCGTCGAAAAGAGGGGCCCCTGCTCTAACGGTACGCATGGCCCTGGGCTCTTTGATTATCAAGGAAAAACTGGGTCTGTCAGACATGGAGACAGTCGCCCAGGTGCAAGAAAACCCGTATCTGCAGTACTTCATCGGCCTTGAGCAATACCAGTATGAAGCGCCCTTCGATGCATCAATGCTGACCCATTTCCGCAAGCGCCTGAAACATGCTGATCTGGCACAGTTGCAGGAGGAACTTCTGCAACGCCATCTGGAAGAGACTCGCAGGAAGTCGAAGGATGACGATGATGATGAAGACGGAGATCCAAGCAACAAGGGGCGGCTTATAGTTGATGCGACATGTGCCCCGGCAGACATCGCCTATCCGACTGATATCAGCCTGCTCAACGATGCCCGCGAGAAGACCGAGAAGATCATCGACAAGCTGTATGCCATGCATCCCGAAGGCATCATCAAGCCGCGGACTTACCGAAAGAATGCCCGGAAAGCATTCCTTGCTGTCAGCATGAAGAAGAGCCTGCCGAAGCGAGTCTTGCAGCGAGGTATCCGCAAGCAGTTGCAGTACATCAAGAGGAACCTGAAGCATATCGGCGACTTATCCGAACAGGTCTCGCTGACCGTTCTGCCAACACGTCTCTATCGGGACCTGCTTGTTGTCAGCGAACTGTACAGGCAGCATCTGGAGATGTACCGAAGTGACACCAAAAGCATCAGTGACCGTCTGGTGAGCATCAGCCAGCCTCATGTCAGGCCGATCGTGCGAGACAAGGCGGCAGCCAAAACGGAATTCGGCATGAAGCTATCGTTCAGCGTCGTCGACGGCATGAGCATGCCAGAACGGATGAGCTGGAACGCCTACAACGAAGGCGGTGATTTGGTCAGGGACATCGAGCGTTACCGTGAGCGCTACGGCTACTATCCTGAATCAGTCCATGCCGACAAGATCTACCGGACACTGGCCAACAGGATGTGGTGCAAGGCGCGTGGTATACGGTTAAGTGGCGTGCCGCTTGGACGGCCCCCGAAGGACATTGAGAAGAATCGGGCACGACGCCGGCAAATCAGAGAAGATGAAGGTATTCGAAACGCAGTCGAAGGCAAGTTCGGTCAGGCAAAACGCCGATACAGCTTGAGTCGAGTGATGGCGAGGCTGGCCGAGAGCAGCCTGACTGTGGCCATTGTCTTCCTGGTGATGAATCTGGACCGGCTGCTCGCCGCTCCTTTTTTGCGCCTGTTTGAATGGCTCTTTTCGGAGCCTGCCGAAGGCGAAAACATTTCACTTTGGCCATCATCCCAAGTGGCGACTGCTTGTTACTTGATGATGGCTTGAATTCTTCAGTAAACCCGAATTACGGATTCTTGCAGTTGCGCACCATAAGCGACGCCCCAGCTATTGGATACACCGTCAGGAATAACCCATGGCTGTTCTTCAGTCTACCTGTCGAATAACACAGAATCTTTTGACCAGAGCAGTTTACGTGCTGGAGCTCCAGGTTTTCCGATACAGGTCGCTTCTTTACTCCCCCTGCTTCTCAATAAGATATTTCCAGTATTTCATGGGCATGTTGGATTTCTGGAGGCGGGGGTTTTTGCGGTCGGGTATGGCGATTGTTTTATAAAAGGCCTGCCATAGTGCCTGTACCCTTTTTTCGTCTTCAAAGAGAGCGGGGGCTGTGAATTGTTCAATGGTACCAAACTGAAGGGAACCGTTATTCCATCGGGCGGCAGTTCGGCGTTTGACGTCGTAGAGAAACCAGTGCTGCGCTCTGAGCCTGAGACTGAAATGATAGGCAAGAGGGTGTATAATGTTATATTCCGGCTCCATTTTTGCAAGATAGGCGCCATCCTGAAGTTTTTCGAACCTTAGAAGTCCTTTCATGCGGTGCAGCTCTCTCTGTGCTTTTTTTGCAATATTGACAATGTCTCGCACGGCCGGGTGAGTAAGATAACCGTTGACCTTGCTGCCATGCCTGAAGGCTAACGAAACGTAATGCAACAGGGTTGTTTCCATCGCCTCCTTTTCAGCAAGCATAAAGGAATAAAGGGTATGAGCTGCGTCAGGCGCAGACTGCTTCAGCCGAAAAAAAAGCGATTCAGCCAGGGTTGCATCAGTGCCAATGGTGAACCCCTCTTCAAAAAGAGTGTTTTTGCGCTCTTGGAGCGTAACCCTTTCCGGATCGGGCTCTTCTTCAAGGATCCAGGCAATGGCAGATAAAAGGCCGTCGGCAGAACCGTCGTAGAGGTAGCTGTTCATAATTATGCTAAAAGACCGGGCAGTACCAGTTGTTTGGGAAGTGAAGACACTGCCGTCTGGCTGCTTTCACCAGGCAATAGTCGCTGGCGGATAAGTGCCGGTGTCTGATCAGATTTTTCAAATAACCGTCCTTGGCAGGTAATAAAATATTTAGCCCGTTTTAGAACGACACCGATTTTTTTCAAGCCTTCAGGGGTAATGAGTGAAAACCGACGGGCAGCGACAATGCGACGGGCTGAAAGGACCCCAATACCTGGAACCCGAAGAAGTGCTGCGTAGTCAGCACGGTTAATTTCGACCGGAAAAAATTCCGGATGACGCAGAGCCCAGGCCGTTTTTGGATCGAACGATTCATCAAGATGGGGTGAATCGTCTGAAAGGATCTCTTCAGCGGAAAATCCGTAAAAGCGCAGAAGCCAGTCGGCTTGATAGAGACGGTGTTCGCGTAAAAGAGGGGGTGCCGCGAGTACGGGAAGACGGTTATCGGCTGTAACCGGCACGTACGCCGAGTAGTATACCCGCTTGAGATTCATTTTTTTGTAGAGCCCCTGCGAGAGACGCAGTATCTGGAAATCGGTTTCAGGACTTGCCCCTATAATCATCTGGGTACTTTGGCCTGCAGGAGCGAACCTGGGGGCCCGGCGATTTGTCTTGCGTTCACAGAGGCTGGCTGCAATATGCCGCCCGATGAGGGCCATGGGCTCAAGAATGGCCTGTTTATGCTTTTGGGGGGCAAGTCGCTGCAGCGATGCCTGAGAGGGCAGTTCAATGTTGACACTGATACGGTCGGCATAGAGCCCGGCTCTTCTTACAAGTTCACTGCTGGAACCCGGAATGATTTTCATGTGTATATAACCGCCGAACTGCTCTTCGGTACGCAGGGCTTCTGCCACCCGGACCATTTGTTCCATGGTGTAATCGGGGCTCTGCATGACGGCTGAACTTAAAAAAAGCCCTTCAATATAGTTACGACGATAAAAATCAAGGGTAAGATCGATTACTTCGCGCGCGGTAAAGGATGCTCTTTCAACCGCATTGGTTGCGCGGTTCACGCAGTAAGCACAGTCGTAGATGCAGTCGTTGGAAAGCAGAATTTTTAACAGTGAGATGCACCGGCCGTCATCGGACCATGAGTGGCAGATGCCACTGCTTGATGTATTGCCGGTGCCGCATGAGGGCCCCTCACGCTTGCTGCCGCTGGAAGCACAGGAAGCGTCATAACGGGCCGCACCGGAAAGAATCTGTAATTTCGCAAGGGTATCCATGGGTGAAATATACAGAACGGTAAGAAAAAAAAGGGAGAGTATATGAGTCGGCGTAGCGGGATTTGAACCCACGACCCCTTCCACCCCAAGGAAGTGCGCTACCAGGCTGCGCTATACGCCGATATGAGTGATGAGGATGTCATTATAAGAAAATCCGTGCATTAAAATAATCTTTTTTTCGTGTATTCAGGCTGGCCGGAAAGAGCATTATACGCTACAGAGTATTGCTGTACAATAGTTTATCAACATTCCTGTCATTTATCAACATCATTCTGTTCAGCATGAAAATGGGACGGAACGCCATCTCATTACATGATAAATAAACTCTATCCTGTTTATAATAAATATCTTATATAAGACAGCACACGTTAGGCGCTCACACTCGAGCTGAGACAGTGCAGCATAAAACGCAACGTTATCAACAATCTGTGCACATTTTAAGTCACACTATGTACGGTTAAGTCGATGCTTCAAATACTCAATAACCGGCGGCATTAGTGAGACGATAATAATAGCCAGAATCAGCAGTTTGAAGTTTTGCTGAACAAGAGGAAGCTGACCGAAAAAAAAGCCGCTGTAGCTGAAAAGCCCTACCCAAAGCAACGCACCGACAATATTGAAGAGGAGAAATCTACTGTATGTCATGGCACCGATACCTGCGACAAAAGGTGCAAACGTTCTGATAACAGGAATGAAGCGGGCTATGATAATAGTCTTGCCTCCATATTTTTCAAAAAACAGATTGGTTTTGGCGAGATGGCCGGGATTGAAAAAGCGTGATTTTTTATATTGAAAGACTTTAGGCCCTATCCTTTGGCCTATCTGGTAATTAAGCGTATCACCGAGCACCGCCGCTATAAAAAAAATAACAAAAAGCAGGTGAGGGTCAAGCGATGAAGCCGGCATGGATGCAAGGGAGCCTGCAGCAAAAAGCAGCGAGTCACCAGGAAGAAACGGTGTAACAACAAACCCTGTTTCACTGAAAATGATGACAAACAGAATACCGTAAAGCCAATAGCCATATTGTGCTGCAAGAAGCTGAAGATGCAAATCAATATGGAGAATAAAGTCTGCGAGTGAAGATATTAAAACGGTAATAGAATAATCCATACTGCGCTCTTTGGTGATGAAATCCAGCTTATTGTTTTTAGCCAGTACAATGTACTCATTGAGCTGATGAGTCGCAAAATCGGGGCTGCCGCCTGAGGGGCGGGAAGGCGTGAGAAAAGTTAATATTGTTATATATTAGGTTTTTCTTTTCCATAAGAAACGTAGCAACTTCGATGAGTTATTTTGAGTCCTCCCGCTGTAAGCTTTACTATGAAGACACTGCGGATTCAGACCCTTCAGGAAAGGGAAAAAACGTCGTGATTTTTGTTAATGGCTGGGCTGTATCTTCGCGATACTGGAAACCGCTGGTCAATGTGCTCTCCAGGAACTATCGCTGCATTACTTATGACCAGAGCGGTACGGGAAAAACCGTTATTACGGGCTATAAACCAACTTTTACCATTCAGGGCTTTACCGATGAGGCGGGTGCGCTCATTGAACACCTCGGGCTCCATACATCAAGACAACTGCATATTGTAGGGCATTCGATGGGTGGTATGGTTGCAACTGAACTCAGCATCCGTTATCGTGAAGCGCTTGTATCTGCAACAATTATTGCCTGCGGTATTTTCGAAGAGACCACGTTTACCTCGCTTGGCCTCACGTTTCTTGGCGGACTGATTGATTTTTCAATGCATTTCCGCAGCATTTTTCTACACGAACCGCTGAAAAGCCTTTTTATAAAGAGGGCTGCATCCAAAGAAATTCCGAAAGAGTACCACGATATCATTATTGAAGATTTCACGCAGTCCGACAAAGATGCGACCAATGCTGTCGGAAAGTTTTCCATTGACCCTGAAGCATTGAGAACCTATACCCGCAATGTTCTTGCTATCGCTTCGCCGGTACTGTGCTGTGTCGGAATGGCTGACCATACCATTCCTCCTGAAGGCACCATATCACTCTATGAAAAACGCAAGGCTGAAACCACCGCACCCACCAGACTTGCAAAATTCCAGGATCTGGGTCATTTGCCGATGCTTGAAGAGACCGTGCAATTTGCCGGTGAACTGAAAAAACATTTTGAATTTGCTGAACAATTTTATAAAAAGAGTCCACTCGAACTGTAGAAGACAAAACGTAAAACCTGATGTTATGACCGTCATATTGTTACCATGAATCCAACACTAAAGATCAACTGATACTGTGAGTAAAATATTTATAAAAGGCATATTTTTCTGTATTGCCGGTTTTATCGCCATAACTCTTTCAAGCACGAACTTATATGCGGCAAACAATTTTCTTGGTCTGCCAAGCATAGAAGAACTTGAAAATCCAAATCCTGAACTTGCCTCTCTTGTGTATTCGGAGGATGGTGTGCTCCTGCACAAGTTTTTTCTGAAAAACCGAACCTTCATTCCTTTTAAATCCATTCCACTGTCGGCACGCTATGCTTTGATCGCTACCGAAGACGTGGCTTTTTATCAGCACTGGGGCGTTGATCTGAGACGACTTACACTGGCAATGGGTGAGAATATACTCAAGGGACGAACCAGATGGCAGGGTGCCAGCACCATTACCCAGCAGCTTGCAAAAAACCTGTACCTCTCTCAGGAGCGAACGGTGAGCCGAAAAGTCAAGGAGTTCGTTACGGCAATTGAACTTGAAAAAACATACACCAAAGATGAGATCCTTGCCCTCTATCTCAACACCGTGTACTTTGGATCAGGAGCATACGGCATTGAAGCTGCAGCCCATACCTATTTCGGCAAACCGGCATACCGCCTGACCCTGCCGGAAAGTGCCACACTTATTGCAACACTGAAAAACCCCACCGCATACAATCCGGCGAAAGATCCTTCAAGTTCTATGGGTAGAAGGAATCTTATTCTTTCTCTGATGGAAAAAGCTAAATTCATTACGCCAAAACAAGCTGCAACTGCCCAGAAAACCCCTTTGCTGCTGAAATACACACCGGTGAACCATCAGGGCCTCGCACCTTACTTTACTGAATATATCCGGCAGACCATCAAGCCATCGGCAATGCTCGGAAATGTTGACCTCTACCGCGATGGCCTCTCAATTCAGACTACCCTCGACAGCCGCATGCAGAACTATGCCCAGCAGGCAGCAGCCGAACATCTTGCTGAGCTGCAGGCTGCATTTGATCGATCATGGAGATGGCCTGAAGCATTGAAAGCCCAGATTATCAGAGAAAGCGAGAGGTTCAAGGGACTGATTGAAGATGGGCAATCTGACGAACAGGCAATGGCAACGCTTAAAGCCGACAGGGTATGGCTGAATGATATTCTGCAGGCTAAAACCAGAATACAAGTGGCTCTGGTAGCCATTGATCCAACCAACGGCCATGTGAAGGCATGGGTGGGCGGAAACAAGTTTTCATCGGATGATTACAAGTACCAGTTTGACCATGTGTGGCAGGCAAAACGTCAACCTGGTTCAACGTTCAAACCTTTTGTCTATACTGCGGCCATCGACAAGGGGATTCCTGCAAACTTTCAGGTGCTTGATCAACCGCTTTCCCTTAACAGCGGCAACGGCACTATCTGGTCACCAAGAAATTCCGATGGTTCATCGGGCGGAATGACGACACTCCGTACAGCTTTGGCTCACTCCCTGAACCAGGTGACTATCAGGCTTGCCTATGAACACCTTACCACAGCGGAAATCATCAGCTATGCCAAAAGAATGGGTATCTCTTCACCCTTGGCATCAAACCTCTCCATAGCACTCGGCACATCAGAAGTGACTCCGCTTGAACTTGCAGGTGCATTTTCAACGTTTGCCAATAATGGAATCTGGAATGAACCGGTTTCAATCCTGAAGGTTGAAGACAAGCATAACCGCCTTCTATCATCGTACAATCTGAACCGGCGTTTTGCAATTGACTCTACGACCAACTTTGTGATGGTCTCAATGCTCAAGGATGTTATCGCTAAGGGTACCGGCGTAGCTGTCCGGGCCCGTTATGGATTTGACGTCGAGGCAGCAGGAAAAACCGGCACCACCCAGAGCATGAGGGATGCCTGGTTTGCAGGGTTCACTCCTCAGCTTGTGGCTGTGGTATGGACTGGATTTGATGACGAGCGCATCAAGTTTACTTCGATGGAGTACGGTCAGGGTGCAAGGGCGGCACTTCCGATCTGGGCAGGGTTTATGAAGCGTTGCTACAGTGACCGGGCACTAAAACTGGAGAACAGGTATTTTCATATTCCTGAAACTGTTATTGCCGTGCCTATCTCCGGCCAAACCAATACACCTTCCGACCTTCTCGGCAATAACGTCTATATTGAATACTACACTCCGAAAGGCTTTAAATACTATCAGTCACGTCCGGGTCAATCGTCTGAAGTGAACAACCCTTCCGAAGGCAATAGCGGCTTACCCAAGATTGAAAGTGGAGCTTCAACCCCGCAAAATCCTGTTCCGTCTCAACGCCCGAAAAAGGAAGAAGCTTACTGATTTCATGCTTATTTAACATCCAATCGTTTTTTTATGCAATCGGTTTTAGTTCTTGACTTTGGATCGCAATACACTCAGCTCATAGCACGACGTATTCGTGAACTGGGTATTTATTCTGAAATTCTTCCTTACAATGCTTCACCTGACACAATCAGGGAACACGGCCCGAAAGCTATCATTCTTTCGGGAGGACCGACCAGTGTCTACGGAGAGTCTGCAATCCTGCCCGATGGAGGAATTTTTGCACTCGGCATTCCTGTCCTCGGCATTTGCTATGGCCTGCAGGCTATAGCTAAACATTTCGGGGGCGAAGTTATTGGTTCTTTAAAACACGAATTCGGGCGTGCAAAGATTATGGTGTCCCATGACGGGGATCATGAGAGTCTGCTTTTCCGCGATATCCCCGACTCAGACGTCTGGATGAGTCATGGCGATAAAGTTGTAAGGCTTCCTGAAGGATTCAGGGTAACAGCGAGCAGCGGGAACTCTGAAATGTGCGCTATCGAAAGCTATGGCAGTAAAGCTGCCCTTAAAGTTTATGGGTTGCAGTTTCACCCCGAAGTACAGCACACGCTTTATGGGAAACAGCTTCTCTCAAACTTTCTGATCAATATTGCAGGGATAAAGCCTGACTGGTCTTCAAAAAGCTTTATTGAGCACCAGATTGAGGAGATAGGACATAAAGCCGGAAAGGAAACTGTCATCTGCGGTATCAGCGGTGGCGTTGACTCAACCGTTGCTGCCGTTCTGGTAAGCCGGGCTATTGGAAAACAACTGCACTGCGTTTTTGTTGATAACGGCCTGCTGAGAAAGAATGAAGCCGAAAAAGTAATGAGTTTCCTCAAGCCATTGGGGCTCAAGGTAACTCTTGCCGATGCATCGGATCTTTTTCTGAAGCGCCTGAAAAACGTTGCAGCTCCGGAAAAAAAGCGCAAAATCATCGGAAGAACTTTCATCCAGATCTTTGAAGAACATATACACCATGAGAAATTTCTCGTGCAGGGCACTCTTTACCCTGACGTTATCGAAAGCGTAAGTGTCAAAGGCCCTTCGGAAACCATCAAGTCGCACCATAATGTAGGCGGATTGCCGAAGCGCATGAAGCTTAAGCTTATTGAACCGCTTCGTGAGCTGTTCAAGGATGAGGTGCGCTCCGTAGGACGCGAACTCGGGATTGCTGAGGATATTCTGATGCGTCATCCCTTTCCAGGCCCTGGACTCGCCGTAAGAGTACTCGGATCACTCAACAAAGAACGGCTTGATATCCTCAGGGATGCTGATGAAATCTATATTGAAGAGCTGAAATCAAGCGGACTCTACAGCCAGGTCTGGCAGGCATTTGCCGTACTGCTTCCGGTACAGTCGGTTGGGGTTATGGGCGATAAACGTACCTATGAAAATGTTCTGGCACTGAGGGCCGTAGAATCGACCGACGGTATGACTGCTGATTGGGCACAACTGCCTCATGATTTTCTCGCCCGTGTATCAAACCGGATCATCAATGAGGTGCGTGGCATAAACCGGGTGGCTTATGATATATCATCAAAACCACCGGCAACCATTGAGTGGGAGTAATCCTTATTTATTATCTGATAATATTTTAAGGAGTTGCACTTGCTGTAGCTTCTTAAAATAACTTCTACGTCTCAAGTCCGACCTGTCATGAACGAACCGCTTTAGTCCACTCCTTACAGGCTTTATTATTGCCTGTTTAGTTGCATTTTATTACATCATCCAAAACATTTATTTGCAAGCACACCATCCCAGTTGCCGATATATTGCTGTCTGTAGAGTTTTATGCTTGGATACCAAGGGCAGTCATTGCGGCCTCAATACGATGGTTCTCTCATTGCTGTCAGTTGCTTCGGATAGTCCCTTCATTTCCTGGAGCGCATTACCTTGTTTGCTGTAAAAGGCAGGATTGTGTGGAAATATTTTAATGGCTTTTCCAATCAACTCTACAGCCGTCAGGAGATTCTTTTTTTGAATTGCAATGACACCTAAAAGATGCCGTAAAGCAAAATGGTCGGGGCGGGCTTGCAGTTGAGCAGTCATAGTATTTTCATCAACCCGTGAAGCTGAAGATTGTAGATTTTGTCTATTCTTCACATGCATGATTATCGCTAAGATGTATCGATAAAAAAAGAAAGAATGGGAGAAGAATAAAGTGCATTCTTGCTTCATTAAATATTCCAAATATTAAAATATTCAGAAATAATAGTATTAACATAATAAAACATTTAAGCGCGGTGCCGGAATAACGCTTAATATTATAGACAAAATAAGTGATACAAAATATTATACCTACGGAATATATTATATTAATATTAAATAAATTATTAAAAAACATATCTGTTACGTTATTAAAAAAATATATATGATTCCCTATTAATTCGTGCTCTGTATCGGGATTGCCATCTGTTTTACTTATAAAAAGAAGATGTCGCAAGACTTTTACGTAGACCAAACCTGTAATTAGTAAAAGCAGGCCGAATAGAAATTGTTTTGGGTTTTTAAGTGCGACAATTTTTTTATTAATATTAATCAGAAATGCATCAAGCATTAGGTAAACTGCTATAAATAAGGCAGTTTCTCGATTAAGCAGTGCAATTATAAACAAAACCAGGAAATAGGCAGCCTTTTTACCCTCTATAATGCCAAATGAAAAAAATGTAAAAATCAATAAATCTATGCTATCCCATGTGTAAAACCAATAATCCTGTAACGTTAGAAACGCGAATAAAAATGCCACCAAATACCATAAGGATTGCTTTTGCGACACCTGTACCATTCGCATCATTCGCAATAACACAAGAGACTCGAGGATTATAAGCAATAATGTAAACGCTTTAAGTGCAATTTCATAGCTGCACCCAATCATGGATATTCCCAGGACCAAATAGGGACCAAGCAATCGATTTTGATATGCAATCCAGTAAGGCTTCCCTTCAACAACACCTGATGATGCAAGAGTCAAAGCAGAAAAGTTTGAAGTATGCATCATACTATATACCTGAAAGGTGCATATTCCCAAAAATATTGCAACCAGATATATAAAATATTCAGGCTCGTATTTCTTAACATTCATAGTGAGTTACTTCTTATTGTTAATAATACTATGTCATTTATTCATTACTTGCATTAGTTAACAAGGATTTATCTCAAAGTATATTGCAATATTGCATTAACATTGATAGCAATATACTTTTATGTCGATCAAACAAGGTCTTGACAGTTCTTGATTCAAGCTTTATCTGGACTGATTTCTTTTCAGATAATATAGTAAGCAGGAATATTTATTACCACTTCTTATAAAGGCATTCTCTATACAAGATGCCTGATGCCTTTCCTGTAATGATCGATTTCTGGGCCTAGATCCCGACTATCAAACCGAACAGAAACATATTTCCTGGTATTTTCGAGTATCCGTTATCTCGATTAAGGTGAGACGGATAGGTTCTAAAATTGCGATACCGGAAATCAAGTGCTATGTTTTTGGCCGCTCTGAGGGCAATACCTCCGCCAAACTGATAACCAAGCCCTGAGTATGTTTCAGAGATGGATGTAGGCGGATTGGTTACGTTATGTACGCTGACTTGCGCAAGACCGAAACCTGCGGTAACATAGGGGTTAACGACACCGGTTTTGAAATCGTAGTAACCATTTGCCATATAAGATGTTACCGAATAATTACCCTTGAACTTCAAGACACCCGAATCGATGCTGATTTTATCGGCGTCGTTTCGCTGATAACCGACCTCAGCTTCTAACCGGAAGTTTGTGAATCTTTTGCTGAAAACTGTTATCAAGTTGATACCTGAATAAGCGGGTACAGGGTCTTGCTCATTTTGGGCAGTACGTTCGTTTGATTGCAGGGCATTGATCGAAAATATTCCGGTTTTTTCACCGATATAATTGGGATCAGCCGCATAGACCGGAACGCTTAGCATGGCTGCAGCACCTGTAAGTCCAAGAAGAAACCAGTGTTTTTTAAGGAAGAACATGAATTTGTCCAGGGTTACCATACTGCAAGCCATACTAATATAATATGCAGTTTCACCTGATTTTGTATGGTTTTATGATTGAGTTTTAATTTTACGCTCTGTTATGATTCTTTTAATGGATATTTTCATCTTTTAATTTCGCAATTCATTATAAAGTCGGATATAAGCCGGGTGCCGGATAGTACCTTTTCTCTGTATTTTGTGCTATAAGTTTTCTTTTTGGGTGCACTGTAAGGAAAACGGGAAATTATAGGTAAAAAAAACAAATATTGTTAACTCCAGGAAAAGATGAGAGAGCTGCTCCTTATCAATATTACAGGCCCGGATAAACCCGGCCTGACTTCAAAAATAACCTCTATCCTTTCGGGCTTCAAGATACCTGTTCTTGATATCGGCCAGGCGGTTATCCACAAGCATCTTTCGCTGGGAATGCTGGTAGAGGTACCGAAAGAGTCTGCCTCATCGCCTATTCTGAAGGATCTGCTTTTCTGTGCCCATACGCTTGGCATACAGATTACCTTTACTCCTGTGTCTGATACCGAATATGAAGAATGGGTGCTGGAACAGGGAAAACACAGATATCTGCTTTCGCTGCTTGCAAGAAGAGTCACGGCGGAACAGCTTGAGCGGGTGTCGTCAATCATTGCATCGCATAATCTCAATATTGATACTATCAACCGTCTTTCGGGACGAATTCCTCTTGAAAACGGCCGGAAAGCTCAGAGCAAGGCCTGCGTGGAGTTTTCAATACGGGGTACCCTGCACAATGAAAGCCGGTTCCGTGAGCAGATGCTTGCCATAACCGACAGCCTGGGGATCGATATTGCTTTTCAGGAAGACAACATATTCCGGCGTAACCGCAGACTGGTAGTGTTTGATATGGACTCAACCCTTATTACCTCCGAAGTGATCGACGAACTTGCCCTGGAAGCCGGTGTCGGCCAGGAGGTTTCGGCGATTACAGAGCAGGCTATGCGAGGAGAGCTTGATTTTACCGAGAGTCTTGTGCGAAGGGTTTCACTGCTCAGGGGACTCGACGAACATATCCTGGAAACCATTGCCCAAAGATTGCAGCTTACTGAAGGAGCTGAAACACTTTTTCATAACCTGCACAACCTTGGGTTTAAAACCGCAGTCATTTCAGGAGGATTCACTTATTTCGGCCACTATCTGCAGAAAAAACTCAATATCGATTACGTCTATGCCAACACGCTGGAAATCGAAGAGGGCCGACTGACAGGAAAGGTCCTTGGTCAGATAGTCGATGGGAAAAGGAAAGCCGAACTGCTGGAGCTTATCGCAAAAAGGGAAAATATACGGCTTGAACAAACCATTGCGGTCGGGGATGGGGCCAATGACCTGCCAATGCTTGGAAAAGCGGGACTCGGTATCGCCTTCAGAGCAAAACCGATTGTCAGGGAGAGCGCAAAGCAGGCCATATCAACCCTTGGGCTGGATGCTATTCTTTATTTGATGGGATTCAGAGACCGGGACAACCTCTCGGTCAATCAACATACACTACAAGATGGTCAAAATCTTTCTGGGGGGGTAAGCTGATTGCACCGGAAGGGCAGACCGGTTCGCAACGGGTACACTGCACAATACAGTTATAGGGGTTGGCAACGGTCATTTTAGCCCGTTTGACTCCTTCAGGCTCACCGGGGGCAAAAACTCCCGGCTTGCAGAAATCCTGACAGTCACCGCAGCCATTGCAGAGTGTAGAGTCAAGTTCGGGAAACCAGGCGATCTGTTCACGGGGCAGAAGAAGCCTTCTTTTTTTCTTTGATGGTGTGGCTGAACCGGTCATGATCTCTGCGTTTTGCTGTTTATTGTTTCGACTCATCTCCGGCGGGAATTCTATCAGTCCAGATATTCCACAAAGTGCTCGAACTCCTCTTTCGGAGGGAGGACAATGGCTCCGGAGGTACAAACCGGCACACACCGGGTGCAGAGCACGAGGCATTTATAAGGATGTGCGACAATCAGTTTCGGGCGGTGAATGCCTGTAGGATCCGGCGCGCCCAACTCGAATACACCCGGTTTGCAGAGAACCTTGCAGTCACCGCAGCCGTTGCAAAGCTCCGGTTTGATCGTCGGATACCACATGATCTCCTCCCTTGGAGCGAGCAGCCGCTTCCGTTTTTTCGTCGATTCCTGTTTCTGCAGTGTCAAACTGGCATGCGGCGTCGCCGTCTCGGGTTTATCCCACGAACCGACGGCTCCGGCGAAGGTCTCTTCTTTTTTCTGCATCGCACGCGACTTGAGCGCGAGGCGCAATGAACGGACAGGACGAAAAGGGCAGCTCTCGCATGAGGGTTTTGAGCATCGCCCGAAAAAGCAGTCCAGAACCAGTAAACCGGTCAATCGTTGCCTGTTCATCCCTGCAGGGCAGCTTTGAGTGAAACGGCATAGAGTTCAAGGGCTCTGGAGATCCCTTCAGGGTTCTTGCCACCGGCAGTGGCAAACTCGGGCTTTCCTCCGCCGCCACCTTGCACGCACTGCGCCGCCTCCCGTATCAGTTTTCCCGCATCAAGGCCGAGTTCCTGGACGGCCTTGTCGGAAGCAAAGCTGACCAGCGATACTTTTCCATCTTCCACACTGCAGAGCAGGGCGGCCGAACAGGGCAGCAGTTCGCGCAGGGCAAGAGCGGCCTGGCGCAGTGTATCGGCATCAACATCTTCAATAACTTTAGTCATGATCCGGCATCCGCCGATATCTGGAGATGCGTGAAGTTCTGCCGCAAGTGCGCGGAGAAGCGAAGAAATCTTTCCATCCTGAAGCTGTTTTTCAAGCTCTTTTTTTGCCTCCATCAATTCGGAAACCCTCTCTGAGGGCGACTCATCTGCTTTTGCTTTCAGAAGATGACGAACCTGCTGCAGTTCATGGTACTCCTTCCATAAAAGCTTTTCAGCTGCTTTGCCTGTCAGAGCCTCAATACGACGGACACCTGATGCTACTGAGGTTTCACTGATGATTTTAAACAGCCCGATGCGACCGATATTGTCAACATGTGTACCTCCACAAAGTTCAACGGAGATACCCGGCACTTCGACTACTCTGACATGGTCGGTATACTTGTCGCCAAAAAATGCGAGAGCACCCTTCGCGATCGCTTCATCATAAGGAACATCCGCATGCTTGATCACCTGTTCGGACTTTCTGATCTGTTCGTTCACCTCAGCTTCGACCTCCTCAAGTTCAGTGTCGGTGAGCCTGGAAAAATGGCTGAAATCAAAACGAAGGCGTTCGGCATTGACAAACGATCCTTTCTGCTGAACATGCTGTCCCAATATCCTGCGGAGGGCACCGTGGAGCAAATGAGTCGCCGTATGATTTCTTTCGGTATCGAGTCTTACATGACGGTCCACAGCAGCTTCAGCAGAACGCTGCTCACTGTCAATCGTCAAATCATCAGGACTGACGGCCGTATCGAGAATTTTGTCAAAAACATCGTTAATGACGTGAACAATTGAATCGCCATCCTTGATTGTATCAGATACCTGGAGTCGATAACTGCCGGTTTCTATCCAGCCCCTGTCACCCACCTGACCACCGCTTTCAGGATAGAACGGCGTTTGATCAAGTACAATCAGGAGTTTGCCTTTGACATGCCTTACTCCGGTAATCACGACCTGCATCTCCAGCTGATCGTAGCCGGCAAATATTGTTCGGTGCACCTCAGTGAACCATAGCCACTCGGCTCCGTCATCCTCTACATGCTGTTTTTCCCTGCGGTCGGCTCTTGCCCTGGTTTTCTGCAGCTGCATGGAGTGCTCAAAACCTTCACCGTCCACCTGAAAGCCTTCATCAGCAGCCATAAGACGAGTCAGATCAAAAGGAAAACCGTAAGTATCATAAAGCTTGAAGGCATCCTGGCCATTAATGGTATTGCCGTTGGCTGAACGAACTTTTTGGATAACATCATTGAATATTTCAATTCCCCGGTCAAGGGTAATAATAAAGCTCTCCTCTTCGGCCTTTATAATTTTTCTGACCGTGTCCTGCTGTTTCTTTAATTCAGGAAATACATCGCCCATAGAGTCGGCAAGTGTACCGACAAGCTGATGCAGAATCGGTTCGTTGTATCCAAGATTTTTTGAATAGCGCAGGGCACGGCGGAGAATGCGGCGAAGTACGTAACCTCGACCCTCGTTGGAAGGCATGGCTCCGTCTGAAAGAGCAAAAGTAAGGGTACGCGCATGGTCTGCAATAACCCTCATGGCAATATCGAGAGGATCATCCATTGACGCGCCGTATGCAACTCCGGTAATCTCGGTTATACGGTCGAACAGCGGCTTGAAAACGTCAGTATCGTAGTTTGAGCCTTTTCCCTGCAAAACCGCGGCCACCCTTTCAAACCCCATGCCGGTATCGACATGTTTCTTCGGAAGAGGCTCAAGACGCCCGTCGCTTTGGCGGTTATACTGGATAAAAACCAGATTCCAAAGTTCAATGACACGGTAATCTCCAACATTGACAAGACTCCCTCCTGAGGCATCCGCGGTAAGATCAATATGGATTTCAGAACATGGGCCGCAGGGACCTGTTTCACCCATCTCCCAGAAGTTGTCTTTTTCACCGAAACGAATGATGTGCTCCGGATCAATATCTGTATGTTTCTGCCATATCTGAAAACTCTCGTCATCATCATGAAAGACTGTTGCATAGAGACGTTCTTTCGGTAATAACCATACGCCGGTCAGAAGCTCCCACGCCCAGGTTATAGCCTCAACCTTGTAATAATCGCCGAAAGACCAGTTCCCGAGCATTTCAAAAAAAGTGTGGTGGTAGGTATCTCTGCCAACATCCTCAAGATCATTGTGCTTGCCTGATGCCCTGATGCATTTCTGAGTATCGGCAGCCCGGACATAAGGCCTAGTCCCTTTATCTAAAAAAACGTCCTTGAACTGGTTCATACCTGCATTTGTAAACAGCAGGGTTGGATCATCCGCCGGAATAACCGGTGCTGAACGAACAATATTGTGACCTTTTTGAGCAAAATAATCCAAAAAAGATTGTCTGATTTCCCGGGATTTCATAGAGATTATCATCTTGTTTCAATGCATTCAATCATGGCGGTTACCTGAGGAACAGGCGCCTTTTATGGCCTCAAAGTTACTCTTTTTTAAGGCTTGTTACCAACTTAATTTTATTACCGTTCAGTCAAGAGTGACACTATGTTTCAAAGCTTTGCGGATGAAGTTGATGAAGTATGTTCTTTTTAAAAAAGACTTATATTAAGATGTTGGAGTTCGGGCATAAGAGCCCGTCTATTTTTCCATTATAAACTGGAAGACTGTTATGAGTTGGGGAGTGGAAAATCAGCGACGGAGAGAAGGGGTTATGGAATTGATGGAGATTTCATCCAGAATAATGAAGAATAATCCCAACCATGTCAATGAAGTGCAGAAAAGCACCACGGGTTGCTGGATGGAGCAGATGTATGGCATGCAGCGGTGTGATTTTTGTGATTTATCGGCTGATTGTCCGATAAGGGAAGAACAGGAATGGCAGGAGTATCTGACAAAAAACAACATCGTTATTGAAAAAAATTCTTAGTTAAAATAGCCGGAAATTTGTTTTAACAATCGGCATCATGTATATTTGCTTATAGCAGAGGACTGTGCTGCTGAGCTATTATGCTCTACTTTACCCACCAATAATACATTTCACCAGATAAAAGACCAATGACTTCCGTGTCATGATGTACATTGTCACGGGGTTTTTATTGCTGTTTACTAACTTTGAAACGTAATTAACAGGGACAATGACTGACACACAAAAGACAACTCGACAGGTCAATGTAATATCGAAAACCAGCGTTTCCGTGCTTTTTGCGGGAGATTCGGGTGACGGGATGCAGCTGACAGGTACCCAATTCGCCAATACTGTTGCCATTCGAGGATCTGAACTGAATACATTCCCTAATTTCCCCTCTGAAATACGGGCGCCTGCGGGAACCATTGCAGGTGTGTCAGGGTTTCAGCTTCAGTTCAGCAGCAAGCCGGTTTATACACCTGGAGCCCGATTTGATGTCATGGTAGCCATGAACTCTGCCGCATTGAAAGCAAATCTGAAAGATCTGCACCGCGGCGGTATTATTATTGCAGGTACGGAGGGTTTCGATGAAAAGAATTTGAAGCTCGCCGGTTATCCTGAGGGTGCGAATCCTCTGGAGGATGGCACTCTTGATAACTATATCGTTTTTCCTGTTCCCGTTTTACAACTTACCCGTGAAGCTCTCAAAGAGAGCGGACTAAGCGGCAAAGAGGTAGACCGGTGTAAAAACATGTTTGTTTTAGGTCTTCTTTACTGGCTCTATACACTGCCGCTTGAAGGAACAATTGAAACACTGCAGGCCAAATTTCAGAAGAATATCCAGATGGCCGATGCGAACATCAAAGCGATGAAAGCAGGCCATAACTTTGGTGATGAAACCGAGCTCTTTGCAAATCTCGGCCGCTTCGATATCGCTCCACAAAAACAACACGGCACCTACCGTCGGGTTACCGGTAATGAAGCATGCGCTATCGCTCTGACAGCTGCATCAAAAAAAGCCGGACTGGAACTTTTTCTTGGTTCATACCCGATCACTCCGGCGACTGAGATTCTGCAGACGCTTGCCAAAAAGAAAAAATATGGTGTCAAGACTTTTCAGGCGGAAGATGAAATTGCCGGTATCGTAAGCAGTATCGGTGCTGCATACGGTGGTGCTCTGGCAGCTACAAACACTTCAGGACCGGGACTTGCCCTGAAAACGGAAGCTCTCGGACTTGCAGTCATCCTTGAGGTGCCGCTGGTTATCATCAATGTTCAGCGTGGCGGCCCGTCAACCGGCCTGCCAACCAAACCGGAACAGTCTGATCTGCTTATGGCTATGTTCGGCAGACATGGCGAAGCGCCTTTGCCTGTTATCGCTGCATATTCTCCTGTAGACTGCTTCTATACCACGTATGAGGCTGCAAGGATTGCCATTGAACACATGACACCTGTAATCTGCCTTTCAGACGGGTATCTCGCATTAAGCTCAGAGCCTTGGAAGGTGGAAAGTCCGGATAATCTCGCTGAAATCAAACCCCGTTTTCAGCCTGCGAGATCACCGGAAGAACCTCCTTATCTTCCATACAAACGTGACGATCGTCTGGTCCGCTCCTGGGCTATCCCCGGCACCAAAGGCCTCGAACATCGTATCGGCGGACTTGAGAAGCAGAATGAGACGGGAAATGTATCACATGACCCTGAAAATCATGAACTGATGACAAAACTTCGTGCTGAGAAAATCGCACGGATTGCTGACTCTATTCCGCTTCAGTCCATTGACAACGGGCCCCAGAAAGGGGATCTGCTTGTCCTCGGATGGGGCTCATCATACGGAGCAATTAAAACCGCGGTCGAGCAGGCTCTTGACGAGGGGCTCAGTGTTGCTCATGCACATCTCCGTTATATTCATCCATTCCCTAAAAACCTTGGGGCGATTCTCGCCAGCTATAAAAAGGTGTTGATACCTGAGATGAACTGCGGGCAGCTTCTCCATCTTATCCGCAGTACCTTCTTGATCGCCCCTGTCGGGTACAGCAAGGTGCAGGGTGTACCGTTCAATGAAATGGAAATTCTGGCTAAAATCACTGACCTTATCAAGGAGATTTAATCATGACCGATATCGATACAACAATAGTAGCACGGCAAGGTCTTACTGCAAAGGATTTTGCTTCGAATCAGGAGCCAAAATGGTGTCCAGGGTGTGGCGATCATGCCGTACTGCAGCAGCTTAAAAACGTTATGCCTGAGCTTGATGTGACACCGGAAAACGTCGTCTTCGTTTCAGGAATAGGATGTTCATCACGACTCCCCTACTATATGGCAACGTATGGCGTTCACGGTATTCACGGCAGAGCTTTGCCAATGGCAACCGGATTGAAAGTTTCACGGCCGGAGCTGAGTGTATGGGTTGCTACCGGTGACGGAGATGCATTATCGATTGGCGGCAATCATTTTATTCATACCCTGAGAAGAAATCCAGACCTCAACGTTGTGCTTTTCAACAATGAAATATACGGTCTCACAAAAGGTCAGTATTCACCAACTTCAAAAATCGGGCTGAGAACTGTTACTTCGCCATCAGGTGTGATTGATCAGCCGTTTAATACTGCAGCATTGACAATCGGGTCCGGTGGTTCTTTTTTTGCAAGGGCTTTCGACCGCGATGGAAAATATCTGAGATCAATACTGAAGCGTGCAGCACTTCACAAGGGCACATCACTGGTTGAGATTTACCAGAACTGCCCGATATTCAATAATGCAGCGTTTGAGGCATTTGCAACTCCTGACAATAAAGCTGATAACACGGTTTATCTTGAACAGGACAAGCCTCTTGTTTTCGGAAAAGAGAAGAACAAGGGTATCAGGCTGGAAGGATTTACACCGGTTGTTGTCGATCTTGACAAGGGAGGATTCTCTGTCAATGACCTCTGGGTTCACAATGAATCTGATATCAACAAGGCAGGAATTCTTGCCCGCTTTGCTGACGCATTTTCTCATTCTGAAGAGGTTCTTCCGAGGCCTTTTGGAGTCTTCTATGCCGAAACACGCATAACCTATGAAGATGCTCTTACCTCACAGATCAAGGATGCTCAAAAAAATGGATCAGGAACACTTGCTGAGCTGCTCAAAGGTGACAGCTCATATGAAATCAAGTAAACAAGCAGACATTTTTTTTCAAACAAAAACCGGCCATGTTGCCGGTTTTTGTTTGTCACTATACTTCCTCTTTCCAGACACCCATGGAAGAAAACTTTTCTATGCGGTCATGAACAAGATCACCCGGATCTCTTGGAAGAAGCAATTTGAGTTCTTCGATCAATATATTTTTCAGCGTGGCGGCCATCGCATCAGGGTCTGTATGAGCTCCTCCAAGCGGTTCAGGAATAATCCTGTCGATAATTCCCTGAGCGAGAAGATCCTCCGCAGTAAGCTGCAAGGCCTCTGCAGCCTGTTCTTTATAGTTCCAGCTTCTCCAAAGAATGGAAGAGCAGCTTTCAGGTGAAATCACTGAATACCAGCTGTTTTCAGCCATAATAATCCTGTCACCAACACCAAGGCCGATAGCTCCGCCACTTGCACCTTCACCGATAATAACACAGATTACCGGAACAGTCAACTTGGCCATTTCAAATAAATTCCGTGCAATTGCCTCAGCCTGCCCGCGTTCCTCAGCTTCTATACCTGGAAATGCTCCTGGAGTATCAATCAGTGTAATGACCGGTTTACGAAATTTTTCGGCAAGTTTCATTAAACGAAGTGCCTTGCGATACCCTTCAGGTTGTGCCATACCAAAATTTCTGAAAAGATTGGTTTTGGTATCACGGCCTTTTTGATGACCAATGATCATGACTGGTTGAGAAAAACCGGTCGAACTCTCTTCAATACGGGCAAAACCGCCCACAATCGCTTTGTCGTCACTGAAATGCCGGTCACCGGCCAGTTCGACAAATTCTCTGGTCATCATAGAGATGTAATCAAGCGTAAAGGGTCTCTCGGGATGACGCGCCAGCTGTACCTTCTGCCAGCGAGTCAGATTTTTGTAGATTGACCGGCGGAGCGCATCGACTTTAAGCTCAAGTGTCTGAATTTCATGACTGAGCGCTTCGCTTTCTGATGGTGCCTGTTCCCTCGTGGTGCTCCGGAGAAGAAGCCGCATTTCATTGAGTTTTGCTTCAAGCTCAAAGAGAGGCTTTTCAAAATCAAGGACAACTTTCGTGGCCATAGTGCAAAATATAAATGATAACAAAAAGTCCATCAAGCAAGAGGCAAATGATGGACTTTAAATGTGAGATTAACAATCAAACAACCAGGATCAGCCGCCAACTTCTTCCTTCAATGCTTTCCCGGGTTTGAACTTGACAACTTTTTTTGCTGAAATGGTAATCGCTTCGCCAGTCTGGGGATTCCGCCCCTGTCTTTCTGCTCTATCTCCGGTGGTAAATGTACCGAAGCCGACAAGAGTTACATCGTCTCCAGCCTTCAGTGATGCTGTTACAACATTGATAAAGGCATTTACAGCTCTCTCGGCGTCTACTTTGGTCAGTTTGGCCTGTTCTGCGACTTTCTCTACTAATTCAGCTTTTGACATATGGCATATTTATTATGGTTGAAGTAAAGCCAGCTTTTTTCACCGTTACTAATTCAATGAATTTAAACAGTACTTGACAAACATGCAATGGCTTTTTAGCATTATCGTGCTTTGGCTCGCTCTGCCGGTTTGTATTGGTCTGGGACAGTGTTATATTTAAGTTCATTTGAAATAAAAAATCAAACCGCTCAAGACAAATTTTTTTCTCTTTATGATTTCAATCAGTAATGTTTCAAAAGGTTCAATTATCCGCTTCAAAGGAGAACCACATAGTATAGAAAGCCTTATTCACCGTACTCCTGGAAATCTGAGGGCGTTTTACCAGGCAAACATGAGAAACCTGAAATCCGGCAGAAATGTAGAATACCGCTTCAGTGCTACAGAATCAGTGGATGTGATTGTTACCGAGAGAAAACAGTATCAATATCTCTATCGAGACGGCAGTGACTTTGTTATGATGGACAACGATACCTTCGACCAGATCAATGTTCCTGAAGTTGCGATCGGATCGGCATCACGTTTTGTCAAGGACGGCATCATTGTCACTATTGTGTTCTCTGATGATGGCTCTATTCTTGGCGTTGAACTTCCCACTTTTGTTGAAGTAGAGGTAACTGAAACCAGTCCTGCATTAAAGGATGACAGGGCGACCAGCGGTACAAAACCGGCAGTAGTTGAAACCGGGGCGGAAGTCAACGTCCCGATGTTTATCCAGACTGGAAGCATTATTCGTGTCGATACCCGTACCGGTGAGTATATTGAAAGAGTTAAAAAGTAGTTTTTTGGCGATAGATCAGGATGCGTGTTTTAAACTTAAGTAACATTATCATGAACTTTAACGAAATCAAACAGCTTATCGACATTGTCGATAGTTCAGATCTTCAGGAAACCATCATCGAGGAGGGCGACTTTAAAATTACCCTGAGGCGAGCTGCCGCTACGACAGGAATTCCTCTGCAGAATGTTATTCAGGCACCAGTTCCTGCATTACAACCTGCTCCTCAGGCTTTAAATTCAGAGCCGGTTGTTCAAAAAGAGGAGCAATCCTGGGGACTGATCGAGTCTCGCTCTCCAATTGTCGGAACATTCTACCAGGCGTCATCTCCGGATTCTCCTCCATTTGTTGCAGTCAATGACACCGTGCAGAAAGGTGATGTTCTCTGTATTATCGAAGCAATGAAACTGATGAACGAAATTGAAGCCGAGGTTTCCGGTACTATTGTTGAGATTCTTGTTGAAAACGGACAGGCGGTAGAATATGATCAGCCACTGTTCCGGATTAAACCATAAACATTAATCTGAGAAAACCTTGTTCAATAAAATACTTGTTGCAAATCGCGGCGAAATTGCCTTGCGTATTATGCAGACCTGCCGCGAAATGGGAATCAGTACTGTTGCAGTTTATTCTACAGTTGATGCTGAGTCAATGCATGTCAAATACGCCGATGAAGCTGTCTGTATAGGACCTGCTTTATCAAGAGAGAGTTATCTGAACATTCCGCGTATCATCGCTGCCGCAGAGGTAACGAATGCTGATGCGATTCATCCTGGCTACGGTTTTCTTGCTGAAAATGCCGATTTCGCTGAAGTATGCGACTCGGTCAACATCAAGTTTATCGGACCTACAGCCACAATGATCAACCAGATGGGCGATAAAAACACTGCAAAATCAACGATGATTTTTGCAGGAGTTCCTGTCGTTCCTGGCAGCCCGGGGCTGGTTACCGATCTACAGCAAGCCATCGAAACAGCTAAAAGAACAGGTTACCCTGTTATTATCAAGCCGACAGCCGGTGGCGGAGGCAAGGGCATGCGGGTTGTTACTGAGGAAAGCCAGCTGGAAAAAGCCTTGAACACAGCACGCAGCGAAGCTGAACAATCTTTCGGTAACAGTGGCGTCTATATCGAGAAGTATCTTGAAAATCCCCGCCACGTTGAGATTCAGATTTTATCTGACCAGCATGGAAACACAATCCATCTCGGAGAGCGTGACTGTACTGTCCAGAGAAGACATCAGAAACTTATTGAAGAAACTCCTTCGCCGGTCGTCAGTGATGAGCTTAGAAAAAAAATGGGTGATGCCGCTGTAGCTGCTGCTCGTGCTATCAACTATGAAGGTGCCGGAACCATTGAGTTCCTGCTCGACAAGCATAAGGATTTCTACTTTATGGAGATGAATACCCGTATTCAGGTAGAACACCCGGTTACTGAAGAACGCTATGATGTAGATCTCGTCAAGGAACAGATTCTTATTGCAGCCGGTGAATCAATCCAAGGACGGACCTTTGTTCCTAAAGGCCACTCGATTGAGTGCCGGATTAATGCTGAGGACCCAGAGCATTCTTTCCGTCCCTCTCCAGGGCAGCTTCAGGTTTTCCATACACCCGGCGGTCACGGGGTAAGGGTTGATTCGCATGCTTATGCAAGCTATGTTGTGCCTTCGAACTACGACTCCATGATTGCAAAGCTGATCGTTACAGCCCACTCACGAGAGGAGGCGATTGCAAGGATGTCACGTGCCCTTGATGAATTTATTGTTGTCGGGGTAAAGACCACCATTCCTTTCCATAAACAGGTCATGCATTCGCCTGTTTTTCAAAGCGGGGAATTCGATACGAGTTTTCTTGAATCCTTCAGGTTTGAAAAGAAGTAAAAAAAAAGGGAGATGAAAATCTCCCTTTTTTTTGTCTCATCTGATAGTGCTTGTGAACTATCTTTCGTTCGCAAATCCCTCTCTTGTCGGAGCCTCTTCAATCTTGCTCTCAGTATCAGCAGAGTCATGACCTTCACCTGTCAGCTTTATTGTCTTGTATCTCTTCAGTCCTGTTCCTGCAGGGATAAGTTTTCCGACAATAACGTTTTCTTTCAAGCCTGCAAGGAAATCAACCTTTCCGGCAACAGCCGCATCAGTCAGCACTTTGGTAGTTTCCTGGAACGATGCCGCAGAGATAACACTTTCAGTCTGAAGAGCTGCACTTGTAATACCAAGTAATACGGGATGCGAGGTCGCCTGCAGGGCTGGTTCGAAGGCGATCATATTTTTGCCGTTCTTGCGAAGCTCGCGATTCAGTTTTGTAATATCACGCAATTTGTGAAGCTGACTATCCTGAATCCTTGCCGGGGCATCTCCTTTTTCAGTAATACGTACCTTTTCAGCCATACTATTGTTGGACTCAACGAAAGAACTGCGATCAATCAGGTCACCAGGCAAGAGATTGGTGTCACCGGATTCTTCAACCCGTACCTTCTGAAGCATCTGACGCACAATAACCTCAAGGTGCTTGTCATTAATCTCAACACCTGCATTGATCTGGTATACTTTCTGAATTTCGTTAACAAGGTACTGCTGCACGGCATTAGGTCCCTGAATACGGAGAATATCCTGCGGTGATACGGCGCCATCTGTCAACGGGTCACCGGCCTTGACTTCGTCACCCTCATTGGCGAGCACGTGCTTACCAACCTGGACATAATAGACCTTCTCTTCACCGAAATCATTTTTAACCTTGATCTCTTTACTGCTCCTGCGCTGTGAACCAAAGCTGACATAGCCGTCAATTTCAGTAACAATTGCAGGATCCGAAGGAATGCGGGCTTCAAACAGTTCGGTAACTTTTGGAAGACCTGCAGTAATATCGCCGCCAACACGGTCCAGATTCCTTGGAACCTTGGCTATGATATCACCGGGAGCAATTCTCTGACCATCTTCAACATAAAGATTGGTCTTGATCGGCACTGGATATGTCTTTTTGACCTCGCCGTTCGCATCAATAATAATCAGCCTAGGCTCTCTTGTTTCGGTAGCTCTCAGCTTGGTACGCCAGTTGATAATGGTGTGCTGCGAAAAACCGGTCTGAGGATCAACCTCTTCCTTGTAGGTAACGCCCTTTTCAATGTCTGCAAATTTGATAAAACCAGGCAGTTCGGCAATAATCTGCGTACTGTTTGGTTCACTGCTGAACATTATCTGATCTTTTTTAATAAGGCTGCCATGTTTGCAGTTGAGGTGGGCGCCATGGGGAACAATATATCGTTTCAGAATTTTGCCGGAATCCGGGTCAGCAATATTGATTTTTCCGTTTTTCTGAATAACAATAATCCGCAGTTCCTCGACTCCGTCCTCATTAATCGCCGTATGGTCGACGGTTTTGATATCCTCAAACTGAATCTGACCGTCATAGAATGCCTTGGTCTCGGTTTCAGTAATGCCACCTTGAGCGGTACCGCCCTGGTGGAAAGTACGAAGCGTAAGCTGCGTTCCAGGTTCGCCAATCGACTGCGCTGCAATAACGCCGACTGCTTCACCCATTTCAACAAGTTCATGTACCGAAAGGTTTGTTCCGTAGCATTTTGAACATATGCCTATTTTTGATTCACAGGTCAATACTGAACGGATTTCAGCCTCTTCAACACCGGCAGTCTCCTGAATAAGCTCAGCAAGCTCTTCTGTGATGATCTCTCCGGAATGTACAACAACCTTGTTGTTAAGGGTATCATAAATATCACGGGCAGCAACACGTCCCTTGATTTTTTCGCGGAACTTGATCTGTCCGCTTGTCTCTTCTTCTATATTTCTATGAACATAGAGACCTCGAGTTGTTCCACAGTCATCAATGGTAACAATGACATCCTGTGCTACATCATGGAGTCGTCTGGTCAGGTACCCTGCATCTGCAGTTTTAAGCGATGTATCAGAAAGACCCTTACGTGCACCGTGTGTTGAAATGAAATACTCAAGAACTGTAAGTCCCTCCTTGAGGTTGGAGATAATCGGGTTTTCAATAATTTCACCCGGCTGTCCCGACATTGACTTTTGCGGACGGGCAATAAGACCTCTCATACCTGTCAACTGACGAACCTGCTCTCTGGAACCACGGGCTCCGGAATCAAGCATCATATAGAGAGGATTGAACCCCTCACGATCCCTTTTCAATTTCTGATACGATTCCTCAGCAACAATGTTTGATGTTTTCTGCCAGACATCAACGATCTGATTGTATCGTTCATTGTCGGTCAGCGTACCGCGATTGTACTCTTTAACAACCTTTGTGCTTTCGCGCTGCGCATTCTTGATGTGCTTAACCTTTGTTTCAGGGACAATAGCGTCAGAAAGTCCTACAGAAAGACCTCCCTTCATTGCATAATGGAACCCTACTTCTTTGATATTATCAAGGAATTTGGCGGTTTCAACATTTCCGACATCGCTGCTCAGGCGCCCGATAAGCTCCTTTGCTACTTTTTTGTCGATAACACGGTTGATGAACCCGATTTCATGGGGAACATGCTGGTTAAAAATCACCCGGCCAACCGTCGTAAGCAATATTTCCTTCTTTTCAATCTGTGATTTTAACCAGATCGACTTTTCAGAATTTGCCTCCACTATGGTATCCAGGACACGCAACGGATCAAATTTTTGATCGATTGCTCCTGAATACTGGACAAATATTTGTGCATGAAGGCCTACTCGCTGCTCATTGAATGCAATAAGAACATCTTCAGGGCTGTAGAATATCTGCCCCTCGCCAATATCTCCTACACGTGACTTTGTCAGAAAATACATACCGAGTACCATGTCCTGTGAAGGAACTGTGACTGGTTTACCTGACTGTGGCAAAATAAGATTATGAGAGGACAGCATAAGCAATGCCGCTTCAAGCTGCGCTTCCTGCGAAAGAGGAATATGAACGGCCATCTGGTCACCATCAAAGTCAGCGTTGAACGCCGTACAGACCAGCGGATGTATCTGAATAGCTTTTCCCTCGATGAGCACCGGCTGGAACGCCTGAATACCAAGACGATGAAGGGTAGGAGCCCTGTTGAGCATTACCGGTCGGCCGTCAATGACCTTTTCGAGCACATCCCATACAATCGGATCTTTTTTGTCGATAAGTTTCTTTGCTGATTTGACCGATTTGGCAATACCACGATCAACGAGACGACGGATCACAAAGGGCTGAAAGAGCTCAATTGCCATGCTTTTCGGCAGACCGCACTCATGCAGCTTCAATTCGGGACCAACGACGATAACTGAACGGCCTGAATAGTCAACCCTCTTTCCAAGAAGGTTCTGACGGAAGCGTCCCTGCTTACCTTTGAGTGAATCCGACAGCGATTTCAACGGCCTGTTGGATTCGCCGGTTTTCACTGCGTTGGCCTTGCGTGAGTTGTCAAACAACGCATCAACTGCTTCCTGCAGCATTCTCTTTTCGTTACGCAGAATAACCTCGGGGGCACGAATGTCGATGAGTTTTTTTAACCGGTTGTTGCGAATGATAACCCGGCGATAAAGATCATTAAGATCGGATGTTGCAAACCTGCCACCTTCAAGCGGAACAAGCGGACGAAGCTCCGGGGGAATGACCGGAACGACTTCCATCACCATGTACTCTGGTTTATTGCCTTCATAAACATAAGGCTCAGGAAGCTCGTCTTCAGGAAACAGCCCGAGAGGCTTTTTTCTGGTTTTTTTATGCGGTTCATAACTTTTTCTGAACGCTTCAACAACCTTAAGTCTTTTCAGCGCATCAGCTCTTTTCTGTTCAGAATTGCTCTCCTTGAGCACTTTACGCAGATGTATCGCTGATGAATCAAGGTCGATATTTTTGAGAAGCAGGTGAATAGCTTCCCCGCCCATTTTGGCGACAAACTTGTCGGGATCTGAATCCTCGAGGTCCTGGTTATCCTCATACTCAGTGATAATCTGGAAGTACTGCTCTTCTGTCAGACGGTCAAGTTTTTTGATTCCCTGCTTTTCACCGGGTTCACCGGGATTGATGACGACATAGACTTCATAGTAGATGATCCTTTCGAGTTCTTTGGTCGAAAGGTCAAGCAGCGCCCCGATTTTGCTTGGTACTGAACGGAAAAACCAGGTGTGCACGACAGGAACTGCAAGGGATATATGTCCCATTCGCTCCCGGCGGACACTTTTGGTCGTAACCTCGACACCGCATCGATCGCAGATGATTCCCTTGTAGCGAACACGTTTGTATTTGCCGCAATAACATTCCCAATCCTTTGTAGGCCCGAATATTTTTTCGCACATCAAACCGTCACGCTCTGGTTTGAACGTACGGTAATTTATTGTCTCAGGCTTCAGTACCTCACCCCTTGAATGAGCAAGAATGCTTTCAGGTGATGCAATGCTGAACTTTATCCTTGAAAAATCGCCTTTCAATGGCGAAGCTCCCTGTGAAAAAATCATAGTCAATTCCTCTTTTTAAACGACTCTGTTTAATGTCCGTTAATGATGTACCCGCGAATTAACACATTACTAAGGAACCCTGTCGTCAATACGAATCTCGAGACCAAGCCCCTGCAGCTCCCTGATGAGAACATTGAAGGATTCCGGTATACCCGGTTCCGGCAGGTTCTGGCCTTTCACAATTGCTTCATAGGTTTTGTTCCGACCTATAACGTCATCTGATTTAACCGTTAACATTTCCCTGAGGATATTAGCCGCGCCATAAGCTTCGAGAGCCCAGACTTCCATTTCACCAAACCTCTGACCTCCAAACTGGGCTTTTCCGCCAAGAGGCTGCTGGGTGATAAGCGAGTACGGTCCTGTTGAACGGGCATGAATCTTATCATCGACAAGATGGCTCAATTTGAGCATGTAGATGTATCCAATGGTAACTTCGTCATCGAAACGCTCTCCGGTACGTCCGTCAAATAGACTGACCTTACCGTGTGCAGGAAGGCCTGCCCTTTCAAGTTCTCGCTGAACTTCCTGATACGTTGCTCCGTTGAAAATCGGCGTTTTAAACTTGACTCCGAGTTTTTTAGCCGCCCAGCCGAGTGATGTCTCATAAAGCTGACCAATATTCATACGGCTTGGCACACCAAGCGGATTAAGTACGATGTCAACCGGGGTACCATCTGCCATAAAAGGCATATCCTCAATCGGAAGAATCTTACCTACAACACCCTTGTTACCATGCCGGCCGGCCATTTTGTCGCCAACCTGAATTTTCCTCTTCTGCGCGATATAGACTTTGGCAAGTTCCTCTATACCTGGAGGAAGCTCATCACCAACGTTGATTTTATATTTTTCGTCTTCCCGTTCATCTGCAAGATCTTTCAGTTTGAACCGGAACTCCTTGACAAGGCGGATGACATTATCATTCACCCTGGAAGAGTCAGTCAGACCTTTTGAAAAATCAATAGACTCAAGGAATGGCATAGCACTGAATTTCCCGAGGAGTGCGGCATCGTACAGAGTGCCCTCGGCTATAAGCTGCTTGCCTTTATCACTATACAAACCAGTTGAAGTCTTGCCCTCAAGAAGCTGTTTCACCCATTCGGCAAACCTCTTTCTAAGATCGAATTCCTTATAATCGTATTTTTTGTCTACGACCTCAATCTTTTCTTTGGAATCCATGCCGACCTTTTTCTTGCGACTGAAAAGTTTTGTCTTGATGACAATACCTTTCATTCCTGCGGGAACATGCATCGATGCATCCTTGACGTCACTTGACTTGTCGCCGAAAATCGCTCGAAGCAGTTTTTCTTCAGGCGTAGGATCGCTTTCACCTTTCGGTGTTATTTTACCGACAAGAATATCTCTTTCCTTGACTTCTGCACCGTTACGCACGATACCGTTTTCGTCAAGGTTTCTGAGCGCTTCATCACTGACATTATATATGTCGCGTGTAAACTGCTCTTCGCCACGTTTAGTGTCGCGGACATTTGCCTCAAATTCATGAATATGAATCGAGGTAAAGACATCATCATAAACAACCCGTTCGCTGAGAATGATAGCATCTTCAAAGTTGTAACCACGCCATGGCATGAAGGCAACCAACACATTTTTTCCGAGCGCAAGTTCACCATTATCTGTTGATGAGCTGTCGGAAAGTATTAACCCTTTTTCAACTCGCTGTCCGATATGTACCAGAGGTTTCTGTGAAATACAGGTATCCTGGTTTGAGCGTTTGAATTTGATCAATTTGTAGGTTTTCAGCCCTTCATCAGGATCAAGCATCGAAAGAACGTTATTATCGGGATCAAGATCGTAGCGAACATGGATATATTCCGACGTTACGTCTTCAATCACACCGGGCCCTTCGGCAATGATCACTGAACGGGAATCCCTTGCAACCTTGGCTTCCATACCGGTACCAACAACAGGAGCTTCGGAGGTCAAGAGAGGAACTGCCTGGCGCTGCATGTTGGCTCCCATAAGTGCACGGTTACCGTCATCATGCTCAAGAAAAGGGATCAATGCTGCTGCAGCACTGACAATCTGTACGGGAGAAACGTCCATAAAATTAACGTCCTCTGCAGCGACTACCGGATAATCGCCTTTCGTCCTCGCCTGCACTGTCTCTACAGCTATCTTATTGTTCTCGTCCAGAGGAACACTGACCGGAACGGTAATCTTGTTTTCCTCATCTTCTGCCGAAAGCATCAGAACATTATCGGTAACCTGCCCTTTGTCGACTACTCTGTAGGGGGTCTGGATAAAACCTTTATCGTTTATCTCCGCATAGACCGATAGCGAGGATATAAGTCCGATGTTCGGACCTTCAGGAGTTTCAATAGGACATAACCTGCCATAATGCGTATAGTGAACGTCACGAACCTCAAAACCTGCCCGTTCTCTGGTCAGACCACCAGGTCCAAGGGCGGAAACCCTTCTCTTGTTGGTCATTTCTGCCAGCGGGTTGGTCTGGTCCATGAACTGCGAGAGCTGGCTGGTAGCGAAGAAACTCGATACAACACTTGAAACTGTACGGGCATTGATAAGATCAGCAGGAGCGATTTTATCGGAATCCCTTGAGTTGAGTTTTTCACGGACATTTTTCCCCATTCTGGCCAGTCCAATAACGAACTGTGCTGCAAGCTGTTCACCCACTGAGCGGACTCGACGATTCGCCAAATGGTCGACGTCATCTACCTCTGCAAGCCCGTTGACCAGCTTGATGAGATAATAAATGACGGAAATAATATCGTAATGTGTCAAAACCAGAATATCCTCACCGTTTGGCTCATCGGAAAAGGACTGTATGGTCTGAAGAATCTTTTCGTAAATGGTATCTGAAAGCTGCTTGAGCTCGGGCTTCGCGGAAAGATATTCTTTCAGATCATCAAACTCTTTACCAAGTTTTTTCTGAATCCTGTAACGACCAACCTCACCAAGATCATATTTTTTCTGATTGAAAAATGTTCTCTCAAGGAAACTCCGCGCCGCGTCAATATCCGGGGCCTCATTGGCTCTCAGTTCTTCATAGACAATCTCAAGCGCCTCTTCTTCGGTGGCAGAATTATCATTAAGGATGGTATTGATAATGATTGATTTATCCGGCCCTTTGTCTCCGCCGGAATAGGTCTTCATTACCTTTACACTTTTGTAGCCGGCAGCAAGAATCTGCTCGAAGATGTCTTCGGTTATTGCCGTTCTTGCACTGACAACTTCACCCGTCTGCATATCAACAATATCTGAAGCCAGATACTGGCCGATAAGCTGATCCTTTTTGGTGGATTTCAGTGATACCTCTTCAACAAGATCAAATAAACCGAGTATATCCTCATCCCTTGCAAATCCTATGGCACGCAGCAGCGCACTGACCAGAAAATTCTTTTTCTGGTCGATATAGACAAATATCTGATTATTGATATCGGTCTGAAACTCAATCCATGAGCCTCTCGTAGGAACAATTTTAGCCGAATACATTTTCTTGCCGTTCGGATGGATAGCTTCGCTGAACACGACTCCGGGAGAGCGGTGAAGCTGGGCGACAACGACCCTTTCGGCGCCATTGACAATAAAGGTGCCTCGCTCGGTCATGTAGGGAATCCTGCCAAGGTAAACTTCCTGCTGTATGGTCTCCTTCCAGTCGGTCTCATCGGCTTCATCCTTGTAGGACAGCTTGAGCTTTACTTTCAGTGAAACATCATAGGTAAGTCCACGTTCAATACAGTCTTCAACAGTATACTTCGGTCTATCAAAGCTATAAGTGATATACTCAAGCAGATACAGGCCCCTGGTGTCGGTGATTGGGAACGCGCCGCGTAGAACCCGCTCGAGGCCCTGGTCCTTTCTCTTGGAAAGAGGTACGCTATCCTGTATAAAATTATGAAATGAATCTAACTGAACTTTTAATAAGTCGGGAGCCTCTATAACACTTTGGATTTTCGAAAAGTCAATACACGGTGTTGTTGCATCAGCCACTTTCACATGCACCTCGCTTTTATCAATTGCATGAATTACTTACAGATTAAGTCCTCACAAAGATCCGCAGAATCTTTGCTGGACAACTAAAAAGTCCGACTGAACCTTAATCGTATCGTCACAAAAACTTACATCAATACGGTACTTACACAAACAGACAAAGCTCCGTCTCATATCGAAACGGAGCTTGCTATAGTAATGACTCTTTTCAAAGATCACTTCAACTCTACTGATGCGCCTGCATCTTTCAGCTCTTTGGCAATCTTTTCTGCCTCGTCCTTGGTTACGGCTTCTTTAACAGTTTTCGGTGCACCGTCAACAAGATCCTTGGCTTCTTTCAAACCAAGACCGGTGATTGCACGAACTGCCTTGATCACATTGATTTTGCTTTCGCCAGCGGCTGTCAACACAACATCAAACTCGGTCTGCTCTTCCTGTACCGCAACGTCGCCTGCAGGTGCTGCTGCAACACCGGCAACTGCAACAGGAGCTGCACTGACACCAAACTTCTCTTCAAGAGCCTTTACTAATTCAGATGCCTCAGTTAGAGTCAACTTACCAATCTGCTCTACAAGTGTTTCGATAGACATTATTCCCCTCTCTTGTTTAATAATTTACAATTAAAATAATCTGTTGAGTGCGTAATAGATTCTTATTGCTTACTGCTTCTGCTTGGCTACCTGATCCAGAGCATAGACAAGATTTCTCATAACCGCATTGACCACCATAGGAACAGAGCTGACAACGCTGTTGATCAGTCCTGCAGTGCGACCGATATTTTCGGTCTTGGTGAGCATTTCGGAAAGCTGCGGAAGAGAGTCAGCTCCAAAAACAGCACCATCAATCGATGCCATTTTGAACTTTAGCGCTTCATTGGTTTTGCTGAACTTTTTGATCACCTTTGCCGGAGCTATCGGATCATCAAATCCGAAGGCCAAAGCAGTGGTTCCTTTTAGACCAGGAGCAAGCTTATCAGCAACCCCAAGCTCTTTCAGAGCCTTTTTTATGAGCGTATTTTTTACAACACGATACTCAACACCTACGTTTCTGAACTCGCGACGGAGTTCCGCCATTTTAGCGACGCTCAACCCCTGAAATTCCGTAAGATATATACCCTGTGACTTATTTATCTGTTCAGCAACTTCCTGAACGATCTGCTCTTTTGTATCTCGCTTCATCGTATAAACCGTTTTTATTAGGCGACAAATTTTTCCATTTTGACCTTCACGCTAGGGGACATGGTGCTTGAAAGCGCAATTCCCTGCACATACTGACCCTTGGCTGCCGATGGCTTTAAACGAACGACCTCTTTCAGGAAGCTTCCAATATTGGCAACCAGCTGGTCAGGCTGAAAGGAAACCTTGCCGACAGGAGCATGAATATTTCCCGCCTTATCTACCCTGAATTCAATCTTGCCAGCTTTGACTTCCTTGACAGCTTTGGCTACATCCATTGTAACCGTTCCTGATTTAGGATTTGGCATTAAACCACGGGGCCCAAGAATCTTGGCAACTTTACCTAACTGACCCATGACATCCGGAGTTGCAATAATAACATCAACACCCGTCCATCCTTCCTGGATCTTCTCGATATACTCCTCAAAACCAACAAGATCCGCACCGGCTTCTCTTGCCTCATCAGCCTTAGCCTCTTTGCAGACAACCAGTACCGAAACAGTTTTTCCTGTTCCGTGCGGGAGCATTACCGTTCCACGGACAACCTGATCGGCATGCCGGGGATCGACTCCTAGCTTCACGGCAATATCAACCGTTGCGTCAAACTTAACCTCAGTAATCTCCTTAACCTTATCCACAGCATCAACCAGATCGTATTCATGAAACCGATCAATCTTCAGCGCGGCATTTCTGTATTTCTTACCAGCCATTATTTTTCTTGTATAAGTGGTTAAAAAAGCGGCTTTTCAGCCTCCCACAGCCTCAATCATTAAAAACAGACAATCAATCCTGAATTACAATCCCCATACTTCTCGCCGTACCCATAATCATCTCTTCTGCGCCATTGAGATCGACCGCATTGAGATCGGGCATTTTCAGTTCAGCTATTTTGCGAACCTGTTCACGACTGACTGAACCAACCTTGTTACGGTTAGGCTCCCCTGAACCTTTCTTCAAACTGGCTTCCTTAAGAAGAAGAACAGCTGCTGGCGGGGTTTTGGTAATAAATGTGAATGACTTGTCAGAATATACCGTAATGACTACCGGAATAATCATCCCTGATTCAGATTGGGTTTTTGCATTGAACTGCTTGCAAAACTCCATAATATTGACACCTTTCTGACCAAGAGCGGGACCGACAGGAGGAGCAGGGTTTGCTGCACCGGCTGGGATCTGAAGCTTGATAAAACCGATTACCTTTTTTGCCATAAACTATTTCTATTCAGAAGCTTAAAATTACTTAAGCCCTAATTATTGGGAAACTGACTTTACCTGTGAAAAATCAAGCTCTGTCGGCGTACTGCGACCAAAAAAGCTTATCATAACCTTAACCTTCATTCTTTCAGTAGACACTTCATGAACAACACCGGTCAACGAACTGAACGGTCCGTCAATCACCTTAACCGAATCACCTATCTTGAAAGGCGACTCAACAACAGAACGGTGCTCGATGGAGCTCTCCGGCTCCAGAATCTTTTCAACCTCATCAGGCCTCAACGGTGTCGGAACGTCATCAACCCCAAGAAAACCCATTACAGACGGTATATCAAGTATAAGATTTCTGGTCTGCTTGTCCAGCACGGCTTCGATGAGCACATAACCTGGAAACGCGTTTTTGGTCAAACTTCTTTTCTTGCCGTTTTTAACCTCAACAAAACGCTCATAGGGAACGTAAATCTGCAATATCTTGTCGGCAAGACCACACCGGGCCACGTCAGCCTCAATCGACTCCTTAACCTTGCGCTCATGCCCCGAATAAATCCTTAGTGCATACCAGCGCGCAACCGGAATACCCTGTGCCTCAATTTCTTTTTTCTTTGCGCTCATTCAAATCACCTTAACACTGTTCCTTACAATAACTTTCCCATAACAAAATTTATGACCCAGTCGACAAGAAACGTAAACAAGGCAAGAATACCTGATACCGTCAACACAACAATCGTCAAATCCTTAATCTCTTCCCTGCTCGGCCAGACAACTTTCCGCATTTCACCGATTACATCACGGTAATATTGACTTGCCTTGCCGATATATTTATTCATGAATACAGACCTCGAATAAACTACAGAAATAAAAAATTTCCCTTGCGTGCACGTCAGGAGGGAATCGAACCCCCAACCTGCGGTTTTGGAGACCGCTGCTC